>NZ_RAUX01000003.1 GCF_013464485.1 Stenotrophomonas maltophilia
CCCAACAGCTGGCGGTGAAACCGCTACGATAAAGCCGGGCTCCAAACAGCTCCGCTACTGAAAGCGGGGGGACGTCGGGAGCAGTGTTCGAGAGCGGATCCGGTCAAGCTTCAGCGACTCGCCAATCGGGTTGCGCAGGCTGTCGGTCCGGTCGTTGACATGTACTTGGACTATGACTTGAGGCCACCGTCCCAGGCGCAGATCCAGTACGCGGTTGCCATTGCGCGACGAGAGGGGCTCGAGATCCCGGCCGACGTGCTGAAGAAAAAGGTTGCGATGGGCAAGTTCCTTGACCAGCACGCCAAAGGTGGTGCCCGAAGCGGTAAGTAAGCGCTTGCCTCTGCGCGCTGCTAGGATTGCTACCTATGTAGAAAAAGGCGGTCGCTTTCGGCTCGAAATCCGTCTTTTACAACAAAAACCTCTCTCAATGTATAAATGCGAGTTTCAATGATCAAGAAAAAGCCTTTAGATACAGGAACTTGCGATGGTTTCGCGTTGAGAGCGCTGCGATCTGTGGGTTCACAACCGTTCTGATCGGACGCGCGCCTGCAGCAGAAAAGAAAGCCCCGCTCGTGCGGGGCTTTTCTTTTTCCACGGATTCATCGGAGTGGTGCCCCGCAGCATCTGTTTTCGTGCACCGCGACTTGCAAACAGACAATTTCCTCCCCTATGGTGCAATCGATTGCATTGCTGTGAATCGTTGCGTTTGATACCGGTTGGGAGGCCGGGAGGTGGATGTCCATCCATTCGATCAGACCGGCCCCGGCACCGGGGCTCACGCGGCGCGATGCGCTGCGCATCGCAGTTGCCGGCAGCATTGGCCTGGGGGCCGCGACGGCGCTGCCCGCATTCGCCTCCACCGCGCCACTCAAAGGCAACCTGAAGCACTCCGTCGCCCGCTGGACCTTCCCGCAGCTGTCCGTCGCCCAGCTCTGCGCGACGGTGAAGGACATTGGTTTTGCCGCGATCGACCTGGTCGGCCCGGAGGACTGGCCCACGCTGAAGGCGAATGGCATCTACAGCTCGATGTGCAACGGTGCGGAGCTGGGCCTGACCAAGGGTTTTGCCGGCCGTGAGTTCCACGACCAGCTGGTGGAGCGCTACACGCGGCACATCGATCTGGTCGCCGATGCCGGCTACCGCAATCTCATCTGCTTCTCCGGCAACCGCAACGGCATGGACCCGCATGACGGCATGGCCAACGCCGAGGCTGGCCTCAAGCGCATCCTCGGGCAGGCCGAGAAGCGCGGCGTGGTGCTGGTGATGGAGCTGCTGAACTCCAGGGTCGACCATCGCGACTACCTGTGCGATCACTCCGCATGGGGCGTGGAGCTGTGCCAGCGGCTCGGCTCGGACAACTTCGGCCTGCTCTACGACATCTACCACATGCAGGTCATGGAAGGCGACATCATCGCCACCATTGGAAAACACCACGCCTGCTTCAAGCATTACCACACCGCAGGCGTGCCCGGCCGGAACGAGATCGGAGACCAGCAGGAGCTCCACTATCCGGCCATCTGTCGCGCGATCCGCGACACCGGTTTCAAGGGGTATCTGGCGCAGGAATTCATGCCTGCCGCCCCCGATCCCGTTGGCTCATTGCGCGAGGCAGTCCGCCTCTGCGACGTCTGAAACGATATCCACCCAGGTGAGAAACCCATGGCAGATAATCACTACGACGCCATTGTTGTTGGCTCGGGAATCAGTGGCGGTTGGGCAGCGAAGGAGCTGGCCGAGAAGGGCCTGAAGGTCCTGATGCTGGAACGCGGTCGCAACATCGAGCACGTCAAGGACTACGTCAACGCGATGAAGGAGGCGTGGGATTTCCCGCACCGCAACCGGCCCACGCAGGCGATGAAAGCGGACTTTCCGGTGCTGATGCGCGACTACGGCCTGGCCGAGAACCTGGAAGGCATGTGGGCCAACGAACAGGAATCGCCCTACATCGAGACGAAGCGCTTCGACTGGTTCCGCGGCTACCACGTTGGCGGCCGCTCGCTGCTGTGGGGGCGGCAGAGCTATCGCTTCTCCGACCTGGATTTCGAAGCGAATCTCAAGGACGGGATCGCCGCTGACTGGCCGATCCGCTACGCCGACATCGCGCCCTGGTATGACCATGTGGAGAAGTTCGCCGGCATCGCCGGTACGCGCGAAGGGCTGGACGTGCTGCCGGACGGCGAGTTCCTGCCGCCGATTCCCTTGAACATCGTCGAGAAGGATGTGGCAGCGCGGATCAAGAAGGCCTTTGGCGGAACGCGGCACATGATCCACTCGCGCACGGCGAACATCACCAAGCCCATGCCCGAGCAAGGGCGCGTCAACTGCCAGTATCGCAACAAGTGCATCCTGGGCTGTCCCTTCGGTGCCTATTTTTCGACCCAGGCGGCGACACTGCCGGCGGCGATGAAGACCGGCAACCTGACGCTGCGGCCATTCTCGATCGTCAAGGAAGTGCTGTACGACAAGGACCGCAAGCGCGCGCGTGGTGTGGAGGTCATCGACGCCGAAACCGGCCAGACCTACCAATACACCGCCAAGGTGATCTTCCTCAACGCGTCGTCGTTCAACTCGACGTGGCTGCTGATGAACTCGGCAACCGACGTCTGGGACGGGGGACTGGGTTCTTCGTCCGGCGAACTCGGGCACAACGTGATGGACCATCACTTCGGTGCCGGTGCCTCCGGTCGGGTCGAGGGCTACGAGGACAAGTACTACTTCGGCCGCCGTCCCTGCGGCTTCTACATTCCGCGCTTTCGCAACGTCGCAGCCGACAGGCGTGGCTACCTGCGCGGTTTCGGCTACCAGGGCGGTGCCAGCCGCACCGGGTGGTCGCGCGAGATCGCCGAGCTGAACATCGGCGCCGACCTGAAGGAAGCGCTGACCGTGCCAGGTGACTGGCGGATCGGCATGACCGGGTTCGGTGAAATGCTGCCGCACCACGACAATACGATCCGCCTGGACCACGACCGCAAGGACAAATGGGGGCTGCCGGTGCTGGCGATGGACGTTGCCATGCGCGCCAATGAACTGGCCATGCGCAAGGACATGGCCGCCGATGCCGCCGAGATGCTGGAGGCGGCCGGCGTCAAGGACGTGAAGATGCACGACAACGACTACGCCCCGGGCAAGGGCATCCATGAGATGGGGACCGCGCGCATGGGACGTGATCGGAAGAGCTCCGTACTGAACGCGCACAACCAGGTCTGGGATGCACCCAATGTCTATGTCACCGATGGTGCCTGCATGACGTCCAGCGCCTGCGTGAATCCTTCATTGACCTACATGGCGCTGACGGCACGCGCTGCCGATCACGCCGTGCGCGAACTGAAAGCGGGGAACCTGTGATGGATCGTCGCGAACTGCTGAAGATGATCGTGGCCGCCACCGGTGCGGCGATGGTCGGGCTACCGGCACTGGCGCAGAGCAAGGCGCCAGCGGCTGGCGCGATGCCTGCGTTCTCCGATGCCGAAATCGGCACGCTGGATGAGATCGCCGAGACCATCCTGCCGCGGACCAGGACACCCGGGGCGAAGGACGCGGGCGCCGGTGCGTTCATGGCGACGTTCGTCAGCGACTGCTACACCGCCCGGCAACAGGCGACGTTCCGCGCCGGGTTGGTCGACATCGACAAACGCGCGGGTGGCCGCTTCGTATCGCTCACGCCGGAAGCCCGCACCGAACTGCTGCGTGCTCTGGATGCGGAGGCCAAGGTACGCAAGGCCGATGTGACCGAGACCGGTACGCCTGAAGAGGGCGACGCGATGCCGCACTACTTCACGATGCTCAAGCAGTTGGCCATCTTCGGCTTCTTCACCTCCAAGGTCGGCGCCACCGGCGTGCTGCAGTACGTCGCCGTGCCGGGTCGTTACGACGGCGACCTGGCCTATACCCCCGGCACACCTGCATGGGGGACCAGCTGATGGAGCGCAGCATGATGATCAAGCCGCTGCTGATCGCGGCCAGCGTGCTGGCCGCTGCACCTGCCCTGGCACAGGATGCTGCCGATCCTGCACGCGATCCGAAGAAGACCGAGGTGTGGGAACCTGTGCCTGCCGTCGTGGCAACACCTGCAGGCAAGGCGCCTTCCGACGCGATCGTGCTGTTCGATGGCAGGGATGCCTCCGCATGGGAGGCGGAGCAGGGTGGGCGTGTGCCCTGGAAGATCGCCGACGGCACGATGACCGTGGTGCCGGGCAGCAAGGGCATCCGCACCCGACAACGCTTCTGCGATGTCCAACTGCATGTCGAATGGCGTACACCCACCGAAACCAAGGGTTTCGACGGCCAGAACCGGGGCAACAGCGGCATCTTCCTGCAGGAACGTTACGAGCTGCAGGTGCTCGACAGCTACAAAAACCCGACCTATGCCAACGGACAGGCCGGCTCGATCTACAAGCAGGCGATGCCACGGGTGAATGCCTCGCGCGCACCGGGGCAGTGGCAGGCCTACGACATCATCTGGAAAGCGCCGCGCTTCTCGCCGGGCGGCGGGCTCGTCTCGCCTGCGCGCATCACGGTGCTGCACAACGGCGTACTGGTGCAGGATGACACCGTGCTGGCGGGCAAGACCGAGTACATCGGTGCGCCTTCGTACGCACCGCATGCGTGTGCGCCGCTCTATCTGCAGGAACACGACTCCAAGGTCAGCTACCGCAACATCTGGGTGCGCGAGCTGTAGGGGCACGCGGCCGGCGTGATCGTCGGCCGCTTACTTCGCCAGGTAACTGGTGATGTCATTGATCTCCTGCTGTGACAGCTGGGAGAAGGGCGGCATCAGCCCACCGCCCTTGCTGATCTTTTCCTTGATCTGTGCGGGTGCCATGCGCTTGCCGATGTCGGTGAGCGCCGGGAACGCACCCGGCATGCCCGCACGATCGGCGCCGTGGCAGGCCACGCAGTTCGCGGTATAGAGCTTTGCACCCGCTGCCGGGTCGTCCTTGCACCAGGCGGCTGTCGCAACACTCATGCCGCCCAGGGTCATCGCCATTGCCAGGATCATTTTCATGTGGGGCTCCTTGATGCGTCAGCGGTGGGCACGGGTGGGCGGGTTGGTTGTCAGGTGTTCACGCAGATAGTCCGCGCCGGTCTGGATGACTTTGGCCGGATCGCGTGGCTGGTCGTGCTCGATGATGTACCAGTGCACGCCGGCGGCTGCGGCAGCAGGCAGGATTGCGTTCCAGTCCAGCACGCCCTGGCCCACCGCAGCGAAACCGCCTTCGTCTTCGGCCTGTCCCTTGGGCGCATTGTCCTTGGCGTGCACCGCGAATACGTGGCCGCGGAACTTTGCCAGCATTACCACCGGATCCAGGCCCGCACGCGCGACCCAGGCCAGGTCCAGCTCGGTCTGCAGGTCTGGACCGGCGGCGGCGAACAGCAGCTCCAGTCCGGTCCTGCCATCGAAGTCGACCAGCTCGAAATCGTGGTTGTGATAGGCCAGGCGCATGCCCTTGGCGCGCACCTGTTTTGCGAGCCGGCCCAGCTCCTGGCCCAGTGCGGTCCAGCCCGCCGCATCGCTGGGCCGGTCCTTCGCGTCCAGATAAGGCACCACCAGCGTGGTGTTGCCGATCGAGCGGTTGAACGCCACCACGCCGTCCAGGTCCCGGCGCAGCTCGGCCAGCGCCACGTGCGACGAGATCGCCTTGATCGAGTAACGATCCAGCAGCTGCTTGAGCTCGCTGGCGCTGACACCCTGCGTGCCGACCGTTTCCACCGCATGCACGCCGGCGTCGTGGACGATCTTCAACTGCTGGTCGATTGACCCGGCGTTGCGCAGCGAGTACATCTGCACCGCGATGGGCTTCTGCCCAGCCACGGCTTGGCCTGCAAAGGCGGGCAGGGCAGCGAGCAACAGGAGTGCGAGCGCTGCGGTTCGGCGGACAGGGGCTTTCATCAGGCGTTCCTCCCGGGGTTCAGTCGATGGTGGTCCAGGCGCGGGTCCTGGCCGATGCGATGACGCGGTCAACGATCCCCGCTGAGCGCACGCCGTCGTCGAAGGTCGGCAGGCCCTCGGGGCGTTCTCCTTCGATGGCGCGATAGCTGTCGGCGATGAACGCCTCGAAGCACTGGCCGTAGCCCTGCGCGTGCCCGGCCGGCAGCACCGACAGCCGCTGTTGCTCGGCACTGCCTGCGCCAGGCCCGCGCACGAAGATCTCCTCGTGCTGGTCGGGTCTTCCGATCCACAGCCGCTCGGCGTCCTCCTGGTTGAAGGCCACACTGGCCCTGGCGCCATCGATCTCGAACCAGAGACGATTGTGGCGTCCGGCCGAGACTTGGCTGACCGTCAGAGATGCCAGCGTGCCGGCACCGGTCCTGAACATCGCCGCAGCCACGTCCTCGCTCGTGACCGCCTGCGTTGCGCCGCCTGCCGCCGGCGTGCTGAAGCTCTGCCCGCTGACGGCGCCGCGCTCGGCGATGACGGTAGAGAACGCCGCGCTGACCTCGACGAAGCGTTCGCCGCTGATCCACTCCACCAGGTCGCACCAGTGCGAGCCGATGTCGGCGAACACGCGCGATGCGCCGCCCAGCGCCGGGTCAACACGCCAGTTGTTGCTGGCCGGGTCCAGCAGCCAGTCCTGCAGGTAGCTGCCGTGAATCAGGTGCAGCGGCCCGAGATCGCCTTGGGCGATGCGTGCGCGCGCCTCGCGCACCACCGGGTGGTAGCGGTAGACGAAGGGTACCGTGGCAACGAGCCCGCTCGACGTGGCCAAGGCGGCCAGCGCCTGTGCATCGTCCAGCGTGGTTGCCAGCGGCTTCTCGCAGATCACGTGCTTGCCGGCCTCCAGCGCGGCCTGCGCCATCGCGCGGTGCAGATGGTTGGGCGTGCACACGTGCACCACCTGGACCTGCGGATCGGCGATCACCTCCTCGAAATCCCGATAGGCGCGTGGGACATTCCAGGACTGCGCTGACTCAAGCGCGCGCTGCGGTGACGAGGCGGCGACGCCGCGTACCTCGGCACCGGCGAGCAAGGCCGAGCGGCGGTGCACGGCACCGATCATGCCGGTGCCCACGATGGCGATTCCAAGCGTTGGCATCGACTCGAATCCTCAGGGTGTGGAAGATGCGGCGGCCACGGCGGGCCGGTCGCGGAACAGCAGCAGGAAGGCGATCAGCACGACCAGCGCGACAGCGGCCGGGAACAGCCAGATCTGCTGCCAGTCGCGTCCGGCGGCCGTGGTGAAGTGCTCCACCACCGCGCCGGACAGGAAGGTGCCGATCAGCATGCCCACGCCGTACGTGGCCAGGGTGATGAAGCCCTGCGCGCTGCTGCGCACGGCGGGGCCGGCATGGGCATCGGTGTAGATCTGGCCGGTGACGAAGAAGAAGTCGTAGCAGATGCCGTGCAGCACGATGCCGATCACCAGCAGCGAGAAGCCGCTGCCCGCATCGCCGAAGGCGAACAGGACGTAGCGCACCACCCAGGCCGCCATGCCGACCGCCAGCATGGTCTTCACCCCCAGCCGCACGAACAGGAATGGCATGGCCAGCATCAGCAGCACTTCGGAGACCTGGCCCAGCGACTGCAGGCCCGCTGCGCCGCGCACGCCCAGGTCGTTGAGATACGGATTGGTGAAGTTGTAGTAGAACGACAGCGGGATGCAGATGGCGATGGACGCCAGGAAGAACACCAGATAGGCGCGCGACCTCAGCAGCCGCAGCGAATCCAGCCCCAGGATCTGCCCAAGCCCGGCGTCGCGCTGCTGTGCCAGCGGCGGCGTGTGCGGCAGGGTGAACGCGTACAGCCCCAGCGCCAGCGACGCCACCGCTGCCATCTGGAAGGTGAGTTCGAGCCGATGCGCCTGCTCCCAGCCCAGCCAGCCGATCAGCACACCGGCCACAATCCAGCCGACGCTGCCGGCCACGCGCACCAGCGGGAACTGCCTCTCAGGCGACTGCATGTGCCGCATCGCCACGCTGTTGGCCAGCGCCAGCGTCGGCATGAACAGCAGCATGTAGCCCATCACGCAGGCAGAGAACGTGCTGAAGCTGTCCGCTGTGGAGGCCATCCAAAGCAGTACTGCGCCGGCCAGGTGCAGGACCGCCAGGATGCGCTGCGCGGCGAAGTAGCGATCGGCGATCAGGCCAACCAGGAAGGGCGCCACGATGGCGCCGATGGACTGGCTGAGGAAGGCCGTCGCCACCTGGCTGGCGCTGGCCTGCAGCGGGCCCTGCACCAGGTAGGTGCCCAGGGTCACGAACCACGCTCCCCAGATGAAGAACTGCAGAAACATCATCGCGCCCAAGCGCGACATGGCGTGCGTCATGGCTTGCCCTCCCGGGGCGGTATCGGCTCAGATTCCCAGCATGCGGTGCAGTGATGCAGCGTCGGTGCCGCTGTCGGCGAAGTCGTCGAAGGCGCGCTCGGTCACGCGGATGATGTGGTCGCGGATGAAGGCGGCACCCTCGCGTGCGCCGTCTTCCGGGTGCTTCAGGCAGCACTCCCATTCCAGTACCGTCCATCCGGGGAAGTCGTACTGTGCGAACTTCGAGAAGATCGCCTTGAAGTCGATCTGGCCATCACCGAGCGAACGGAACCGGCCCGGGCGATCGATCCAGTCCTGGTAGCCGCCGTAAACGCCGCTGCTGGCACTGGCGTGGTACTCCGCATCCTTCACGTGGAAGGCGCCGATGCGCGCGTGGTAGCGGTCGATGAAACCCAGGTAGTCCATCTGCTGCAGCAGCAGATGGCTGGGGTCGTACAGGATCTTCGCGCGCGGGTGATGGTCCACCACATCGAGGAAGCGCTCGAAGGTCGCGCCATCGTGCAGGTCCTCGCCGGGGTGGATCTCGAAGCACAGGTCCACGCCGCAGGCGTCGAACGCATCGAGGATCGGGCGCCAGCGGCGGCCGAGTTCGGCGAAGGCTTCCTCCACCAGTCCCGGTGGGCGCTGCGGCCAGGGATAGAAATAGGGCCAGGCCAATGCGCCGGAGAACGTGGCATGCGCGGTCAGTCCCAGTCGCTGGCTGGCTTTGGCAGCCAACACTAGCTGCTCCACTGCCCAGGCCTGGCGGGCGGCGGGATCGCCGCGTTTGTCCGCGGGTGCGAATCCGTCGAACAGACTGTCGTAGGCCGGATGGACCGCGACCAGCTGCCCCTGAAGATGGGTGGACAGCTCGGTGATCTGCACGCCGTGCCCGGCCAGCATGCCGGCAAGGTCGTCGCAGTACGCCTGGCTGTTCGCGGCCTCGGCCAGGTCGAACAGGTGGGGCGCGCTGGTCGGTACTTGTACCCCAGAATAGCCCAGGCCCGCGGCCCAGCCGGCCAGCGTGTCCAGCCGATCAAAAGGAGCTGTGTCGCCGATGAACTGCGCCAGGAACAGCGCTGGACCCTTGAGCGTCTTCAACGTGATTCGCCCTAGATGCAATCGATTGCATTATCCTAGCAGGGGCTCACGCAGGACCTGTTGTGCAGTGCACAGCGGGCAGGAGAACTAACGCCATGGCCACCATCTACGACATTGCAAAGCACGTCGGCGTCTCTGCCGGCACCGTGTCACGTGCACTTTCGCGGCCGGACAAGGTGCTGCCGGCCACGCGCGCGCGCATCGAGCAGGCCGCTGCCGCGTTGGGCTACGTGCCCAATACGGTCGCCCGCACGCTCAAGACCCAGCGCAGCGGCAAGATCCTGGTTACGGTGCCGGATATCGCCAATCCATTCTTCGCCCAGATCCTGCAGGGTGCGGAAGACGCCGCGCAGGCCGTCGGCTATGCGGTGCTGCTGGGCGATACCCAGGACCAGCCCGACCGCGAGGAGCGCTATGCGCAGATGCTCCGGCGCAACGAGGCCGACGGCATGATCGTGCTCGGCCATCGCCTGCCACCGACGGCGCGCGAGATTGTCCAGCAGAGGGGGGCTGCCGCGCCGGTGGTCAACGGATGCGAGTTCGATCCCGCGCTGGGTCTGCCCAGTGTGCACATCGACAATGCCGCCGCTGCGCGCGCCGTCATGGAGCACTTGTACGCACTGGGCCATGAACGGATCGCCGTGGTCGGCGGGCCGCCGGACAATCCCCTGCACCAGCAACGCCTGGAAGGGGTGCGGGCGGCCGGCAAGGCGCGCGGCCGCCTGCGCCAGCTGAGCGTGGTGCCGGGCGATTTCTCAGTGGAATCCGGGCATGCCGCGGCCGTGGCGCTGCTGGCCGATGCGTCGGCACCGACCGCGGTCTTCTGCTTCAGCGACCAGATGGCGCTGGGTGCGCTGGCGGCCTGCCGCGATCTGGGCATCCGCGTGCCGGACGAGCTGTCCGTCGTCGGTTTCGATGACCTGGCGTCTTCGCGTTACCTCACGCCGCCGCTGACGACCATCCGGCAGCCGATGCGGGAAATCGGCGCGCGCGCGGTCAACCTGCTGCTCGCCATCATCGAGCAGGTGGACGTTCCGCTTCAGCAGACGCTGGATTTCAGCCTGATGGTGCGCGGGTCGACGGCTGCGCCTGGGCCCAGGTGAGGCCCGGGACGCTGCAGGTTCGAGTCCTTGATCCCGAATTGACGTAAAGCTGTCAGACTCACGACAGGCAGCCCGGCAAGGGCCGGGGTGGAACGTGCGATCGCGCAGGGGGGTCGGCAATGCCGTTCTTGACTGACTCGACGGAGGTCGCGGTCGAAGGCGTCGGCGCGGCACGGCGCATCGGCTGGATGCGCTTCGTGGGCAATGGTCTGGGCGCGATCCCGATCGCCTCGATCATGCTGGAGCGCCAGGATGGGGCGCTGCCTTGGGTCCTGTTGCTGCTCAATGCGCTGGCATGGCCGGCGCTGGCGCTGCCGCTGACCCAACGCTCGCGCAAGCCGGCTGCGGTCCAGTTCCGTTGCATGGTGGCCGATTCCTTGTTCGGCGGCGGCTGGATCGCGTTCATGGCCCTGAGCGCCGTACCCAGCGCGTTGTTCGCCGCGCTGCTGGTGGCCGACAAGATCGCGGCCGGCGGCGTGCGCTTGGCGATACGGGCCACGCTGGCGCTGGTGGTGGGCTTCGCGCTCACCTGGTGGGCGCTCGGGTTCCCTTACCAACCCGTGTCGTCGCAACGCACGATCGTGCTCAGCGTGCCGTTCCTGTTCGTCTACGGCATCGGGCTCAGCATCCTCAGCTGGCAGTTGGCGCGTCGGGTGAAGTCGCAGAACCGCCAGCTGCAGCGGCTGAGCCGCATGGACCCGCTGGTTGAGCTGGCAAACCGTGGCTTCCTGATCGTCCGCGCGCAGCAGGCACTGGACAAGGCGCAGGGGCAGGGCGGTTTTGCCTGCCTGCTGATGCTGGACGTGGATGATTTCAAACGCATCAACGATTCGCATGGGCATCGAGCGGGTGACGAAGTGCTGCGGCACATCGCCTCGACCCTGCGTGCGTTCGCCCGGCCGGGTGATACACCGGCACGGCTGGGCGGCGATGAATTCGTCGTCCTGCTGCACGACTGTGCGCCCGTGGACGCGATGCACGTGGCCGAGCGGGTTCGCCTGCACCTGCTGGAAGCGGCACGAAACGCGACGCCGGGTATCGAGTTCAGCGTCAGCATGGGTATCGCGGCAACGCCGGGTCAGGGAACCGTGGAGGACTGGCTGGCCACCGCGGACAAGGCCCTTTATCACGCCAAGCGCCAGGGCAAGAACACGGCGAGCTGGGCGGATTGACGCACGGCTTCACGTGCCGTGCGCTTGTGGCAGCTATCAGAGTGCCCGTTCCCAGACCTGGCCGAGCAGGTCGTGGCCAAAGCTGTGGTGGGGTTCTTCCTGCACCTGCTGGAAACCGGCGCGCTCGTACAGGCGCCTGGCATCGGCCAGCACGCTGTTGGTCCAGAGCGTCATCCGCGTGTAGCCCGCGGATGCCGCAAATGCGATGCACTCCTCGACCAGCCGGGTGCCGATGCCCATGCCGCGCGCGCTGGCATCCACATAGAGCAGGCGCAGCTTGGCGGTGGTGTTGTCCTGCTGGACCACAAACACGGAACCCACCATGTCACCGTCCTTCTCGGCGATCCAGCAGCGCTCGCGTGCCGGATCCAGTTCACGCAGGTACCTGGCAACGATTTCCGACACCAGCGCTTCGTACTCCGAGTTCCAACCGAATTCGCGGGCGTAGAGCGCGGCCTGCCGCGAAACCACCAGGCCCATGTCGCCTGGCCTCGGGTCGCGCAGCAGGTACGCGGGCGACCTGTCACCCAGCACGCTTTCGATCTGGCCCATGGCTGCAAGCAGCTTCACCTGCGCCCCGTCGGGCAGCGCCGCCAGCAGATCGATCATTTCCCGGCGCGAGGTCTCTTCCAGCGGTGCGAACACGCTCTGCCCGAGCGGCGTCAGGGTCAGCACGACCACGCGTGCATCCCCGCGCGAGCGCGCTTTGCGGAGATAGCCCTGCCGCTCGAACCTGGCGGTTACCCGGCTCACGTAACCGGCGTCCAGGCCCAACTCGCGGCACAGGTCCGAGGGGGACAGCGGCGCATGGTGAGCCAGTTCGTACAGGATGCGGACTTCGGTCAGGGACAGGCCACTGCGCAGCAGCGATTCCTGCAGTACGCCGATCTGCCGCGTGTAGAAGCGGTTGAAGCGCCGCACCGCATCGGCGCGTTCGGAAAGCGTGCCCACCGTCATGGCTGATCCATATATTTGACTTGAGCAAATAATTGCTTGCCTAAGTCAAATAATCAAGCGCTGGGCGGATCTTTGCCGGAGAGGTCGCCCGGCGGGACCTGCTGTTGCGCGATGCCGCATGCACAGCGGAGCAGAGCAGCCGCCAACGCGGGGTGCTGGTGGCGCATGGCCAGCTGCAGCGTCGTGGTCGGCATGCCCAGCTGCAGCGGCACGAAGGCCAGTCCGGGCCGGTGCAGGTTCTGCATCGAGGCCGGCACGATGGCGATGCCCAGTCCGGCAGCGGCAAGGTTGATGGCCGAGGCCACCTGCGGCGCTTCCTGCTGGATGGTGGGCATGAAGCCATTGCTGCGGCAGGCGGCGACTACGTCCGCACTCAGGCCATAGCCTGATTTGCGGGAGAACAGAATGAAGCGCTCCTCGCGCAGCTCGGTCAACGCGATGCTCTCCCGGCAGGCCAGCGGGTGGTCGGCCGGCAGGACCACCACCAGTGGTTCGGCGCTGAGCTGCTGGATCGCCAGTCCGCCAGCATGCGAATACGGTGGACGCACGATCGCCGCGTCCAGTTCGCCGTCATCCAGGCGACGGACCAGCGATTCACTGCCGTCTTCGACCAGCTGCAGCAACACGGTTGGATGTGCCTGCTTGAACCTGCGCAGCAGTGCGGTCACGGCTTCATTGAACGAGGCCGACTCGGTCAAGCCCAGGGTCAGAACGCCGGCCTCTCCGTGCGCGGCGCGCAACGCTTCCTCCTTGGCCTGGTCAACGCGTGCGAGGATGTCGACTGCCGCCGCCCAGAACACCCGCCCGGCATCACTGAGCACGACGCCGCGTCCCTGGCGATGGAACAGCGGTGTGCCGATCTCGTCCTCCAGCGCCCGGATCTGCTGCCCCAGCGGTGGCTGGGCGATGTGCAGGGCCTCGGCAGCGCGGGTGAAGCTCTGCAGCTGGGCGGTCATGACGAAGTAGCGCAGGTGGCGCAGTTCCATTGGAACCTCAGGCGTTCTGATGCTGTACGAACACGGTATTGGACGGTCGCCGGTGGCGGCAACATCATCGGTATCCCACGGTAAATGTCCATCTGCAAGGGAGACCCCATGAAAAAAACACGCCAGTTGCGCGAACTGCTTGGGCACGGCCGCAGCCTGATTGCACCGGGGGTGTTCGATGGCCTGTCGGCCCGCCTGGTGGAACAGGCCGGGTTCGAGGCGGTGTATGCCAGTGGCGGCGCCATCGCACGTTCGGCCGGCGTGCCTGACATCGGTCTGCTTGGTGCCACCGAAGTACTGGCACAGGTCGAACGCATCGTCGATGCCTGCAGCCTGCCGGTCATCGCCGACGCCGACACCGGATTCGGCGGCACCGCCAATGTAGAGCGCACGGTGCGCGCATTCGAACGGGCGGGCGTTGCCGCGCTGCATATCGAGGACCAGACATTTCCCAAGCGCTGCGGGCACCTGGATGACAAGACGCTGGCCGATGCAGGCGAGATGTGCTCGAAGATCCGGGTCGCCTGCCAGTCGCGGCTCGATCCGGAACTGATGATCATTGCGCGAACCGACGCCATCGCCTGCGAGGGCCTGGACGCGGCCATCGAACGCGCGCAGTCCTATGTGGACGCGGGCGCCGACATGATCTTCGTCGAGGCGCCGGAGACCCTGGAACAGATCGAGGCGATCTCGCGGCGGGTGCCGGGGCCGAAGCTGATCAACATGTTCCATGGTGGCAGGACGCCGCCGGTGCCGGTCCAACGGCTGGCCGAGCTCGATTACCGGTTGGTGATCATTCCCTCGGACCTGCAGCGTGCCGCGATCCGGTCCATGCAGCGCACGCTCCAGGAGATCGCTGTGACCGGGGACAGTGGGCGCATGGCGGGCGAGCTGGCCAGCTTCAGCGAGCGCGAGGAGATCGTGCGCACGGCACGCTATCTGGCGCTGGACCGGGCGTAGCCGGGCGGTGGCCCGCTGCAGGGCGTTTCCCGCCGCCGGAATCACCGCGCACGGCCTGTTCATCCTGCGCCCGGAATCGTCGCCATCATTCCTCTACCATGGGCCACCCCGCCCGGACGCGCTCCCATGCAAGACGCCCTCGTTGCCCTGCCCAAGCCCCCCGTTCCGAGGATCGCGGCCTGGCTGATGATGCTGCTGGGCATGTGGCTGGCGTTGAAGCTCGGACTGGTGGTGACGCTGTTGTCAGGCCTGCTGGTGTTCCAGCTGACCCACCTGCTGGCCTCCACCGTGGAAGGCCGGCTGCCGCCGGGACGGGCGAGGGCGATCGCGGTGATCGTGCTGTCGGCCGTCATCATCAGTGCACTGGTGCTGGCCGGGATCGGCGTGGCGTCGTTCTTCCGCAACGAGACCGGCGGGCCGGACGCGCTGCTGGCACGGCTGATGGACATCCTCAATTCGTCGCGGCACCAGGTGCCGGCGCTGCTGCAGCCCTACATTCCCGAAGACATGCCAGCGCTGCGCGCGGCCCTGAACGACTGGGCCGCCGAGCATCAGCGCCAGCTGGGCGTGGCCGGCACTTCGGTGGTGCAGGTGGGCGTGCGTGTGCTGATCGGCATGGTGCTGGGCGCGATGATCGCGTTGTACGACGAGCTGCCGCTGCCGAAGATGGGGCCGCTGGCGCAGGAGCTGATCGGCCGTACCAGCCGCCTGGCGACTGCGTTCCGCCAGGTCGTGTTCGCCCAGGTGAAGATCTCGCTGCTCAACACCGTGTTCACCGCCATTTTCCTGCTGGGTGTGCTGCCGTTGTTCGGCGTGCATCTGCCACTGTCCAAGACCCTGGTACTGATCACCTTCATCGCCGGCCTGCTGCCGGTGGTGGGAAACATCATCTCCAACACCATCATCACCATCGTTGCGCTGTCGGTCTCGTTCTACGTGGCGGTGGCGGCACTGCTGTACCTGATCGTGATCCACAAGCTGGAGTACTTCCTCAACGCGCGCATCGTCGGTGGTGAGATCCAGGCGCGCGCCTGGGAACTGCTGCTGGCGATGCTGGTGATGGAGGCGGCGTTCGGACTGCCGGGCCTGGTGGCGGCGCCGGTGTTCTACGCCTATGTAAAACGCGAACTGGTCGATCAGCGCTGGATCTAGCACCGTCGGCAGGGGCACATCAGGTTGGATCGTGGCTGGAAGGCCACCCTGCCGGCGCGTTCGCACCGGTTGCGGTATACCTGCGCGCGGGGCTCGCACAGCGCTGGCTTGGCGCTGCCGGAACCGGCCGGTACAGTGATCCGCACTTCAGGGGAATTTTGCATGACCGGCAAGCCATCGCCCATCGGGTTGCGGACCTGGGTCTGGATCCTGGCGGGATTGTTCGTGGTCTGCACGCTGCCGTTGATGGCCATTGCCCTGGTCCAGGGGGCGCTGCGTTATGCCGGCGCGGAGGAAAACCTGATCAGTCTGCGCCAGCTGCGGCAGACGTTCGACCTTGCCAATCAGGTCTCGGCCGAGCGCGGTCCAGCCAACAGCCTGCTTGGCGCGGATCCAGCCGATGCCACCGAGCAGGCGCGACGGGTCGCGCAACTGGCGCTGGCGCGCAGGCGGGTCGACAGCGCGATGCTGCAGCTGGATGCCGTGTTCACGGCCAACCCGGGCGTGGTCGACGAGCACGGTCTGCTGGCCGACGCGCGACGCCGGCTGCATTCGGCAAGAGCCCGGGTGGACCGGGTGGCAGCGCAGCCGCACGACGTACGCAGGGTTGAAGACGTCGAGAGGGCGATCAGCAGCATGTTCGCTGCCGTTGACCGCCTGCACCTGCTGACTTCCGCGCAGATCAATGTGCTGGTCAGTGCCGACCGTGAAGCGGCCATACCCGCGATGCAGGGCCAGGTGCTGATCGACCTGCGCGAGTACGGTGGCCGCCTGGCCTCCAACGTGATGGCGCCGGTGGCGGTGCCTGGAGCGTGGCGGGAAGAACAGGTTCGCGCCGCGCTGCAGACCGAGGGCCGCCTGTTGGAACTGTGGCGCTTGGCCGGCAGCCATGAATCGGTATTCCGCAGTGACCCTGCGTTGTCATGGCATTGGGACATGGCCCGCAGGCAGTTCTTCGGCCAGTCACTGCCGATGATCGAACAGCTGATCGAGGATGGTCGTCGTGGCGTGCCGCCGCCGTGGACCGCCGCCGAGTTCACCGCGCGCTATGTACCGACGCTGCAGTCTCTGGAGGCGCTGCGCGATGGCTATCTGAGTGTGTCCATTGCCAGGTTCGAACGCACCCGCAACCGCGAAGCGACGCGCCTGGCAGTGCTGGTAGCGACCGTGCTGGGGACACTGGTAGTGCTGGGCGTAGCGCTGCGCATCGCACATCTGCAGATTCTGCGCCCTCTGTTGCAGGCACAGCGCCAGGTGATCCAGATCGCCTCCGACGCGCCGGGGCCGGAGCAGCACGTCACCCATCCGCTGGCGGAAATGCAGCGCCTGTTCGATGCCATCGAGGTGCTGCGCGAAACGTCGCGCGAGCGCTCGGCGTTGACCAGCGAACTGCGCCAGTTGGCGGGCACGGATGAATTGACCGGACTGCTGAATCGCCGCGCGCTGGAGGAACAGGTGCAGCAGCGCCATGCCGATGGAAGCAACCGAGCGGTGGTGATCCTGCTGGACGTTGATCGCTTCAAGTCGATCAACGATGGCCACGGCCACGATGCGGGCGACGAAGTGCTGGTGCAGGTGGCGCAGCTGCTGCAGCGGCACCTGCGTCGCAGCGACAGCATCGCCCGCTACGGCGGCGAGGAGTTCCTGGTGCTGCTGGCCGACGGCGATCTGGCCACTGGCCGCCAGTTGGCCGAGTCCCTGCGCCTGGCCCTGCAGCAGATGGACATCGTATTGGCTGGCGGCGATGTACTGCGGGTCACCGCCAGCTTTGGCGTGGCCCAGGGCGCCACCGATGCGCTGGGCTGGCGCACTCTGCTGCGTGCGGCCGACGCGGCGATGTACCAGGCCAAGGCCCAGGGACGCGACCGGGTACGGGTGGCAGGCGGCGGGCGCACTGCACGCTGACCGGCGGCATTCATCGCCGGCGCACGTTGCGCTGCCTAGACTGTGATCCCGATCGCGCAGGAGCCCGACATGATCATGCGTCCCATCGCCATTGCTGCGGCCGGCGTGCTGGCCAGCCTGCTTGCGGGATGCACCACGCCCGCGCGGCCCATGCCCGACGAGCCACGCCATCCCTCCATCCCCGCCGACCTGAGCCCGGTGCCGGCCTTCACTGGGGGTGGTGCAGGCTGGAGCATCGAGATCACCTCGACGGGCAAGGGCAACCACGATGCCAGCCTCAATGCCGATGGCCGTACCTGGAAGGGCGCGCTGCGCTATCGCGGCCAGCCAGCCGATGCGCCCAGCTCGCTGATCGTGCTCAATGGCGAGCTGGGCAAGCAGCCGGCGATCGTCGAGATCAAGCGCGAGTCGTGCCGTAGCGACGAAGGCATGGATACCCCGGCCAGCGTGCAGGTCACGATGGAAGGACAGCCGCAGCGCCGTGGTTGCGGTCATCTGGCCGTGTATTGAGCCCGCGCGTCGCCATGCTCGAGATCCCGACCCTGCACACGGAACGCTTGCGGCTGCGGCCGCAGCGGTTGGATGACTTCAACGTCTACGCCGCGTTCCTTGCTTCGCCGCGTGCGCAGGGCATGGGCGGCCCGTTCGGTGAAGTTGCGGCGTGGGGCCAGTTCTGCCACGACCTGGCCAGCTGGCACCTCTTCGGCCACGGCGCGCTGATGATCGATCGCATCGATACCGGTGCCTGCATCGGCCAGGTCGGGATCAACCACGGCCCGCTGTTCCCGGAAAAGGAACTGGGCTGGTTGCTGTACGAGGGCCACGAAGGGCAGGGTTTCGCAACGGAAGCAGCCGGCGCGCTGCGCGACTGGGCCTTCGTGGTGCCGCAGCTGCCGACCCTGGTCAGCTACATGGCCCCGGACAATCTGGCCTCACAGGCCGTAGCGCAGCGCCTGGGCGGCGTGCTGGATGAAAAGGCCGCGCGCAGCGATGCGGAAGATCTGGTGTACCGCTACGCGCGCTGACCATCGCGCTTGTCGTGTCCGCGGTGGCGCTTCTGCTACTCACCGCGATGCTTCCGATCCCTGCTTCTGATCCTTGATGGCAAGGCGTGCCCTGCGGACGCCGCATCGATCCCGCTCGCGATTCATCCTTTCACGTCAGATGTGATATATCGTTTATCGATAAATCCACCCCGGGGCGGCGAGGCCACCCCAACACCGGAGGCCGCTTGACCGCTCGTCCCGCCCGCGCCAGACCCGCGCGAGGCTTGTTCACCCTGGCCCAGGCTGCTGTAAAGGCCGTCCGGGCGATGTGCTGGCTGGGCATCCTGGCCGCACTGCTGGCGGTGCCGCTGGTCGCCCACGACCGCCGCTGGCTGCTCGACAGCGTGCATGACACCGCCGCGGCCGCCGCGCATGGCAACGACCTGTTCCTGCATTTCTGCCTGGGCCTGGGCGTGATCGTCGCGCTGCTGGTGTTGTGCCTGCTGTTCCTGCGCCACCTGCTGCGGCTGCTGCAATCGGCGGCGCGCGAGCGGCCGTTCACCCACGCCAACGCACAGCGCCTGCAACGCATGGCGTGGTTGATGCTGGCGATGGAGCTGCTGTCGATCCTGATCGGTGCCTATGCGGCCTGGATGGGCCCGGATTTCACCTGGATGGAGGTCGGCGGTGGCATGTCGATCACCGGGTTGATCGCGGTGCTGATGCTGTTCGTGCTGGCCCGTGTGTTCGCGGCCGGCGCGGCGATGCGCGACGACCTGGACGGTGTGATCTGATGGGCATGCGCTGATGGCGATCATCATCACCCTCGACCGCATGCTGCACGAGCGCGGCATGACCCTGTCCGAGCTGGCCGGGCGCATCGACATCACCCTGGCCAACCTGTCGATCCTGAAGACCGGCAAGGCGCGCGCCATCCGCTTTTCCACCCTCGATGCGATCTGCCGTGAGCTGCAGTGCACGCCCGGCGACCTGCTCGGGCATGACCCGGCGCAGCCGCAGGATGCTGACTGAGTGACCGCTTTTTTCCCTTACCAACTGACGAAACGGACCTGAAATGGAATGGTTGGCTGACCCCTCGATATGGATGGGCCTTGCAACCCTGGTCGTGCTGGAGATCGTGCTCGGCATCGACAACCTGGTGTTCATCGCGA
Source organism: Stenotrophomonas maltophilia (assembly GCF_013464485.1). Lineage (GTDB taxonomy): Bacteria > Pseudomonadota > Gammaproteobacteria > Xanthomonadales > Xanthomonadaceae > Stenotrophomonas > Stenotrophomonas maltophilia_AW. The sequence continues at coordinate 19,738 of NZ_RAUX01000003.1, forward strand.
TCCTTGCCGACAAGCTTCCGCCGCATCAGCGCGACCGCGCGCGCGTGATCGGCCTGGCGCTGGCCCTGCTGATGCGGCTGGTGCTGCTGGCGGCGCTGGCGTGGATCATGAAACTGACCGAGCCGCTGCTGACGCTGTTCGACCATAGTTTCTCCGGGCGTGACCTGATCCTGCTGGGTGGCGGCCTGTTCCTGCTGTTCAAGGGCACCATGGAGCTGCATGAGCGGCTGGAAGGCCGCCAGCACGAGGACAATGGCAAGAAGGTCTACGCCAGTTTCGCGATGGTCGTGGCACAGATCGTGGTCCTCGACGCGGTGTTCTCGCTGGACTCGGTGATCACCGCGGTCGGCATGGTCGACAACCTGGGCGTGATGTATGCCGCGGTGACCATCGCCATGGCGCTGATGCTGGTGGCCAGCAAGCCGCTGACCCGCTTCGTCAACAAGCATCCCACGGTTGTGGTGCTGTGCCTGGGCTTCCTGCTGATGATCGGTTTCAGCCTGGTGGCCGAGGGCCTGGGCTACAAGATTCCGAAGGGCTACCTGTACGCGGCCATCGCCTTCTCGATCCTGGTTGAAGCGTTCAACCAGTGGGTACGCTTCAACCGCGAGCGCAACGAGCGCCGCCAGCCGTTCCGCCAGCGCACGGCGGATGCGGTGCTGCGCATGCTCGGCGCGCGTCCGGCCAATGGCCACGATGACGAAGGCGCGGACGAACCTGTGGATGCCGAGGAACGCCTGCAGCCGGCCGAGCACGAGATGATCCGCAGCGTGCTCGGGCTGGCTGACCGGCCGGTGTCGAGTGTGATGACCGTGCGCGCCGACGTACAGTGGATCGACCTGGCACGTGGGCAGGACGATGTGGTGGCGCGCCTGGTGGCATCGCCGCATACGCGCCTGCTGGTGGGTGACGGTGACCTGGACAGTCTGCGCGGCGTGGTGCAGAGCCGCGACCTGCTGGCGGACCTGCTGCAGGGCAGGCCGCTGCAGCTGGAAGGCAACCTGCGCGAGCCGCAGTACGTGCTGTCCAGCGCCAGTGCACTGCAGGCGCTGGAACTGATCCGCCAGCACCCGGTGCCGCTGGCGGTGGCCGTGGATGAGTACGGCAGCGTGGAAGGCCTGGTGACCGCCAACGACCTGTTGGCGGCCATTGCCGGTGACCTGGTCGACACCCAGGACGAGCGCTATGGTGCGATCGCGCAGGGCGAAGACCAGTGGGAGGCCGATGGCGCGTTGACCCTGGATGACCTGCAGCGCCTGACCGGCGTATCGCTGCCGCGCAGTGCCGACTACATGACCATCTCCGGACTGGTGCTGGAGCAACTGGGACGCCTGCCGGACATCGGTGACGCAGTGGAGATTGCGGATGTACGCATCACCGTACTGGCGATGGAGAAGCGCCGCATCGCCCGCCTGCGGGTGGAGCGCCTCGACCAGCCGTTGTAGAGCCGAGCCCATGCTCGGCTTCGCGGATGCAGCCGAGCATGGCTCGGCTCTACACAACATGGCCCGCAGCCGTCACCATGGCGGGCCCGCTTTCTTCACCGGATGGTTGCAGTGCTGAGTACGATCGGTTTGTTGATGGGCCTGTATGTGGCCTGGCGCCTGTTCTGGCCGCTGCGCATGCCCACCTGGCTGAAGGCCGTCCTGTCGCTGCTGCTGGTGGGCGTTGCCGTGCAGTTGCGCATCGTGGCCATGTTCTGGGGCACGATGGCGTCGCCGGAGATTCCAAAGCTGGCCATCGCCACTCTGGCCACCGGCTCCACCGCGGTGCTGCTGCTGGCATTGATGATGCTGGTGCTGGACGCCGGCCTGCTGCTTTCGCGTCTGCTGCGCTGGCCGCGCGCTGCATCGGCCCTGCATGGCACCAGGCTGCGCCCCGTGGCCGGCATGCTGGCCCTGCTGGTCAGCGGCTATGGCGTCAGCCAGGGCATGGCCGTTCCGCAGCCTCGGCAGATCGAAGTCGCCATCAAGAACCTGTCGCCCGCGTTCGACGGTTATCGCGTGCTGCAACTGACCGACATCCACGCCAGCCGCCTGCTGACCGGCAAGTGGGTGCGCAGGGTGGTGGACCAGAGCAACGCGCTGAAGCCGGACCTGATCGTGATCACCGGTGATCTGATCGACGGCAGCGTCGAGGCCCGTCGCGACGACGCACGTCCGTTGGCCGATCTGCAGGCGCCGGACGGCGTCATAGCCATCACCGGCAACCACGAGTACTACGCGCAGTATCAGGACTGGATGCAGGCGTTCCGCGCGCTGCACATGCAGGTGCTGGAGAACAGTCATCTGAAGGTACGACGCGGCGATGCGGCGCTGATCATCGCCGGTGTCACCGACCCTGTGGCAGCCCGCTATGGCCTGCCGTTGCCGGACCTCGAAGCCGCGCTGGCCGGCGCCGATCCGTCCGCTTCGGTGATCCTGCTCGATCACCGTCCGCGCAATGCGCGCGAGGCCGCCGCGCGTGGCGTGGCGCTGCAGCTGTCCGGGCATACCCATGGTGGACAGATCATTGGCATGGACCAGCTGGTGAAGCGGGCCAACGGCGGTTATGTCTCTGGCCGCTACGACGTGGAGGGCATGACCCTGTACGTGAGCAACGGGGCCGGCTTGTGGGCCGGTTTCCCAGCACGCATCGGCGTGCCTTCGGAAATCACCCTGATCACGCTGCGCCGCGCCCCGTGACCTGAAGTGGGGTCAGATCCCTTTCCCTGCGGKAAAGGGATCTGACCCCTGACAAGCCACATGGAAGGAACCATGTCCCATACCCGCATGCCGATGGAACGCCTGATCCGCGCCAATGCGGACGAGATCAACCGGCTGCGCCAGGCCATCCGCGAAGCCGCTGGCGCGCGCTGGCGTGGGCCGGAAGAAATGCAGCGACATGCGGCAGCCTGCGCTGAGTACAACCAACGCTATGAACAGCTTGCGTTCCCGGGGGGCTACGCCAACGCACTCACGCAACTGGCTGAGCACGATCCGAATACGGTGGATGTCGTGCTGACTTTCCTCGAGGTGCGGCCGTACTTCTTCCGTTCCGGATACATGTGGAGGACGCTGCTCAAACGCGTGCAGCGTGTGCCGATGGGCGTAAAGCAGCGCGCAAGGATGAAGAAGATCCTTGATGCCTACGCTGCCTATCGTGCTGGGAACCCTCTGTAGAGCCGATCCCTAGGAACTCCGCAGCGCCTGCCTCGTATTCGCGTTCCGCCGCAGCGACTGCGCCCGCTTGGCGATCGCGCGCACCACGAAAGAGGTGAACAGCAACGCCGAGGGCACCGCGTACCAGAAGTTGCCGGGCACGCGCTTGAAGTACGAATAGGTGAACACTGCGGCGATGATCCACATGCCGGTCACGTGCAGGCGACGCCACGCGGTGGGGCCCATGCGGCGGGCGATGCCGCGGTGCGAAGTGATGGCCAGGGCGAGGATGGCGACGTAGCCCACTGTGCCCGGCAGGTTGGTCAGAGCCGAGCGCGCTGGCCAGAACGCAGGGTTGAGGATGCCGAAGGTGGTGATCGCCACTGCATGCAGCAGGTGTGAGAACGCGAACGACAGGCCGACGATGCGACGCTCGCGCAACAGGAAGCGGGTGAACGGGCCGGGCAGCAGGCTGGCGAACGAAGATGCGGTGAACGCAGCCAGGAACAGCAGGAACGATGTGCGTGCCGTGACCCGGATCGCCGCGCGGCTGCCCTCGACCACGTCGGGCTGCAGGGTGAACGCCGCCAGTGCGAAGGCGATCAGGACCACGGCGATGGACACGAACAGGCGCCAGCCGTGCAGGAAGGACGTATTGGAAACAGCCATGATCAATCCTCGAATCAGGAAATGGGTGGCACCGGCCTCTGGCCGGCCAAGAAACGGGTAGTGCGGGCCACTGGCCGGCCAAGGAAGGGGTAGTGCCGGCCGCTGGCCGGCATCCTCAGCAGTCGTTCGTCACAACCAGTACGCCGGCCGTGCACAGCTCGCCCAGCAGCGGAATGCAGGCTGTGCGCAGTTCGTCGGCGGCCACGCCATGCAGATCGGCCAATTCCAGCAGCGTGTCCTCCACACGGGCGCCGTCATCGCCGAAGGCCGACAGCAGTGCGTACGCCAGCGGCGCCAGTTCCTCGACCCGCAGGCTGAAATCGTCCAGGCGTCGCAGCAGCAGCAAGGTGGGCATCGTGGGCGGTGCATTGCCCAGCATCGGATCCTCATGCACAGGCCACTGATAGCCGAGCACCCGCACCAGTGGCGACAGTGCCAGCACGCTGCCTGCCTGTCCGGCATGCAATCGCCGCTGGCCGGCGTCCCGCGCTTCAACGTGCAGTGCCTGCTGTGTGCCTTCGTAATGCGCCAGTTCCGCAGCCCAGGCCGGCAGCGCGAGGTCTGCCTGCACCGCCAGCCACGCGGCGAACTCGCCGGCGATCTGCGGGAACAACGGCGTGTGACAGGCATGCCGCGCGTAGTAGTGCTCGACGGTATCGCGCCAGCAGGCATCGCCCAGCTGCGCCTGCAGGCGCGGCAGGCTGCCTGCCAGCAGGCTGTCCAGGCTGTCGATGCAGAGGCGGCGGTAGACCGCCATCCGCCGCGCTTCGATGCCCTCGGGTGCGGGCATCGAGGGATCGCGTACATGGTCGGCCCAACGCTGCTGCAGTGTCGCCAGCGACTCAGCCATGGGCCACCTCGGGCAGCAGCACATCGGCTTGCGCCTGGCGGATCTGCCCGACCTCGGCCAGCAGCTCGGCCAGAGGAGGGAAGTTGAAATCACGTTCCAGCAGGGTGGGGCGCACGCCGACATGCGCATACGCCTCGCGCAGCAGGCCCCACACCACACCCTTCACCGGTGCGCCATGGGTGTCGATCTTGAAACCGTCGTCCTCGTCGAAGTGTCCGGCCACATGCAGCGAGGCAACGCGATGGGCTGGCACGCGGGACAGGAAATCGAAGGCGTCATAGCCGTTGTTGCAGGCGTTGACGAAGACATTGTTGATGTCCAGCAGCAGGTCGCAGTCCGCTTCGGTGAGCACCGCGTTGATGAAATCGATCTCGCTCATCTCCGCGTCGGGCACCGCGTAGTAGGAAATGTTCTCCACCGCGACGCGCCTGCCCAGCGCGTCCTGCACCTGGCGGATGCGGCCCGCGACGTGGTGCACCGCTTCGTCGGTGAACGGCAGCGGAAGCAGGTCGTAGACATGGCCGCCGGCAGTGCAGTAGCTCAGGTGTTCGCTGTACAGCTGCACCTGGTGCAGGTCGAGGAACGCGCGGGTCTGCTCCAGCAGCGTGCGGTCCAACGGGTCCGCCCCCCCCAGCGACAGCGACAGGCCGTGGCAGGTCAGGCGGTGGCGCTCACTCAGCTGGCGCAGCGCGGCGCCGTGGGCACCGCCTACGCCGATCCAGTTGTCCGGCGACACTTCGAGGAAGTCGATGGCATCGGACGGCATCGCCAACAGTTCATCGATCAGGCCACGGCGCAGGCCAAGACCGGCGCTGGCGGAAGGCAGGGGCAGGGACATGCGCGGTACTCCAGGGCAGTGGCGCCGCCACGAGGGCGGCGCCGTTGAAGGGCGATCAGTCGTTGACGCGGGAGAACAGGCCCTTCGGCATCGGCTTGCCGTGGGCGGTATAGACGCTGCGCAGGTAGTCGTGCGCTTCCTGTTCACTGATGTAGCCGTCGTGGTCGGTGTCGATACGGTCGAATTCGGCGGCGCGCTTGGCCGCCACGGCGTTGAACTCGGCACGCGAGACCCGGCCATCGTGGTCACGGTCGGTGCGGGCAAACGAAGCGTCGCCGCACTTGCCTTCGCCACACTGGCCTTCGGCCACCTTGGCCTTGCCGGCAGGCTTGCCGGTGGCGGCCTTGCTGGCGCCGCACTTGCCTTCACCGCATTTGCCTTCGGCCGCGGTGCTCATGGCCACGGCACCGATGGCCAGGGGCTGCATCGCGGCGGCCTGCCCGGCCAGCAGCAGGCCACCGGCCAGGGCGATACCGATGGCGCCGATGCGCGGCAGACGGGAAGCAGCAGTGTTCTTGGTCGAGACGGACATGGTGATGACTCCTTGGGATTGGCACGCAGGGCGTGCGGGATGGACGCCGCTTGAAGGCGACGGAAACGAAGGGAAGAAGCGCGGTGAAGGAACGAAGCGGATCAGGCGTTGCGGCAACGGCGCAGTACGTAGCCCACCAGCAGGGCGCCGCCGAGCAGTGCGCCACCGAAGCCGATACCGGGCAGCAGCGCGGCGACCGGCAGAAGCAGGGCGATCAGGCTCACGCCCCAGCCGAGGCCGTCGTTGCCCGCCGCGGCGCGCTGCGGGCCGGTCAGCACGCGGTCCAGGCTGAGTGCACCGCCGCCGTTGAGGATCAGCGGCAGCAGCATGGCCAGGAACAGCAGTGGCAGCTTGAAGTTGCCGTAGCCCTGATCGGTGATTGCGTAGCCCTGCCAGAGTTCGCCCAGGCCGTTCCACTGGTCCGGCCAGTGCACGGCGGCGATGGCAACAAGGGTCAGCACCCAGAAGACGTAGGCCACCGAGCGCGTGGCCAGACCCAGCAACAGCATCACCGCGCCCACCAGTTCCAGCCAGGTGGCCAGTTGCCAGTTGAGAGACGCAGGCAGGGTGGAGAACGGGAACGGGAAACGCCCTTCCAGGTCGGCGAACCAGTTCTGTCCGCCCAGCTTCTCGCGGCCCGATTCAAAGAACTCCCAGGCCAGCAGGGTGCGCAGCGCCAATGGCGAGAGCCAGCGGCCGACGGCGTCCAGGCGGGGCGTATACACGGAAGAGGCGGTGCTGATCATGGTGGTGTCCTGCGGGCCAGTGGTCGATGGAGGCCATTTCGAGCCACGCAGGTATCGGCAACGTGTGCCGTTGCCCGGGGTTTTGTCAGCGACTGTGGCCGCTGCAGGGGTTTCGTACAGTCAGATACAAAGACGCCGTGTCGGGCGTTCGCCGGGCCATGCCCGGCGGCCGAATGTATCGGACTGTAGGAACCGGCCGCCGCCCTACAGTCCGGTACAACTCGGCGCCGCAGCGAAACAGCAGCGATACACCCACAGGCGGAAATGGCCACTCCCAACACCGGAGCGCTACCCATGATCCGTACCACCCTGCTCGCCGCTGCCCTCGCCCTTGCCGGCGTCGCGACGCCCGCGTTCGCCGCCGATGCCGATGCCAGCACGCCGCCCACCGTCATCCTGGTCCACGGCGCCTTCGCCGATGGCTCCAGCTGGAACAAGGTCATCACCACCCTGCATGACTGGAAACTGCCTGCAGTGGCCGTGCAGAATCCGCTCACCTCGCTGGCCGACGATGTGGCCGCCACACGTCGCGCGATCGCCGCCGCGCCCGGCAAGGTCGTACTGGTCGGCCACAGCTGGGGCGGCACGGTCATCACCGAAGCGGGCAACGACCCCAAGGTGCAGGCGCTGGTGTATGTGGCCGCGTTCGCACCGGATGCGGGTCAGTCATCGGCACAGCAGGGCGAGGGCTATCCGGTCGGCCCGGGCCTGGCCCGCCTGCAGGAAAAGGACGGCTACCTGAGCCTGCCGGCCGATGCCATTGCGCAGGATTTCGCACCGGACGTGATGAAGAAGGCCGCTGCTCTGCTGTACAGCACGCAGGTGCCGTTGAAGGCCAGCGCGCTGGGTGAGGCGGTGACCACCGCAGCATGGCGCAGCAAGCCAAGCTGGTATGTGCTCAGCCGTGATGATCGCATGCTGTCACCGCAGCTGCAGGCTGCCACCGCAAAGCGTATTGGCGCGCAACTGCAATCGATCGGCAGCAGCCACGTGTCGCTGCTTTCGCACCCGGCGCAGGTGGCTGACAGCATCCTGGAAGCCGCAGGCGTGAAGCCCGCCGAACTGCCGTTGGCCGAGCAGGGGGGCTGAACGATGGCCGCGCTGCGTGCGTACGCACTGCCATTGGCGCTGGGCCTGCTGGGTGGGGCGGCGCTGCTGGTGGCCTGGCCCAGCCCGGAGGCCGGCGCGCAGCCGGCGCAGGCCGCTCCTGCCGCCGGGTTCGATGGCGGTGGGCCGTGGCACAACAGCCCACCGCTCGCGTTGAATCAACTGCGAGGGCAGGTGGTACTGGTCGAGTTCTGGACCTACACCTGCAGCAACTGCCTCAACGTGGCGCCGCATGTGCACCAGTGGCATGCACGATACGCGCGACAGGGCCTGCAGGTGATCGGCGTGCATACACCGGAGTTCGCCTACGAAGGCCTGCCCGGCAATGTGCGCAAGTCCATCGCGCGGCTGGACATCACCTGGCCGGTGGTGCAGGACAACCGATACCGGATCTGGAACGCCTGGGGCAACCGCTTCTGGCCGGCGCTGTACCTGGTAGACCGGCAGGGCAAGGTGGTCTACCGCCACTACGGCGAAGGCGACTACGCACGTACCGAAAGCGAGATCCAGCGCCTGCTGGCCAGCCCCTGAGCCGCGCTACCATGGCCGCGCCGCGCGGCCTTGACCTCCGTCTTCATCGAGAACGCAATGAACCACGTACCGCACATCCTTGTCGTCGACGATGACAGCGAGATCCGCCAGATGCTGGCCGACTACCTGCAGCGCAACGGCCTGCGCGTCAGCCAGGCCGATGGCGGCCGTGCGATGCGCGCGCTGATGGATACCCACGCGGTGGACCTAGTGGTGCTGGACGTGATGATGCCCGGCGAGGACGGCCTGAGCCTGTGCCGCAACCTGCGTGCAGGCAAGCATCGTGCGGTGCCGGTGGTGCTGCTGACTGCGCGCGACGATGAAACCGATCGCATCATTGGCCTGGAAATGGGCGCCGATGATTACGTGACCAAGCCGTCCTCCTCGCGCGAACTGCTGGCACGCATCAATGCGGTGATCCGCCGCACGCAGATGCTGCCGCCGAACCTGCAGGTGAGCGAAGCCGGCCGCCAGTTGGCGTTCGGCGAATGGCGGCTGGATACCACTGCACGCCATCTGCTGGATGCGCAGGACACCGCCTATCCGCTCAGTGGCGCCGAATTCCGCCTGCTGCGCGTGTTCCTGGACCATGCCAACCGCGTGCTCAGCCGCGACCAGCTGCTCAGCCTTACCCAGGGCCGCGATGCCGAACTGTTCGATCGTTCCATCGATCTGCTGGTCAGCCGCGTGCGCCAGCGCCTGGGCGATGACGCGCGTGAGCCCACCTACATCAAGACCGTGCGCAGCGAAGGCTACGTGTTCAGCGTGCCGGTGCAGCTGCTGGGGCCGGAGGAATGAACGCCCGCGCGCGCCGCCTGCCGTGGCCGCGCACGCTGTCGGCGCGCCTGCTGCTGGTGCTGCTGGGCGGGTTGATCCTGGCCCATGCGCTGTCCTTCGGCCTGTTGTTCTACGAACGCTACCAATCCACCCGCGGCATGATGCTGCGCAACTTGGACGAGGATGTAGCAGTGAGCGTAGCCCTGCTGGAACACCTGCCGGCCGACCAGCGCCAGGCCTGGGTACCGCGGTTGGAGCGGCGTACCTACCGCTACCTGTTGCGCCCGGCACAGGCCGGCCCGGCGTTGGAAACCGATCGTGCGCGCCAGGTCACCGCCATCATCGATGACAGCCTGGAACACCGCTATCCGCTGCAGGCGCGGCAGGTGGCACGCCTGCCGGAACGTTTTGAAGTGGAGCTGCGCCTGCACGACGGTTCACCGTTGACCATCGAAGTCACACCGTCGGGCCTGCCGCTGGCGCGCTGGCTCCCGGCCGTGCTGCTGGTGCAGCTGGCCCTGCTGCTGGTATGCGCCTGGCTGGCGGTGCGGCTGGCATTGCGCCCGCTGCGGCAACTCTCGCACGCCGTCGAGCAACTGCAGCCTGGCAAGGACGCACCGATGCTGCCCGAAGACGGCCCTGTCGAAGTGGGCACGGCCGCAGCCGCTCTCAATGCGCTGCAGGCGCGCATCCGAGGCCATGTCAGTGAGCGGCTGCAGATTCTGGCGGCCATTTCGCACGATCTGCAGACGCCGATCACGCGGATGAAGCTGCGCGTGGAGACCCTGCCCGAAGATGCCACCCAGCAGCGCCTGCTGGATGACCTGGACCAGCTGGGACAACTGGTGCGCGAAGGCGTGGCCTATGCGCGCAGCAGCCACGTAGCCAGCGGCGCGCCGGTGGCGATGGACCTTGGCGCGTTCCTGGCCAGCGTGGTGGGCGACTATGAAGACATGGGCAAGGCGGTCAGTGGTGGCGCGCCCACAGGCCTGACCCTGCAGACCTGGCCGCAGCCGCTGCGGCGGGTGGTCGGCAATCTGGTCGACAATGCGTTGCGCTACGCCGGAAGTGCCGAGATCGAGGCGGGGCGCGATGCAGCAGGCCGGCCGTGGATCAGCGTGTCCGACCGCGGCCCCGGCATCCCGGAGGACCAGCTGCAGGCCGTGCTGGCACCGTTCCATCGGCTGGAAAGCTCGCGCAACCGCGATACCGGTGGCACCGGGCTGGGCCTGGCCATCGCCGAGCAGCTGGCGCAGTCGCTGGGCGGCTCGCTGCGGCTGCACAACCGTGAGGGCGGTGGCCTGCGGGCCGAATTGCAGCTGCCCGGGTAACTGGCAGGATCGGATCCCTTTGCGGGAGCAAAGGGCTCTGACCCCGATGTGGGATCTGCGACGTTCCTGCATGGCACCGGGATCAGCGATCATCTGCAGCGAGTGTTGAAACCAGGGAGCACCACGCAATGCAGGGACGCCATCCTTCAATCGGGCACGCACGCCATGTCGCGCTGCTGATCAGCGCAGGATTGCTGCTGGCCTGCCAGCGCTCGCCGGACGTACCGGCCGAACAGATACCTGCAGCCCCACCGGCGGTGATGCCGACCGCCAGCGCCGACCTGTCTCCGCTGCTGGATGCGCTGCCGACCTGTGCGCTGGACGGCTGGTACATCGACCTTCAGACCGATCGCCCGGCCCATCCCTGGCTGGCCGCGAACGCGCCGAAATCCTGCAAGGTGGATGAGGAAAACGAGATCGCCACGTTCTGCGTGCGGGGGCAATGGAAAGGATTGCCGGTGGAGGAGGTGATCCTTCCGACGATGACGTTCGTTTCGTTCCGTGGGGCGAAGATCGGCCTGCCGCTGGAGAAGGTACGCTCGATCGTCCGCCAGCAGTTCGGGCAGGATTTCCCGGGCGGTGCGGCCTACGAGGCGGGACGCGAGCCGAAGCTGATGGCCGATCCCGAGGATGCGCAGCGCTCGTGGCTGCTGTGCAGCACGCCGGAACTGGGGTACGACGTGGACAGCGAGGGAAGCACCAGCTATTCCGGCATGAACCTGCCCTACGACCATGACGGTTGCAGCTATCGCTACAGCCCGGTCGATTTCTGCGATGCGCAGCACGTGGCGCGCATTGAGGACGCCCTCAGGAACGAGACGCCCAACTTCAGCCAGCACTACCTGCTGGTGCAGATCGATGATCGCCCCGAGTTCTTCCAGCGCTCGGTGGTGCTGGTCGACACCCGTACGGGTCGTGTCACGCCATTGCCGGTGGATGCTTTTACCGGACCAGCGGAGAAGGGCGGGGACGCCAGCCGCTACGGAACCCTGGAAACGGGCGTGGACCAGCAGCAGTTCTGCCTGGATGGCGCGCTGCTGGTCTATCGCGCGTTCGAGGAGGGGCGGTTCTGCTTCGGCTTTGATGGTGAGCGCTTCACCGGTCACCAGACGCAGTACATGCAGCCGATGGATGGCCGATGACCGGCATTTCACCCCGGCCGTGACACCCTGCCTGGAACCTGCACCCACGGGGACAAGGCTGTTGAAGGCGAACACGCAATGACCGCGGCGCGGCAGCGCTCGATGTGGGTGGCCGGCCTGTCCACCGTAGTGGAGTGGTACGACTTCACCCTGTACCTGTACTTCGCCACGGTGCTGTCGCGGGTGTTCTTCGGCGGTGGCGAACAGGCGCTGCTGGTGACACTGGCCGGCTTTGCGGTGTCCTACCTGATGCGCCCGCTGGGCGCGTTGTGTTTTGGCCATCTTGGCGATCGGCTCGGCCGGCGCTGGATGCTGCTGGCCTCCATGGCCTTGATGGCGGCGGCGATGCTGGCTACCGCGCTGCTGCCGACCGCCGTCACCGCAGGCGCCACCGCCGGCGTGCTGCTGCTGGTGCTGCGCTGTGTGATGGCGTTTTCGGTCGGCGGTGAGTACACCGGCGTGGTGGCCTACCTGCTGGAAAGCGCACCCGTGCGGCGACGTGGCCTGGTGACCTCGCTGGCGTCGGCCGCCAGTGAAGTGGGTGCGCTGCTGGCGGTGGCGATTTCCGCGCTCACTGTCGCGCTGCTGCCCACCCCACAGCTGGACAGCTGGGGTTGGCGCATTCCGTTCTTCGTCGGTGCCGCGCTGGCGCTGGTGATCCTGGTCGCGCGCTCGGGCATGCACGAATCGCCTGAGTTCGAGCGCCAGCGGCGCGACGGCAGCATTCCCGCCACGCCGCTGCGGCATGTGCTGCGCAACCATCCCGCAGCAGTGGCGCGCACCTTCGCGATCTCGGCGCTGGGCTCGATCACCTACTACGTGGGCATCACCTACGTGCCGGCGTTCCTGCATGCGCAGGGGCATGACGAAGGCGACGCGTTGTGGCTGTCGACGATCGCGGCGGTGGCGGTGATCGTGATCACCCCGCTGTGCGGTGCATTGTCTGACCGCGTGGGGCGCCGGCCGATGTTGCTGGGCCTGACGCTGCTGGCGGCGCTGCTGCCGCTGTCGCTGTTCGCATGGATGGCGCAGGCCTCGGTGTGGGGCATCGCGCTGGCGGCGGTGCTGCTGGCCTGCGTGGCCGGTGGTGTAAGTGCGGTCGCGGCCCCGGCCACGGCTGAGCAGTTCCCGGGCGAAGGCCGGGTCAGCGGGTTGGCACTGGGCGTGACCATGGCCACCGCCGTGTTCGGCGGCACGACGCCGTGGCTGGCGCAGTGGTGGGTGGAACGCAGCGGCTGGGCGGCGGCACCGGGCGCGATGATCGCGCTGGTGGCGGTACTGGTGCTGCCGGTGCTGTGGACCCTGCCCGAGACGGTCCCGGGCAGGGCCAGACGCTAGCCGATCAGACCTTCAGGGTCTGCTCGATGTCGGCCAGTACCGCGGCCGCATCCACGCCGATGGCGACGGACTGCAGCACGTGGCCATCCCACACGCTGGGGCCGAAGCCCATGCCTTCCGGCTTCGGAATGGTCATGCCACGGGCAACGCCGTCGGTGGCCACGCGCACGCTGGCACGCTCGAACTGGAACAGCTCCGGACGGGTCAGCGCGATGCAGGCGCAGCAGTCGTGCACGACCATGCCCTTGTGGCCAGCCTGCAGGTAGAAGTCCACGTAGTCCTGCGACAGCGCACGCACCAGCTCAGCATCGGCACCGCCGAGGGCGGCCAGCTTATCCAGGCCATCGCGGTCCATTTCCACGCGGGTGGTCACGTCCAGGCCGATTGCGGTGACCGGCCAATCGGTGGTGAACACCACATCGGCCGCTTCGGCATCGCCCCAGATATTGGCCTCGGCGGCCGGGGTGATGTTGCCGTTGACATGGAAGGCGCCGCCCATGAGCACCACGCCGCGCACAAGGCCGGCGATGTCGGGTGCCTGCTGCAGGGCCAGGGCCAGGTTGGTCATGCGGCCCACCGCGACCAGGGTCACTTCGCCCGGATGGGCGCGGACCAGGTCGATGATCAGCTGCGCGGCCGAGCGCGCATCAGCGGCCACGTCCAGATCAGCCGGAACCGAATGGTTGCCCAGGCCGTTGTGGCCGTGGATATGCACCGGCCAGGCTTCCGGAGTGGCTTCCGGCTGCAGCGGGCCAGCGGCGCCACGCGCGACCGGGGCGGCAAAGCCCCAGGCCTGCTTCAGGTACAGCGCATTGTGCGTGGTCGACTCCACCGAGGCGTTGCCGAAAGTGGTGGTGACGCCGATCAGGTCGATCTGCGGGTGCTTGTGCAGGTACAGCAGGGCCAGGGCGTCGTCGACGCCCGGGTCGGTATCGAAAATGACTTTCAGCATGTTGTTGTTCTTCTTCTTCCGTGTAGTGCGGGGGGCGCCGGCGGCCCGAGGGCAGGCCGGCGCGCTCTACATTGTCCCATCTTCATGACAGGCAGGGCCAATGCCGGGGGGGCAGGCCATAATGCCCCCACGTCCAGGCACGGAGCCGCCGCATGCTGATCGTTGCCCTTCTGCTGGTCCTGCTGGTGCTGGGCCTGAACGTGGTGGCCACCGCGGTGATCATTAGGCGTGAAGGGCTTTCGGCGGGCGGCCGGGCGGTACAGCTGCTGCTGGTCTGGCTGCTGCCGCTGGTGGGCGCGATCCTGTGCATGGCGGTGGCCACTGCCGATGGCTCGGGAAGCCGCGGGGAGGGGGGCGCAAGCTACGACAGCTCCGGTGGGTATTCCGGTGACAACCACAGCCATCACAGCCACAGCAGTTCCGACTGCGGAAGCGGCGACAGCGGAGGGGGCGGTGACAGCGGCAGCTGCGGTGGCGGCGATTGATGAGACGTCGCTGGCCGGCAGCCTCATCCGTTCAGCCGCCGCCTTCGGTGGGCAACGGCGCCGGCACGTTCAGCAGGCCGCCAGCGGCGACATAGGCGGCCAGCGCTTGGCCCTGGCTGAGCAGGTGGCGCTCCATGGTGCGTTCGGCAGCAGCGGCATCACGCCTGCGGAAACACTCCATCAGTTCGCGGTGCTCGGCCAGCGACTGGGCGGTACGGCCCGGCGTCAGCAGCTGGCGGCCACGGTGCATCTTCAGGATGCGGTGCAGGTCATGGGTGATGCGGATCAGCCACGGGTTGCCGGCATAGTGCTGCACGGTTTCGTGGATGAGGTAGTTGTTGCGGTAGTACTCGGCGATGTTGCCCTCGACCGCGGCCGTTTCCATCGCCGCATGCAGGTCTTCCAGCCGTTGTACCCCGGCATCATCGATATGCCGGACCGCCTCATGCGCGCAGCGGCCTTCCAGCATCGCCATCACCGGGAACAGCTGGTTGAGGTCTTCCAGCGTAAGCCGGGTGACCCGCGCGCCACGACCGGCATCGATCTGCACCAGGCCTTCGGCGGCCAGCAGCTTCAGCGCTTCGCGCAGTGGGGTGCGGCTGATGCCCAGTTCTTTGCACAGCGCGGGCTCGTCGATCCACTCACCCGGCGGCAGCCGATAATCGTAGATGCGTTCGCGCACGTGTTCGGCCACCTCTTCATACAGGGGGGCGCGCTTCTTGGGAGAACGCGGGGCGGGAGCGATGGCCATGGTGGAAAGTGTACTGCCTCCCTGCGTGGTACCTGTAATGCGGGCGGGGACGGGTG
>NZ_RAUX01000023.1 GCF_013464485.1 Stenotrophomonas maltophilia
GGCAACCTCAGGGTAGCTGGATCATTGCAGTTGCCGGCCAGCGGCCGGCACTACCACAGGCGTGGCGCATCCATTCACGGGAACGGCTTCAATCATGCCTCGTTGGCCGGGCAGACGGTCGCGGCCGATCTGACCGGCGCCGGGCGCAGGCTCAGCGCGATGACCACGCCGAGCGCGGCGAACAGCGCAGCGCCGAACTGTGCATTGACCATGCCCTGCAGGGCATCAGGACTGGTTGCCGCCTGCGTGCCACGCGTGGCGTTGGCCACCATCACCAGTACCGCCAACCCCAGCGCGCCGCCGATCTGCTGGGCAGTGGCCGCCATACCGGACGCCACACCCTGCTGCGGACCGGGCACGCCCTGCCCGGCCACGATCCACATCGCCGTCCAGCTCATGCCCTGGCCCACACTGAGCACCACGATGCCCGGCAGCAGCGGCCAGTAACCGGCACCATGCGGCATCGCCAGTGCCACCGCAGCGATACCGATGGCACCGGCGGCGAAGCCCCAGGCCAGCACCTGCCTTGGTGAACGACACCGCAGCATGCGCTCGGCAATACGGATGCCGAAGGTGCACACCAATGTCGGCAGCAGGAAGGCCATGCCAGCCTGCAGCGGGCTCCAGCCGTAGCCATCCTGGAAGTAGAGCGCCAGGAAGTAGTACTGCACGCCATAGCTGCTCATGAAGGCGAAAGTCAGGCCGAGTGCAGCGCGCAGGCCCGGCAGGCGCAACAGCGAAAACTGCATCAGGGGGTCACGGCTGCGCTTTTCGATCTGTACGAACACCGTCAGCAGTGCCGCTGAAAGGAGCAGGCAGATCATCGTGGCCGGGGCTGTCCAGCCCCACTCCGGCCCCTGCACCAGGGTGGTGACCAGCAGGCTGCCGCCGGCGGTGACGGTGAGGCAACCGGCCAGGTCGAAGGAGCGGCCGCGCACCTGCGGGCCATCGGCCGGCAGCCACGCACCGGCAGCGACCGCACATGCGGTGGCCAGCGGCACGATCACCGCCAGCACCGCCGGCCAGCCGAACGCCTGGGTCAGCACGCCGCCGAGCAACGTGCCCAGCGCCAGGCCGACCGCGCTGGCCATGCTCCAGATCGCCAGCGCGCGGTTGCGCACCGGGCCTTCTGCGTACAGCGTGTTGATCAGCGCCAGCGTGGCCGGGAACAGCAGCGCCGCACCGACGCCCTGCGCCGCGCGCGCGATGATCAGCAGGGTCGCGTTCGGCGCCAGCGCGCCGAGCAGCGATGCCAGTGCGAACAGCAGCATGCCCAGCCGGTAGAAACGGCGGCGGCCGATCAGGTCGGCGGCGCGGCCCCCCAGCAGCAGGCTACCGCCGAAGGCGACGGTGTAGGCACTGACCACCCATTGCAGCTGCTGCGCATTGATCTGCAACGCGCGCCCCATGTCGTGCAGGGCGACGAAGATGATGGTGGCGTCCAGGGCGATGATCAGCTGGGCAGTGGCCAGCAGGGCCAGCGCCCCGCGGGGGTATTTGAGGGGAGGCATCGGTGGTCTGGAGCAAGGGGGGAGCGCAGTCTCATTGATGCGGCCACATCAATAAACCCCTTAACGCCCATATCTGTCATGATTTTCAGCATGAATGGAGCCTCGATGGACCTCAATGCGGTGCGCATGCTGGTGCAGGTAGCGGAGGCGCGCAGCTTCACGGTGGCCGCCGGCCAGCTCGGGCTGAGCCAGTCGGGCCTGTCACGTGCGATCGGCCGGCTGGAGGCGACGCTGGGGGTGAAGCTGCTGCAGCGGAACACCCGCAACGTGGCGCTCACCCCGGATGGCCGCCAGTTCGTCGATCAGGTGATGCCGCTGCTGGCTGGCCTTGACGATGCCGAGCGGCAGCTGGCCGACCGACCGTGCACGCCCTCGGGCACATTGAAGATCAGCGCGCCGTCGATGTTCGGGCGCAAGGTGCTGGTGCCGATGCTTGCGCCGTTGCTGCAGCAGCATCCGCAGCTGCAGGTGGAAGCGGTGATGAGCGACCGACTGGTCGATCTGGTCGAGGAAGGCTTCGATGCCGCGCTGCGTACCGGCGTGATCGCCGACCAGCGCATTGTTGCGCGGCCCTTGCGGCCGTTGCGCTGGGTGACCGTGGCCAGCCCGGACTACCTGGCCCGCTGCGGCGCGCCGGTCGATGTGACCGCGCTGCGGGATCACGCCTGCCTGGCCGTGCGCAACCTGCGCAGTGGCCGCGTGGTTGATTGGCAGTTCCTGCAGGACGGCCAGCTGCGGGAAGTCACCCCGCCGACGCGGATGGTGTTCGACAGCGGCGATCCACTGGTGGAAGCGGCCATCGCCGGCATCGGCATCGTGCAGGTAATGGATTTCGCGGTGGCCGATGCGTTGGCCGATGGCCGGCTGCAGCGCGTGCTGCAGCCGTATGAAGGCCGCAGCCGTGCGTTGTCGTTGATCTATCCGCCGTCGCGCCAGCACTCGCCGAAGCTGCAGGTGCTGGCCGACGCGTTGCTGGCAGGGGAGTGGTAGCGCCGGCCGCTGGCCGGCGTCTGCGCGATCCAACCGTTTCCCGGTTGCCGGCCAGCGGCCGGCACTACCGCGATCAGGCGAAGCTATCGGTGGCGCGCACCAGCGCGTCCACGTTCTCGGCTTCGAACGCCGAGTGCCCTGAGGCCGGGGTGATTTCCAGCTTCGCCTTCGGCCACACCTTGGTCAGGTCCCAGGCGTTGGCCAGCGGGCAGACCACGTCGTAGCGGCCGTGCACGATCACGCCCGGGATGTCGGCGATGCGGTGCGCATCGCGCAGCAGCTGGTCTTCCACCTCGAAGAAGCCGCCATTGACGAAGTAGTGGTTCTCGATGCGGGCAAACGCCAGCGCGAAATGCGGGTCTTCGTGGCTGTTGATGAAGTCATCATCAACATGCAGGAAGCTGGTCGCGCCCTCCCACACTGCCCAGGCCTTGGCCGCTTCAAGGCGGGTGGTTTCATCGTCGCTGGTCAGGCGGCGGTGGAAGGCAGAGATCAGGTCATGACGCTCCACCGACGGAATCGGCTTCAGGTAATGCTCCCATGCATCCGGGAACAGGCGGTTGGCGCCTTCCTGGTAGAACCATTCCAGTTCCCAGCGTCGCAGCATGAAGATGCCGCGCAGCACCAGCTCGGTCACGCGCTGCGGATGGGTTTCGGCATAGGCCAGCGCCAGGGTCGAACCCCAGCTGCCGCCAAACACCTGCCAGCGATCGACCTTCAGGTGTTCGCGCAGCTTTTCGATATCGGCAACGAGGTCCCAGGTGGTGTTGTCCACCAGGTCGGCATGCGGCGTGGAACGGCCGGCACCGCGCTGGTCGAACAGGATGATGCGGTACTTGGACGGGTCGTGGAACTGGCGCATCTTGTCGCTGCAGCCGCCGCCCGGGCCACCGTGCAGCATCACCACCGGCTTGCCATCCGGGTTGCCGCACTGTTCGAAGTACAGCGTGTGGCGATCGTCGACCTTCAGGGTGCCGACGTCGTAGGGGGTGATGGCGGGGTACAGCGTACGCATGCTTGCAGCTCCAGGGTGATGCCCTGCCGGGGCAGGAGAACCCCCATTCTAGGCCGGACGCCGGCCCAGGGTGATGCGGTCGCGCTGCTCCAGGTCCTGCACGGTCTGCACCTCGGCGAAACCGGCGCCGTCGAACAGCGCGCGGATCGCCTCGCCCTGGTCCCAACCATGCTCGATCAGCAACCAGCCACCGGGCAGCAGATGCGCATGGCCGCCGTCGATGATGCGGTGGATGTCGTCCAGGCCATCCACACCGGACGCCAGCGCGGAGGCCGGTTCGAAGCGCAGGTCACCCTGCTCCAGGTGTGGATCGTCGCTGGCGATGTATGGCGGGTTACTGGCAATCAGGTCGAAACGCGCACCCTGCAGCGGCGCATACCAGTCGTGGCCGCCTTCGGCAAAGCGCACGTTGCGCAGTTCATGACGGGCGGCATTGCGCGCGGCCACGGCCAGCGCGCCCGGGCTGGCATCGGTGGCCAGCACCTGCGCCTGCGGCAGCTCGCTGGCCAGCGCCAGCGCGATCGCGCCACTGCCGGTGCCGAGATCGGCCAACTGCAGGTCGCGATCCGGCGGCAGGCGCTCCAGCGCCAGTTCCACCAGCAGTTCGGTTTCCGGGCGCGGGATCAGCGTGGCCGGGTCGACCTCCAGGTCCAGCGTCCAGAAGCCGCGGCGCCCGGTCAGATAGGCCACCGGCTCGCCGGCCACGCGACGGACCAGCAACGCCTCGAAAGCGGCCTGCTCATTGGCGGCCAGCGGATCGGTGGCGTGCGCGAACAGCCAGCTGCGTGGGCGCTCCAGCACGTGCAGCAGCAGCAGTTCCGCCTCGTGGCGGGCGTCGATGCCGCCCAGGCGGGCACTGGCGTCGGCCACGATCTGGCGCAGGGAGGGTTGGGTTTGGGAAGACATTCCGCAATTGTAGAGCCGAGCCCATGCTCGGCTGCTTCTGGAACAGCCGAGCGCAGGCTCGGCTCTACAGATCCGCCATTGAGCATGGCTCGACGCTACAAAAAGCTGGAATCCGTTCAGGTTTCGCCTGAGGGCATAAGGAGGGGCTATCAGCCCTCTTCACACGTCCCGGGCGATTTTCCTTTCCATACAGACAGTTGCAGGATGAGAGCGACAAGGTTCAGTGCCTGCTCACGCCCATTTGATAGACTCCATCTATCAAATAGATGCAATCAATGGATTGTTCTTATCGCCAGCGAGTCGGTAACCTAGCTCCTGTCGATTCACCCACTCCCCTTCACCCAGAGGAATAACGATGTCCCTGATCAACACCCAGATCCAGCCGTTCGAAGCCAATGCTTACCTGAATGGCGAGTTCATCAAGGTTTCCGACAGCACCCTGAAGGGCCAGTGGTCGGTCCTGATCTTCATGCCGGCCGCCTTCACCTTCAACTGCCCGACCGAGATCGAAGACGCCGCTGACCATTACGCCGAGTTCAAGAAGGCCGGCGCCGAGGTCTACATCGTCACCACCGACACCCACTTCTCGCACAAGGTGTGGCACGAAACCTCGCCGGCCGTCGGCAAGGCCCAGTTCCCGCTGGTCGGCGACCCGACCCACCAGCTGACCAACGCCTTCGGCGTGCACATTCCGGAAGAAGGCCTGGCCCTGCGCGGCACCTTCATCATCAACCCGGAAGGCGTGATCAAGACCCTGGAGATCCACTCCAACGAGATCGCCCGTGACGTCTCCGAGACCCTGCGCAAGCTGAAGGCTGCCCAGTTCACCGCCGCCAACCCGAACCAGGTGTGCCCGGCGAAGTGGAAGGAAGGCGAGAAGACCCTGACCCCGTCGCTGGACCTGGTCGGCAAGATCTAAGGCAGTACCGGCCTGCCGTGGCCCCACGCCACAGCGCGCCCTTCATCCCCGTGCCGGTCCCCCCGCCGGCGTGGGGGTGAACCCAAGACAGCCAACGCTCGCCCGCCTTGGCCAGCCAGCCCCTTCCACGGTCGCTGTCTTGGGTTCACCCCTACCCCCTGCTGGTCCGCTACCTTCTACAGCGGTGCCACGCCCCCTGTTTGCCTGAAGCCAGGAGATGACCCGATGTTGGACGCCAACCTGCAGTCGCAGCTGAAGACCTATCTGGAGCGCGTGACGCGCCCGATCCAGATCACCGCGCACGCCGACGACGGCGCCAAGTCGCAGGAAATGCTGGAACTGCTGCAGACCCTGGAAAGTCTGTCGGACAAGATCTCGCTGCAGGTGCAGCGTGACGGCCAGGGCCGCGTGCCCTCGTTCGACCTGGGCACGCCGGGCCAGGACATCCACCTGACCTTCGCGGGCCTGCCGATGGGCCACGAGTTCACCTCGCTGGTGCTGGCCCTGCTGCAGGTGGGCGGTCATCCGTCCAAGGCGACCGCCGAGCTGATCGAGCAGGTGCAGAACCTGGAAGGCGATTACCGCTTCGAGACCTACTTCTCGCTGTCCTGCCAGAACTGCCCGGACGTGGTGCAGGCGCTGAACCTGGCCGCCGTGCTCAACCCGCGTATCCAGCACGTGGCCATCGACGGTGCGCTGTTCCAGGACGAAGTGGAGAAGCGCGAGATCATGTCCGTGCCCACCGTGTACCTCAACGGTGAAGTGTTCGACCAGGGCCGCATGACCCTGGAACAGATCGTGGCCAAGCTGGACACCAACGCCGGCAAGCGCGATGCCGAGAAGATCGCCGCCAAGGACGCCTTTGACGTGCTGGTGGTGGGCGGCGGCCCGGCCGGTGCCGCAGCGGCCATCTACGCCGCGCGCAAGGGCATCCGCACCGGCATCGCCGCCGAGCGTTTCGGTGGCCAGGTGCTGGACACCATGGCGATCGAGAACTTCATTTCGGTGAAGGAAACCGAGGGCCCGAAGCTGGCCACGGCGCTGGAACAGCACGTGCGCGAGTACGAAGTGGACATCATGAACCTGCAACGCGCCACTGCGTTGGTGCCTGCTGGTGAAGACGGCCTGGTGCAGGTGCAGCTGGAAAACGGTGCGGTGTTGAAGTCGCGCTCAGTGATTCTGTCCACCGGCGCACGCTGGCGGCAGATGAACGTGCCCGGCGAAGACCAGTACCGCAACAAGGGCGTGGCTTACTGCCCCCACTGCGACGGCCCGCTGTTCAAGGGCAAGCGCGTGGCGGTAATCGGCGGCGGCAACTCCGGCGTGGAAGCAGCCATCGATCTGGCCGGCATCGTGTCGCATGTGACCCTGCTGGAGTTCGATTCCAGCCTGCGCGCCGATGAAGTGCTGCAGAAGAAGCTGCGCAGCCTGGGCAACGTGACCGTGCTGACCAGCGCGCAGACCACCGAAGTGCTGGGTGACGGCAGCCGCGTCACCGGCCTGGTCTACAAGGACCGCGTCGGCGGTGATTCGCACCGCGTTGAACTGGAAGGCATCTTCGTGCAGATCGGCCTGCTGCCGAACACCGAATGGCTGAAGGACACCGTGGCCCTGTCGCCGCGTGGCGAGATCGTCATCG
Organism: Stenotrophomonas maltophilia; assembly: GCF_013464485.1. Taxonomy (GTDB): domain Bacteria; phylum Pseudomonadota; class Gammaproteobacteria; order Xanthomonadales; family Xanthomonadaceae; genus Stenotrophomonas; species Stenotrophomonas maltophilia_AW. The sequence continues at coordinate 6,981 of NZ_RAUX01000023.1, forward strand.
ATGACCGCGGGCAGACCAATCTGCCGGGTGTGTTCGCCGCCGGTGATTGCACGACGGTACCCTACAAGCAGATCATCATCGCGATGGGCGCCGGTTCGACCGCCGCACTGAGCGCGTTCGACCACCTGATCCGCTCGTCGGTGAGCAACAGCAGCGGTGCCGTTGCTGAAGCGGCTTGATCCACCGTTCCCAGATCACCGGGAATATTGTCTGCCTGCCGGGTAACCACGCCGTCAGCCGGTCCGTTACCCCTGGGGTGTAAGGATGAACCTACGTGATCTGAAGTACCTGGTAGCCCTGGCCGACCACAAGCATTTCGGTCGGGCTGCCGCCTCCTGCTTCGTCAGCCAGCCCACGCTGTCCACGCAGATCCGCAAGCTGGAAGAAGAGTTGGGCCTGCCGCTGGTGGAGCGTGCACCGCGCAAGGTGATGCTGACCCCGGCCGGCCAGGAGGCTGCCGCGCGGGCACGGGTGATCGTGTCCGAAGTGGAGCAGCTGAAGGAAGCGGCGCGACGCAGCCGCGATCCGGAAGCCGGCACGGTGCGCCTGGGGATCTTCCCGACCCTGGGCCCGTACCTGCTGCCGCATGTGATCCCACGCATCCGCGATCGCTTCCCGGAGCTGGAACTGCTGCTGGTCGAGGAAAAGAGCGATGTGCTGCTGGACCGCCTGCGCGAAGGCAAGCTGGACGCCGCACTGCTGGCGCTGCCGGTGATCGACGACCAGCTGCACGCCGAATTCCTGTTCGAGGAACCCTTCCTGCTGGCCGTGTCCGGGCGCCACCCGCTGGCCCGCCGCGAGCATCTGGACGTGCAGGAGCTGGCCACGCAGAAGCTGCTGCTGCTGGAAGATGGACATTGCCTGCGCGACCAGGCGCTGGAAGTGTGCCGCCTGTTCGGCGCCAACGAGAAGTCCGAGTTCCGCGCCACCAGCCTGGAGACCCTGCGACAGATGGTGGCCGCCGACGTCGGCATCACCCTGCTGCCCAGCCTCTCCGTGCAGCCGCCGGTGCCACGCTCGAACAACATCCGCCTGCTCGATTTCACCGGCGAAGGCCGTCCCAGCCGCCGCATTGCCATGATCTGGCGCCGCAGTTCGGCCATGAACGACTTCCTGATGGAACTGGCCGACCAGTTCAAGCGCCTGCCGCAGGCGTTGTTCACCCTCGATGCGGTGAATACCACCGACGAAGCCGCAGCCCTGCCCGGCCCCGCGCTGAACGGCTGAGCCCCCGCAGCATCGGCCCGGAATCGGCAGGAGTCGATTCCGGCCGCATTTGTCCCCACAATACAGACAGGCGGCGCCAGCAGGTGCCGCCTTTTGCATGGCTTTCAACCAAGGAGCGTCACCATGAACACCGCCAGCGGCCTGCCGCCGTCGATCACCGTTTCTACCTTCGACATGGACCGCCTGGACGCCATGCTCGAATCCCCTGCGCTGAGCCAGACGCCTGCCGCGCTCGCGCTTGCTGAAGAACTCAACCGGGCCACCGTGCTGGCACCGGACCAGATTCCCGAAGGCATCGTCATGATGCATTCGCGCGTGGAGTGCGAAGATGAAGTGTCGGGCGAGAAGCATGTCCTGACGTTGGTCTTCCCCCGCGAAGCCAACGTCGACGAAGGCAAGGTGTCCGTGCTGGCCCCGGTCGGCAGTGCCCTGCTTGGTCTGGCCGTCGGCCAGAGCATCGACTGGAATGCGCCTGGCGGCCGCAAGCTGCGCCTGCGCGTGACCGCGGTCCATAACGACCGCCCCTGACACCCGCTGCGCACTGCGCGCGATTCGATCCCCCTGCACCAGGAGCCGTAATGAGTACCCCGTCCAAACTGTCCCAGCTGCGCGAACTGTCCGTGGTCGTTGCCGATACCGGTGACTACGAGGCGATCAAGCGCCTGCAGCCGGTGGACTGCACCACCAACCCGACCCTGGTGAAGAAGGCGCTGGACCTGCCGGTCTACGCCGAGCTGATCGAACGCGAACTGGCCTGGGGCCGCCAGCAGAGTGGCGACCGCGAAGCCGTGGTGCAGGCCGTGGCCGACCGCCTGACCATCGGCGTCGGCGCGCTGCTGAGCACGCTGGTGCCGGGCCGCGTGTCCACCGAAGTGGACGCCGACCAGGCCCACGACACCGCCGCCACCGTGGCCAAGGCCCGCCAGTTCATCCAGATGTACGCCGATGCCGGCGTGCCGCGCGAGAAGATCCTGATCAAGATCGCCGCGACCTGGGAAGGCGTGGAAGCCGCGCGCATCCTGCAGGCCGAGGGTATCGACTGCAACCTGACCCTGATCTTCAACCCGACCCAGGCCCTGGCCTGCAGCGAGGCCGGCGCGTTCCTGATCTCGCCGTTCGTGGGCCGCATCCTGGACTGGTACGTGGCCAACGGCCAGACCCCGGCCAACATCGACGAAGACCCGGGCGTGAAGTTCGTGCGCGGCGTGTACGCCGAATTCAAGCGTCGCGGTTCGCAGACGGTGGTGATGGGCGCCTCGTTCCGTTCGACCGCGCAGATCGAAGCGCTGGCCGGCTGCGACCGCCTGACGATTTCGCCGGACCTGCTGGAGAAGCTGGACGCCGACCACGGCGAGCTGCCGCGCAAGCTGGTGGCCGGTGCCGCCGACGGCGTGGCGGTGACCCCGATCGATGCGGCGAAGTTCGCGGCGGATCTGGCGGCCGATCCGATGGCGACCGAGAAGCTGGCAACGGGTATCGATGCGTTTGCCAAGGATCTGCAGGCGCTGCGCGAGCGGATTCGTTCGGAACTGTGATTCCGGCCAACGGCTGGGCCCCTCGTGGCGGGCTGTTCGGCTCGCCTGCGCGGTAGAGTCGACTGTTAGTCGACTTGTCCTGCTGGGTCGGGCGGGTTGGGTTCGCGGGAGACGCCGTGAATCCATCCCTGGAGGCTTGGCCGCCGCATCCATGCGGCGGACACTCCCGCGAACCCAMCCCGCCCGCCCTCTGACAGTTTCCGGTGGCGGCCCGCCACGGAAGAAAGAAAGAAGAGCAACAGCGGGTCGCGCGCTTCGCTTGCTCGGAGCCGAGCATGGCTCGGCTCTACAAGGGCAATGCAGAACCAAAGAAAAAGGACGCGGCGAAAGCCGCGTCCTTTTTCTTTTCCATCAGTTCGTCAGAAACCCAATGCTCTTGCCCACCGTCACCGGGAAACTCTCGGGGGTGGGRCGGTGTGGGTTGGCAGGACCGTTGGCGCCATGAATGGCGCCAACGAGCCCCCAGGGACGGGTTCACGGCGTGTCCTGCCAACCCACACCGCCCCACCCAACCCGCAGAAACCCAGAGCCGCTTTGGCTTTCAGCCGACTAACAGTCGGCTCTACCAGGCTTTGGCGTCTGCCCGCTGCAGGCGGACCTCCGCGTGTCAGCGCGGCGCCTCCACATCCAACCCGATCAGGCAGCTCACGCCGGTGCCGCCGATGCCGCAATAACCGTTCGGGTTCTTCGCCAGGTACTGCTGGTGGTAATCCTCGGCGTAGTAGTACGCCGGTGCCGGGTACACGATCTCGGTGGTAATCGGGCCGTAGCCGGCCGCATCCAGCTGGGACTGGTAGGCCTCGCGGCTGGCCAGCGCGGCCCTGTACTGGGCCTCGTCGGTCGCGTGGATCGCCGAACGGTACTGGGTGCCGGTGTCGTTGCCCTGGCGCATGCCCTGGGTCGGGTCGTGGCTTTCCCAGAACAGCTGCAGCAGCCGTTCCAGGCTCACCACCGCCGGGTCGAAGACCACCTGCACCACCTCGGTATGGCCGGTCAGGCCCGAGCAGACCTCTTCATAGGTCGGGTTCGGGGTGATGCCGCCGGCATAGCCGACCGAGGTGCTGTACACGCCCGGTTCGGTCCAGAACTTGCGCTCTGCGCCCCAGAAGCAGCCCAGCGCAAAACGGATCTGCTGCAGGCCGGCGAAACCGTCTTTCAGCGGATGGCTGTTCACGAAGTGCTGGTTGCTGTGCAGCGGCAGCGGCTGCTCGCGTCCCGGCAGCGCCTCTTCCGGACGCGGCAGGCGCTGCTTGAAGGCGCCGATGCCGAGGATGCCCTGGCCAATTCCCAACATGATGCGCTCCTACGCCGGAAGACCGGCTATGTCGTCTGCATCTGAAATGGGGGCGTCCGGCGTGTGGCCCAAGTCCAGCGCCGCCACGATGTCTTCAGCCTGCGGCCGCGCCGCGTCGGGGATGCCCACCCGCAGCACGCCGAACAGCGGCAGCTCCCCCATACCACCCAGCAGCGACTCGCCGAACACGAAGGCCGGGATGCCGGCATCTTCCAGCGCGTGCTTGACCAGGTGGGCATCGAAAAGGTTGTCGGCCTTGTACACGATGTGCATGCGGCGGCTCCGTGGGACAGGGTTCCAGCATACGCCCGGGGGCTGAATGGTGGTGGTGAGTTCTGCCGGCCAGCGGCGGGCACTACCCATCTGCGCGTCGATCCACAATCCGCTGGCCGACAACCCCGGAAGGTGGGTGGTAGTGCCGGCCGCKGGCCGGCACCCCCTGGCTCACCGGGCAGCCCTACCCGGTACGCGCTAGACTGTTGGTCTTTCTGCCTTTCTTTTTCGCCGACTCATGTCCGAGCACACCCCCGCCAGCCCCGAGACCCCCGCCGACAGCCACGAGAAGCGCGATTTCATCCGCCAGATCGTGCGCGAGGACCTGGCCAGCGGCAAGCACCAGGCGATCAAGACCCGCTTCCCGCCCGAGCCGAACGGCTACCTGCACATCGGCCACGCCAAGTCGATCTGCCTGAACTTCGGCCTGGCCGGTGAGTTCAGCGGCGTCTGCAACCTGCGCTTCGACGACACCAACCCGGCCAAGGAAGACCCCGAATACGTGGCCGCCATCCAGGACGACGTGCGCTGGCTGGGCTTCGAGTGGAACGAGCTGCGCCATGCCTCGGACTACTTCCAGACCTATTACCTGGCCGCCGAGAAGCTGATCGAACAGGGCAAGGCCTATGTCTGCGATCTGTCGGCCGAGGAAGTACGCGCCTACCGCGGCACCCTGACCGAGCCGGGCCGCCCGTCGCCGTGGCGCGACCGCAGCGTGGAGGAAAACCTCGACCTGTTCCGCCGCATGCGTGCCGGTGAATTCCCCGACGGCGCGCGTACCGTGCGCGCGAAGATCGACATGGCCAGCGGCAACATCAACCTGCGCGATCCGGCCCTGTACCGCATCAAGCACGTCGAGCACCAGAACACCGGCAACGCGTGGCCGATCTACCCGATGTACGACTTCGCCCATGCGCTGGGCGATTCCATCGAGGGCATCACCCACTCGCTGTGCACGCTGGAATTCGAAGACCATCGCCCGCTGTACGACTGGTGTGTGGACAACGTCGATTTCGCCCATGACGATGCGCTGACCCAGCCGCTGGTCGATGCCGGCCTGCCGCGCGAAGCAGCCAAGCCGCGCCAGATCGAATTCTCGCGCCTGAACATCAACTACACGGTGATGAGCAAGCGCAAGCTGATGGCGCTGGTGACCGAACAGCTGGTGGACGGCTGGGAAGACCCGCGCATGCCGACCCTGCAGGGCCTGCGCCGCCGCGGCTACACCCCGGCCGCGATGCGCCTGTTCGCCGAGCGCGTGGGCATCAGCAAGCAGAATTCGCTGATCGACTTCAGCGTGCTGGAAGGCGCGCTGCGAGAAGATCTGGACAGCGCCGCACCGCGCCGCATGGCGGTGGTCGATCCGGTCAAGCTGGTGCTGACCAACCTGCCGGAAGGCCACGAAGAGCAGCTGACCTTCAGCAACCATCCGAAGGACGAGAGCTTCGGCAGCCGCCAGGTGCCGTTCGCGCGTGAGGTATGGATCGACCGCGAGGACTTCGCCGAAGTGCCGCCGAAGGGCTGGAAGCGCCTGGTCCCCGGTGGCGAAGTGCGCCTGCGTGGCGCCGGCATCATCCGCTGCGATGAAGTGATCAAGGATGCCGACGGCACCATCACCGAACTGCGCGGCTGGCTGGATCCGGAATCGCGCCCGGGCATGGAAGGCGCCAACCGCAAGGTCAAGGGCACCATCCACTGGGTCAGCGCCGCGCACGGCGTACCGGCCGAGATCCGCCTGTACGACCGCCTGTTTTCGGTGCCGAACCCGGACGACGAGTCGGAAGGCAAGACCTACCGCGACTACCTCAACCCGGAGTCGCGCCGCACCGTCACCGGCTACGTCGAGCCGGCTGCGGCCAGCGCCGCGCCGGAGCAGTCGTTCCAGTTCGAACGTACCGGCTATTTCGTTGCCGATCGCCGCGACCACACCGAGGCCAAGCCGGTGTTCAACCGCAGCGTGACCCTGCGCGACACCTGGTCGGCCTGAGGACCTGTGCGGGCGCCAGCACGGCGCCCGCACGCCCCCGACGATGATCACCGCCCTGTCCGCCCTGCTCTGGTTCATCTCGCAGCATCCGCTGCTGACGTTCTTTGCAGCGATGGTGCTGGCCGGGCTGGTCTCGTGGTGGCGGCGCTTTCCGGGCTACGCGATCGTGGTGTTCCCGCTGGCGATGCTCAACATCTTCCTCGGCCACTTCCTCAACGCCACCTTCCTCAATGCGGTGGGCGAGCGTGGTGAGGCGGTGATCGTCAAGGCCGAGGAAACCAATTCCACGCTCAACGAACAGTACATCTGGCGCTACGAAGCGGTGTTGCGTACCGCCGAGGGCCGCGACGTGGAGGTGGTGTTCCATACCAACACCGCCTCGCTGTGGCCGCTGGAGAACACGATCCGCATCCCGGCGCAGGACCAGCCGTTCGTCGTGAAGTACACGCCGGGCTTCCCGCGCAACTTCGTCATCCTCACCAACGAATCGCCGCACGGCATCGCCCAGGCCCGTGCCAGCGCGCGCGAGCGGGTGGAGGTGGCTGCACGCAAGCTGCACTTCAGCCCGGGCAATGCCGATTTCCGCGCGGACTATCGCCGCGAGCTGGACACCTGGCTGCGCGATCATGGCAACGATCCGCAGCAGCAGTCCGACGCGCTGCGATATCGCGCAGAACGCGAAGCACTTGACCACTAGCACCAGGCCTGGCCTGGATGTTCCACCCGATCCATCCACAGGCCTGACATGACCACGACGTCCACCGCGCTCCTCCCGCTGCTGCAGCAGGTCCTGCAGGATGCCGGCATCGCCAGCCGCGTCGACGGCGGCGCGCTGCTGCTGGACAGCGGGCTGCGCCTGACCCCGCATGCGATGGCGGCGCACGCGCGCGACAACGGCGGCTGGCAGACCTCCACCGTCATCGAGGCGCAGCACCCCACCCTGTTCGCCGATGGCCTGTTCGAGTACCAGCACGCCAACGGTGCCGATGAGCAGGCATCGCTGTTGTCCGGCTTCCACGCCTGGGCCCGGGTGGACCTGGTGACCCTGCAGACCGCGATCGGCGCCGAAGACGCACAGGGCCTGCCGATGATGGGCCTGACCTATCCGGCGGGTGACGATGGCGAGGAACACGAGCGCACTGTGGTGCTGGGGCCGCTGGCGCACTACCGCGCGCAGGAGGTGGACGCCAGCACCTGCAGCGAGGACGACCACGGTTCCTGCCCCTGCTGCCTGTTCACCAAAAGCATGGACGCCTTCGACGAGCTGCTGAAAGCCCGCCAATTCCTCGCCATCCGCCTGTTCGCCTCGCGCGATGCCGACGGCCTGTGCGAGGCCGATTGCCGGGTCAATGGCCACGACTTCGCTCCTGCCCTGCCCCTGCTGCGCGCCTATGCCGCCAGTTGGCCGCAGGCCGGGCTGGAATTCCGCAAGCAGTACGTGGTGATCCGCAGCGGCTCGCCGGGCTGACCCACGCCCACACCCGATACAGGCCGGTGCGGCTACACTGCGCGCCGGTTTCCCATGCAACCGCACTTTCTTCCATCCCACACGAGGCACCCCCGCGATGCTGTACGCGCAAGTCCACCTGACCCTTCCCGCCTGGATCCACGACCAGATCGACCTGGATCGTCGATATCCCGGCGATGAGGCCAAGGTCGCGCTGGCAATCGAGCTGTCGCGGTTGAATGTCGAGCACGCCAGTGGCGGCCCGTTCGGCGCCGTGGTGTTCGGCCCGGATGACAAGGTCATCGCCGCCGGCGTGAACCGGGTGATGCCGCACGCGACCTCGCTGGCGCACGCCGAGAACATGGCCTACATGCTGGCCCAGCAGCGCCTGCAGACCCCGCGCCTGAACGCGGTGCTGTCGCCCGTCACCCTGGCCACCAGTTCGCAGCCGTGCTGCCAGTGCTACGGCGCCACCGTGTGGGCCGGCATCGACCGCCTGCTGATCGGTGCCAACTCGGCCGACGTCGAGGAACTGACCCCGTTCGACGAGGGCCCGCTGCCGGCCGACTGGGTGGGCGAACTCAACAAGCGCGGCATCGAAGTGGTGCAGGGCCTGAACCGCGACGCCGCGCGCAGCGTGCTGCGCGCCTATGGGGAAAGCGATGGCGCCCGTTACTGAAACCGGCATCGGCCTGCTGTGCCTGTGCCGGCAGGGCTTCGAGCCCGAGCTGGCCGGCGAACTGCAGTTCCGCGCCGGCGAAGCCGGTTTCGCCGGCTACGCACGCACCCAGCGCAATGATGGCTACGTGCTGTTCATATGCGACGAGGCGGCGGCGCTGGCGCCGCGGCTGCGCTGGCGCGAGCTGATCTTCGCGCGGCAGAAGCTGGTGGTGCTGGCCGAACTGCCGCAGCTGGACCCGGCCGACCGCATCACCCCGATGCTGGAGGTGCTGGCCGATGCGCCGCGCTTCGGCGACCTGTGGGTGGAGCACCCGGACTCGGACGCCGGCAAGCCGCTGTCCGGGCTGGCCCGCGCCTTTGGCAATGCGCTGCGCCCGGCGCTGCGCAAGGCCGGCAAGCTGACCGACAAGCCGAACAACCGCTTGCCGCGCCTGCACGTGGTATTCGTCGACGGCACCCACGCCTTTGTCTGCGTGGCCGACCCGGCCGACAGCGCGCCGTGGGCACTGGGCATTCCGCGTCTGAAGCTGCTGCCCGAAGCGCCCTCGCGTTCGGCGCTGAAGCTGGACGAAGCGCTGCTGACCCTTCTCACGCCGGAAGAACGCGAGGCGCTGGCCAAGCCCGGCATGCGCGCGGCCGACCTCGGCGCCGCCCCCGGCGGCTGGACCTGGGTGCTGACCCGCCAGCACATGCACGTGCTGAGCATCGACAACGGTCCGCTGCGCCAGCACGTGCTGGACACCGGCCTGGTCGAGCACCTGCGCGCCGACGGCTTCCACTGGCATCCCGAACAACCGCTGGACTGGATGGTCTGTGACATGGTCGAGCAGCCGCGCCGCGTCGCCGAACGCATGGCCACCTGGTTCCGCGAAGGCTGGTGCCGGCACGCGATCTTCAACCTGAAGCTGCCGATGAAGAAGCGCTGGGACGAAACCCGGCTGTGCCTGGACCTGTTCCAGGACCAGGCCGGCAAGCCGCTGGTGGTGCGCGCCAAGCAGCTGTATCACGATCGGGAAGAAATCACGGTGCTGGCCTCGCCGCTGCGCTGAACCCATTGCATCCGCCGGGCATGGCCCGGCGCTACCGGGGAACGGAACCATGCGCTACCACTCACTCGCCATGCTGATCACCCTGCTGGCAGCCGCACCGGCCATGAGCCAGCAGCTGCCGCACATTCCCGCGCAGAGCCAACCACTGGGCCCGACCGGTGGTGCGATCCGCCAGCAGCCGCTGGATGCGGGCCGGGTCAGCGGCAGCGTCGAGATTGCACAGCCGGCCGGCGAGGCACAGGTGACGGTACGTTCGCTGGAGCCCAGCAACGTGGTTGGCCAGTACCGCATCCACTTCGCAGCGCTGGACGTGAACGGCGATGGTTTCATCAGCCGCGAGGAAGCACAGGCGAATCCGGCGCTGGCCGATGAGTTCAATGCGTTGGACGTGAAGCGTCGCGGCAAGCTGGATCGTGCCGACCTGGCCGGCTGGCTGGTCGACTGAAAAAGGGGACGGAGGGGATTAAGTCGTTTGTGCCACAAACGACTTAATCCCCTCCGTCCCCTTTTTTGTTCACCGATGCCGGAAGCGTGCCAACCAAGGTTGGCACCTACCAGAGCGGTGTCCCGTGGTTGGTAACGCGCCAGCGATGCCCGCAGCGTCGTGCGGCATGTATTCCGCTTACACCCCAGCGGCGCGCTTCCAGAACGCCTGCACCAGCGGCGGCCATTTGCCGACGCAACCCAGCGCGCGGCCACGGGCCAGGGTCAGGTGCATCTCATCGTTGGAGAACAGGCGATTGATCGCATCGAAGCTGTAGGCGGCGATGTGGTTGTCGCTGCGCCGTTCGCGGGCCCAGCGCTGCAGGCGCTGCGGCGACAGCCGCGGCTGGCCCCGACGCTCGGCGGACGGCGCCAGCCACTGCTGCAGGGCGGCCACATCGCGCAGTCCCAGGTTCACGCCCTGTCCGGCCAGCGGATGCACCACATGTGCGGCATCGCCCAGCGCCAGCACGCGGCCGGCCACATAGTGACGGGCCAGCTGGCGGCGCAGCGGGAAGGCCGCGCGCGGCGAGGCCAGCCGCAGTTCGCCCAAGCGTGCAGCGAAGGCGCGGGTCAGTTCGCGGTTGAACGCATCTTCGTCCAACGCCAGCACGCGAGCAGCTTCATCCTCGGGCAGGGTCCAGACGATGGAGCTGCGGCGCTCGGCCACCGGCAGCAACGCGAGCGGACCGGTCGGCAGGAAGCGCTGCCAGGCGGTGGCCTGATTGGGAAGATCGCTGTCCACGTAGGCCACCACGCCACGCTGGTGGTAATCGTGCCGTTCCACCTCGATCCCGGCCAGCTGGCGCAGGGTCGACTCGGCACCGTCGGCAGCCACCGCCAATCCTGCTTCCAGGCGGCGACCGTCATCCAGGCGCAGGCGCACGCCGTCTTCATCCTGCTCCAGCGCTTCCACCCGTGCCGGGCAGTGCAGCTGCACGCCCGCCGCCGGCAGCGCCGCCCACAGGCGGTCCTGCAGCAGGCCGTTCTCGACAATGTAACCCAGTTCGCGCCGGCCGAAACGATCGGCGTCGAACAGCAGATCCTCGCCACCGGCCGCGTCCCACACCTGCATACGCCGGTAGGGCCAGGCGCGGGCCTGCGCGATCGCCGGCCACACGCCGAGGCGATTCAACAGCTGCACATTGTCGGCGGCAAAGGCGAACACGCGCAGGTCCGGCTGTGCGGCCTGCCACGGCGCCGGTTCGCGGCCTTCCACCAGCGCGACCGACAGCCCGGCATCGGCCAGCGCCAGCGCGCACGCGGCACCGACCACGCCACCGCCGACGATGGCCACATCCAGGCGCGCGCGGCGGCTCATGCGGCTTCTCCACGGCACAGCCGAGGCACGTCGCCACGGAAGCCCATCGCGCCACCGACCAGCATCGACTGCACCGACGCACGTTGTGCGGCCACCAGGCCGAGACTGCGCAGCGGACGCATCAGTGGCGCCGGGTTGCTGGTCAGCCGCGCCAGACCGCCGGAGAACGCCACCGTCTGCCGGCGGTCTTCCTCGCGGCGCGCGACATAGGCCTGCAGCAGCGCATCGCTGCCGGCATCATCGATGGAATCTTCCAGCAGTTCGGCCAGGGTCAGCGCGTCGCGCAGGCCCAGGTTGAAGCCCTGCGCGCCCAACGGATGGATCGTCTGCGCGGCGTTGCCCAACAGCACCGCGCGTTCGCCCACCAGCGCGCGCGACAGCACCTGGATGAGCGGATAAGCACTGCGTGGGCCGGACTCGAGCAGGCGACCGGCACGCCAGCCGATCGCGTCCTGCAGGCGTTGCAGCCATACCGTATCGTCCAGCGCCATCACCGCATCGGCCTGGTCGCGTGCCACGCCATGCACGGTGCCGAAGTGGCGGTCTCCCCGCGGCAGCAGCGCGGTCGGACCGGTATCGGTGAAGCGCTCCCAGGCCGTGCCGTCCGGCGCGCGCTGGCTGCGCACGCGGGCCACGAACAGGGTCTGCTGGAAGTCATGGCGATCGACCTCGATGCCCAGCGCGCCACGCACGCCGCTGGTGGTGCCATCGGCCCCCACCACCAGACGTGCCAGCAGGACACGTTCACCAGTCTCGTCAGCCACCCGCACCTGGCGGTAACCATCGACCACCTCGCCAAGCCCCAGGAACCGCATCGGCCGGTAGCGGCGCAGGCGTGGCAGTTCCTGAAGCCGTGCTTCCAGCGCCTGACCGAAATCGCGCGCCACCACCACCTGGCCGAACCATGGCCGGTCGTAATCAGCCGCTTCAAGCTGCACACGGCCGAAATCGCCGGCGCGGCTGACATGGATCCGGCGGATCGGACCCGGCGCCATCGCCAGCTTCTGCATGACCCCCAGCGCGGTCAGCGCGTTGACGGTAGCTGCGGCGAAACTGAGGTTGCGCTGGTCGAACACCGCCGGGAGCTCGCCGGCCGGGCTGGCCTCAAGCAGGCCCACGTCGCGGCCCAGGCGGTCCAGGGCAATGGCCAGGCTGGCACCCACCAGGCCACCACCGACAATCAGCACGTCATGTCGTTCACTCATGCGTTCATGATACGCGCTCGCCCCCTCTGTACGCCGAACGGGAGGGCCCCTGCGCCAACCCGCGCGGCGGGCTAGAATGAAACCTGAATCCGCTCCGGGCCCCCACCATGTCCGATACCGCCAACCGCGCCTTCGTCCTGTCCGTACTCGTACTGCTGCTGGCGGCGACCCGGGTCAATCACTTCGCGGCCATTCCCGATGCCTCCTGGGCGGTGTTTTTCATAGGTGGTTTCTACCTGGCGCGCTGGACGCGCTGGGCGTTCCCGTTGCTGATGCTGTTTGCCGTGCTGGTCGACTGGATCGTGATCCGCAGCAGCGGCCTGGACTTCTGGCAGCACTACTGCGTGTCGCCGGGCTACTGGTTGCTGCTGCCGGCCTACTTCTCGCTGTGGGCCGGCGGCATGCTGCTCGGCCGCAACTACCAGAGCGCGCGCTGGCCGGTGCTGGCCAAGGGCGCGTTGCTGCTGGTCGCCTCGGTAGCGGTCTGCCATCTGCTGGCGCAGAGCGGTTTCTACTGGACCAGCCGCAATGTGGCTGAGCCGACCGTTGCAGGCTGGGCGCAGAACTATGCGCAGTGGTTTGGCCCCTACCTGCGCACCACGGCGATCTATGTGGCACTGGCCGCGGCCCTGCAGCTGGCCGTGGAGCAGGTGCTGAAGCTCCAGCAGGCCCGCCGCGACATCCAGCACTGAGCTGCGCCATGGGTCATCGCCTCTCGCGCATCTATACCCGCACCGGCGACGACGGCACTACCGGCCTCGGCGATGGCCAGCGCGTGGCCAAGGATGATGCCCGCGTTGCTTCCTTCGGCACCGTCGACGAAGCCAACGCGGCTCTCGGCCTGCTACTGGCCGCACCGTTGCCCGAAGACGTGCGCGCGCTGATCGTGCACCTGCAACACCAGCTGTTCGACCTCGGTGCCGAATTGTGCATCCCCGCCCATGCCGCCATCCACGCTGCCGACGTCTCGGCGCTTGAGCAGCAGCTGGACCACTACAACGCCAGCCTTCCCATGCTGAAGGAATTCATCCTGCCGGCCGGCGGCGAGGCCGCCGCTCGCTGCCATGTGGCCCGCACCATCGTCCGCCGCGCAGAGCGCGAAACGGTCACCCTGGCCCGCCACGAGCCTGTGCGCAGCGAGGCGCTGCAGTACCTGAACCGGCTGTCGGATCTGTTGTTCGTGCTGGCCCGGGTACTGGCGCGCGCCGACGGCCACGGCGAAGCGCTGTGGCAGCCACAGCAGCGCCAACGCTGAGTCGGCACGATGCTGGTCTATACCCATCCGTCCTGCCTGCTGCATGACCCTGGTCCTGGCCACCCCGAGTGCCCGCAACGCCTGCAGCATGTGCTTGATGCGCTGCATGCCGCCTTCCCCGGCCAGCTGGAGTGGCGCGAAGCGCCGCCGGCCAAGTTCGGCGAACTGAGCCGGGTCCACGACAGTGCCCTGCTCGACTTCGTGCTGCAGCCACAGACCGCGCCGCTGCGCCAGCTGGACATGGACACCTGGACCTCGCCGGGCTCGGCCAGTGCCGCCGTGCATGCCGCCGGTGCCGGCGTGGCCGCGGTCGACGCGGTGATGCTGGGCGAGGACCCGCTGGCCTTCTGCGCGGTGCGCCCGCCCGGCCACCACGCCACCGGCAGCACGGCGATGGGCTTCTGCCTGCTCAACAACATCGCCATCGCCGCCGCCTACGCCCGCGACCGCCACGGCCTGGAGCGGATCGCGGTGGTCGACTTCGACGTGCACCACGGCAACGGCACCCAGGACATCTTCCAGCACGATGCCCGGGTCTCGTACTACAGCACCCACCAGGCCGGGCTGTTTCCCAATTCCGGCCTGCGCCGCGACCGGGGTGCCGGCAACCTGATGAACATCCTGCTGCCCCCCGGCAGCGGTGGCTTCCGCTTCCGCAACGTCTGGGCCGACGAGATGCTGCCGGCCATCAACGACTTCCGCCCGCAGCTGCTGCTGATCTCAGCCGGCTTCGACGCCCACCTTCGGGACCCCCAGGCGGACCTGATGCTGGAGACCGACGATTTCGCCTGGATCACCCGTGAACTGCACGCGCTGGCACGCCGTCACGCGGCCGGACGGGTGGTCTCGATGCTGGAAGGCGGCTACGACCTGCAGGCCCTGGCAGAGTGCAGCGTGGCCCATGTCCAGGCATTGATCACACCGTCCGCCGGTGCCACCGCCGGATGAACCCGAACCGGCAGGCTCCGGTGCCCTTCATTGCCCCTATGCAAGGGATGGGGCAAGCTACCGTCCGTTTTCGCCCGAATCCGAACCGCGTGCGCCGAGCCCTCCGCCTGCTTCCCCTGCCCCTGAGCATCGCCATCAGCCTGCCGGCAATGGCCGATGACAAGCCGCTCAACTGGGGCCTGTGCCCGGCCACCGACGTCATTCCCGCGTTCACCGACGCCCCGACCCCGGTTCCCGGCCAGGACAAGGCTGCAGCTGCTGCCGCCCGCGAGCAGCAGCCCACCGACATCGAAGGCGACCAGCTGCTGGGCACCACCACCGTGCCGCAGTACGAGGGCAACGTGGCACTGCGCCGGGGCGACCAGTTCGTCGGCACCGACAAGCTCAGCTTCGACACCGAGACCGGCAACTACATTGCCGACGGCAATGTCCGCTACCAGGACGGGTCGATCCGGATGGTCGCCAAGCGTGCCGAAGGCAACCAGGAAAGCGACACCCACAAGATCACCGACATCAAGTACCAGCTGGTGTCGCGCCGCGGCAACGGTGATGCCGAGTCGGTGGACCTGCAGGGCGCGGTCGGCCAGATGCACCGCTCCACCTACACCACCTGCGATCCATCGCAGCCGGTGTGGAAGCTGTCGGCGCCACAGATCGAAGTGGACAACGACGAAGGTTTCGGTACGGCACGCAATGCCGTGCTGCGCATCGGCAAGGTGCCGGTGCTGTGGGCGCCCTACTTCAAGTTCCCGATCGATGACCGCCGCAAGACCGGCCTGCTGTTCCCGCAGCTGGGCATGTCCGGCCGCAACGGTTTCGACTACGCGCAGCCGATCTATTTCAACCTGGCGCCGAACTACGACGACACCCTGACCCCGCGCTACATGAGCCGGCGCGGCCTGCTGCTCGACAACGAGTTCCGCTACCTCTACAACGGCGGCCGTGGCGAGGTGCTGACCAGCTACATGCCCAACGACAAGCTGCGCGACCGTGACCGCGGCCGGGTGATGTTCGACGGCTACCACAACGTGAACAGCCACTGGCAGGCCCGTGCCAACCTGGCCTGGGTGAGCGACGAACGTTATGTGGAGGACTTCGCCAACCGCCTGGTGGGCGTGACCGCCTCCAACCTGCAGAGCACCATCGGCCTGTACGGCACCGGCAAGGACTGGACCGCCGGGATCATGGCCGACCGTTGGCAGCTGACCGACTACACCCTGACCGAGCGGGCACTGGCCTACAACCGCCAGCCTCGGGTGTACTTCAACTGGAACAAGCCGCTGCTGCCGTGGCTGGAAACCGGCGTCTACGCAGAAGCAGTGCGCTTCACCCACGATGACATCAACGAGAAGACCATCAATGCCGAGGGCGAATACGTGCGCAATGGCACGGTCACCCGCATGTATGGCGGCTCACGCCTGGACGTGAAGCCCTATGTGTCGTTCCCGATCAGTGGCGCAGCCTGGTACGTGACCCCGACCCTGGCCTACCGCTACACCGCCTATGATCTGGACCAGGGACTGGCCGACCGCGTCCGCCGCGACGTGCTGGTCTCGCAGGGAATCAACCCAGACACCGCCACGCCCGAACAGCTGCGCGGCAATACTTCGCCCAGCCGCAGCCTGCCGATCGGCAGCCTCGATGCCGGCCTGTTCTTCGACCGCGAGACCACCATCCGCGGCAAGTCGTTCCTGCAGACCCTGGAGCCGCGCCTGTTCTACCTGCGCACGCCCTATCGCAACCAGGACGAGCTGCCGATCCTCGACACCCGTGACTTCACCTTCAGCTGGGGCCAGTTGTTCCGCGACTCGCGCTATACCGGCGCCGACCGCCAGAACGACGCCAACCAGCTGACCCTGGCGCTGGGCACCCGCTTCATCGACCAGACCACCGGCAAGGAACGCTTCTCGGCCGCGATCGGCCAGATCCAGTACTTCGATGAATCGCGGGTCAGCACAACGCCGGGCGGCGCCCCGGTGGAGAAGGGCAAGTCGGCGTGGATCGCCGACGGCAACTACATGATCAACGACCGCTGGACCCTGGGCGCCACCTACCAGTGGGACCCGAAGTACAAGCGCGAGGATCTGGCCAGCGTCCGCGCCCGCTATCTGATGCCCAACGATGGCGTGATCAACCTGACCTACCGCTACCGCATCAACGCCGGCGCCCCGGCCACTGCCAACAAGCATGACCGGACCCTGCTGGAACAGGCCGACCTGTCGTTCCTGTACCCGCTGAATGCGCGCTGGAGCCTGGTGGGCCGGTATTACTACTCGCTGCAGGACAAGGAACCGCTGGAAATCATCGGCGGCGTGCAGTGGGACAGCTGCTGCCTGGCCGTGCGCGCCGTGGCCCGCCGCTACGTGCGCAACCGCGAAGGTGACATGAACAATTCCTTCCAGCTGGAGTTCGTGCTGAAGGGCCTGAGCTCCATCGGCCAGGACACGGACCGTACGCTGCGCCGTGCTATCCTCGGCTACAACCGCGACGACCTCTATCTCGTGCCGCCCAGCAACACCGGGGCGACCCGGGATGACTACGATCCGAATCAGATCCCATGACCAAGCGCTTCCCCGTTCTTCTCGCCTCCCTGCTGGCGGTGTCCAGCGTGTCCGCCCCCCTGCAGGTGCTCGCGCAGGAGGCGCAGCCGCTGGACCGCATCGCCGCCGTCGTCGACGAGGACGTGATCCTTCAGAGCGAGCTCCAGCGTGCGATCGCCAACATCAAGGCGCAGTACGCCGGCCGTGAAAACCAGCTGCCGCCGGAAGACGTGCTCAGCCGCCAGGTGCTCGAGCGCCTGGTGCTGGTCAAGCTGCAGGTGGCCCGCGCCCAGGGCAGCGGCATCCGCGTCAGCGACCAGGAGCTGAACCAGGCGATGAATGCCATCGCCCAGCAGAATGGTTCCAACCTGGACGCGCTGCGCCAGCGCCTGGCCCATGACGGCATCGACTTCAACGATTTCCGTGCCTCGGTGCGCGACGAGATCACTGTGCAGCGCCTGCGCCAGAGCTTCGCGCAGAGCCGCATCAGCGTCAGCGAGGGCGAAGTCGACGCTGCGCTGAAGCAGCAGGCCACGGTGGGCAACCAGTACCACCTGGCGCACATCCTGATCGCCCTGCCCGACGGTTCCAACGCCGACCAGATCGCCACCGGCCAGAAGAAGGCCGATGGCGTGAAGGCGCTGCTGGACAAGGGCGAGCTGGACTTCAACGCCGCCGCCGTGCGTTATTCGGACAGCCCCAACGCGCTGGAAGGCGGCGACCTGGGCTGGCGCAGCCTGGATGAAATCCCGCAGGCCTTCGCGCAGATGATGGAAAAGATGAAGCCCGGCGAAGTGGTCGGCCCGATCCGCGGTCCCAGCGGCTTCCAGCTGCTGAAGCTGGTGGAAGTGCGCGATGCCAGTGCCGCTGCCGGCGCCAGCACCGTCACCGAGTACCACGGTCGCCACATCCTGGTGCGCGTGGACGATCATCAGACCGACGCGGCCGCCAAGGCCAAGATCGATACCCTGCGCGCCCGCATCGCTGGTGGCGCAGACTTCGAGACGGTGGCCAAGGAGTCCTCCGAGGACAACAACAGCAAGGGCCAGGGCGGCGATCTGGGCTGGTTCCCGGCCGATGCGTTCGGTCCGGCGTTCGGCCAGCAGGTGTCCGGTATCCAGGACGGTGGCGTCAGCCAGCCGTTCCGTACCGATGCCGGCTGGCACATCGTGCAGCGCGTGGCCACCCGCCAGACCGACGTGACCAGCGACAACCAGCGTGCCCAGGTCCGCGAGACCATCGGCCGCCGCAAGCTGGAAGACGAGTACAACCGCTTCCTGCAGGAACTGCGTGGCGAAGCCTACGTCAGCTTCCGCAGCGGCGACCGCGCGGAAAACACTGCCACCCCGCCGCAGTCCTGACCGATGCGCCCCGAGCTCGCTCTGGTACCGGGCGAGCCCGCCGGGATCGGCCCGGAGTTGTGCGTCCGCCTTGTCCAGCAGCCGCGTGAAGATTGCCGGCTGCTGGCCTTCGCTGACCCGGACACCCTGCGCGCGGCTGCGGCCGCGCTGAACCTGCCGCTGCAACTGCTGCCCGAGGATGCCGAAGCATGCGTCCCCGGCGACCTGCGCCTGCGCGTGGTGGCCAATGCCGCCCCGAGCCACTTCGGCCGGGCCGATCCGGCCAATGCCCCTGCCGTCATCGGCGCCTTGCTCGGCGCCGGCCAGGCCTGCCTGTCCGGTGAGCTGCACGGCGTGGTCACCGGCCCGGTGCACAAGGCAGTCATCAATGAGGGCGGCATCGCCTACAGCGGCACCACCGAACTGCTGGCCGACCAGGCCGGGGTGAAGGTGGTGATGATGCTGGCCAACGACATCGTGCGCGTGGCCCTGGCCACCACCCACCTGCCGTTGCGCGAGGTGGCCGACGCGATCACCGCGCCCGGCCTGGAACACATCCTGCGCACCGTGCATGCCGCGCTGCGTCGCGAGTTCGGCCTGCCTGCACCCCGCATCGCCGTGCTTGGCCTGAACCCGCACGCCGGCGAAGACGGCCATCTGGGCCACGAAGAGCTGGACCTGATCATCCCCCTGATGCAGCGCCTGCGCGCAGAGGGCATGGACCTGGTCGGGCCGTTGCCGGCCGATACCGCGTTCCTGCCGGCCAAGCTGGCCGGCTTCGACAGTGTGCTGGCGATGTACCACGACCAGGGCCTGCCGGTGCTGAAGTACTCGGGCTTCGAGCAGGCAGTGAACCTGACCCTGGGCCTGCCCTACCCGCGCGTAGCGGTGGACCATGGCACCGCGCTGGACCTGGCCGGCCGCGGCATCGCCGATCCTTCCAGCCTGCAGGCGGCAACGACGTTGTGTGCGCAGCTTGCGCGGCAACGTACACTGAGCGCATGAATTCCCCGCATTCCCCCTCCGGCCCGGTGTTCACCGCACCAGCCAAGAAGCAGCTTGGCCAGCATTTCCTGGCTGATCGCCACTACATCGACAAGATCGTGATGGCGGTCAACCCGAAAGACGGCGATCGACTGGTCGAGATCGGCCCCGGCCAGGGCGCGATCACCCTGCCGCTGCTGCGCGTGCACCCGAAGCTGACGGTAATCGAATTCGACCGCGACCTGATCGCGCCGCTCACCGCCGCCGCCGAACCGCTGGGCGAGCTGACCATCGTCCACCGCGACGTGCTGCGCGTGGACTTCACCGAGCTGGCCGACGGCCAGCCGATCCGCCTGGTCGGCAACCTGCCCTACAACATCTCCTCGCCGATCCTGTTCCATGCGCTGGAACATGCCGCGGTCATCCGCGACATGCACTTCATGCTGCAGAAGGAAGTGGTCGACCGCATGGCCGCCGGCCCGGGCAGCAAGGTCTATGGCCGCCTCAGCGTGATGCTGCAGGCCTACTGCCAGGTGACCTCGCTGTTCGTGGTGCCGCCGGGCGCGTTCCGGCCGCCGCCGAAGGTCGATTCGGCCGTGGTGCGGCTGGTGCCGCGTGACCCGGCAACGATCAACATCCATGACCACAAGCGTTTCGCCGAGGTGGTCAAGGCCGCCTTCGGCCAGCGTCGCAAGACGTTGCGCAATGCCCTGAACAACGTGGTGTCCGCCGAGCAGTTCGTTGCCGCCGGCGTGCGTCCCGATGCCCGCGCCGAACAGCTGGACGTGGCCGAATTCATCGCTTTGGCCAATGCCTCCTGATTACACTGCCGGTATGGAAGACGCTGACGTTTATGCCATCTCCGTCGAAGTCGCACCACGCTTCCTCGACGATCAATCCGCGCCGGAAGACGGGCGCTATGCGTTCGCCTACACGATCCGCATCCACAATCAGGGGCGCGTTGCCGCGCGCTTGGTCGCGCGCCACTGGCGCATCACCGATGCCAACGGCCGCGTCGAGCATGTCGATGGCGACGGCGTGATCGGCGAACAGCCGCGACTGCGTCCCGGTGAAGACTTCCATTACACGTCCGGTGTCATGCTGGGCACCGATCACGGGACCATGCAGGGCCACTACGACATGGTCGCCGACGATGGCACCGAATTCGCCGCGCCGGTCGCACCCTTCGTGCTGGCCGTCCCGCGTACCCTGCACTGACACGGAGGCCGAACGATGAGTGTGTGGGCGATCGGCGACCTGCAGGGCTGCTACGACGTCACCCAGCGACTGCTGGAGAAGATCCGTTTCGATCCGGCGCAGGACACCCTGTGGTTCTGCGGCGACCTGGTCAACCGGGGTGGACAGTCTCTGGAAACGCTGCGTCTGGTGCATTCGCTGCGCGAGCACAGCGTGGTGGTGCTGGGCAACCATGACCTTTCGCTGCTGGCTGTCGGTGCGCGTACCGAAGAGGAACAGCGCAAGGTCAACCCGGACCTGCTGCGCATCGTGCAGGCCGAGGACCGCGACGAACTGCTGGATTGGCTGCGCCTGCAGAAGCTGGTGCACGTGGACCGCGAGCTGGGCTGGATGATGGTGCACGCCGGCCTGGCGCCGAAGTGGACCACGCAGATGGCCGAGAAGCACGCGGCCGAAGTCGAGGTGCAGCTGCACGGCGCCGGCTACCGCAAGCTGTTCCGCAACATGTACGGCGACAAGCCGAGCTGGGCGCCGAACCTGTCCGGCTATGACCGCTCGCGCGCGATCATCAACGTGCTCACCCGCATGCGTTACTGCACCCCGCGCGGGCGCATCGGCATCGAGGACAAGGGCACGCCGGGCACGCAGGAACAGGGGCTGTATCCGTGGTTCGAAGTGCCGGGACGCGTCGAGCGCGACCTCAAGGTCGTGTGCGGCCACTGGTCGGCGCTGGGCTTGACCATCACCCAGGGCGTGCACGCCATCGATACCGGTGCGGTGTGGGGCGGCAAGCTCACAGCGATCCAGCTCGATACCAATGAACTGCGCGTGGTGCAGGTGCCGGGCCGCGATGTACCGGCACCGGTGCCCAACGCCCGCCCGCCCGCGCGCCCCGCGCACGAACGACCGGCCGCGTCGGCGCAGGGCAAGGTACAGGGCGGCGGCAGCGCACCCGCAGCCAACCCCGGCAATCGTGGCCCGCGCCGTCGTCGTCGCCGTGGTGGCGGTGGTGGTGGCTCCGCGGGCCCCGGCAACAACAGTCCTCCGCCGCAGGCATGACGCGGCGCGGCTGGGCACCATGGATGGTGCTGCTGACGCTGGCCCTGGCCAGCGGCTGCCAGCCCGGCTCGCCGACTGCTCCCACGGCTGCGGACAGCGCTGAACGCACACCGACGCCACCACAGGCGCCTTCACCACCACTGGTGGCAGCGGCGCGCGCGCAGATCGGCGTCACCACCCGCTACGACCCTGCCTATCAAGTGCTGGCCTATCCCGGCGGAGACGTGCCACTGGATCGCGGCGTGTGCACCGATGTGGTGGTGCGCGCCCTGCGCAGCCAGGGCCTGGACCTGCAGGCACGCGTGCATGAGGACATGCGCGGCAACTTCAGTGCCTATCCGGCGATCTGGGGCCTGTCACGGCCGGACCGCAACATCGATCATCGTCGTGTACCGAACCTGATGCGCTGGTTCGAACGGCAGGGCTGGCAGCAACCGATCACCGCCCTCGTCACCGACTATGCGGCCGGTGACATCGTTGCCTGGAAGCTCAACGGCAACGGCCTGCTGCATGTGGGCATCGTCTCCGACCGGCAGCTGGCCGATGGCACGCCGCTGGTGCTGCACAACATCGCGCGCGGCACCCGCGAAGAGAACCTGCTGTTCCGGCACGCCATCATCGGGCATTACCGGATGCCCGGGCCGTAGAGTCGAGCTTGCTCGACTATGCCCTGTGTATCCGTCAAGAGCTGTCGAGCAAGCTCGGCTCTACAGGTACGTTGCGACGATCAGCGGCGCACGTAGTGCACGAAGCGGAACGCGTACGCGTGACGTTCGTCGGCCGGGTGCGGCTCGCTGCTCACTTCCTGCCAGTCCTGCGCATCCACTTCGGGGAAATGGGTATCGGCGGGGACTTCAGCATCCACCCAGGTAAGGTACAGGTCATTGGCCTGCTCCAGCAGCTGGTGGAAGATCTCACCGCCGCCGATGATGCACAGCTCGCTGGCGCCCTCGCCTTCGGCAATCGACTTCGCTTCGTCCAGCGACGCCACCGCACGCATGCCCTCGAACGGCACCTGGCCGCTGCGGGTCAGCACCAGGTTGGTCCGCCCCGGCAGCACGCGGCCGATCGACTCGGCGGTCTTGCGCCCCATCAGGATCGGCTTGCCCAGGGTGAGCGCCTTGAAATGCTTGAAATCATCCGGCAGGTGCCAAGGCATGGCATTGCCCTGGCCGATGCCACGGTTGCGGTCCAGCGCCACGATCATCGACAGCTTCATTGCTACCACCTCCTCAGCTGGCGTCGATCTGCAGGCGTTCGCAGGCAGCGTTCGCGGCACTGGCGGCCTGCAACGCCGCAGCCAGCGCAGGGCTGGACGTGGTCTGCTCATCCAGGCCAGCGAGGATCTTCTGCTTCTGCGCCTCTTCGATCTCCTTCAGGCCCGGTCCCGACAGGATCTCTGCCGACAGCGCAGCGATATCGTCGCTGGCGCCGCGCGCCAGGAACGCCTTCAGCTGGTCGTTGGAATAGACGGTGGCCAGACCCTGTTCAAGCTCACGCTGATACGCCGGGTTCTCGACGCCCGCCTTCAGGTGCTCGGTCATCGCCGTGTACATGCCGGTTACCGCCTCACGCATCTGCGCCCGGCAGCCTTCCGGAACATCCTGGGGCATCATCGTGCTGCCGTTGAATGCCCCGGCGAACGCCTGCACTTCCTCGCGCATGTGCTTGTGCACGATCTGCTCGTTGACCTGCCTGGCCAACGACAGCGCATCGGCCGGTCCGGCCTGCACCATGGCCAGCGGCAGCATGCCGCACAGCGCCAGCAGGCCTCTGGAAATCAGGCGGGTACTCATACCGCCACCGGCGCCTTGATGGCCGGATGCGGATCGTAGCCGTCGATGCGGATGTCGTCGAACTGGAAGCCGAACAGGTCGGTCACCTCCGGGTTCAACCATAGCGTCGGCAGCGCGCGCGATTCACGCGACAGCTGCTCGCGGGCCTGCTCGAAGTGGTTCGAATACAGGTGCGCATCGCCCAACGTGTGCACGAAGTCACCCACGCCCAGGCCGGTGGCCTGCGCCACCATGTGGGTCAGCAACGCGTAGCTGGCAATGTTGAACGGCACGCCGAGAAAGATGTCGCCGCTGCGCTGGTACAGCTGGCAGCTGAGCTTGCCGTCCACCACGTAGAACTGGAACAGGTTGTGGCACGGCATCAGCGCCATCTGCGAGAGCTCGCCCACGTTCCAGGCGCTGACCACCAGCCGGCGCGAGTCGGGGTTGCGCTTGATCTCGTCCACCAGCCATTGCATCTGGTCGATCTCACCGCCATCGGCGGTAGCCCAGCTACGCCACTGCTTGCCGTAGACCGGGCCGAGGTCGCCGTTCTCGTCGGCCCACTCGTCCCAGATCCGCACCTGGTTGTCCTTCAGGTAGCCGATGTTGGTGTCGCCCTTCAGGAACCACAGCAACTCGTGGATGATCGAGCGCAGGTGCAGTTTCTTGGTGGTGACCAGCGGGAAGCCTTCGGCCAGGTTGAAACGCATCTGCCAGCCAAACACGCTGCGGGTGCCGGTGCCGGTGCGATCGCTCTTCTCGGCGCCGTGTTCCAGCACGTGCGAGAGCAGGTCCAGGTAAGCCTTCATGCCTTGCCCTCGGCAGCTACCGGCGGCTGCGGCTGCAGCACCGGTGCCCGGCGCGACATCACCAGCAGCACCAGGCCGAACGCGATCAACGGCACGCACAGGATCTGGCCCTTGGTCAGCCAGCCGAAGGCCACGTAGATGCCGTTGTCAGGCATGCGCACGAACTCCACCGCAAAGCGGAAGATACCGTACAGCAGTGCGAACAGGCCACCGATCAGGTAACGATGGCGGGGCTTGGCCGACACCGTCCACAGCACCACGAACATCACCAGGCCTTCCAGGAAGGCTTCGTACAGCTGCGACGGATGGCGTGCGAACTGGTTCAGGGCGCCGCTCGCGAACTGCGCCTGCAGCGTCGCGTGGTCGAGCTGGTTCAGCGGCGCCGGCAGGCCGGACGGGAACACCACGCCCCACGTGCCGTCGGTGTACTTGCCCCACAGCTCGGCGCCGATGAAGTTGCCGATGCGGCCGAAGCCCAGGCCCAGCGGCACCAGCGGCGCCATGAAATCCATGGTGTCGAAGAAGTGCAGCGCATGCTTGCGCGACCACCACCAGCAGGCCGCGATCACGCCCAGCAGACCGCCGTGGAAGCTCATGCCGCCGTCCCACACCTTGAACAGCAGCAGCGGGTTGTGCAGGAAATCGCCCAGCGCGTAGAACAGCATGTAGCCGACACGCCCCCCCAGCACCACGCCGAGCATGGCGTAGAACAGCAGGTCGGAGAAACCATTGGCGTCGACGCCCGGCAGGCGCCCATCGGCGATGCGCTTGCGGCCCAACAGCCAAGCCGCAGTGAAGCCCAGCAGGTACATGATGCCGTACCAATGCACCTTGATCGGCCCCAGCGAGAGGGCGATGGGGTCGATGTCGTGGAAATAGATCATGGAAGGTGCCTTGCGGTTGAACGCCTATTCTCGGGCCAGTGCCGCCCCGGCTCAACCAAGGAGCTGGGGCGAGTTCGGCAACGCGTCATCGTTCGACCGCGTCGAGGCCGGAAAGTGCCCTTCGATCAGGCTGGAGACCTCATCGATGGCATCCTGCAGCGCTTCCACCGGATTGGCTCCACGCAGGCCCTCGCGCAGGTGGGTGCAGACCCGCTGCCACTGCGCCGGACTGACCCGGCCCTGCAGGCCCCGGTCAGCGACGATCTCGATGGCGTGGTCGGCCAGCAGCAGGTAGATCAGTACGCCGTTGTTATGGGCAGTATCCCAGGTGCGCAGGCGCGCGAATGCATGCTCGGCGGCCTGGCGCGGGGTGACCCGCCGCCACAGCGCGGCCAGTGGCAGGTCCGCTTCCACGGCGAACATCACCTGCCCGCCGTGGCGCTGCTCACCAACCGCGATGGCCTCGGTGATCGCCTGCAGCGTGGCCGGCGGGAACGCGCGCCGCACCGACGGGGAAAACACATGGCGACATAGACGTTGGATCATCACCAGCCCCCCGAAGCACCGCCGCCGCCGGAGCGGCCACCGCCGCCGCCCCAACCGCCGCCACCGCCGAATCCMCCACCGCCACCGAAGCCGCCTCCGCCGCCCCAGCTGCCACCGCCCCAGCCCCCGCTACCGGCAAAGCGGCCCGGGTGGCCAGAGAGCATCGCCACGATCAGGCCCACGATGCCCGCCAGGCCACTGGCCAGCAGGGTTGACGTGAACAGAAACGCCGCCAGTGCTGCACCGGCACCGCCGAGCAGGCCACGCAGCGGTCGCGGCACGCGCGAGAACACGCCGCGCAGGATGCTGCCGGCGAACACACCGATGAACAGCGCTACGAACCAGGTATCGCCGCCACCCTCAGGCTCGCGGCCACGCTGGCTGCTGACCGGCGCAGGCAGTGCTTCACCCTCGACGATCTTCACCAGCACGGCCGTGGCATCGGTGATGCCACCGGCGTAGTCGCCGCTGCGGAAGCGCGGCACCAGGTATTCCTGGATGACCCGGTTGGCGATGGCATCGGGAATAGCGCCCTCCAGGCCGTAGCCCGGCTCGATGCGCACGCGCCGGTCATCCTTGGCCACCACCAGCAGCACGCCGTCATCCACGCCCTTGCGGCCGATCTGCCACTGGTCGAAGACGCGCGTGGTGTACTGCGCGATGTCTTCCGGCTGGGTCGTGGGTACCACCAGCACCTGCAGCTGGCTGCCCTTGCGCTGCTGGAGGTCCAGCGCCTGCTGTACCAGCGCCTGCTTCTGCGCGGCATCGAGCGTGCCGGTGGTATCGACCACCGGCGAATCCAGCGCCGGAATCGGCGCCAGCTGCTGCGCCTGCGACGCCAGCGGCAGCCACAGCAGCAGGGCCAGCAGCGCAGTGGCCAGGCGCATCGATCAGTTCCCCGGCTGCGGTGCCGGTTGCTGCTGCGGCGCGTTGCCGAAATCGACCGCCGGCGCGTTGGAGATCTGTGCTTCGTTGTCCACGGTGAAGTTCGGCTTGGTCTTGTAGCCGAAGATCTTGGCGGTGATCACCTGGGGGAACGAGCGGATGTAGGTGTTGTAGTCCTGGACCTGCTGGATGTAGCGGCCACGGGCGACGGTGATGCGGTTTTCGGTGCCTTCCAGCTGCGCCTGCAGGTCGCGGAAGTTCTGGTCGGACTTCAGCACCGGGTAGTTCTCGGTAACCACCAGCAGTCGCGACAGCGCACTGCCGAGTTCACCCTGGGCCTGCTGGAACTGCTTGAGCGAGGCTTCGTCATCAGCGTTGACATTGATCTGGCCAACCCGCGAACGGGCGTTGGTGACTTCGGTCAGCACGCGCTCTTCCTGGCTGGCGAAGCCCTTCACGGTCTGCACCAGGTTGGGCACCAGATCGGCACGGCGCTTGTACTGGTTGAGCACTTCGGACCAGCTGGCCTTGACCGCCTCATCCTTCTGCTGGATGGCGTTGTAGCCGCAGCCGGACAACAGGGAGGCCAGCAGCATCAGGGGCAGGACACGGGTGAACAGGCGCATGGCGGAGGTTCCGGGTGGGCTTGGCGCCGAGCATGCCATGGTTGGGGTGAAAGATCGGCCATCGGGCCCGCGCCCTCCGCGATGCTTGTGCTCATGGATCGCCGGGGTAGTCCGGGCGAGTGGGCATGGCGGGGGACGCCGTGAATCCGTCCCTGGAGGCTTAGCCGCGGCATCCATGCCGCGGATACCCCCGCCACGCCCACCCGCCCGGCCACAGACAATTTCCTGCGCACCGCGGGAAGATCAAAAGAAAAATCAAAAGCAAAAGCCGGTTCTTCAGGCATTCGTGTCGACCAAGGTCGACACCTACCGGAGCAGGACGCCGTTCCGACAGACCGCGGARAACTGTCGAAGGCGGGGTGGGTCCGGTTGCGGGRGTGTCTGCGGCATGGATGCCGCGGCCAAGCCCCCAWGGATGGGTTTACGGCGTCTCCCGCAACCGGCGCCACCCCGCCTACCCACGGATAACCAGTTTTGCTTTTGACGTTGATTCGGCAGGTGCAGGGCTGCAAGCCCTGCCGCCCCCTCCCTACCGTCGGGGGGCCAGCTGCTCCAGCAGTTCCCAGGACTTCAGGCCCTTGGCCCCCAGGTGATGGGCCAGCACCCGCCGCATGGGCAGGCGCAGGCTGGCGAGGTCGGCGGCATCGGGCTCTTCGTCGGCCGCCAGCGCCAGCAGCGCCGAGCCGGTGGCCGCTGCCCGGCGTTCCCCGCCGCGCTCGCTCAGCAGGCGCTGCGCGCCTTCCTGCGGATCCAGCTCGTAACGTGCTGCCGGGTCGATCGGCTGGCCGTCGCTGGCACTGTCCAGTTCGAAGCCCAGGCCCAGTGCGGTCAGCAGTTCGCGCTCGAAGCGACGCAGGGTCCAGGCCAGGCCGGCGCCCACCGCCAGGCGTGCGCGCGCTTCGCCGTAGGCCAGATACAACTCCGGCAACGGGTCCTGGCGGGGGGCCAGGCGCAGGGTCAGTTCACTCAGGTAGAAGCCGGCCAGCATCGCTTGGCCGACCAGGCGCGGCGCCGCATCCAGCGCTTCAGCACCGCGCAACTGGGCCAGTTCACCCCGCTGCTGGGCACTGAAGCGGATCCACTGCAGCGGCTGCAGGGCCGCGCGCAGCACCTGCCCCTTGGCGGTGGACACGCCACGCGCGAGCAGGCCGATCCGGCCATGCTGCGCGCTCAGCACCTCGACCAGCAGGCTGGTCTCGCGGTAGGCCCGTGCATGCAGCACGAAGCCGGTGTCGTCCTCGATCATCATCGAAGCGACCGCAACTGATTACTCGTAGCCGAAGGCCTTCAGTGCGGCCTCGTCGTCGGACCAGCCTTCACGCACGCGCACCCAGGTTTCCAGGAACACCTTGGCCCCGAACAAGCGCTCCATCTGCAGGCGGGACTTGGCCCCGATCTCCTTCAGGCGGGTGCCGCCCTTGCCGATCACGATGGCCTTCTGGCCTTCGCGCTCGACCCAGATCACCGCGCCGATGCGCAGCAGGTTGCCATCTTCGGTGAAACGCTCGATCTCCACAGTCGTGGCGTACGGCAGTTCCTCGCCCAGCTGACGCATCAGCTGCTCACGCACCAGCTCACCGGCCAGGAAGCGCTGGCTGCGGTCGGTGATCTCGTCCTCGCCGAACATCGGCGGGGCTTCCGGCAAGAGCTTCAGCACGTCACGCACCAGCGCTTCAAGGCCGTTGCGCTTCTGTGCCGAGATCGGGTGCACGGCAGCGAACTCGCGACCGGCGGTAACTTCCTGCAGGAACGGCAGCAGCGCGCCCTTGTCCTTCAGGCGGTCGATCTTGTTGACCACCAGCACCACCGGAATGCCGGCATCACGCAGCACGTTGAACGCCAGGCTGTCCTCTTCGTCCCAGCGGCCGGCTTCGATCACCAGCAGGCCGGCGTCGACGCCTTCCAGCGAGCCGCGCGCGGCGCGGTTCATCACCCGGTTCATCGCCCGCTTCTGCACCTTGTGCAGGCCAGGGGTGTCAACCAGCACCAGCTGGCCTCCCGGATAGGTAGCGATGCCCAGCAGGCGATGACGCGTGGTCTGCGGGCGATTGGAAACGATGCTGACCTTGGCACCGACCAGGGCATTGGTCAGGGTCGACTTGCCCACGTTCGGACGGCCGATGACGGCCACGCTGCCGCAATGATGGGGAGTTTGTTCGCTCACTTGGAATCCAGTTGTTCTAGGACGGCCGCAGCCGCCTGTTGTTCGGCAATCCGCCGCGAGGCGCCTTCGCCCTCGGTGCTGGCGGCCGGGTCGGCTACGCTGCAGCGTACCCGGAAGTGCTTGGCGTGGTCGTCACCGGATTCTGACACCAGTTCATACTGCGGCAACGCCTTCTGTCGGGCCTGCAGCCATTCCTGCAGGCGGGTCTTGGGGTCCTTCTCGGGCCGGCCGGAGGCCGGCAGTGCCTCGATCGAAGCGCTGAACCAGGGCAGTACCACCGCCCGGCAGGCCTCGAAGCCGGCATCCAGGTAGATCGCGGCCACCACGGCTTCCACCGCGTCGGCCAGGATCGAGTCGCGGCGATGACCGCCGGACTTCATTTCGCCCGGGCCCAGGGTCAGCCGCTCGCCCAGTTCCAGGCTGCGCCCGATCACCGCCAGCGCGCCTTCACGCACCAGCTCGGCACGGGCACGGGTCATCGCGCCTTCGTCGGCCTTGGGCCAGCGTCGGTACAGCGCCTCGGCCGCCATCATGTTGACGATGCTGTCGCCGAGGAACTCCAGGCGCTCGTTGTGCGGCGCACCGGCACTGCGATGCGTCAGCGCCTGCTTGAGCAGGGCCGGGTCGCTGAAGGCATGACCGATCAGGTCGCCACGTTGGATGAATTTACTGGGCACCGCTTCGTGTCAGGTCCTGGGAAGAATCGAATTTGCCAACCACATCGAGGTTGCCGATCAGCTGACGGCGCACTTCGTAGTTGACCTTGAGGGTCCAGCCATTGTCGCGACGGTCGAACTTCACGTTGGCCGGCTTCACGTTGTCCGAGTAGTTGATGTACAGGCGCTTGAAGAACAGGTCCTGGATGCGCGCCGGCTCCATGCTGCCCACGCCCGGCTCGTTGGCCAGGCTCTTCATCGCCGAGCGCACCGCGTAGTACTCCTGGTACATCGGAAACAGCTTCATGCCGATGTAGAGGAAGAAGCCAACCACGATCAGGACCGTCAGGAACGAGGTCAGGGTCATGCCACGCTGCGTGTTGATCGTCTTCATTGCGTTCTCCCCAGATACGCGTCGGATGTGAAAATACTCAGTTGATGCCCGCTCAGTTGATGCCCGAGCCGATCCGCGACGGCTCGAAGCCATCCTTGCAGAACCAGCCCTGGCAGTTCAGCCAGATCAGGAACGCCTTGCCGCGCAGGTTTTCTTCCGGCAGCAGGCCCCAGAATCGGCCGTCGTCGCTGTTGTCACGGTTGTCGCCCATCACCAGGTACTTGCCGGCCGGTACGGTCCATTGGCCCTGGCCACGTGGGTAGTCGGTCTCCAGCACGGTGTGGGTACGGCCCGGCAGGTGCTCGACCAGCAGGTTGGCGCCCTCGCCCTGGCCCTTGTGGCCGGCGTAGATGCCCTTGTTGTCGTACTTCAGCGGCTCGCCGTTGAGGATCACGCCATCGCCTTCGAAGACCACGGTGTCACCCGGCACGCCGATCACGCGCTTGATGAAGTTCTCGCCCTTGGCCGGATCGTTCTCGCCATGGCCGGGGAAGTGGAACACCACCACGTCACCACGCGAGGGCTCGCCAACCGGCACGAACTTGGTGTTGCTGATCGGCAGGCGCAGGCCGTAGGAGAACTTGTTGACCAGGATGAAATCACCGATCAGCAGGTTCGGCATCATCGAGCTGGACGGGATCTTGTACGGTTCGGCGATGAAACTGCGCACGATCAGCACGATCGCCAGCACCGGAAAGAATGCACGCGAGTAGTCCACCAGCACCGGCTCGGTGTCGAGCAGGCCCGCGCGCTGGGCGCGCCGCTTGGCGAGGTACAGCTTGTCCGCGAGCAGGATCAGGCCCGAGGCCAGGGTCAGCACGACCAGGAGGATCTCAAACAGTTTCATTCAGGGTCCTTTGCAACGTCACCAGTCGACCGGCCCCGCAGGGCCGGTGCGGGCTTACTTGTTGTCCATCTGCAGCACGGCCAGGAACGCTTCCTGCGGGATCTCCACACGGCCGACCTGCTTCATGCGCTTCTTGCCTTCCTTCTGCTTTTCCAGAAGCTTCTTCTTGCGCGAAACGTCGCCACCATAGCACTTGGCCAGCACGTTCTTGCGCATGGCCTTGACCGTGGTACGGGCGATGATCTGCGAGCCGACGGCGGCCTGGATGGCCACGTCGAACATCTGGCGCGGGATCAGGTCCTTCATCTTTTCGCACAGCTCGCGGCCGCGACGGTCGGCATGGCTGCGGTGCACGATCAGCGACAGAGCATCGACCTTGTCACCGTTGATCAGCACGTCCACGCGCACGAACGGGCCGGCGTCGAAGCGCACGAAGTGGTAGTCCAGCGAGGCATAGCCACGGCTGACCGACTTCAGCTTGTCGAAGAAGTCCAGCACCACTTCGGCCATCGGCAGCTCGTAGCTGATCTGCACCTGGCTGCCCAGGTAGTTGATGCCGATCTGGCTGCCGCGCTTTTCTTCGCACAGCTTGATGATGTTGCCGATGTACTCCTCGG
Organism: Stenotrophomonas maltophilia; assembly: GCF_013464485.1. Lineage (GTDB taxonomy): Bacteria > Pseudomonadota > Gammaproteobacteria > Xanthomonadales > Xanthomonadaceae > Stenotrophomonas > Stenotrophomonas maltophilia_AW. Next base: position 39,012 of record NZ_RAUX01000023.1, read on the forward strand.
GGGTGAGCACGTTGGCACGGATGATCGGCTCGCGGATCTCCTCGACCTGGTTCACCGCCGGCAGCTTGGCCGGGTTGTCCATGTTGATGATCGAGCCATCGGTCTTCAGGACTTCATACACCACCGTCGGCGCGGTGCTGATCAGGTCCAGGTTGTATTCGCGCTCCAGGCGCTCCTGCACGATTTCCATGTGCAGCATGCCGAGGAAGCCGCAGCGGAAGCCGAAGCCCATCGCCTCGGAGCTTTCCGGCTCGAAGCGCAGCGCGGCATCGTTCAGGCGCAGCTTGTCCAGCGCTTCGCGCAGGTCCGGGTAGTCCTCGGCGTCTACCGGGAACAGGCCGGCGAACACGCGCGGCTGCATTTCCTGGAAGCCCGGCAGCGGCTTCGGTGCCGGGTCGCCGGCCAGGGTCAGGGTGTCGCCGACCGGCGCACCGTGCACGTCCTTGATGCTGGCGGTGACCCAGCCCACTTCACCGGCACGCAGCGCCGGCAGCACCTTGCGCTTCGGGGTGAACACGCCGACGTTGTCGACCTGGTGGTTGCGGCCGGTCGACATCACCTGCAGCTTGTCACCGGCCTTGATCTCGCCCTGCATCACGCGTACCAGCGACACGACGCCCAGGTAGTTGTCGAACCAGGAGTCGATGATCAGCGCCTGCAGCTTGTCGGTGTCGCGCGGCTTCGGCGGCGGGATTCGATGCACGATCGCCTCCAGCACGTCCTGCACGTTCAGGCCGGTCTTGGCGCTGACCGGCACGGCGTCGGAGGCGTCGATGCCGATCACGGCCTCGATCTCGGCCTTGGCGCGCTCGATGTCGGCGGTAGGCAGGTCGATCTTGTTGATCACCGGCACCACTTCCAGGCCCTGCTCCACGGCGGTGTAGCAGTTGGCTACCGACTGCGCTTCCACGCCCTGGGCCGCATCGACCACCAGCAGCGCGCCCTCGCAGGCGGCCAGCGAGCGGCTGACCTCATAGGAAAAGTCGACGTGGCCAGGGGTATCGATGAAGTTCAGATGGTAGGTCTGCCCGTCCTTGGCCAGGTACGGCAGCGACACCGACTGCGCCTTGATCGTAATGCCACGCTCGCGCTCGATCGGGTTGGAGTCGAGCACCTGCGCTTCCATCTCGCGGGCCTGCAGGCCACCACAGAGCTGGATGATGCGGTCGGCCAGCGTGGACTTGCCGTGGTCGACATGGGCGATGATGGAGAAGTTGCGGATGTTCCGCATCGAATCAGAAGACATAGGTGGCGGCGGCGCGCGGCGTCGTCAGGGTAACGGTCGATTATCGCATGCCCGGCGCCCGCCCGCGAAAACGGCCTCATCGGACCGGGCCCGGAACGGCTGAAGCCCCGCCGGGGCGGGGCTTCGGAGGAGAAMCCMGGGCCGCCAAMGCGGCCCCGGCAGGCCTTACTGCCCAGCCTTGACCGCTACGAACGCGCTGTTGCCGCTGCCGGTGCGCACCAGCAGCATCACCACGTCGCCCTTCTTGTAGCTGGACAGCGCACGGTTCAGCGCGTCCACGCTGCCGACCTGGGTGCTGGCCACCTGCAGGATCACCATGCCCGGAGACAGGCCCGCATCACGCGCGCCCTGGCCCTTGACCCCGGTGATGCGCACGCCTTCGCCCGATTCCAGGCCCAGTTGCTTGCGCTGCGGCGCGGTCAGGTCACTGACGTCCAGCCCCAGCAGGGCATTGGCGCCGGCCTGCGGAGCCGCATCGCTGTTGCCGGTGGCCGGGCCACGCGAACTGGCCTGCCCGTCTTCGGTCAGTGCGGTCAGGGTGGCGCTGAGGTCACGCGGCTTGCCGTCGCGGATCACGCCCAGGGTGACCCGGCTGCCCGGTGCCATCGCGCCGATCAGCGGCGGCAGGTCGGACCAGCTGTTGACCGGCGCGCCGTTCACCGAGCGGATCACATCGCCGATCTTCACCCCGGCCCGCGCTGCAGCCGAGTCCGGCACGATCTGGTTGACCAGGGCACCGCGGCTGTCCGGCAGGCCCATCGCCTGTGCCTTCAGGCCGTCGATTTCCTGCACCACCGCGCCGAGCTGGCCACGGGTGACCTTGCCGGTCTTCTTGATCTGCTCGACCGCGCTCATCGCCAGGTCGATCGGGATCGCGAAGCTGATGCCCATGTAGCCGCCCGAGGCGGAGAAGATCTGCGAGTTGATGCCGACCACTTCACCACGGGTATTCAGCAGCGGGCCACCGGAGTTGCCCTGGTTGATCGCCACGTCGGTCTGGATGAATGGCACGTAGCGCTGGTCCGGACCGCCGGTGCTGCGGCCGAGGGCGCTGACCACGCCGGCAGTGACCGAGTGATCGAGGCCGAACGGCGAGCCGATTGCGACCACCCACTGACCCGGCTTGAGGGAGTTGGAGTCGCCCACGCGCACGGTCGGCAGGTTCCTGCCGTCGATCTTCAGCAGCGCGACGTCGTACTGCTGGTCGCTGCCCACCACTTTCGCGGTGAACTCACGACGGTCACCCAGCTTGACCTTCACCTCGCTGGCATCGGCCACCACGTGGTAGTTGGTCAGCACATAGCCATCGGGCGAGATGATGAAGCCCGAGCCCATGCCGCGGCCCTTGATGCTGGGACCACCGTCCGGGCCGCCGGGGCCCTGCCCCGGCATCGGGAAATCCGGGCCGAAGAAGCGGCGGAAGAACTCCGGCATGTCATCGTCGCCGCCCATCGGGCCCCGCGAAGCCTGGCGGTTGTTGCGGACGATGGTGGTGTCGACGTTGACCACGCCCGGCCCGACCTGTTCGACCAGATTGGTGAAGTCAGGCAGGCCCGTGACCAGCGGCTGGGCCGGCGCCCGTGGCGCGGCGGCCGACGCGGCCTGGGTCTGGGCGGCCGGAGCCGGGGCCTGCGCGCAGGCCATCAACGGCAGGGTCAGGGCCAGCAGGCCCATGGCCTGCGTGCGGAGTCGGGGAGTCATCGGACGGCAACCTCCGGATCGGATGGAAAGAGGAATACGGGCCCCGCCGACGGCGGGGCGTGAAAGCGCCCGGCTCAGTCGCGCGGGCGCGGCGGCACCGGCAGGTCGTCCTGCAGGCGCGGCTCGAACGGGTAGAACGCGGCGCCCCCGGCATGGGCCGGGAAGCTCGCATTGAGCGCGCCGCCGGCAGCGGGCGCCAGGCTGGAGCGCGGCCACGGTCGCGCCTGCAGGCCACCGACCTCACCGAACGGCATGTTGCGGCTGGCATTGGCCGGCACGGTCGGGGTCAACGGCGCCTGTGCGGCGGCCACAGCGCGTTGCGGCATGTCCTCACGCTGGGCGGCACGCGCGGCCTGCTGGCTTCGGGTAGCGCTGGCGCGGCGGGTGTCCTGGCGGCGACTGGCAGCAGCGGCCATCGCCAAGGCGGGAGTCGCCGCCACGGCCATCGCGGCAGTGCCTGCAGAGGCCTCGGTCACCGGGGCAGTGTCGGTCGGCGCGGTCGGCAGCTCTGCCTGGCTGGCGACCACCTGCGGTGCCAGCGGCTCGCCCGGGGTGGCTTCCTTCAGCTTTTCACCGCCCATGAACAGCGCCACCGCCGCCACCGAAGCGGCCAGTGCGGCCCCGCCGCCCCAGGCCCGCCAGCCACTGCGACGCACCTGACGGCGCGGCGCGGCCTGCGGCGCAGGCTCAGCGGCGATGGCGGCAGCCACGGCGGCACTGAACCCGGCCGGCGCGAGTGCCGACGCCTGCCCGCGCATCACATCGCCCAGCAACTGCCAGCGCTCCTGGCAGCCGGCGAGTTCGGGGTCATGCTCCATCCGGCGCAGCAGGAAGCGCGCTTCATCAGCGCCCAGCTCGCCATCGACCATGGCCGACAGCTGTTCGCGATGGCGCTGGTCCAGGCGCTGTCCGGCGGGCGATTGGTGGTTCTGCGATTCGTTGAACGGATTACTGGTCATACGCGGCTCTTCTCACGGGTGGCGCTGCCGATGTCCAACAGCGGCCGGAGTTCGGTGTCGATCGCCTCGCGCGCCCGGAAGATCCGTGAACGCACGGTGCCGATCGGGCACCCCATTTTCTGCGCGATTTCGTCGTAGCTCAGGCCTTCCACCTCGCGCAGGGTGATCGCCGACCGGAGCTCTTCCGGCAGCGCGTTGACGGCCTTCATCACCGTCTGTTCCAGTTCCTGGCGCATCAACTCGCGTTCGGGCGTATCGGTGTCGCGCAGTCGCGTCCCGCTGTCGAACTGTTCGGCATCGCCGATGTCGATGTCATCGGTCGGTGGCCGTCGATTGTGTGAAGCCAGGTAGTTTTTGGCGGTATTCACGGCGATTCGATGCAACCAGGTTGAGAACTGGGCATCGCCACGGAAACTTCCGATCGCGCGGTAGGCACGGATGAAAGTGTCCTGGGCGACGTCCTGACATTCGCTCCAGTCGGCGATGTAGCGACCGACAAGGGCCACCACGCGATGCTGGTACTTGCGCACCAGGACATCGAACGCGGCGCTCTCGCCGTGCTGCACGCGCCGGACCAGTTCCAGATCCAGCTCCTGAGGTGTATCAACATCGGCCATGAGGGGCCGCACTCCTGTCAGCCCAACCGACGTCGGGCAATGAGACTGCCAATCCCGGGAAAAGTTCAGTCGCCGATCACCTGGCGCCGCACCAGCTTTTAACCACCGTTCCGTTAGCGTCCCGGTCCACGGCCATGGATCCGGGGTCGCCACCCCCCTGCTATTGGGATTTGACGCGGGGGAAACAACCTCTGGATCATAGCCGCTTCTCCATACACAACCGGATGGAACGTCCATGCTCTCAGGCTTCGATGGTCTCCGCTTCAGCCACTGGCACCCCGAGATCCGCGACGACGGCGTGGTGGTTCTCTCCCTGGATCGTCAGGACAGCAGCGTCAACGCCATGTCGCAGGACGTGCTGCTGGAACTGGGCGACCTGCTCGAGCGCATCGCGCTGGACCCGCCCAAGGGCGTGGTGATCCAGTCGCTGAAGAAAGCCGGCTTCATCGCTGGTGCGGACCTGAAGGAGTTCCAGGAGTTCGACCGCCGCGGCACAGTCAACGACGCCATCCGTCGCGGCCAGGCCACCTACCAGAAGCTGGCTGAACTGCCCTGCCCGACCGTGGCAGCCATCCACGGCCACTGCCTGGGCGGCGGTACCGAGCTGGCGCTGGCCTGCCGCTACCGCGTGGCCTCCAATGACAGCAGCACCCGCATCGGCCTGCCGGAGACCCAGCTGGGCATCTTCCCGGGCTGGGGTGGCAGCGCGCGCCTGCCGCAGCTGGTGGGTGCACCGGCGGCGATGGACATGATGCTGACCGGCCGCACCCTGTCAGCCTCGGCCGCGCGTGGGATCGGCCTGGTCGACAAGGTGGTGGCACCGGCGGTGGTACTCGACACCGCCGTCGCGCTGGCGCTGTCCGGCACCACCCGCCCGTTCAAGCAGCGCGCGACGGCCTGGGCCACCAACACCTGGCTGGCCCGCACGCTGCTGGCGCCGCAGATGGTCAAGCAGGTCGCACGCAAGGCCAAGAAGGACCAGTATCCGGCGCCCTACGCGCTGATCAGCACCTGGCAGCGCAGCGGCGGCAAGCCGATCCAGGCGCGCCTGGATGCCGAACGTCGCGCCGTGGTGAAGCTGGCCAGCACGCCGACCGCGCGCAACCTGATCCGCATCTTCTTCCTCACCGAGCGCCTGAAGGGCCTGGGTGGCGGTGATTCCGGCATCCGCCACGTGCACGTGGTCGGTGCCGGCGTGATGGGCGGCGACATCGCCGCCTGGGCCGCCTACAAGGGCTTCGAGGTGACCCTGCAGGACCGCGAGCAGCGCTTCATCGACCCGGCCATGGAACGCGCGCAGGCGCTGTTCGCCAAGAAGGTTCGCGACGAGAGCAAGCGCCCGGCGGTGGCCGCACGCCTGCGTGCCGACCTGGAAGGCAACGGCGTGGCCGAGGCCGACCTGGTGATCGAAGCGATCATCGAGAACCCGGAAGCCAAGCGTGCGCTGTACCAGACGCTGGAACCGAAGATGAAGCACGACGCGCTGCTGACCACCAACACCTCGTCGATTCCGCTGGTGGAACTGCGTGACCACATCCAGCGCCCTGCACAGTTCGCTGGCCTGCATTACTTCTACCCGGTCGCGCAGATGCCGTTGGTGGAGATCATCCATCACGACGGCATGGCGCCGGAAACCGAGCGTCGCCTGGCCGCGTTCTGCAAGGCACTGGGCAAGTTCCCGGTGCCGGTGGCCGGCAGCCCGGGCTTCCTGGTCAATCGCGTGCTGTTCCCGTACATGCTGGAAGCCGCCACCGCGTATGCCGAGGGCATTCCGGGCCCGGTGATCGACAAGGCCGCAGTGAAGTTCGGCATGCCGATGGGCCCGATCGAACTGATCGACACCGTGGGCCTGGACGTGGCCGCCGGCGTCGGCCGCGAACTGGCGCCGTTCCTGGGCCTGCAGATTCCGGCCGCGCTGCAGACGGTGGAACCGGACAAGCGCGGCAAGAAGGATGGCCAGGGCATCTACACCTGGGAGAACGGCAAGCCGAAGAAGCCGGACGTGGCCAGCGATTACCAGGCCCCGGCCGATCTGGAGGACCGTCTGATCCTGCCGTTGTTGAACGAAGCGGTGGCCTGCCTGCACGAAGGCGTGGTGGCCGATGCGGACCTGCTGGATGCCGGCGTGATCTTCGGCACCGGCTTCGCACCGTTCCGCGGCGGCCCGATCCAGCACATCCGTGCGGTGGGTGCCGATGCGATCGTCGAGCGCTTGAAGGCGCTGCAGCAGCGCCACGGCGACCGTTTCGCACCGCGCCCGGGCTGGGACAACCCGGCCCTGCGCGAACCGGTGGTGTAAGAAGTTTTATCGGCCGGGCCGCAGGCCCGGCACCCGCGGTAGTGCCGGCCGCTGGCCGGCAACCTCAAAAGCCAGAGCCAAAGCGGCTCTGGCTTTTCTGTTTGTTGGGCGGGGCGGTGTCGGGTTGCGGGGACGCCGTAAACCCGTCCTTGGGGGCTTGGCCGCGGCATCCATGCCGCGGACACCCCGCAACCCGACACCGCCTCGCCCCTGACAGCTTCCCGGTGACGGTGGGTCAATCGCGATTAAGGTGTGGATCACCACGAACTGGTGGGTGGCTACCTTGGTCGCCACCAGGAGCGAAGCGACCGGCGTTTGATTTTGATTTTCTTTTTTCTTCTCCGTGGCTGGACGCACACAGAAACTGTCAGAGGCCGGGCGGGTGGGTGGTGCAGGACCGTTGGCGCCATGGATGGGTTTACGGCGTGTCCTGCGCCTCCCACCCGCCCGGCCAAACACGAGATACGCATTGCGCGCCCAACCACGAGGGGCTGCGCCGTTGGCTGGAACAACCTGTTACCCATACGGGGCATGTCCCCGTCACAGCTGCATGCGATGCTGATCACCTGATCCCTGCCAGCGAGAACGCCCGCATGACCACCATCATCGCCCCGCGCGTGCACGACATTGGCGGCCTCGAAGTCCGTCGCGCCGTCCCCACCCTGCAGGCGCGCAGCATCGGCTCGTTCGTGTTCGTCGACCAGATGGGCCCGGCACTCATGCACCCCGGTACGGCCATCGACGTGCGCCCGCATCCGCATATCGGCCTGGCCACCGTCACCTACTTGTGGTCGGGCGCGATCGGCCATCGCGACACGCTCGGTTCGGACCAGGTGATCCGTCCCGGTGACGTCAACTGGATGACCGCCGGCCGTGGCATCGCCCATTCCGAGCGCACGCCGCAACCGGACCGCGACCATGACAACCCGATCCACGGCATGCAGACCTGGGTGGCGCTGCCGAAGTCGCACGAGGAAATCGAACCGGCGTTCTACCACCACGCGGCTGCCACCCTGCCGGAGCAGCGCCGCAACGGTGCCTGGCTGCGCGTGATCGCCGGCCGCGCCTATGGCGAGGAATCGCCGGTGAAGGTGTTCGCCGACACCCTCAACGTGGCGATCGATCTCGACCCGGATGCGGAAATCGACATCGACGACGGCCATCGCGAACGCGCGTTGTACATCCTCGAGGGCGAGGCGCAGCTGGATGGCGTGGACATCCCCGCGCAGCACCTGGTGATCCCGGAAGCCGGCGCACGTGGCCGCCTGCGCGCGAAGACGCCGGTGAAGGCGATGCTGTTCGGCGGCGAGCCGCTGGATGGCCCGCGTCATCTGTGGTGGAACTTCGTTTCCAGCTCGAAGGAGCGTATCGAGCAGGCCAAGCACGACTGGGAGGCCGGTCGCTTCGGCACCATACCGGGCGACGACAAGGAGTTCATCCCGCTGCCGCAGTACTGAACATCGCGTGTTGCACACATCCGAAGGTGTATCCCTGCACCCGGCGTTGACACTACAGTCACCCGCTGATCACTGAAATGTGACATAAATCACACTTTCAACCGTCAAAGGAGTGCAACACATGAGCATGGGTAAACGCTTGTCCGCCGAGTTCCTCGGCACGTTCTGGCTGGTTCTGGGTGGCTGCGGCAGTGCGGTGCTGGCCGCCAAGTTCGGCGGTGACGGCAATCCGCTGGGTATCGGTTTCCTCGGCGTGGCGCTCGCCTTCGGCCTGACCGTGGTGACCGGCGCCTATGCGTTCGGCCATATCTCCGGCGCACACTTCAATCCGGCGGTCAGCGTCGGCCTGTGGGCCGGCGGCCGCTTCCCGACCAAGGACCTCGTGCCCTACATCATCGCCCAGGTGGCTGGCGGCCTGCTGGCCGGCTTCATCCTGCTGCAGATCGCCTCCGGGGCCAGCGGCTTCGCCATCGACGGCAGCCAGGCCGGTGCGTTCGCCAGCAATGGTTATGGCGCGCTGTCGCCCGGCGGTTACAGTGTGGCCGCGGCCTTCCTGTGCGAAGTGGTGCTGACCGCCGTGTTCCTGATCGTGATCATGGGCTCCACCCATGGCAAGGCACCAGCGGGCTTCGCGCCGCTGGCGATCGGCCTGTCGCTGACCCTGATCCACCTGATCAGCATCCCGGTCACCAACACCTCGGTGAACCCGGCCCGTTCCACGGCAGTGGCCTTCTTCGCCGGCAGCGGCGCGGTCAGCCAGCTGTGGCTGTTCTGGGTCGCCCCGCTGCTGGGTGGCGCGATCGGCGGCATCATCTACAAGTGGATCGGCAACGACCGCTGAGGCCTGCGCGGACCATTGCGGCCGCCCCTCGGCCGCAATGGTTACGCTTGTAACCGCGATTTGTGCGATCGCTCACGTTCCGTTAAGGTTGAGTTGACCTGCCGTGCACATGCTGGCGGGGGGCATCCGGGGATGGGATGCCAATGCTGCCGGCCCATCCGGCGAAGCCAACGACATACCACCTTGGGGGATGCATGAAGTTCGCGCCTGTAGTGTTGTCGAGCCTGCTGTTCGCTGCGGCCCAGGCCGCCGCGCAGGCTCCTACCGAATGTCCTTCATTGCCGGCCAGCAGTGGCCTGCAGTGGCAGCAGCAGACGCAGGCGGATTTCCTGGTCTGCCGGGCCAGCACCGGCGATGGCCGCGAGGTACTCAGCCTGATGCTCAGCGCGCGCGATCCCAATCTTCCGTTGAACCGCTCGCTGCGCCAGGAGAAAGGCAGTTTCGGCGGTGAATCGCTGTACTGGTACCAACCCGATCTGGGAGGCCAGCAACCGCCCGGCTATGCCGAGCGTCGCATCAGCGTGGTCAAGCTCGACAAAGGGCGTTACGCGCAGATTTCGCTGTATCCGGACAGCGCGCAGGAACTGGGTTCGCTGCAGCAGCTGGCGCAGGGCATGAGCCTGACCCCGTCGGCCGTGGCTGCCGGGCACTGACGATGGCGGGGATGACTGCCTGGCAGCATCCCCGCAGGATCCGACGCGCGGGACGTCCGCCGGGCATCACCCGACGGCGTTACCGGTATCTTTCGCAGGGCATGGCCCAGCGCAATCCCTCAGAACTTGCCTTCCTGGAAATCGACGAAGGCCTGCATCAGTTCCTGCCGCGTGTTCATCACGAACGGACCGTGGCGCATCACCGGCTCGCGCAACGGACGACCGGCCACCAGGATCAGCCGCGCGCCCTCGCTGCCGGCCGACAGATGCAGCTGCTCACCACCGCCCAGCACCGCCAGTTCCTGACGTGCAACGTCGCGCGCTGCGTCCTGCTCACCCACGGTCATCGCACCTTCGAATACGTAGGCGAACGCGTTGTGCCCTTCCGGCAGCGCATAGGTCCAGGCACGATCGGGCGCCAGCGTGATGTCCAGGTACAGCGGATCGGTGGCCGGCTGCACGATCGGGCCATTGGTGCCATCCACGCTGCCGGCAATCACCTTTACCTCCACGCCCGCTTCCGGGTGCAACACCGGAATCCGCTCAGGTGCGAATTCCTGGTACTTCGGATCCGTCATCTTCTCCTTCGCCGGCAGGTTCACCCACAGCTGAAAGCCCCGCATCTGCCCGCTTTCCTGCTCGGGCATTTCCGAATGCACCAGGCCGCGGCCAGCGGTCATCCACTGCACGCTACCCGGGGTCAGCAGGCCTTCGTTGCCGTGGTTGTCGCGATGGCGCATGCGCCCGTCGAGCATGTAGGTGACGGTTTCAAAACCACGATGCGGATGCTCCGGGAAGCCGGCGATGTAGTCCTCGGCGCGGTCGGTACCGAATTCATCGAGCAGCAGGAACGGGTCCAGGTCGGGCAGTGTGGGACCGCCGATGACCCGGGTCAGGCGCACGCCGGCACCGTCGGAAGTGGGCATGCCACGGATGGTCCGCAGCACGCGGACCGGTTCGGGAAAGCTCATGGCGACTCCTGTTGGATGGATGCCCCTGAAGATGGACGCCGCACGACCACACGCCAATGGACGGCGCCGCAACCGATTGTTCCATCCCTGATGTTCGCTGCACGTCAGCACAACACGCGTACGACCAAAGTACTACCGCCGATTCGTCCTGTGCCAATTGACCCTGTCGAGGGCACGCGGGACTCTTTGTCTGTCTTTCCGGGAGAGAGCACCTCATGAAAGGGTTTTCCAAACTGGGCTGGGCGGTACTCGCCCTGCTCGGCGCATTCTGTCTGGGCACCGTGGCCCTGCGCCGCGGCGAACACATCAACGCACTGTGGATCGTGGTGGCAGCGGTTTCGCTGTACCTGGTCGCCTACCGCTTCTACAGCCTGTTCATCGCCAACAAGGTGATGCAGCTGGACCCCACCCGGGCCACTCCAGCGGTGATCAACAACGATGGACTGGACTACGTGCCCACCAACAAGCACGTGCTGTTCGGCCACCATTTCGCCGCCATTGCCGGCGCCGGCCCGCTGGTCGGCCCGGTGCTGGCCGCGCAGATGGGCTACCTGCCCGGCCTGCTGTGGCTGGTGGTGGGCGTGGTGCTGGCCGGCGCGGTACAGGACTTCATGGTCCTGTTCCTGTCCAGCCGCCGCAACGGCCGCTCGCTGGGTGACCTGGTAAGAGAAGAGATGGGCCAGGTACCCGGCACCATCGCGCTGTTCGGCGCGTTCCTGATCATGATCATCATCCTGGCGGTGCTGGCGATGGTGGTGGTCAAGGCGCTGGCCGAAAGCCCGTGGGGCATGTTCACGGTGATCGCGACGATGCCCATCGCGATCCTGATGGGCGTCTACATGCGTTACATCCGCCCTGGCAGGATCGGCGAGATCTCGGTGGTCGGCCTGATCCTGCTGCTGGCCGCGATCTGGTACGGCGGCAAGGTCGCCGCCGATCCGGTGTGGGGCCCGGCATTCACCTTCACCGGCACCCAGATCACCTGGATGCTGATCGGCTACGGCTTCGTCGCCTCGGTGCTGCCGGTTTGGCTGCTGCTGGCCCCGCGTGACTACCTGTCGACCTTCCTCAAGATCGGCACCATCATCGCGCTGGCCATCGGCATTCTGGTGGTGATGCCGGAACTGAAGATGCCGGCGCTGACCCAGTTCGCCGCCAGTGGCGACGGCCCGGTGTGGAAGGGCGGCATGTTCCCGTTCCTGTTCATCACCATCGCCTGCGGTGCGGTGTCCGGCTTCCACGCGCTTATTTCCTCCGGTACCACGCCGAAGCTGCTGGCCAATGAAGCGCACATGCGCTACATCGGCTACGGCGGCATGCTGATGGAATCGTTCGTGGCAGTGATGGCCCTGGTAGCCGCGTCGATCATCGACCCGGGCATCTACTTCGCGATGAACAGCCCGGCCGCCGTGATCGGTGCCGACGCAGCATCGGCGGCGCACTACATCACCAACACCTGGGGCTTCACCATCACCCCCGAACAGCTGACTGCAACCGCGGCGGCGATCGGTGAACCGACCATCCTGCATCGCGCCGGTGGCGCACCGACACTGGCGGTGGGCATCGCGCAGATCCTGCATGAAGCGATTCCAAGTGGCAGCGACGCGATGATGGCGTTCTGGTACCACTTCGCAATCCTGTTCGAAGCACTGTTCATCCTGACTGCAGTGGACGCGGGCACCCGCGCCGGACGCTTCATGCTGCAGGACCTGCTGGGCAACTTCGTGCCGGCCCTGAAGAAGACCGAATCGTGGACCGCCAACATCATCGGTACCGCAGGCTGCGTGGCGCTGTGGGGCTACCTGCTCTACACCGGCGTGGTCGATCCGTTCGGTGGCATCCAGACCCTGTGGCCGTTGTTCGGCATCTCCAACCAGATGCTGGCCGGCATCGCGTTGATGCTCGGTACCGTGGTGCTGTTCAAGATGAAGCGTGACCGCTATGCGTGGGTGACGGCCGTACCGGCCATCTGGCTGCTGATCTGCACCACCTACGCCGGCTTCATCAAGATCTTCGACAGCAACCCGGCACAGGGCTTCCTGGCCCAGGCACACAAGTTCCAGGCCGCCATTGCCAGCGACACCATCACCGCACCGGCCAAGTCGGTGGCACAGATGCAGCAGATCGTGATCAACGCCTACGTCAATACCGGCCTGACCGCGCTGTTCCTGCTGGTGGTGGCATCGGTGCTGGTGTATGCGATCAAGACCATCCTCGCGGCACGCCGCAATCCGCAGCGCAGCGATCGCGAGACCCCGTACGTGGCGCTGAAGCCGCATGAAATGGTGGATCTGTGATGAGCACGCAACTGGTTCCCGCCGGCCAGTATCAGGCGCATCGCCGCATCTGGCGGCGCCTGGTGCAGACCGCACGGCTGTGCTGTGGCATTCCTGATTACGACAACTACGTCCGGCACATGCTGGAGAAGCACCCTGACCAGGAGCCGATGGACTACAAGACGTTCTTCCGCGAGCGCCAGGAAGCGCGCTACGGCGGACGCAACGGTGGTCGCTGCTGTTGAGGTTCCGTGTGGGTGCCGGGCTTGCAGCCCGGCGCCCGCAGAGGCCGGAGCAACTGCAACTGCAGGAGCGTCTGCTCTGGCTTTCTGTGGGTTTGGCGGGGCGGTGTGGGCTTGCAGGACACGCCGTAAACCCGTCCATGGGGGCTCGATGGCGCCATCCATGGCGCCAACGGTCCTGCAAGCCCACACCGCCCCACCTCTGACAGATTGCCGGTGACGGCGAGACACATGCGGGGTCAGATMCGTTTTMCGAAGGAAACGGATCTGACCCCATTTTGTTTATCGATATCTGACAGATGTGCCGACCAACGGTCGGCACCCACCACCAGCAGCAAGTTCCAACAGCCGCGTGAACCTGTCGAAGGCGGGGTGGGTCCGGTTGCGGGGGCGTGAGCGCCATGGATGGCGCGACCGAGCCTACATGGACGTATTTACGGCGTCCCCCGTAACCGGACCCACCCCGCCATCCCACGGAATGCCCGCTGTTGCTATTGCTTCGGCTGTTGCTGTTGCCGTTGATCGAAGCGGGTGCAGGGCTGCAAGCCCTGCTGGCCTACTCCACCAGCGTCATCGGCGTCAGCGTGATCCTGGCGTTGTTCGCCGCGCCCATGCGATCGGTGTACGCCTGGCCACGCTGCACCAGGTAGAAGCTGTCCAGGTAGTCAATATCGTTGGAGAACCATGACGTCGGCATCGCCTTCAGAATCGCACCGGCGATATCGGCAATCATCGCGTACTCCGGCGCGAATGCACCCAGCGCCGCCTTCACGCCATTGCTCAGTGCCACCAGCAGCTCCTGGTAGTTGGTGTCGCCGTCATCCTCGAACAACTGCACGTTGGCGGCGTTGAAGCGGTAGTTGCCCCACAGGATCAGTGCCTGCTGCGGGGTGTAATCGATCTTGTCATGGTCCAGGTACGGCATGTCGACCGTAGCCATCTCCGGCTCGGTTTTGCCGATCTGCAGCCCGGATACCACCGCAAATACTTCTGCCGCGCCCAGTGCCCACGGTTCCTGATCATCGGCCAGGCGGATGCGGTCGAGACGGGTGATATCCAGCGACGCGCGCGCGCCATCGGTCGAAAGCTGGATCCGCTCGGGCGACTGCAGCCCGCGTGCACGCAGCCCGGCATTGACCAGCGCCATGCCCTCGCGCACCGAACGGCGGGTATCGACATCGACGATCAGTACCGGGAATGACGGCGCACGCTTCGCATCCAGCACATGCGCGCGGCCCTGCGCGTCGTAGGCAGTCAATGTGGTCCAGGTGCGATCATCGCCGCGCGGCAAGCTGGCAACCCACAGCTGTCGCGGAGCGACCTCCGCCAGCGACTGGCCTTCAGGTACGTAGGCACGCAGCTGCAGCAGGCCCTCGCCCTGATCCGGCAGGCCCTTGGCCTGGCGCAACTGTTGATCGTTGCTGGCCAAGGCAACGCTGGCCCGGGTGCGAACACCCGGGTCAAAGCGCTCCATCACCGCGTCCAGTGCCACCCCCTGCTCCGGTCCGGCCGCCAGCGTACTGCGCACGGCGTCGGCGAAGCCGGGGTGCGTGATCAGTGCCGCCACCTCGCGCGCACTGGCCTCGGTCACGGCCCAAACCTCATCGCCACGCGCAGCGGCACCGCCCTGCGCAGTCGCCCCCGCACTGGCCAGCAGCAGTGCCAATAGTGCAGTCCCGCGAACCATCTGTCGTTGCGTCATTCCAGCCCCCAAGGCAACGTCGCTGCAGATGAGCGACAGGTGCTGACTACGCTACGACGGGGGATCCATACGATCCGGCATGCACCGCACAGTTCCACCTGCGGCCCAAAAAAAGAGCCGAGCATAGGCTCGGCTCTACATGAAGCGCGATGCCAAGGGCGGGCCGGAATCAGCCGTTGGCCATCCATTTCAGGATCAGGCCTGTGACATAGGCCAGCCCGGTGCCGGTGGCATAACCCACCGTACCCAGCAGCACGCCCACCGGCGCCAGCGTCGGGTGGAACGCCGCCGCCACCACCGGTGCCGACGCCGCCGCACCGATATTGCCCTGCGAACCGATCGCGAAGAAGAACAGCGGCGCACGCACCATCTTGGCGACGATCCACAGCACCAGCACATGCGTGGCCATCCAGATCGCACCGAGCAGGAACAGCCACGGACGATCCAGCAGCGACAGCAGATTCATCTGCATGCCGATGCAGGCAATCAGGAAGTACAGGAACACCGTACCCAGCCGCGAAGCGCCTGCCGCTTCCAACCGGCGTGCGCGGGTGAAGCTCAGGCCCAGGCCCATCGCGGTGGACAGCAGGATCACCCACACGAACTGGCTGTCCAGGCTGAATTGGCTGGCCCAGCTGATGTTGGCCTTGAACCAGCCCGACAGCGGCGCGGCGATCGCATGCGCCAGACCGACACCGCCGAGAGCCACGCCGACGATCACCATCAGATCGGTCATGCTCGGGATGCGTGCGTTCTGTGCCTCGTAGGCGCTGATGCGCGCCTTCATCTCGTCGATGGCACGGGTATCGGCACCGTTGCGGGTGTCGATCTGCTGCGCGCGGTTGGCGAGGAACAGCAGGATCGCCATCCACAGGCTGGCGCAGGCCACGTCGACCACGGCGAACTGGCCGAACGTGGTCGCATCGGTACCGAACACTTCGCGCATTGCGACCATGTTGGCGCCGCCACCGATCCAGCTGCCTGCCAGTGCGGCCATGCCGGCCCAGGTATCACCGGCCACGGTTTCCGGGTGGATCAGCTTCATCAGCTGGAACGAGACAATGGCACCGAGCATGATGCCGGCGGTACCGGCGCAGAACACGAGCAGCAGCTTCGGCCCGAGCTTGATGACGCCCTTCAGGTCGATCGACAGGGTCAGCAGGACCAGCGCGGCCGGCAGCAGCACGTCACGAGCGATCGGGTTGTACAGCGAGGTGTTGTGGCCATCGATGACACCGGCGGTGTTGTAGATGGCGGGGATGAAATAACACAGCAACAGTGCCGGCACCCAGGCGAAGATCTTCTTCAGCAAGGGAGTCGGGCCACTGGCAGCCCAGAAGATCAGGGCCAGGGTGGCGGCGATCAGGCCCAGTCCAACGATGTCGTTGCTGATCAGGGCAGTAGCGGGTTCGGTCGGCATGGGATCCTCTGTCGATCGAAAGAGCGGGAAAAAAAAGCGCCGCATGGAGCGGCGCATCTGCAGATTAACATTGTCTTCACGCCGGGTCATGCTGCACTGCCGACTGTCCTCCCCGGAGCCCCCCATGCAGCTCGGTGCCTTCTCTGTCAGCCTCTCGGTCAAGGACCTTGGAGCCTCGCGAGCCTTCTACGAGGCCTTGGGCTTTTCGGTAACCGGTGGTGAGCCGGCGCAGAACTGGCTGGTGATGCGCAACAATGGCATTGTCATCGGCCTGTTCCAGGGGATGTTCGAGGGCAACCTGCTCACCTTCAACCCGGGCTGGGATCAGCACAAGCAGGAACTGCCCCGTTTCCAGGACGTGCGCGAGTTGCAGGCCGAACTGGATGCGAAGGGCATCGAACTGGCGGTCCGGACCGACCCTGATGGGCAGGGCACCGGCTATCTGCAGCTGGCCGATCCTGATGGCAACGTGATCCTGATCGACCAGCATGTGGCGCGGCCGAACGGGCGTTGACGCGGACTGCATGCCAACCAGGTTGGCATCAGTTCAGCCACGGCCCAGGTAGGCGTCGACCTCGGCCGACGAACGGCATGCCGGTCAAGGTTGGTATCTACCAGAACGGCCGGATCAGCCCGGTCGCGAGGCACTGAAATCGAGCGTGACACGCGTGCCACGCGGCTCGCAGGGCTGCAGCTGCAGGGTCCAGCCCAGGTGCTCGCAGAGCCGCGCGATCAGCTCCAGTCCGATGCCGCCCCCCCGATCGGCGCGCTCGCCACGGGCCATCCGCGCGTGAATGGCCGCGATCTCCTCCGGGCTCATGCCATGTCCGGGGTCCTGCAGGGTCAGCACCGCCGACGAACTCAGCCGCAATTCGATGTGGCCACGGCCACTGTTCTCGATGGCATTGCGCAGCAGGTTGCCGATGGCCGCCTGCACCACCGCCAGCGGCGCGACGATATCTACCGGCGCGGCCTGGATGCCAATGCTCAGGTCCTTGTCGCCCAGCAGGTGACGATGGTCGTTGACGATCTCCGGCAGCAGCTGGTCCAGTGCAATGCGCTCGGCACGCGCGGCCAGTCGCGCTGGATCCCGGGCCAGCACCAGCAACAGCTCGATCAGCTGCTCCACGCTCTGTGCGGTACGCAGCACGCGCTGCATCTGCTGGCGCGAACGTTCGGGAAGGCCCGGCTGTTCCAGCGCCAGCTCGGCAGCACCGGTCATCACCGCGATTGGCGTGCGCAGCTCGTGGCTGGCAGTACTGATGAACACCCGCTCGCGCTCGACGAACTGCTCGTTGCGATCCAGGTAGTCGTTCAGCGCATCGGCGATGGTATGCAGCTCGGAACTACCGCGCGGATCGACCCTGATCCGCTGACCCTGCACGCCTGGCCGCAACGCAGCAATGTGCTGCGCCAGCAGGCTCAGCGGCCGCACCATCCGCTCCATGCCGAACGAAGCCATCAGCACGGTGACGAAGATCATGATCACCCCGGCCAGCATCACCCAGCGCGTGGCGAACTGCTCCAGGTCATGGAAATCGGAAATGTCCAGAACCAGTGCAACCCGTCCCATCGACTCGGTTTCACGCACCATAACGGCCGTCTCGCGCCCCTTGACCAGCACGCCGTCATGCAGCCCTGGATGCAGTACGCGCAAGCTCTGGGGCAGGTTGACCGCATCGAAGCGGTACAGGCTGAGCGTGTCAGAATCCTGCCAGCGGTAATGCGGCTCGTGTTCAACATGCTCGACGATGCTGTCCAGCTCGGAATTGAGCAGCGCGCGCCAGGCCGCGTGCTCGGCGTGTTCGTGCACGTAGTTGCCCACGCTGAACACCGCGATCGACAGCAGTGCCAGGTAGCCCAGCAACCACCACACCACGCGCCGGTACAGCGGCCCCGGCTTACGCGCCTTCATCATCGTCCTTGCCGGTCTCCCCAACCGTGGCCTCGGCCAGCCGGTAGCCGACCCGTGGCAGGGTATGGATCAGCTTCCCGGCGAACGGACCATCGACGCTGCGGCGCAGTTCATAGACATGTGAGCGCAACAGGTCGCCATCCGGCGGTTCGTCGCCCCACAGGGCGAACTCCAGCTGCTGGCGGGTGACCGCGCCGGGGCTGGCACGCATCAGCACTTCCAGGAGCTTGCGGCAGGCCGGGTAAAGGTGCAGCACCTGGCCGCCACGCTGGGCTTCCAGGGTCGCCAGGTCCAGCACCAGGTCGCCCACCTGCAGGCGTTTGCGCGGGTTGCGGCCCTGCGCGCGCAACAGCAGCGCCTCCAGCCGCACTTCCAGTTCCGGCAGGGCGAAGGGCTTGGTCAGGTAGTCATCGGCGCCGGCGCGGAAACCGGCGATCTTGTCCGGCAATTCGTCGCGCGCGGTGAGCATGATCACCGGCACCTCCGAGGCGTGCTCGGCGCGCAGCCGGCGCAGCACTTCGGGGCCCTCCATGCGCGGCAGCATCCAGTCCAGGATCACCGCATCGTAGGGATGACTGCCGGCCAGGTGCAGGCCGGTGATGCCATCCGGGGCCACATCCAGCACGTGCCCGCGCGACTCGAAGTAGTCGAACAGGTTGGCCACCAGCTGGCGGTTGTCCTCGATCACCAACAGACGCATGCACGAAACATCCACGGAAGTTCGTACCATGGTAGCGCTGCCCATGTCGGAATGCGGTCGCCCCCGGCACCCCTCTGACGTTTTTCCCACCCCTGCCACCTCACAATGGCTGTTTTGCTCCCGGAGCCCGCCGTGCCCGTAGCCCTGCCCCGTCGTTGGCGCCTGCCCCTGTTGTGGCTGCTGATCGTTGCTGCGTTGGCAGCGGGCATCGGCCTTCGGCAGCCGCAGCCGCCGGACGAGCCGCGCTTCGTGCTGGCCGCGCGGAACATGGTCGAAAGCGGGCAATGGCTGCTGCCCCACCGCGGCGTGGAGCTGTACGCGGAAAAGCCACCGGTCTTCATGTGGCTGCAGGCCGCCGCCTACGAGATCGTCGGCAACTGGCAGTGGTCGTTCCTGCTGCCATCGCTGCTGGGCGCCCTGCTCAGTCTGTGGCTGGTGTCGGATCTGGCACGCCGACTGTGGTCGCCACGGTATTCCCTCTATGCCCTCGCAGCCCTGTTCTGCACCCTGCAGTTCGGGTTGATGGCCAAGCGCGCGCAGATCGACATGGTGCTGGTGGGCATGACCACCGTGGCCTTGTGGGGGTTGATGCGCCACCTGTGCGAGCACCGCAACCTGCCCGCGCTGTGGCTGGCCGGCTTCGCCGCCGGTCTCGGTACGGTAACCAAGGGTGTAGGGTTCCTTCCCCTGTTGATGGTGCTGCCCTGGTTCGGCTGGTGGCTGTACCAGCGTCGTCGGGGACACACCGCGGGGGGGCCGCATCCGGCCACTCTGCTCTGGCTGATCCCGGCCTTCCTGCTGGGCGTCGCGGTGTGGCTGGCGCCGCTGGGCTGGGCCCTGCTGCACACGCCCAGTGCCGAACTGCAGGCGTACGCGCATGAACTGCTGTTCAAGCAGACCGGTACCCGTTACGCCAATGCCTGGCACCACCGACAGCCGGCCTGGTACTACCTGCAGGTGATCCTGACCCTGTGGCTGCCGGGCAGCCTGCTGCTGCCCATGCTGTTCAAGCCCTGGTGGCGCCGCATCCGCCGTGGCGACCGCCGTCAGTGGCTGCTGCTGGGCTGGGCCGTGCTGGTACTGCTGTTCTTCAGCGCCAGCCCGGGCAAGCGCGAGGTTTACCTGCTGCCGATGCTGCCGGCAATTGCACTGGCCGCGGCACCGCTGTTGCCAGGCCTGCTGCGCCGGGTGTGCGTCCGTCGCTACCTGTTCGGCTACAGCGTGGTGCTGATGCTGGCCACCGGCGTGCTCGGTGTAGTGCTGATGACCGAACATTCCTGGGCACTGGCACAGCTGCAACGGCGGGCCATGCCCGACACCCTGCTGCCAGTGCTGGGTGATGGCCTGCTGACCTTTTCCATCGCGCTGGCCACGTTGATCGTCTGGCTGCGGGTGCGCCGTGCGGCGACGCTGGTGCTGCTGACCCACGGCATGCTGTGGATGCTCTACGGCCTGGTACTGATCCCGGCACTGGACCCCTACGCATCGGCGTCGGCACTGATGCGCCGCGTGGGTGCACGGATCGGCCCGGACGCGGAACTGGCCCTTGTCGCCTGGCGCGAGCAGAACCTGCTGCAGGCCGACCGGCCAGTGCGCGAGTTCGGCTTCAAGCGCCCCTGGGCCGAGCAGTGGCACGACGCCGGCCCGTGGCTGGCCGAGGCGCCGGACAAGCGCTGGCTGCTGGTGCTGGATGATGCAATGAGCCCCTGCGTGGACAGCACCAAAGTGATCGATATCGGCATTGCAAACCGCAATCGCTGGCAACTGTTCCCGGGCACCGCCTGGGATGCGGAATGCCACGCCGAACGGGCCGGGGCGAACGTCGAGGAAGACTGAACGTTGGCAGACGTCGCGGCATCATTAACCCGGTTCGAACGCGCGTCCGACCCTTCTCCGACATCCAGGTGACGAGCATGGCCGCGGATTCCCGAACCGCCCCTTCCCAGCATGCCCGTCCGTCCCCTTGATGCGGTAGCGCCGCCTGCGACATCGCCACTGGCGTCACGATTTGCCGTAACCCACCTCTGGCTGCCTGTCGCAATTGGTCTGCCCGTGTTTGCGCTGCTGATGGAATTCGGCGGTGATCAATGGGTGGCCGACCACCTGTTCCGCCTTGAGGGCGGCCATTGGGCGCTGCAGGACGCCTGGGCCACCCGCACGCTGGTGCACAAGGCAGGCAAATGGCTGACCACGGCAGCGGCGCTGGTCGCGATCCTGCTGTGCTTACACCACTGGTGCAAAGGTCGCGATCGCACCCTGCGCTGGTCGCTGCTGTATGTCGTAACCGCGATGGCACTGAGCACCGGCGTGATCTCGCTTCTGAAGTCATGGGTGCCCATGGAATGCCCTTGGGACCTGCTGCGCTACGGCGGCCACCAGCCCTTCATCGGCCTGCTCACTGCGCGCCCGGCCGGCATGGCCGCGCAGGCCTGCTTCCCCGCAGGCCACGCCAGCGCCGGTTACGCGTGGCTGTGCCTGTACTTCTTCGCACTGCTGTGGCGTCCCGCCTGGCGCTGGGCAGGGTTGTGGACCGGCCTCGGCACCGGTCTGGTGTTCGGCATCAGCCAGCAGCTGCGGGGCGCGCATTTCCTTTCGCATGACGTTGCTACTGCGTTGATCTGCTGGCTGCTTTCGCTGGTCCTGTATCTGACCGTCAAACGCGTCCTGACACGCCGTCAGCTGGACCTTACCCACCGCCAGGAGGCAAACGCATGAGTGCATCGGTCCAACGCCCCGCCCGCCTCCCCGCACTTGCGGGCCTTCGCAGCTGGCGGCCGCAGCTGTCCACCGAAGCACTGATCGCGCTGACCAGCCTGTTCTTCGCGGTGGCCGGAAACGGCCTGTTCTGGCACAGCGCGATGGCCAGCCATCCGGGCAGCGTGCGCTACGGGCTTTCGCTGCTGCTGTTGCTGCTGGGTGCCCACGGCGTACTGCTGGGCATCGTGGTCTGGCGCTGGAATGCCAAGGTGGTGATCAGCCTGTTGCTGCTGGTGACCGCATTCGCAGCGCACTACATGAGCCGCTACCACATCTACCTGGATGCGGACATGCTGCGCAACGTGCTGGCGACCGACCCCAAGGAAAGCCGCGAGCTGATGACCGTGTCGCTGCTGTGGCCGGTGCTGTTGCTGGCAGTGCTGCCGATGGTGGTGCTATGGCGCGTGCAGCTGCGCCGCCGTAGCTGGGCCCGCAGCCTGCTGTGGCGCCTCGGCTTCCTGGTCGTGGCAGCGGTGACCGCCGTTGGCGGTGCGCTGATCTCGTTCCAGGACGTCTCCGCGCTGATGCGCAACCAGCGTGAAGTGCGCTACCTGGCCACCCCGGCCAACGTGCTGCTGGGCCTGCCGCGTGCACTGCGCGGCGACAACCCCGTGCAGCGCGCGCCGAAGCTGCCGATCGGCACCGACGCCAAGGCCACGCCGCGCGCTGCGGCCAGCAAGCCTCGCCTGCTGGTGATCGTGATGGGCGAGACCGTGCGCGCGCAGAACTGGGGCCTTAACGGTGGCCGCAACACCACGCCGGAACTGGCCCAGGCGCCGGTGATCAACTTCCCTGACATGCACTCCTGCGGCACCAGCACCGAAGTGTCGCTGCCGTGCCTGTTCTCGCCGTGGGGACGCCACGGCTACGACGAAAAGAAGATCCGCGCACACCAATCGCTGCTGCACGTACTCAACCGTGCCGGCATCGCACCGCTGTGGCGTGACAACCAGTCCGGCTGCAAGGGCGTGTGCGAAGGCCTGGACTTCCAGTCGCTGTCCGACGCGACCACCCCGGGCCTGTGCGCAGACGGCCGCTGCATGGACGAGATCCTGCTGCAGGACCTGGCCACCCAGGTACGTGCAAAGCCCGGCGACCGCGTGGTGGTGCTCCACCAGCTGGGCAACCACGGCCCCGCCTATTTCGAGCGCTACCCGGCCGCCTTCGCCCGCTTCAAGCCGACCTGCGACACCCGTGACATCGGCCGCTGTTCGCGCGAAGAGATCACAAACAGCTACGACAACGCGGTGCTGTACACCGATCATTTCCTGAGCAGGACCATCGGCACCCTGCAGGGCATGCAGGACTACGACACGGCGATGATCTACCTGTCCGACCATGGCGAATCGCTGGGCGAGAAGGGACTGTTCCTGCACGGGGTGCCGTATGCGATCGCGCCGGCCGAGCAGACCCGGGTGCCGATGACGATGTGGTTCTCGCCGGGCTTCGCCAGCAGCCGCGGGCTGGACCTGCAGTGTGTGCGCAAGCGCTCGGCGGCCTATACCGACCACGACAACCTGTTCCCGTCGGTGCTGGGCCTGATGCAGGTGAAGACCTCGCTGTACGAGCGCGATCGCGACGTGTTCGCCAACTGCGAGAGTTGAGGGTTGTTCGGCAGGGCTTGCAGCCCTGCACCCGCCGAGGCCACTGCACAAGCAACGGCAACGGCAACAGCAGAAGCAGGCATTCCTTGGTTTGGCGGGGCGGTGTCGGAATGCGGGGACGCCGCAAGTACGTCCATGTAGGCTTGGCAGCCGCATCCATGCGGCTGACACCCCGCACTCCGACACCGCCCCACCTCTGACAGTTTTCCGGTGTCTGGTAGATCCACGCCATGTGTGGACGCTCTTCGTATTCAATTCGAGATATTCGATTTCGATGAAGATTGATCCACGCATGGCGTGGATTTCCAACAGGTCGCGGTCAATTGTCGAAGGCGGGGTGGGTCCGGTTGCGGGGGCGTGAGCGCCATGGATGGCGCGACCGAGCCTCCATGGACGGATTTACGGCGTCCCCCGCAACCGGGCCCCGCCCCGCCATCCCACGGATAGCACGCTGTTGCTCTTGCTTGTGCTCCGGCCTCTGCAGGTGCCGGGCGCCGCCCGGCCGACTTCCGCCACTTGCGGTGGCAACGACGGCCCACTAGCCTTCGGCCGTCGTTCACCACCCAAGGACCGCCCGTGAAACACCGTCATCTCCTGCTGGCCTCGGCAGTCGCCGCCGCCACGTTGGCCCTGGTCGCCTGCAAGAAGGAACCCACCCCAGGCACCGATGCCGCCAGCAGCAGCGCCCCGGCCGGCGAAACCGCCGACCAGTTCGTGGCCCGCATCAATGCCGAATTCAAGGCCGCCTACCCGGAGATGACCTCGGCGCAGTGGTTGTCCTCCACCTACATCAACAGCGATTCCGAACGCATCGCGGCCAAGGCCAACGAGCGCTCGCTGACCCAGCTCAACAGCTGGATCGAACAGGCCGCCAAGTTCGACGGCAAGCCGATGAGCGAGGACAGCAAGCGTGCGATCCACCTGCTGAAGCTGATGTCCTCGATGCCAGCGCCGCGCGACCCGGCCAAGCTGGCCGAGCTGACCCAGATCGCCACCCGCATGGAAGGCAGTTACGGTGCCGGAAAGTACTGCACCGATGCCAATGATCCGAACTCCTGCCGCCAGCTTGGCGAGCTGGAGCAGGTGCTGGCACGCAGCCGCGACTACGACAAGCAGCTCGATGCGTGGCAGGGCTGGCACAGCACCACCAAGAGCATGCGTGGCGATTACCAGAAGTTCGTCGGCCTGGTGAACGAAGGCGCCAAGGGCATGGGCTTCACCGATGCCGGCCAGATGTGGCGCAGCGGCTATGACATGCCGCCGGAGCAGATCGGCCCTGAAACCGATCGCCTGTGGGAACAGGTCAAGCCGATGTACGAACAGCTGCACTGCTACGCGCGCGGCAAGCTGGACAAGACCTACGGCAAGGACAAGGCCGAAGTGGGCAATGGTCTGATCGCGGCGCACCTGCTCGGCAACATGTGGCAGCAGGACTGGTCGAACCTGTGGGACCAGCTGGAACCGTACCCGGGTGCCGGCAGCCTGGACATTACCGCAGCGCTGGAAAAGCAGTACCAGACCAACCTGAGCGCTGCGCTGGCCAAGGCCGGCAAGGACGCCAACGTGGCCGCCCAGTACAAGGCGCAGCGTGAGGCCGAACTGCGTACCGCCAAGCAGATGACCGAGCGCGCGCAGGACTTCTACGTGTCGCTGGGCATGCCGTCACTGCCGCAGTCCTATTGGGAAAAAACCCAGTTCATCAAGCCTGACGACCGCGACGTGGTCTGCCACGCCAGCGCCTGGGACATGAACATGGAAGGCGACGTGCGCACCAAGATGTGCATCAAGCCGAACGAAGAAAACTTCACCACCATCTACCACGAGCTGGGCCACATCTATTACGACCTGGCCTACAACCCGCTGCCACCGCTGTTCCAGGGCGGTGCCAACGATGGCTTCCATGAAGCGATCGGCGACACCATCGTGCTGGCGATGACGCCCAAGTACCTCAGCTCGATCGGTCTGGTCGATGCGCCGACCGAGAGCCGCGAAGCGGTCATCAACAACCAGATGCGCATGGCGCTGTCGGGCGTGTCGTTCCTGCCGTTCGGGCTGATGATCGACCGCTGGCGCTGGGGCGTGTTCGATGGCTCGATCACCGCCGACAACTACAACAAGGCGTGGTGGGACCTGAAGGCCAAGTACCAGGGCGTGGCGCCAGCCAGCACCCGTGGCGAAGAGTTCTTCGATCCGGGCGCGAAGTACCACGTGCCGGGCAACACCCCGTACACCCGCTACTTCCTGGCGCGCATCCTGCAGTTCCAGTTCTACAAGGGCCTGTGCGACGCGTCCGGCTACAAGGGCCCGCTGCATGAGTGCACCTTCTACGGCAACAAGGAAGCCGGCCAGAAGTACTGGGCGATGCTGAGCAAGGGTGCCAGCCAGCCGTGGCAGGCCACGTTGAAGGAGCTGACCGGTACCGACACGCTCGATGCCGGCCCGATGATCGAGTACTTCACCCCGGTCAACGAGTGGCTGAAGCAGCAGAACGAAGGCCAGATGTGCGGCTGGCAGGCCAACGCGGCCCCGGTGGCAAAATGAGAAAAGGGGCGGATCCGCGAGGATCCGCCCCTCTTTGCGTTGTAGAGCCGAGCCATGCTCGGCTTGCCGCGCGCAGCGCGGTGAAAAAGCAGCCGAGCATGGCTCGGCTCTACAGTTTGGCCGCGGTCAGCTGTTCTTCTTCGCCGCCATCGCTGCGGCCAGTTCGGCCTTGTATTCCTCGAAAGTCTGGCCCAGTTCTTTGGCCTCGGCCTGCGCGGCATCGCGCAGTGCATCGGAGTACATCAGGCGCACCGGTGTGCCGTTGCGCTCGTGCAGCTCACCGGCCTGCATGATCAGCGCCAGCACCTGCGCAGCGCTCTCGCTGTGACCGGCGATGCGGCCATCCATGCCCAGCACCCACTCGCCGTCACGGCGCACGACACCGGCCAGCAAGGTGCGCTGCGCATCGCGCAGTTCCGCATGCGGCTCCACCGGCGAGGCCTGGGCAGCGGCCTTGTTGGCGGCCTGCTTTTCCTGGCGACGGCGCTGGTCGCGGCGGGTCTTGGAGCTGGTGGACATGGTGCGGTACCGCTGCGAAGGGGGCGCAAGGATAGCGCACCCCGCCCGCAGCGCTGCTTCACACCCTCTCAGTCCAGCACCTTGCCGTGCCTCCAGTAGCCCATGAAGGTGATCGCGCGGCGGTCCAGCCCGCAATCGCGCACCAGGTGGCGGCGGATCGCCATCACCGCCCCCGCCTCGCCCGCCACCCAGGCATACAGCGGCCCGGCCACGCGGGTATCGGCCTGCTCCCAGAGGATCTGCGTATCGACGTCGATCTCCTCCAGCGCATCGCCGGCAGCCTCGCTCGAGGTCGCTGCCAACCGCGCCTGGACCGCCTGCAGCAACGGCTGTCCGTAGGCGGCCTGCCCGCGCGGCAGCCAGACCAGCTCGGCGCTGGAGGGCGCCTTCAGGTGCACCGCATCACCGGCCTGCGCCACCTCCAGCAGTGCCAGCGTGCGCGGTGGGTCGACCATGGCCGACAGTTCCTCAAGGATGCCAGCCACCGCAGGCAACGCGGTTTCATCGGCCACCAGCAGCACCTGGCCGACACCGGCCGGTGGCTTCCACTCCCAGCCCTCGCTGCTCCCGGCACAGTCGACGTCCGGGGCCAGGAGCACCACGCGGTCGCCGGGGCGGGCGTGCGTGGCCCAGCGCGAAGCGGGGCCGGTTTCGCCATGGATGACGAAATCGACATCGACCTCGCCCTGCTCGGCGCGCAATTGGCGGATGGTGTAGGTACGCATCGGCGGGCGCTGATCGTCCGGCAGCGCCCGGTAGCGCGGATACCAGTCCTCGCCACTGGGCACCTGCGGCACGTCCTGGCCGGGCAAGGGGAAGAACACCTTGATGCGCTGGTCCGGGCCCTCGGTCTTCATCCGTGCCACGTCGGCACCGGTGAACACCATGCGGTCCAGGGAAGGGGAAAGAACGCGGCGCTCCTTCAGCGCCACCTCGAACAGGCGGTAGGTCTGCTGCGCAGCCATGGGGGAACCTCATGCAACGACATCGGATCGGCTGGCTGTCGTGCATCCACGCACCGGCTGGCTGGAGTCCCCAGCCTAGTCCGGCCATTCCTCGCCGCAAGCGTTGCGGGCATCGCGGCCCGCCCTACCCCTGCGCGCTGCTCAATGGCCCGTGCAGGCCGCCTGCGCCGCACGCTCGCGCTGGTATTCCCAGTACCAGAACACGAAGCCGACGCCGAAGAACGCGGCCTGGCCCAGGGCCAGATGCAACGGACTGGCGCTCAGCAGCGGCGACACCACGCCGGCCACCACGGTGCTGATCATCAGCTGCACGAAGGCCTGCAGCGACGAGGCCAGGCCGCGCTGGTGCGGGTACATGTCCAGCACCGCCAGTGCCAGGATCGGGAAGATCAGCGACATGCCCATGCCGCCCAGGAAGATCGGCAGCACCGCCCACGGCAGCACGAACTGCGGCGACAGCGCCACGTAGCCGACATTCAGCAGCGCCGACAAAGCGCACAGGCTGAAGCCAATGGCGACCTGGCGGGTGGGTGTGGTGTGGCCGGCCATGCGCCCGGACAGGAACGAGCCGGTGGTCATGCCGCCGATGGTGGGGATGAACAGCCAGGCAAATCCGCCCTCCCCTAGGTGCAGGTGCTGCATCACGAACACCGGCGCCGAGGAGATGTACAGGAAGATGCCACCGAAGCCGATGCTGCCGGCCAGCGCGAGGCGCAGGAAGCGCGGGTTGAAGCCGATGCGCACGTAATCACGCATCAATGCGCGTGGTGACAACGGTACCCGCGCTTCGACCGGATGAGTCTCCGGCAGGTAGCGTGCGGTAGCCGCCAGCAGCACCAGCGCGAACACCACCAGGAACCAGAAGATCAGTGGCCAGCCAGCGCCGCTGAGCAGGATCCAGCCGCCGATGATCGGTGCGATGGCCGGTGCGATGCCGAACAGCATCGAGACCTGGCTCATCAGCCGCTGCGCGTCGTGGCCGTGGTAGAGATCGCGGATCACGGCGCGGCCGACGATCATGCCGACACCCGCCGACAGGCCCTGCAGCGCACGGAACGCCAGCAGCGTAGTCAGGTCGGTGGACAGCGCACAGCCGACCGAGGCGCCGACGAACACCACCAGGCCGCCCAGGATCACCCGCTTGCGGCCCCAGGCATCGGACAACGGGCCGTGCGCCAGGCTCATCAGGCCGTAGAACAGCAGGTACACGCTGATGGTCTGCTGCACCGCCACCTCGTCCACCGTCAGGCGCTGGGCCAGCTGAGGGAACGCCGGGAAAATGGTGTCGATCGAGAACGGGCCAAACATGGCCAGGCCGGCAAGCAGCAGGGCCATGCGGCGGGTGGAGGGAGCAACAGCGGCGGTCATCGGGCAAGCGTCCGGCAGGGCCATGCGTGACATGCACGGCGGGCGCCGGTCCCCCTGAAGCAGGGACGGCGCCAGATAAATTCGGGTATCTGCTCATCATAGGTGCGGATTGTTCCCTGCGCCATGCAGCACTGCACAAAACGCACGTCCGGGCCATCGGCCATTCAGGTGCGGCGACCTGGCTCCGGAACGGCCGCCGCGCGCTCAAAGGGCTATAATCGGCGGGCAACACGGTGGGAGAAGCGGAACACCGCTGCCGAAGGCGCAACGCCCGTAATCGCTCAGGCCCGATACCACCCGTAACACAACTCTGGAGAGACCGGTTCGATCCGGCGCCGAAGGGGCACGAAGCTGCGGTCCGCCGCGCTTTTAAACTCTCAGGCAAAAGGACAGAGGGGCGCCCCGCAGACCGCCGACCGGCGGCTTGTGCCCGTGCGTGTGCCCTTTCCTGACGGATCCTTCGCCATGTCCCAGAACACCCCTTCCCTGCGTGAGCTCGAGCATCATTCCGCGTTCGTCGAGCGCCACATCGGCCCCAACGACGCCGAGATCGCGCAGATGCTCGATGTCGTCGGCCACGCTTCGCTGGATGCGATGACCGATGCCATCGTGCCGGCCAAGATCAAGTCGTCGGCGTCGCTGGCGCTGCCGGAGTCGATGACCGAAGTGCAGGCACTGGCGAAGATCCGCGCGATCGCCGACAAGAACACCGTGCTGCGCAGCTTCATCGGCCAGGGCTACTACGGTACCCACACGCCGAACGTGATCCTGCGCAACATCCTTGAAAACCCGGCCTGGTACACCGCCTACACCCCGTACCAGGCGGAAATCTCGCAGGGCCGCATGGAAGCGCTGATCAACTTCCAGACCCTGTGCGCCGACCTCACCGGCATGGAAATCGCCAACGCCTCGCTGCTGGACGAAGCCACCGCCGCCGCCGAAGCGATGACCCTGGCCAAGCGTTCGGCCAAGTCGAAGTCGGACACCTTCTTCGTGCACGACGCCGTGCACCCGCAGACTCTGGAACTGCTGCGCACCCGCGCCGAGCCGATGGGCATCGTGCTGCGCGTCGGCACCCCGGCCGAAGCGCTGGAAGCGGAAGCCTTCGGCCTGCTGCTGCAGTACCCGGACACCTTCGGCCAGGTGGGCGACTACAAGGCGCTGGTCGATGCCGTGCACGCGCGCGGCGGCCTGGTGGCCGTGGCGACCGACCTGCTGGCCCTGACCCTGCTGGCCGCCCCGGGCGAATGGGGCGCGGACATCGTGGTCGGCAACAGCCAGCGTTTCGGCGTGCCGTTCGGCTTCGGTGGCCCACACGCCGCCTTCATGGCCTGCCGTGACGCCTACAAGCGCTCGATGCCGGGCCGCCTGATCGGTGTTTCGGTCGATGCCCAGGGCAACCCGGCCTACCGCCTGACCCTGCAGACCCGTGAACAGCACATCCGCCGCGAGAAGGCCACCTCCAACATCTGCACCGCGCAGGTGCTGCTGGCGGTGATGGCGTCGATGTACGCCGTCTACCACGGCCCGGACGGCCTGACCCGCATCGCCCGCCGCACCCACCGCCTGGCCTCGATCCTGGCCGCGGCGCTGCGCACGGCCGGCGTGCAGGTCGGTGGCGACTTCTTCGACACCCTGCATGTCACCGGCGTGCACGCCGATGAGATCCACGCCAAGGCCCGCGCCGCCGGTTACAACCTGCGCGCGATCGACAGCGACTCGGTCGGCATCAGCCTGGACGAGACCGCCACCCGCGCCGACGTGGTCGCGCTGGCTGCCGTGTTCGGTGCGCAGGCCGACGTCGACGCACTCGATGCCAGCACCGCCGACGCGCTGCCGGCCGGCCTGCTGCGCCAGTCCGCGTTCCTGACCCACCCGGTGTTCAACACCCATCACAGCGAGCACGAACTGCTGCGCTACCTGCGCTCGCTGGCCGACAAGGATCTGGCGATGGATCGCACGATGATCCCGCTGGGTTCGTGCACCATGAAGCTCAACGCCACCGCCGAGATGATCCCGGTGACCTGGCCGGAGTTCTCGCAGATCCACCCGCTGGTGCCGGCCGACCAGGCGCTGGGCTACAAGGAACTGATCGATTCGCTTGAAGCGATGCTGGTCGAGTGCACCGGCTACGACGCGGTCAGCCTGCAGCCGAATTCCGGCGCGCAGGGCGAGTACGCCGGCCTGCTGGCGATCCGCGCCTACCACCGCTCGCGCGGCGAAGGCCACCGCGACATCTGCCTGATCCCGGATTCGGCGCACGGCACCAACCCGGCTTCGGCACAGATGTGCGGCATGAAGGTCGTGGTCACCAAGACCGATGCCAACGGCAACGTCGACGTCGAGGACATCCGCCTCAACGCCGAGAAGTACAGCGATCGCCTGGCCGCGATCATGATGACCTATCCGTCCACGCACGGCGTGTTCGAGGAAGAGGTGGTCGAGATCTGCGAGATCATCCACCAGCACGGCGGCCAGGTGTACACCGACGGCGCCAACATGAACGCCCTGGTGGGCGTGGCCAAGCCGGGCAAGTGGGGTTCGGACGTTTCGCACCTGAACCTGCACAAGACCTTCTGCATCCCGCACGGCGGTGGCGGCCCGGGTGTCGGCCCGTGCGCGGTGAAGGAACACCTTGCCCCGTTCCTGCCGGGCAAGCTGGGCGACAACGGCCCGGTCGGCATGGTCAGCGCGGCCAGCTTCGGCAGCGCCTCGATCCTGCCGATCAGCTGGATGTACATCGCCATGATGGGCAGCGAAGGCCTGCGCAAGGCCACCCAGGTGGCCCAGCTCAACGCCAACTACATCGCCAAGCGCCTGGCCCCGCACTTCAAGACCCTGTACACCGGCCGCAACGGCCTGGTGGCGCATGAGTGCATCCTCGACGTACGTCCCCTGGAGAAGACCAGCGGCATCGGCGCCGAGGACGTGGCAAAGCGCCTGATCGACTTCGGCTTCCATGCCCCGACCCTGAGCTTCCCGGTGGCCGGTACGCTGATGGTCGAGCCGACCGAGAGCGAATCGCTGCACGAGCTGGATCGCTTCATCAGCGCGATGATCCAGATCCGCGAGGAAATCAGCGCGATCGAAGACGGCCGCCTGGACCGCGAGGACAACCCGCTGAAGAACGCGCCGCACACTGCGACCGCAGTAACGGCCAGCGAGTGGACCCACGCTTACCCACGCGAACTGGCAGCGTTCCCGCTGCCCAGCCTGAAGCTGCAGAAGTACTGGCCGCCGGTGGCACGCGTGGACAACGTGTACGGCGACAAGAACGTGATGTGCGCCTGCATCCCCGTTGATGCCTACAAGGATGATGAAGTCGAGGCTTGATTCCTCGCTGCATCGGTAAAGAGAACGGCCCGCGCAAGCGGGCCGTTCTCTTAAAAGAGTGTGGACCAAGGTCCACACCCACCATGATCCGGTCACGGGTCCGGCATCTGCCCCAGGCTCAACTGCCACGACACGCCGAAACGGTCCTGCACCCAGCCGTAGCGGTTGCTGAAATCGTAGTCGCCCACCGGCATCAGCCAGTGCCCACCTTCTCCCAGTACGCGTGCCGCGCGTTCGAACTGTTCGGCGCCGGAACACTCGACGAACAGCGAGATCGACGGGCTGAATGTGAAGTCATGTACGTCCAGGCTGTCGAAGCACAGGTAGTGGGTGCCACCCAGCAGGAAGATGGCCTGGCGGACCTGCCCGGGCACGCCGGCACCGGCGCCCTCGGGGTGGCGCTGCAGGGCAAGCAGGCGAAAATCGGCGAAGGCTTCGGCGTACAGGGCCAGAGCGGCCTCGGCCTGGCCAGTGAACATCAGGAACGGACGGCTGCGCAGCATGCGGTACTCCCGGTCGACGGGCCGCTGACGGCCCACGCGATCAGGATGGCACGGCGGATGTATGCCTGCTGTAGAGCCGAGCCCATGCTCGGCTGGCGACCGCGCGAACAGCAGCCGACCGTAGGGTCGGCTCTACAGAATTACGCCTCGCGCATGCGCCGCGCGATGGCGCTGCCAGCGGCGATCGTGGCGGTCAACGCCACCATCGACAGGAACTGCAGGCGGGTATGTGACTCGCTCAACAGCAGACCGAAGATCAGCGCCAGGATGCCCAGTGCACAAACGGTCAGCCACGGGAAACCGGCCATGCGGAACGGCAGGCGGGTACCCAGGCGATCCGCCCGGCGGCGCAGCACCAGTTGCGAGACCAGCGACAGCGTCCACACCAGCAGGCAGGTGGAGCCGACGATGTTCAGCAGCACCGGCAGCACCCGGTCCGGGAACAGCAGTTCCATCACCGTGGCGGCAAAGCCGAACAGCACGCTGGCCAGCACGGCGATCACGGGCACCTGGCGCGGGTCGGTCCAGCCCAGCACGGCAGGAGCTTCACGACGCTGCGCCAGCGAGTACATCATGCGCGAGGCGCCGTAGAGGTTGGCGTTGAGCGCGGACAACAACGCGATCACCGCGATCAGGGTGATGGCGGTGCCGGCACCCGGAATACGGGCGATATCCAGCACCGCCGCGAACGGCGACTTCAGCGCCTCGCTGGTCCACGGCACCACGGCGATGATCACGCTCAGCGAGCCGATGTAGAACACCAGGATGCGCCAGGCCACGGTGCGGATGGCACGGGCAATGCTGCGCTCGGGATCTTCGGTTTCGGCCGCCGCCACGGCAACGATCTCGGTACCGCCAAAGGCAAAAACGACAACCAGCAGCGCCGCACCGATCCCGGCCAGGCCCTTCGGTGCGAAGCCACCATGCTCGGTGAAGTTGCTCAGGCCCGGCGAGGTCACCTGCGGCAGCCACCCCATCAGCAGCGCCACGCCAATGGCGATGAAGGCCAGGATTGCCGCCACCTTGAGGATGGCGAACCAGAATTCGAACTCGCCGAAGTTCTTCACTCCGAGCAGGTTGATCGCGGTGAAGAACAGCATGAAGGCCAATGCCGCCATCGGTACCGGTATCGCCGGCCAGACCGTGGCCAGCAGCCCGGCTGCGCCCACTGCTTCAGCGGCGATCACGATCACCAGCTGCACCCACCACAGCCAGCCCACCGTGGCACCGGCGGTAGCGCCCATGGCGTCGGCTGCATACACCGAGAACGCGCCGCTGGTGGGCTTGGCCGCCGCCATCTCGCCCAGCGCGTTCATCACGATGATCACCAGCGCGCCCGCCACCAGGTACGACACCAGCACCGCCGGACCGGCTGCCTGCACACCCACGCCCGAGCCGAGGAACAGGCCGGCGCCGATGGCGCTGCCCAGGCCCATCATGATCAGCTGGCGGGGCTTGAGCGAATGTCCGAGGCGGGACGGCGAAGCGGTCGGAATCGAGTTGGGCATCGGCGGGGCTGGCGGCGGGCTACAGGGGCGACACCTTACCCTGTCCCGTGCCCACGGGGATAGGCACAGCGCAGCAGGCGGCTCAGGCCAGCGCCGGCTCGCCGACGTTCCCGCCGATACGGGCACGATAGGCACGCGGCGAGAAACCGGTTTCAGCCTTGAACTTGCGGGTGAAGGCGCTCTGGTCGCTGAAACCGCAGGCCTGGCCGATGCAGGCGATGCTGTCGTCGCCATGCAGCAGGTGCATGGCCATCTGGATCCGCAGCCGGGTCAGCACCTGCTGCGGGGTCATCTGGAACACCTTGCGGAAGCTGCGCTCCAGCTTCGACAGCGAGAAACCGGTGATGTCCAGCAGGGTCTGCATGCGCACGTTCTCGGCGTAGTGCGCGTTGAGGTGGGCCAGCGCCAGCCGCAGCTGCTCGTACTGGGTGCCGAGGCTGTCCTTCTGGCCGAGGTCGCGGGAAATGCCGATCAGGCCCTCGATGGCCCCATCGACCACCAGCGGGCGCTTGCAGGTCAGGCACCAGCCCGGTTCCCGGTTGGCGAACAGGTGCAGCTCCATCAGGTTCTCGATCACCTCGCCGGACAGCACGCGGGCGTCCTGGTCGACGTAGTCCGCACTGAGGCCGGTCGGGTAGATCTCGGCCGCGGTGCGCCCGATCACGTCCTTGCGCGCGCGCAGGCCCAGCCGTCGCAGCATGGTCTGGTTGACGTGGGTGTAACGCCCCTGAAGGTCCTTGATGAAGAACAGCACATCCGGGATGGCGTCGAACAGGGCTTCGATGTCGGCGGGCTCGACTCGCATGCCACAAGCATAGCCGAGGCCCCTTGCCGGTGCGATCATCTTTGCGGGACTTGTGCTTAACGCCGCCAGGGCCACCGTGGGGGCCAGCCCCCGCCGGAGATCCTGCCATGCCACGCGGTGACAAATCCGCCTATACCGACAAGCAGAAGCGCCAGGCCGAGCACATCGAAGAGAGCGAGCGCCAGCGCGGTGCCAGCGAAGGCACGGCCGAGCGCATTGCCTGGGCCACCGTGAACAAGCAGGACGGTGGTGGCAAGCGCAGTGGTAGTGGGCGTAGGGCGGCAAAGAAGGCACCGGCGGAAAAGTCAACGGTCCGCAAGACAGCCACGAAGAAGGCAACAAAGAAGACGGTGGCCAAGAAGGCCAGCACTCCCGCCTCGCGTAGTGCTGCCGCGACGAAGGCAGCGAAGACCCGTGCGGCAAAGACGACCGTGCGCAAGGTGGCGGCGAAGAAAGCAGCACGTACCCGCGCGCGCGGCTGAGCCCGTCAATCGGGATTGCAGCCCGCAGATCAGCCATACTTCCCCAAGCCGCTGGACGCGGCAAAGGGGAATCACCCATGAATGTCCAATGCTCCGCAGCTTTGGCAGCCCTGCTATCCATGGCACCCGCTGCTCATGCGATCACCGCCGCTGACCCACCCCACGAATCCCATCAGGCTGCGACCGCGGCTGCGGACGCCGACATTGCGCGGATCGAATCTCTCGGCCGGTCATTGTTCGAACATGATCTTGCCGCCGAACGCGCAACCGACGCACTCGTAGCGAAGGGAATGCGCAAGGATGACCGCGTTGCTGGATGGGTCACCGAACAACGCGACAACCGCTATGTCGTCAGTATCCTCGGAGGTGACAGTAGCGTGCTGTATCGGGTAGTCACCGACGACAAGGGAACGCTTGCCGGTCCTGTACAGACCCTGTCGCCACCCGAGCCACTATCGCCTTATGAGGCCGGCGCGGCAGCTGCGCGTGCACTGGCATTGAGCAGCAAGTTTCAAGCGTGCTCGAAGAACTACAACACGGTCGTGCTACCGAACGTGGACGGCACGGCAAATGCCTGGAGTGTCTACCTGCTTCCCGGCACATTCGATCCTGCAGCGGTGCCTCTGGGGGGAAGCCATCGCGTGGAAATCGCGGATGAAAAGATCACTTCCAGCCGGCCTTACACCCTCTCCTGCATCACGCTGCAGCGCCCACCGCGGAAGGGTGCCATGATGGTGACCCACCTACTCGATCCAACGCCGACCGAGGTCCACGTTTACTGGAGTCTCTGGGCACGCGCGCCACTGTTCGTGAGTACGGCCAAGGGCGTGATCTGGAAGATTGAGAACGGACATATCAGCAAAGTCGTGGACTGACATCCGGTCACACCATGGACGCCCATGGTGTGACCGGCACCACAACGCTTACCGCGCAGCAGCTCAGGCTGCGCGACGCGGCACAACCGAAGCTGCGTCGCCTTCCACCTTGAACACCGACACCGACGTGGTCAGTGCATGCGCCTGTTCTTCAAGTGCGCGGCTGGCGGCGGTGGCTTCTTCCACCAGCGCAGCGTTCTGCTGGGTCACCTGGTCCATCTGCACCACCACTTGGTTGACCTGCTCGATACCGGCGGCCTGTTCCTTGCTTGCCGCTGCGATGTCGCTCATCAGCTGGGTGGTGCGCGAACTTGCCTGGGCTACGCGGGCGATCGCGGCTTCCGATTCAACGGTCACTGCCAGGCCGCTCTTCACCTTGGCAGCGGCATCTTCGATCAGTTCCTTGATCTCCTTGGCGGCGACACCGGCACGCTGCGCGAGCGTGCGCACTTCGCTGGCAACCACGGCAAAACCACGCCCCTGCTCACCTGCACGCGCCGCTTCCACCGCAGCATTCAGCGCCAGGATGTTGGTCTGGAACGCAATGCCGTCGATCACCGTGGAGATTTCCGAGATGCGTGCCGAGGACTGGTCGATCTCACCCATGACCGAGGCCATCTGTGCCATCGCCTGCTCGGTCTCGCGCACGGCGGCACCGGCCGCATGCGCTTCACTGTCGGCCTGACGCGCCAGCTCGGCGTTCTGGCGCACGGTGGAGGTCAGTTCCTCCATCGATGCGGCCGCTTCTTCCAGATTGGCTGCCTGCTGCTCGGTGCGGCGCGACAGATCATTGTTGCCGGCGGCCAGTTCCTGCGCCGCGTTGTTGATGCTGTCGGCAGCCACCTGGATGCCACGCACGATGCCGGTCAGCTGTGCGGTGGTGGTGTTGGCATCGTCGCGCATGCGTGCGAACACGCCGTCGTACTCGCCGTCCATGCGTGCGGTCAGGTCACCGTGCGAGATCGCGCGCAGCACGTCGGAGACATCGGCGATGCTGGCCTGCGAACTGGCCATCATGCCGTTGAGATGTTCGACCATCGCCTTGAACTGGTACTGGAACGCAGCGGCATCACCACGCATGCTGAAATCACCAGCGCGTGCGGCGCGGGCCAGTTCATCGATCTGCGCGTTGATCGCCATCAGGCTCTGCTTCACCGCGCCCAGGGTGCGGGTCAGCGTGCCCTTCTCGTCCGGGTAGTCGGGCAGGTCGCGGCTGAGGTCGCCGATGGCGTAGCGCTGCATCACCTCGGCCATCAGCAGTTCCACCTGCACGTGCGATTCGACCAGGCTGTTGGTGGCCTGCACCATGCGGCCGAAATCGCCGGGGAAGGCGCTGGCGTCCATGCGATAACGGATCGCACCTGCCTCGTGCTGTTCGGCCATCTGCAGCTGTGCGCCGATCGCCGCCTGCACGCTCTGCCGCACGCTGGCCATGGCTTCACCCAGCTGGGTCAGTTCATCGCGGCCGCCAAGGCGGAACTCCTGATCCAGCTGTCCCTTGGACAGGCGTTCGGCCAGGTTCACCGCGCGGGCCAGCGGACCGGTCAGGCTGCGGCCGATCATCATCGAGGCACCGATGCCGACCAGCAGCGCAACGCCGCCCAGCACCAGCAGCTGCAGCAGGCTGCGCTCGCCCAGGCGGATCGCCTCGGCGGCCGCATCGCGGCTTTCCTTCTCTTCGAAGTCCACGCCATCGGACAGCGCCTTGTTCCAGCCATTGGCCGCGTCCTGCACCGGGCCCAGGGTCAGCGCCACGGCGCCCGGGTAGTCGCCCTGCTCCATCAGTTCACTGGTCTGCTTGTTGAGCGGGCGCGCAACGGCGCGCTTGGCCGCAATGGTTTCCGCGATGGCCTTGCCCTCCGCATCACCCGGCAGTGCCTGGTAGGCGGTCCAGCTGGCCTCATAGCGTTTGACAAGGTCGGCGATGCGCTGCTCGTCGTGGCCACGGTCTTCGCCCTGGCGGATCAGCATTTCGCGGCGCACCACCATCATCTGGTTGTTGGCATCGAGCATCTGCGACAGCAGGCGCACCTTGGCCACGCTGACGTCGACCACCTGCTGCATCGCACGCTTCTGCACGACGCTGGCGGTGGCGCCGGTGGCCACCACGGCGGCAACCAGCAGCAGCAACAGGCCAAAGCCCAGCCCAAGACGCCAGGCAACCCTGACGTTCCTCAAGTAGTTCATGGGGGTATCCAAAACGGGGGGATGCGCCCTTATCGGCGGCCCCGCAGGCAATCTTGATCGCCGCCCATCGGCGGCGTCGGCCACCGTTCACCTTGGTGAGCGCCCGCCCAGCGGCACCTGTGCGCGGTAACCGGCTGCAATGACCATGGCTGCTCATGCGGGCATCAGATCCCTTTCACGGCGGCTCGGCGCCGGCTGCGGGCAAGGTGGTGGCGTACCTGCTGGAGATCCCAATGCCCTCATCTGTGTCCCGATCCACCCTGCTCGCAATCTCGCTGCTGGCGTCGCCGGCCTTCGCGCAGGTACCGCCGCCCAACCTGCCCGCGCCCATTGCCGAAGCGGCCGGACCGGACACTGCGCCACGCTCCGCCCTGCACGCCCAGGTGCTGCTGGATCGCGCGAATTTCTCCCCTGGCCAGATCGATGGCGAAGTGGGCAGCAACCAGCGACGCGCGGTGTCGGGCTTCCAGGCGGCGCATGGGCTGAACGTGACCGGCGAACTGGATGACGCTACCTTGAACTCTTTGCAGGCCGATACGATCGCGCCGCTGGCCAGCTACACGCTGACTGCTGAAGATGTTGCCGGTCCGTTCCAGGCCACACCGAAAGGGCCCGCCGCCCAAGCCAAGCTGAAATCGCTGGGCTACGGCAGTGTGGAGGAAGCCCTGGGCGAGCGCTTCCATGCTTCCCCAGAACTGATGAAGGTGCTCAATCCCGGCGTGGATCTGACCAAGGCTGGCAGCCGCATCCAGGTACCCAACATCGCACCGGCCGCATTGCCGAAGGCCGCCAGGATCGTGGTCGACAAATCCGACTCCACGCTGCAGCTACTGGACGCGCAGGGCAAGCTGATCGCGCAGGTGCCGGTGTCATCCGGCAGCCAGCACGACCCGTTGCCGATCGGCGAATGGAAGATCCTGGGCGTTTACCGCGACCCGCCGTTCCACTACAACCCGAAGCTGTTCTGGGATGCCCGCAAGGGCGAAAAGAAGGCCACGCTGCCGCCAGGCCCGAACAATCCGGTCGGGCGGGTCTGGATCGATCTGTCCAAGCCGCATTACGGCCTACATGGCACGCCTGAACCCGGCCACGTGGGCAAGACCGAGTCGCATGGCTGCGTGCGCATGACCAACTGGGATGCACTGCGCGTGGCCGACGCAGTAGACACCTCGGTGCCTGTCGTGATGCAGGAGTGAGCCGATGCGTCTTTCGCAGCTGATCGTGCTGGGCGTGCTGCTGGGTGTGGGAACGGGCTGGTGGCTGCGCCGCGATGCCGCTGAACCCACTGCAGCAGCCACGCCTGCAACACCGCTCACCGTAACGGCAACGCCGGCGGCGAAAGCGGCCACAGCGCGCACGTCGCTGCCGGCCGCCGTCGACGCAACACCCGACGGCCTGCTGCTGCCGGTGCAGGGCGTACTGCCCTCGCATCTGCGCGATACCTTTACCGATGCCCGCAGCGAAGGACGCGTACACGATGCGATCGACATCATGGCCGATGCCGGAACGCCGGTGCTTGCGGTGGCCGACGGCACGGTGGAGAAGCTGTTCGACAGCAAGCGCGGCGGGCTGACGATCTACCAGTTCGAGCCCAGCGGACGCTGGTGCTACTACTACGCCCACCTGCAGCGCTATGCCGATGGCCTGGCCGAGAAGCAGGTGATCAAGCGCGGAGAGGTGATCGGTTATGTAGGCAGCACCGGCAATGCCAGTGCCGACGCACCGCACCTGCATTTCGAGGTGCACGTGCTGGGCCCGGAGAAGCAGTGGTGGAAGGGGGAATCGATCAATCCGTATCCGCTGCTGAAATCGGCTGCTTCGACGCCCGGCGCTGCCAGCGCCGCAAGGTGAACGTGAACAACACCAAGGCGCCCCCCGGAATCAGCAGGAACAGTGCCGCCACCTTCCAGAAAAAGAACGGCCACAGCCAGACGTAATCCAGGTCGGTCAGCTTCAGCAGGTCCAGAGGGGGCTGCAGTTCGATCACGGCCGCCCTGCCCGCCAGCACCGGGGCCACGTCCAGTACGGTTACCCGCAGCCATGAACGGCCGCGGGGCAATGCATCGCCGCGGCCATAGCCGAAATAGAATGCCGTTATGCCGCCGGACTCAACCGATACCAGCGCGCGGCTGATGCCCTGCCCGGCCACACCCGAACGTTCTCCTGCGCGGAAGTCTCCATGATCGGTGGGAGTGTCGATGCGCAGCAGCACTTCAGGGTCAACCTCAGTACCGTCTGCGGCATACCGCAGTCGCAGCCGCAGTTGGTCATCGATGAAGCGGTAGACGGTCACCTCAGCCGTCGCGCCCGGACTCAGCAGCAGCGGCAGGGTCTGGGTACGCGAGGCCAGATGGTTGGCGATGGCGCCAAGCGCCAGAACCAAGCAGGCGATGCCCCACAGGCTCCACAACACCCACAGGGTGACCCGCACCACCATCTCGCCCTTCACGCTGACATCCTGGTCATCGCGTCGCTTCCTCGCTGGCACTGGCGACACAGTAACGAAAAAGCCCCGCTTGCGCGGGGCTTCTTCTTTCAGCGACGCCGCGCATGGCCCGGCGTTACCGGTCAACCACTCAGGCGAACGGATCCTGCAGGACCATGGTGTGGTCGCGGTCCGGGCCGGTGGAGACGATGCTGATCGGGCAGCCGGCCAGCTCTTCCAGCGAACGCAGGTAGGCGCGTGCGGCCGGCGGCAGGTCGTCCCAGTTGGTGATGCCGTGGGTGTTCTCGCTCCAGCCCGGGAACTCCAGGTACACCGGGGTGCACTCTTCCCAGCCCTGCGCGTCCAGCGGCGCGTACTCGGTGCGCTTGCCGTTGTATTCGTACGCGATGCAGACCTTCAGCTTTTCCATGCCGTCCAGCACGTCCAGCTTGGTGATGCACAGGCCGCTGATGCCGTTGATGGCCACGGCGCGCTTCAGCGCGACGATGTCCATCCAGCCGCAGCGACGCGGACGGCCGGTCGACGCACCGTACTCGGCGCCCCGGTCACGGATGCCCTGGCCGACTTCGTCGTCCAGCTCGGTCGGGAACGGGCCGCCGCCGACACGGGTGGCGTAGGCCTTGGCGATGCCCAGCACGTAGTCGATCGAATCGGCGCCAACGCCGGAACCGGCCAGTGCACCGCCGACGGTGGTGTTGGAGCTGGTGACGTACGGGTAGGTGCCGTGGTCGATGTCCAGCAGTGCACCCTGCGCGCCTTCGAACAGCACGCGCTTACCCTGCTTGCGCAGGTCGTGCAGGATGCCGGCCACGTCGGACTTCATCGGCTGCACGTATTCGCCGAAGGCCAGCGCCTCGTCGAAGGTCTTCTGGAAGTCGACCGCATCGGTGTTCAGATACTTGGTCAGCACGAAGTTGTGGTAGTCCAGTGCGGTGCGCAGCAGTTCTTCCAGCTGCTTCGGGTAGTGCAGGTCGGCGATGCGGATGCCGCGGCGCGCCACCTTGTCTTCGTAGGCCGGGCCGATGCCACGACCGGTGGTGCCGATCGCCTTGCCACCGGCAGCGCGCTCGCGCGCCTGGTCCAGGGCGATGTGGTACGGCATGATCAGCGGCGCGGCCGGGGAGATCTTCAGGCGCGAACGAACTTCCACGCCGGAGGCTTCCAGCTCGGCGATTTCCTTCTGCAGCGCGGCCGGCGAGATCACCACGCCGTTGCCGATCAGGCACAGCGCATCGTCACGCAGGATGCCCGACGGGATCAGGTGCAGGACGGTCTTCTTGCCGTTGATGACCAGGGTGTGGCCGGCGTTGTGGCCGCCCTGGAAGCGCACGACGGCGCCGATTTCCTCAGTGAGCAGATCGACGATCTTGCCCTTGCCTTCATCGCCCCACTGGGCACCAAGCACTACGACAGACTGACCCATGACGGGCTCCTCATATGTTGCGGCCATCGGGGCCGCGGACGGGTAAACCGTGGCGGGGCTGGCCAGCACCTGGATGGCGGCTCCAAACGGGGAGCGCCGGCGATGGAAGGCCCAGACACGGAAAAAGCCGAACGGGGAGGCCCGTCCGGCTTTTGTGCATTATCCGGGTTTCCGGGGTCGGGTGCCACCTTTCCGACGGACGGCTTTACCGGCCGGTCAGGCGCCTCGCCCGGTAGTGCCGGCCGCTGGCCGGCAATGCCAACCAAGGTTGGCATCTACCAGAGCCGGGCCACGCATGTGAACGCAGGCGACCGCCCCGGGGCGTCTAATGGCGCACCCACCACAGCAGGCTCAGGCCGGCCAGCAGCACCAGCCCGCCGAAGCTGCGCAGGGCCGGGCTCGGCATGTCCAGCAGGCGCTCGGCCATGCGCTTCCAGGCGAACGGGGCGACGAACAGGAACAGGCCTTCCAGCACCGCGACCAGGCAGACGGCAGCGAACAGATCTTTCATGGGGGACTCCGGAAAAAGCACGGGGCCCGGCATCTGGCCGGGCCCCGTGGGGTACTGCCCTGCGACCTCAGCGGTCGTTCTTCAGGTACTGCAGGAACGGGTCGTTCTTGTCCAGCACGATCACGCCGTTGCCGTCGGTCATGGAGCCGCGGTAGGCCTCCAGGCTGCGGTAGAACGCATAGAACGACGGATCGGCCGAGCCGGCCTTGCCGTAGATGCGGGCCGCGTCGGCATCGCCTTCACCGCGCAGGCGCTGCGCGTCACGCTCGGCTTCGGCGATCAGCACGGTGCTGTCACGGTCGGCCTGGGCGCGGATGGTCAGCGACTGCTCCTCGCCCTCCGCACGCAGCTTGGCGGCTTCCTGCTTGCGCTGGGCGCGCATGCGCTCATACACGTCGTTGATCACCTGGCTGTCGGTCGGCAGGTCCACCTGCTTGATGCGCAGGTCGATCATCTGCATGCCCAGCCCGGCCACCGCTTCGTTGATCCCCTTCAGCTGCTCGGCGATCAGCTCGCTGCGGTCGCCGGACACCAGCTGCTGCAGGGTGCGCGAGTTGATCTGGTTGCGCAGCGAGTCGGTGATGATCGGTGCCAGGCGGGCATTGGCGATACGCGGATCGCCACCGGTGGCACGGAAGTAGTCACCCACATTGGAGATGTAACCGATGGCGAAGAAGTCGACGCTGACGTCCTTCTGCTCAGCAGTGAAGTAGCGCGCCGGGGCGGTGTCGAGCACCTGGAAGCGGCGATCGAAGACCTTCACCGTTTCCACCACCGGCACCTTGAAGTGCAGGCCCGGCTTGATGTCCGAACGCACCACCTTGCCCAGGTTGAGCACCATGGCGGTCTGGTCCTCACGGACCACGTATACCGAGCCGAGCAGGCCCAGCACCACCGCCACGATCACGGCGATCCAGATTGGACTCTTCATCGGCTGCCCTCCTCACGGCCGCTCGGTCGCCCGGTCGGGCGGCCCACCGGCCGGCCCGGATCACGGGACTGTTCCACCCCTGCGCCCGGTAGCGACGGCATCACCACCTCCGGGTTGGTCACCCCCGGCGGCGCCGAGGTGGTGGGACGCGTATCGCCGGTCATCGGCACATAGATCAGCTGGCGACCATCGCCACCGATCACCTTGCGGTTCTCGCTCAGCACCTGCTGCACGGTCTCCAGCCACAGGCGCTTGCGGGTCACTTCCGGGGCGTCCTTGTACTGGGCCTGCAAAAGGCTGAAGCGTTGCGCGTCACCCTCGGCCTTGGACACCACGGC
This sequence comes from Stenotrophomonas maltophilia, assembly GCF_013464485.1. Lineage (GTDB taxonomy): Bacteria > Pseudomonadota > Gammaproteobacteria > Xanthomonadales > Xanthomonadaceae > Stenotrophomonas > Stenotrophomonas maltophilia_AW. Next base: position 83,107 of record NZ_RAUX01000023.1, read on the forward strand.
CTGCTTGTAGCCTTCGGCGGTGGTACGGGCACGCGAGGCCTGGCCTCGGGCTTCCGGCACGACCTTGGCGGCGTAGGCCTGGGCTTCGTTGATCAGGCGCTCCTTGACCTGCTGGGCACCGTTGACCTCGTCGAAGGCCGGCTTGACCTCTTCCGGCGGACGGGCATCCTGCAGGGTCAGGCCGGTCACGGTCAGGCCGGTCTTGAACGCCTTCAGCAGCGCCTGCAGGCGCTCTTCGGCGGCCACGGCCAGCGGGCCACGGTTGTTCAGCACGGCGTTGAGGTCGGCGCGGCCGACTTCTTCGCGCACCGCACTCTGCGCCGACTGCTCCAGCACCTGGTTGGCATCCACTGTGCCGAACAGGTACTGCTGCGGGTCGTCGATGCGGTACTGGACGTTCAGCGAGACATTGACGATGTTCTCGTCGCGGGTCAGCACCGGCACCTGGATCGAGAAGGTCTTGATCTCGGTGGCGTTGACCTTGGTAACCGATTCGATCGGCCACGGCAGCTTGAAGTTCGGGCCGGGCTGCAGGATGCGCGAGAACTGGCCGAAGCGCAGCACCACGCCACGCTGCTGTTCGCCGATCAGCTGGAAGCTGGAGAACAGCACCAGCAGCACCACGGCCGCCACCACCCAACGCACGATGCCGCCGTCGAACAGATCCTTCAGCGGCCCGGGCAGACCGCCCCAGCCACCACCATTGCCACCGCCGCGGGAGCCGAACGGCCCGCGTCGATTGTCCTCGGGGCCTTGTCCGCCCTTGTTGCCGCCGGGTGTATTCCAGGCCATGCACGCTCCATCAAGATTTGGGCTGCGGCGCGGGCCCTTCCCGCACCACCAGCCGTGAAACCATTACCGATCATACAAGATGGGGCGGATCGGCAGGATCGAAAGGGGCCCGGCGGGGTAAGGTGGCGTTTTCCTCGAAGTCAGGCAGCGCCGATGGCCCCCACCACCCCGTTCACCGCCTTCCGCATCGAAAACGACGACGCCGGCTACCGCAGCGGCCTGGCCCAGCTCAATGTCGACGACCTCAACCCGGGCGAGGTGCTGATCCGCGCGCAGTGGTCCTCGGTCAACTACAAGGACGCTCTGGCGGGCACCGGCAAGGGCAGGATCCTGCGCCGATTCCCGCTGGTGGGGGGCATCGACGTGGCCGGCACCGTGGTGGCCTCCAGCGATCCAGCCTGGCGCGAGGGCGATGCGGTCCTGACCACCGGCTGCGGCCTCAGCGAAACCCGCGACGGCGGCTACAGCCAGTACGTGCGGCTGGAGTCGCGTGCGGTGATCGCCCAGCCGGCCGGGCTGACCCCGCGCGAGGCGATGGTGCTGGGCACCGCTGGGTTCACTGCGGCGCTGGCCCTGCTGCGCATGCAGGACAACCGGCAGACCCCGGAACTCGGCCCGCTGGCGGTCACCGGTGCCAGCGGCGGTGTCGGTGCGCTGGCGCTGTCGATCTTCAGCCGTGCCGGGTACCGCGTGCACGCGGTCAGCGGGAAGCCGGACCAGGCCGATTTCCTGCGCAGCATCGGCGCCACCGAGGTACTACCGCGCGACGCACTGGCCGACACCGGCCCGCTGCAGTCGGCGCGCTTCGGCGGTGGCCTCGACAATGCCGGAGGCGACATGCTGGCCAGCCTGCTCGCGCAGACCGTGCCCTACGGCAGCGTGGTCAGTGCCGGTCTGGCCGCCAGCCCAACGCTGGACATGACCGTGATGCCGTTCATCCTGCGCGGTGTCTCGCTGCTGGGTGTGTCCTCGGCCAATGCGCCACGCAGACTGCGCGAGGAGGTCTGGGCGCGGCTGGGCAACGAATGGAAGCCACAGCACCTGGAGCGGATCTGCACTGCCGAAGTCGGCCTCGATGGTCTGCCCGCCGTATTCGAGCGGATGCTGGCCGGCGGCTCGCTGGGGCGCACGGTGGTGCGGATCGACTGAACGTCGCAGGCAGGCGACGGACGGCAGGCGCGCCCCTCCCGCCGGTAATGTGCCCGCACTACACTGCGGGCATTACATGGGGAACAACATGGCACGCATTCTGATCGTCGACGACTCACCGTCGCAGCTGTTGGGGATACAGCGCATCGTCGAGAAGCTCGGGCACCAGATCCTGACCGCCACCGACGGCGCCGCCGGGGTCGAAACCGCCAAGGCCGAGCTTCCCGACCTGGTCCTGATGGACGTGGTGATGCCCAACCTCAACGGTTTCCAGGCCACCCGCACCCTTGCACGCGACGAAGCGACCCGGCACATCCCGGTGATCCTGGTGACCACCAAGGACCAGGACACCGACCGCATGTGGGGCATGCGCCAGGGCGCCAAGGCCTACATCACCAAGCCGTTCTCGGAAGACGAACTGTCCGAGGTGCTGGAACGGGTGTTCGCCGGGCAGGGCTGAAACATTCCGGTGGGTGCCAACCTTGGTTGGCACGCTCTTCTCGTGCCGGCCGCWGGCCGGCAACCACACATCATTGCCGGCCAGCGGCCGGCACTACCGGAAGGCGTGCGGACCAAGGTCCGCACCCACCAGAACCGGTCTCAGATCGTCTCGCCAAACGCCTTGGCCAGGTTCCGGTACGCCTTCTTCTGCGCCTCGTCGGTCGCGGCCGGGGCCACGATCTCGATCTCGACGATCTGATCGCCGTCCGGATTGCCCGGCAGGCCACGGCCACGCAGGCGCAGCTTGCGGCCGGCATCGGAGTCAGCCGGAATCTTCAGCTCCACCGCGCCGCCCAGGGTCGGTACGCTGATGCTGGTCCCCAATGCGGCCTGCCATGGGGTCACCGGCAGCGTGTAGAGGATGTTGCGGCCATCCACCTCGAACTGCGGGTGCGCGGCGTACTCCACCTCCAGCAGCAGATTGCCGCCATGATTGCCCTGCCCGGCCAGGCGGATCACCTGGCCCGGACGGATGCCCTTGGGCACGCGTACGTCCAGCTGCTTGCCGTTGACGGTGATGCGCAGGCTGTCGCCGCTGTAGGCAGCCTCCAGCGGTACCGACAGCTTGGCGCGGGTATCGCGGTTGGGCGCATGGCCCTGGCTGCTGAAGCCCGGGCCCGGACCGGCACCACCTCGCTGGCGCGCGAACAGGCTTTCGAAGAAGTCGCTGAAGCCGCCATTGGGACCGCCGCCGCCGAACACCTCCTCGAAATTGAAGCCCCCGGCGCCGCCGTAGTTCGGCGGCACGTTGAACTCCTCGCCAGGGCGATAGCCCTGTGCGCGCAGCTGGTCGTAGGCCGCGCGCTTTTCCGGATCGCGCAGCGCCTCGTAGGCCTCGTTGACCGCCTTGAACTTGTCTTCGGCCCCGGCCTCCTTGCTGACATCCGGGTGGTACTTGCGCGCCAGCCGGCGGTAGGCGGTCTTGATCTCCGCCTCGCCCGCACTCGGTTCCACCCCCAGGGTGGCGTAATAATCCTTGAATTCCATCCAGCTACCTCGATTCGCTTCGGCCGCGCCGGTGGCGCCGCCCCGGGTTCATTCTACGCGCCGGCGATGCTACGCCGCCCCTCGTGCGGCCCCGGTGAGGCCGACTGATCCTGCGCAATGCGGCTGCCATCACGATGCCCCAGGCTGTGACTGGAAGCGTGCCCCGCCCGGCCTGAAGATGGGGCCTGCACACCGGTTTTCCAATGTCTTGACGTCCCTGTCCCACGCAGGCCTCTAGCCTGCCCCTGCAAGGAGTCCACCATGATCATCCACGTTGGCGAGCGCATTCCGGAAGTGACCCTCAAGCGCATCCGCGAGGGCATCGAAACGCTCGATACGCATTCGCTGTTCGACGCGCGCAAGGTGCTCCTGTTCGCCGTGCCCGGTGCGTTCACCCCCACCTGTTCGGCCCGCCACCTGCCCGGCTACATCGATAGATTCCAGGATTTCCGCCAGCGCGGCATCGATGTCTATTGCATGGCCGTCAACGATCCGTTCGTGATGAAGGCCTGGGCCGCCGACCACCACGTGCCCGACGGCCTGCTGATGCTGTCCGACGGCAATGCCGAACTGACCCGTGCGCTCGGTCTGGAACTCGATGCCAGTGCCTCAGGCATGGGCATCCGCTCGCGCCGCTTCGCGCTGTACGTGGTCGATGGTGTGGTGCGCGCGGCCTGGGTCGAACAACCCGGCCAGTTCGAAGTCTCTTCAGCCGAGTACGTGCTGGAGCACCTGCCCACCTGATTTTCCACCGCAGAACGCAAAAGGAAACGGCCAGCCATGTCCAGCAAGCCAGCCAAAGCCCCCAAGCCCGTCGCCAGGATTCCCGGCATCAGCGACCGCAAGACCCTGCGTGATCGCGCCCGGCGCAATATCGAGGACGGTGCGATCACCGACAGCTACAGCGCCGACCGCAAGGTGGTGATCAAGCTGCTCAACGATGCCCTGGCCACCGAGTACGTCTGCGTGCTGCGCTACTACCGGCACTATTTCATGGCCAAGGGCATGCTGGCCGACGCGGTCAAGGCCGAGTTCCTGGAGCACGCACAGCAGGAGCAGGCACACGCCGGCAAGCTGGCCGAGCGCATCGTCCAGCTCGGCGGCGAACCCGATTTCAACCCGGATACGCTGACCGCGCGCTCGCATGCCGAATACAAGGAAGGCAGCGACCTGCGCGACATGGTACGCGAGAACCTGGTGGCCGAACGCATCGCCATCGACAGCTACCGCGAGATGATCAACGTCATCGGCGACCGCGATACCACCACCAAGCGCATCCTCGAAGAGATCCTGGCGCAGGAGGAGGAACACGCCGACGAATTCGCCGACCTGCTGGATGGGTGGATCGGGGAATGATTGCGCGGCGGATGCCTTGGTAGATGCCCACCTTGGTGGGCGCTTTGCCGTTCGCGTGCCAACCAAGGTTGGCACCCACCAAAGCGGAGGAATGTCATCCCGCCGCGCATGGCCCAGCACCTACCGCAGCACGTTGAAGCGCACCTGCGTCCACGCGCCGTCGGCCGCCAGCGCGGTCAGGGTATGCGCGCCCGGCTCGGCGAACTCACGCTGCATCAACTGCGCGCCGTGGGTCTGCGCGATCCAGCGACCGTCCAGCAGCCAGTCCACCGCCTGTTCGCTGCCGAGCGCGCGCAGCTGCAGGCGTACGCCATGTTCGGCGTTTGGCGCACGTGCCAGTGCGGCGCCATCATTGAGGCCATCGATGTGCAGCGCGACGCTGGCCTCGCGACCATCGTCACGGCAGTCCGGCGACAACGGCGGCAGCTGCGAGGCCTCGCGCGTGGCCTTGGGCAGCCACGGTGACAGCAACGCCGGCCAGCGCGCGATTTCGCCCGCGACTTCCTCATGCGGCAAGCGGCAATCGGCCGACACGCGCAGACCGCTGCGGGCGTCTGCCAGGAAACGCTGCCGCCCCGGCTGCCAGCGTCGCGCCTCGCGCTCGGGAAAGGTCGGCGGTGCCGCGCCATCAAGCAGGTAGGCCGGCATCCTGCGCTGGCAGAGCGCAGCAGTCAGGCCTTCGGCACGCTCGCCGGTCGGCCAGCAGACGTCTTCCTGGCTGACGCTGGCCGGCATCGGCGCAGCGGCCGAGTCACCGCGCTGGCGTGGCAGGCTGTCCACCACCTCGAACATCAGCGGCAACGCGGTGACCGCACCATACTGCCCCGGCAGCGGCGTGCCGTCGGGCCGGCCCACCCACACGCCCACGGTGTAATGGCGGGTACTGCCGATCGCCCACGCGTCGCGGTAGCCGTAGCTGGTGCCGGTCTTCCACGCCACGCGCGGGCGGCCGCCGACATCGAAGGTGCCGATGCTGTACCCCGGGCGTGGATTCGATTCCAGCATCTCGCGCACGATCCAGCTCGCCCCGGGCGAAGCGAGGCGCCGCTCGACCATCGGCTCACCATCGGTGTAACGCACGCGCCCGGCGATGCCGTTGCGGTTGAGTGCGGCGAATGCGCCGACCAGGTCTTCCAGACGCGCACCGGTGCCCCCCAGGATCAATGACAGATTGGGCTTGCTGCCCTGGGGGAAACGAAGCTGGATGCCCGCGTGCGAAAGGCGCGCAGCAAAGCGGGCCGCACCCACCCGCTGCAGCAGGTCCACCGACGGCACGTTGAGTGACAACCGCAATGCGCTGGAGGCGCCGATCGGTCCATTGAAGGCCATGTCGAAATTGCCTGGCCGGTAGCTGCCGAAGCTCTGCGGCGCATCCACCAGCAGACTTTCTGAATGAATCAGTCCGTCGTCCAACGCCATCGCATACAGGAATGGCTTGAGCGTGGACCCGGGCGAACGCCAGGCCTGCACCATGTCGACGTGGCCCAGCCGCTGGCGGTCGCCGAAAGACAATGTGCCGACATAGGCACGCGCCTGCAGGGTCTGGTTGTCGATCACCAGCAAAGCTGCCGAGGTGCGATCTGGCAACGTCGAGAAATAGCTGGCCACGCGCTCTTCCAGCGTGCGCTGCAAGCCGATGTCGATACTGCTCTGGATGCGCGCCTGGCCCGGGTGTGCCGAGTGCAGGCGCTGCGCCAGCAACGCCGCATGCAGCGGCGGCCGCAGCGAGCGCGCCACCACGTTCTCGATGCACGCGTCTTCCACCTCTTCCGGTGTCCATGCACCCAGTTCGGCCATGCGTGACAGCACCTTGTCGCGCGCCTTCTGCGCCGCTTCCGGATGACGATCCGGACGCAGCCGGCTCGGCGCCTGCGGCAGCACCGCCAGCAGTGCGGCCTCGGCATGCGACAGCTGCGCCGCCGGCTTACCCAGATAGGCCCAGCTGGCCGCTTCCACACCCTCGATGGTGCCGCCGTAGGGCGCGCGTTCCAGATACAGGGTCAGGATCTGCGACTTGCTCAGGTGTACTTCCAGCTGTACCGCACGCAGCATCTGCTTGAGTTTGCCCCAGGGAGTGCGCGTGTGCGGATCAAGGATGCGAGCGACCTGCATGGTTAGCGTGGAGCCACCGGAGACGATGCGGCCGCCGCTGAGCAGCTGGCCGCTGGCACGCAGGATCGCCAGCGGATTGATGCCAGGGTGCTGCCAGAACCATCGATCCTCGTAGGTCAGCAGCGCCTGCAGGTACAACGGCGAGACGCTGTCGATCGAGGCCGGGTAGCGCCATACACCCTCGTCATCGGCGAACGCACGCAGCGGCGTACCGTCGGCAGCGACCACCAGGGTGCTGGTATCACGCTGTTTCGGCAACGGTGGTGGGAAGGCCTGGTCCAATACCAGCAGCAGCGCCAACAAGCCTGCCGTGCCCCAGCGCAGCCATGGCCACAGCGGTCGCAGCCGGCGGCACAGGGTCGCCAGCCGGGTCTTCAATGCTTCCTTCATTGCGTAGTGCCCGCAGGACGGGCCGCGCCGTCGCGGCCCATCCGTGGGATCACGGCTGCACCACCGTGATCGTGGTCGGATTGCTGCGGCCAACGCCACGCAGCTGGGGCCGGTACATGTCCTCCACCAGCGGTGGCGGCACCGAGTAGGTACCCGGGGTCACCGCACGCACCAGGTAGAACACGTTGGCCTTGCTGCCACGCGAGAGCTTCAGCGCGGCCACGTAGCGGTCGTCGCGGAACTCTTCGTGCTTGGTATCGGCCGCTTCACCGCGATCGCTGATGGTGATGCCATCCACCACTACGTCGGCCCACTGCTTGGCATCGCCCAGGTTGAAGTTCTCGATCTCCAGGCCGGCCGGCAGCAGGTCGGTCAGCAATGCATCGGGCATCGTGGTGTCGGCGGTGACGGTGACGCGCACGATCAGTGCTTCGCCTTCCTTCAATGGGCGCGGCGACCACGGCTTGCCATCGGTACCGTAGTAGCTGCGCTCGACGCCCAGCACGCTGTTGTCCGGCGTCGGCGCGCTGCGCGGGATGCCGGCCACATCGATGCTGGCGAACATCGGTGGCTGGCCCTGCGGGGTGAAGCGCACACCGCTGGCCAGTTCGCTGGCACTGAAGTTGCGACCGAACAGCTTGCGCTCGCCGATGGTTTCGGTGCCGCCACCGATCACCAGCTCACCCGCAACCAGCGACTTCTGGTTGGCCGCCAGCGCCTTGCCGAGGCGGGCGATGGCCACCTGCTCCTGCGTGCTCAGCCACATCCAGCCGGCACTGCGGCGCGCATCGAGGCCACGGCCCAGATCGACCGCACGCGCATCCCAGGCCGGCTTGGCCAGCTTGTTCTCGTGGGTCAGCGCGATCATCAGCGCGTCATCGCGGATCGCGCTGCCGTAGTCGCCGAAGTACGACGGACGTTCACTGCTGGACTTGGCGAACCCCGCGGCAAGTGCGGCCTGGCCTCGCTTGGCATCGCCCTGCAGCGACAGCGCCACGCCCAGGTGGACCAGCGACAGGCCGCCAACCGCCTTGCTGCGCTCGTTGTCGTACAGCGCGCGCAGGGTACCCAGCGGCGCGCGGTTGACCCGGGCCAGTACATAGCCCGAATACGCCTTGTTGGCGAACGTCAGCTTCTCGCGGTCATCCTGGCCGTAGAACTGATTGCCACCGGACAGCAGGTCCTCGCTGAGGCGGTTGAGTGCCTTCTGCAGCACGTTGTCGGGAACCGCGAAGCCGGCGTCCTTGGCATCAAGCAGGAACTCGGTGACATACGGCGTCAGCCACGGGTTCACGTAACCATCGTCACCCCACATCGAGAAGTTGCCATTGGCCACCTGCATCGACGCCAGGCGCCCGAACGCACCTTCCATGCGTTCACGGCGGGCCTTGGCGTCCAGGCCATCGGCGCCGAGCATCGACGACGTCGCCTGGTCCAGGATCAGCGCGGCATAGCCCTTGCTGGTGGTCTGCTCGGCACAACCGTAAGGGTAGTTCAGCGCGCCCTGCAGTGCGCTGGCGAACGGAATCGGCGGCAGCGGGCTGACCAGCAGCCGTGCGTTCACCGACTCGGACATCAGGCCCTCGGTCAGGCTGTTGTCGAGGCTGACCGCAGCCAGCGGATCCAGCGTGCGCACCTGCGAACGCAGAACCTGCGGCCATGCCGCACGCACCGGCAGGTCGTAGCGGCGGTCAGCCTTGAAGCCGTTGCCGTCCACGCGCACCCGCACCTTGGCCACGCTGTGGCCCTCACGCGCCGACAGCGGGAAGCTGAGCGTGCTCTTGGCATCGGCGTTCAGCTGCACGCTGCGCGTGCCTTCGGCCAGTGCCAGCGGGCCCTCGGTCTCCACCCGCACGTTGAAGGCACCCGGCTTGCCGGTGAAGTTCTGCACGTCCAGGGTCACGGTGCTGCGGTCGCCCGGGGCGAGCACGCGCGGCATGCTGGCTTCGGCCAGGATCGGCGCGCGCACCACGGTTTCCACGTCGCGCTTGCCGTATTGGTCATCGCTGTACACCAGTGCCGACACGCGCAGGGTGCCGTTGAAGTCCGGCACCTTCAGGCGGATGCGGGCGATGCCCTTGGCATCGAGCTGCACCGGGCCGGAGAACAGATCCACGGTCTGCACGCGCGCGGTCGGGCGCTTGGCCTGTGGCAGCGCCTGCAGCGCCATGTCGCCACCAAACTTCAGCTTGCCGCTGCTGCCATCGAAGCTCTCGATCACCCGGCTGTAGATGTCGTAGGCATCGATGCCGAGGCGACGCTGGGCGAAGAAGTGCGCGCCGGCGTCGGGCACCGGGAAGCGGGTGATGTTGAGGATGCCCACGTCCACCGCCGAGACGGTGACGTGCGCCATCTTGCCGGCCAGCTGCGGTGCACTGACCGTCACCGGCAGGTCCTGCTCCGGGCGCATCTGCTTGGGCGCAGCCAGGCCGACCGCCACGGTGCGGCCCTTGCGGTCCATCGGCACATGCACCACGCCCACGGCGCGGGCCGGGGTGATCTTGCTCGGCGCACTGCCGCCACGGAGCACCAGCGCGGTGATGTAGACGTCGTGGCGTTCCCAGTCGGCGGTGACCGGAATCTTGAAGGTCGACCCCGGCTTGGCGTCGATGTCCTGCACGTACAGCATGCGGTCGGTCTCGACCATCAGGATGCCCTTGCCGGCGTGCGGCGGGGTCACCGTCACCTCGAGCGTGTCGCCTGCCTTGTAGCCGGTCTTGTCCAGGCCCAGCTTGATCTTGTCAGGGCGCGCGTCCAGGCCACGGTTGTCATCACCCCAGCTCCAGCCAGCACGGAAGGGATAACGGCTGGTCAGGCCGGTGGACGGATCGAACACGTCCACCCGGTACTCGCCCCACTCCACCGGGAAATCAAAGGCCACCGCGCTGCCGCCGGCATCGACGGTGCGCGTTTCCTTGTTCTCGAAACGGCGGGTGAAATCGTAGTCCCAGCGGTTGTCGTTGAAGGTCCAGTGGTAGTCGCGCAGTTCGCGCACCAGGGTGATCTTCAGGCCCTTGGCCGGCTGCGGCGTACCGGCAGCATCCACGCGCATCAGTTCGAAGCGCGCATTGCCGTTGGCATCGGCGCCGTCTTCGGGATTGAACAGCGGGCGCACGCCCACCAGCGCATTGGCCGGCCACATCACCCGCTTCAAGGTGCGGGTGACGGTACGGCCGCCGGTCTCGTACAGGCTGCCGGACAGCACCACCGCGATCGGCGCCTTGGCCTTGGCCGCCTCTTCCGGCAGGGCCACGTCCTCGCGCAGCTGGCCGTTGGCCGGCAGCGTGGTGTCGATCACGTCCTTGGCTTCGCGCGGCAGCTGCAGGGTCGGGTCACCGAAGAAGTAGCCCGGCAGGCCTTCCACCGGCTGCTGCTCGGCCGCCACTGCCATGCGCGCGGTGAAGCGGTTGCCATCGGCCGGCGCACCATACAGGTAGGCACCATTGGCCTGCAGGCGCAGGTCCTCACCCGGCTTCAACGTCTTCTGCGCGCTGTCCAGGTCCAGCTTCATGCGCTCGGGCAGGAACTCCTCGATGCGCAGGGTCATGCCCTGGATCGCTTCCTTGCTGGCCGGGTCGGTGCGGAACTCGACCTGCCAGCGCCCGGTCGGCGCCTCGGCGGGGATCACCTGCTCGAAATTGATGTAGCCCTGGTCACCCGGCTGCAGGCGGGTCTCCCGGAAAGTCTTGCCGTCGGGCTGCTTCAGGCGCAGGAACACCGGTTGCGCCTTGACCGGCTTGCCGTCGTTGTCGCGCAGCAGTGCGGACAGGCGCACGGTCTCGCCCGGGCGATACAGGTCGCGCCCGGACCAGGCGTAGACGTCGAACCAGGCATTGTCACGGCCGGCCACGGCGAATTCGCTCAGGTCCAGCGCCGGCTGGTTGAACGGCAGGAAGCTGGTGTCCTTACCACTGCTGGCGACCAGCACGTGGGTGGCATCCAGCGTGTAGTTCAGCAGCGCATTGCCGTTGCCGTCGGTGCTGCCCTTCAGCACCACCTCGCCCTTGGCATCGAGCACGCGCAGGTCGATGCCCTTCAGCGGCGCACCGTCCTTCAGGCCGGCGGTGTGCACGAACAGCTTGTCCTTGTACGCCCGGGTGTGCAGGCCGATGTCACTGACCGAGAAGAACGCGGTATCGAACTCACCCTCGTAGTCGCCGGTGCGCTTGAGCAGGGCGAAGTACAGGCCCGGCTCCTGCAGTTCCTTGATGTCCTGGGTCGGCAGGTAGGTCAGCACCCGCTCGTTCTGCTTGCCGCCGAGGATGAAGCGGTTGACGTAGACCGGCTCGGCCAGCTTGTTGATCGGGCTGCGCTCGTAGTCGCTGCTCAGTTCCCAGCTGCCACGGCGGCCGCCGCGCTGGTACTGGCTGAAGAAGGTCGGCAGGTCCTTCTCGCGTACGCGCAGGAACTCGACGTCGACCTCCGGCACGTTCACCGACACCACCGGCAGGCCGCGGCTGTCCTTGGCCGGCAGCACGCTGCCCTGCGAGGCGAAACCGACCACCGGCTTCAGCTCGCCGCTGAACACCTTCTGCTTCAGTTCCTTGCCCAGGCGGCTGCCATCGGCGGCCAGCAGGTCCGGCGAGACCACCAGGCTGAACTCCTTGCCGGCCTCGACGAACGGGTAACGCAGGGTCAAACCGTCATCGGACAGCGTCCAGCTGCTGTCGTCGGTACCGACCTTCTCTTCGAAGCGCACCAGTTTGTCGAAGTCCTGGGTGCCGACCAGCGGGCGCGAAAACTCCAGCGCCAGCGACAGGCCTTCATTCTTCTGGTCCGGGTAGGCGCGCAGCAGGGTGAACTCCTTCACCTGCTCGGCCTTGGTGGTGATGGCTTCACCGCTGGCCTTGGGCAGCTGCCCGCTGTCGTTGCGGCAGCCGGCCAGGCTCAGCAACAGGCCTCCTGCCAATACTACCGCCGCCCATCCCCACCGCTTCCGCCGTGCCGGACCGCTCATGTCGTCACTCCTTGATCGAGGTGGCCATTATAGGCGCGCCGCGTCAAGGTGTTGACGCAGATTCGGCAAGTGCCCCGGATGCAGGTAGTGCCGGCCGCTGGCCGGCGACCGGCATGACCGGGCCATGCGCGGCAGGATCGGTAGTCGCCAACCCTGGTTGGCGTCGGCCGTGCCAACCAAGGTTGGCACCTACCAAAGCGAGCCTCCCCTGGCAGGTACCGGTGTTGACGCAGATTCGTGCAAGTGCCCCGGATGCGGGTAGTGCCGGCCGCTGGCCGGCAGTATCGGTAGTCGCCAACCTTGGTTGGCACCCACCAGGGCGCGCCCTACCCCGGCAGGTACAGGTCCACGTAGTCGGTTGCCGGCATTGCCGCCAGCGCCACCGGGTCCAGTGAAGCGGCCAGGATGCGCTGCTGCTGGGTGGTCGGGAAGCGGTGGCCCAGGTGCCGGCGGAACTTGTCCATCAGCAACGGAATGCCCTCCTCACGTCGGCGCGCGTGGCCCAGCGGGTATTCCACCAGCACCTCGGGCAGCTCAGTACCGTCGCTGAAGCGCACGCTCAGGCCGTTGGCGATGCTGCGCTTGTCCGGGTCCAGGTAATCGGCGCTGAGCTGCGGATCCTCATGACAGGCCATCTTCGCGCGCAGTGCGTCGATGCGCGGGTCGGCGGCGACGTCATCCTCGTAGTCCTCGGCCGTCAACCGCCCGTGCAGCAGCGCGATGGCGACCATGTACTGCACGCAGTGGTCACGGTCGGCCGGATTATGCAGCGGCCCCTGCTTGTCGATGATGCGGATGCAGGCCTCCTGGGTGCGGATGGCGATGTGCGCGATGTCCTCGACCCGCCGCCCCATCGCGCGCAGCTGCTGGTGCAGCGTGATCGCTGCCTCCACCGCGGTCTGGCCATGGAATTCGGCCGGGTAGCTGATCTTGAACAGCACGTTCTCCATCACATAGCTGCCCAGCGGCCGCCCCAGCGTCAACGCCTGGCCATGCATGGATACGGCCTCGAAACCCCATATCGGTGCACTCAATACGCTGGGGTAGCCCATCTCGCCACTGGCCGCCATCAGCGCCAGGCGCACGCCGCGGCTGGTCGCATCACCGGCCGCCCAGCTCTTGCGCGAGCCGGTGTTGGGCGCGTGCCGGTAGGTCCGCAACGCGTGGCCATCGACCCAGGCCAGTGACAGCGCATTGAGCATGCGCTCGCGGTCCAGGCCGAGCAGCTGCGAGACCACCGCGGTGGTGGCGACCTTGACCAGCACCACATGGTCCAGCCCGACGCGGTTGAAGGAATTCTGCAAGGCCAGCACGCCCTGGATCTCGTGCGCCTTGATCATCGCCAGCAACACATCGTGCACGGTCGGCGGCGGCCGGCGCAGCGCGGCAGCATTGCGCCCCAGCCAATCACAGACGGCGAGGATACCGCCCAGGTTGTCCGACGGGTGTCCCCATTCGGCGGCCAGCCAGGTGTCGTTGAAATCCAGCCAGCGCACCATTGCGCCCAGATTGAAAGCAGCCTGCACCGGGTCCAGCACGTAGTGCGTGCCCGGTACACGTGCTCCGTTGACCACGCTGATGCCAGGCACCAGCGGCCCGAGCAGTTTGCTGCAGGCCGGGAAGGACAGTGCCTCCAGCCCGCAACCGAGCGTGTCGAGAAGGCAATGGTGTGCGGTCTGGAACGCCAGTGGTGAGTCGATGTGGGCGTCGCGCACGTAGTCGACGATATCCACCAGCAGCGCATCCCACGCTGCACGCTCGTTGGATGGGGTGTGGTTGTCGGACATCGTCGATCTCCTCGTTGCGGTGCGCAGTTGCTCGCGCACCATGCCAACCAAGGTTGGCATCTACCAAAGCAATCGGTCTCTGCGGCCCGGTAGTCGCCAACCCTGGTTGGCGTTTACCAGCACCTCATTCGGCCGGCACCCGCACCATGCCTTCCATCAGCACGCGGGCGCTGCGGCTCATGATGGCCTTGGTCACCGTCCACTGGCCGTCAACGAGCCCGGCCTGTGCGCCCACGCGCAGCGTGCCGGAGGGATGGCCGAAGGTCACCGCTTCGCGTTCACCACCACCGGCCGCGCGGTTGACCAGAGTGCCCGGAATCGCCGCGGCGGTACCGATCGCCACGGCGGCAGTGCCCATCATCGCGTGGTGCAGCTTGCCCATCGACAGGGCACGCGCGTGCAGGTCGATGGCCGAGGCCGCGATCGACTTGCCACTGGACGACACGTAGTCCTGTGCCGGTGCCACGAAGGCCACCTTCGGCGTGTGTTGGCGGGTCGCTGCGTCTTCCAGTTTCGAGATCAGGCCCATGCGCAATGCGCCATGGGCGCGGATGCTTTCGAACTTCTGCAGTGCTGCCTTGTCTTCGTTGATCGCCGGCTGCAGCTCGGTGCCGGTGTAGCCCAGGTCGGCAGCATTGAGGAAGATGGTCGGAATGCCGGCGGTGATCATCGTTACATCGAAGCTGCCCACGCCCGGCACGTCCAGCGTGTCCACCAGATTGCCGGTCGGGAACATCGCGCCGGCATCGCCGTCGTCGGACGGATCGATGAATTCCAGCTGGATCTCGGCCGCCGGGAACGTCACCCCATCCAGTTCGAAATCGCCGATTTCCTGCACTTCGCCATCGCGCATCGGCACGTGGGCGATGATGGTCTTGCCGATGTTGGCCTGCCAGATGCGCACGGTGCACAGGCCATCGCGCGGCACGCGGGCGGGATCGACCAGGCCGTTGGCAATCGCAAACGGGCCGACCGCGGTGCTGAGGTTGCCGCAGTTGCCGCTCCAATCAACGAAGGCGGTGTCGATCGAGACCTGGCCGTACAGATAGTCCACGTCGTGGTCCGGCACCGACGCAGCGGAGATGATCACGCACTTGCTGGTGCTGGACGTAGCCCCGCCCATGCCATCGGTCTGCTTGCCATACGGATCGGGCGAGCCGATCACGCGCATCAGCAGCGCATCGCGTGCGGCGCCCGGCACCTGAGCGGCTTCGGGCAGGTCCTTCAGGCGGAAGAACACGCCCTTGCTGGTGCCGCCGCGCATGTAGGTGGCGGGAATACGGAGTTGCGGAAGGAAGGTCATGGATCAGTATCCTGGATGCGACGAACCAATATCGGGTTTGAGCTCCTCGTCTTCGAACAGCGCTTCCATGCCCCGCGAAGCATTCCAGATGCGCACGATGGAAACATGCGCAGGTAGCTCCACGTAGTAGACCAGGTAGCCGTCGAAGCGACGAACCGGATGAAAACGCAATGGCGCTGGCAGCGAGAGCAACAGACCCGCATGCAGTGCGGAACCAGCACCTGGGTGGGTCTCGATCAGCTTGACGACGGATTCCACCGCATCGATGAAGCCGATTTCCTGCACTTCTCCGCCCTGACCTCCATACCAAGCTGCTGCCTGGTCAAGATCTCGAACCGCTGCAGGGGACCAGTGCGAAGGTTTCACTTCCAGTTCCGTGCACGCTCACGGAGCTTGTCGAAGTGATCCGGCGCCAAAGGCGCCGAAGGACCAGAAGCCAGTCCCTCCGCAATCAGCTGCTTGAGCAGTTCTTCGGCCTTGCTGCGCTGGCGCTGGCGGATCAGGTCACGCACATAGTCCGACGTACTGGAGTAGCCGCCTTCGCGCACTTCCTCGTCCACGAACTGCTTGAGCGGATCGGTCAGCGAAATGTTCATGGTGGCCATGAAACTCTCCTCTGGCAGTTTTTGCCAAGTCAGTGTGCGCCCCGCTCTGGTGTCGGACAAGCCCGCCCCCGGCCTCCGGGGGCAGGCATTCAGCCGGCTATCACGCCACCTTGGCCCCTTCCAGGAAGTCCTGGGCGAAGCGCTGCAGCACGCCGCCGGCCTCGTAGATCGCCACTTCCTCGTCGCTGTCCAGGCGGCAGGTGACCGGCACGATCACGTCCTGGCCGTCGCGGCGGTGGATGACCAGGGTCAGTTCGGCACGCGGGGTACGCTCGCCGATCACGTCATAGGTCTCCGTGCCGTCGATGCCCAGGGTCAGGCGGGTGGTGCCCGGCTTGAACTCCAGTGGCAGCACGCCCATGCCGATCAGGTTGGTGCGGTGGATGCGTTCGAAGCCCTCGGCCACGATCGCCTCCACGCCAGCCAGACGCACGCCCTTGGCGGCCCAGTCACGCGAGCTGCCCTGGCCGTAGTCGGCACCGGCGATGATGATCAGCGGCTGCTTGCGGTCCATGTAGGTCTCGATCGCTTCCCACATGCGCATGACCTTGCCTTCCGGCTCCACGCGCGCCAGCGAACCCTGCTTCACGCTGCCGTCGTCGTTGCGCACCATCTCGTTGAACAGCTTCGGATTGGCGAACGTTGCGCGCTGCGCGGTCAGGTGGTCACCGCGGTGGGTCGCGTAGGAATTGAAGTCCTCTTCGGGCAGGCCCATCTTCGCCAGGTATTCGCCGGCGGCGCTGGAGGCCATGATCGCGTTGGACGGCGACAGGTGGTCGGTGGTGATGTTGTCCGGCAGCACCGCCAGCGCGCGCATCCCTGCCAGCGTACGCTCACCAGCCAGCGCCCCCTCCCAGTACGGCGGGCGGCGGATGTAGGTGCTCTGCGGGCGCCAGTCGTACAGCGGGCTGACCGCAGCGCCATGCTCCACGCGCACATTGAACATCGGGTTGTAGACCTTGCGGAACTGCTCGGGCTTCACCGAGGCCTTCACTACCGCATCGATCTCGGCGTCGCTCGGCCAGATGTCCTTCAGGCGCACCTCGTTGCCATCGGCATCCACGCCCAGCACGTCCTTCTCGATATCGAAGCGGACGGTGCCGGCGATGGCATAGGCGATCACCAGCGGCGGCGAGGCCAGGAAGGCCTGCTTGGCGTAAGGATGGATGCGGCCATCGAAGTTGCGGTTGCCCGACAGCACGGCCGTGGAGTACAGGTCACGGTCGATGATTTCCTGCTGGATCTTCGGATCCAGCGCACCACTCATGCCGTTGCAGGTGGTGCAGGCGAAGGCGACGATGCCGAAGCCGAGCTGCTCCAGGTCCGGCAGCAGGCCGGAATCTTCCAGGTACAGCTGCACGGCCTTCGAGCCCGGCGCCAGCGACGACTTCACCCACGGCTTGCGCTGCAGGCCACGCGCGTTGGCATTGCGCGCCAGCAGCGCGGCGGCAATGACGTTGCGCGGATTGGAGGTATTGGTGCAGCTGGTTATGGCGGCGATGATCACCGCGCCATCGGGCATCAGGCCCTGCGCCTGCTCGGCCTTGCCCGCTTCCAGCTTGGCTTCGTCGGCGATGCCGCGTTCGGCCAGCTCGGCGGTGGCCACGCGCTTGTGCGGGTTGGACGGGCCGGCCATGTTGCGCACGACGCTGGACAGGTCGAAGCTCAGCACGCGCTCGTACTGCGCGGTCGCCAGATCGTCGGCCCACAGGCCGGCGGTGCGTGCGTAGTTTTCCACCAGCGCCACCTGCGATTCCTCGCGCCCGGTCAGGCGCAGGTAATCGGTGGTCTGTGCGTCGATGTAGAACATCGCGGCTGTGGCACCATATTCGGGGCACATGTTGGAGATGGTGGCGCGGTCACCGATGGTCAGTGCCGCGGCACCTTCGCCGAAGAATTCAAGCCAGGCACCGACCACGCGTTCCTTGCGCAGGAACTCGGTCAGGGCCAGCACCACGTCGGTGGCGGTGATGCCCGGCTGCGGGCGGCCACTCAGTTCGACACCGACGGTGTCGGGCAGGCGCATCCACGACGCGCGGCCCAGCATCACGTTCTCCGCTTCCAGGCCGCCCACACCGATGGCGATCACGCCCAGTGCATCCACGTGCGGGGTGTGGCTGTCGGTGCCCACGCAGGTATCCGGGAAGGCCACGCCGTCCTGCACGTAGACCACCGGCGACATCTTCTCCAGGTTGATCTGGTGCATGATGCCGTTGCCCGGCGGAATCACGTCCACGTTCTCGAAGGCCAGCTTGGTCCAGTCGATGAAGTGGAAACGGTCTTCATTGCGACGATCTTCGATCGCGCGGTTCTTCTCGAACGCCTGCGGATCGAAACCACCACATTCCACTGCCAGCGAGTGATCGACGATCAGCTGCACCGGCACCACCGGATTCACCTTGGCCGGGTCACCGCCCTTGTCGGCAATCGCATCACGCAGGCCGGCCAGGTCGACCAGCGCGGTCTGGCCGAGGATGTCGTGACACACAACGCGCGCCGGGAACCACGGGAAATCCAGGTCGCGACGGCGCTCGATCAGCTGCTTCAGCGAATCGCTGAGCGTGGCCGGATCGCAGCGGCGCACCAGGTTCTCGGCCAGCACGCGCGAGGTGTACGGCAGGGTGGCGTAGGCGCCGGGCTGGATCGCATCGACAGCGGCACGCGCGTCGAAATAATCCAGCGCGCTGCCGGGGAGGTTCTTGCGGTAATCGGTATTCATGGGCTGGCGGAGTGCTTGAGGCGGGCCGGGTGCCGGCGGTGCGGCGGCGAAAGCATCCGGCCGGCACATTGCCGGCCGGATGGGTACAGCAGGTGGATCAGGCGCGCTTGTCGATGGCGACGAAGTCGCGGTCTTCCGGACCGATGTAGTTGGCGCTCGGACGGATGATCTTGCCGTCGATGCGCTGCTCGACGATGTGCGCGCTCCAGCCGGCGGTGCGGGCGATCACGAACAGCGGAGTGAACATCGCGGTCGGCACGCCCATCATGTGGTAGCTGACGGCGCTGAACCAGTCCAGGTTCGGGAACATCTTCTTGATGTCCCACATCACCGTTTCCAGGCGCTCGGCGATGTCGTACATCTTCATGCTGGACTGTTCTTCGGACAGCTCGCGGGCCACGTCCTTGATCACCTTGTTGCGCGGATCGGAGACGGTGTAGACCGGGTGGCCGAAACCAATCACCACTTCCTTGCGCTCGACGCGGGCCTTGATGTCTTCCTCGGCCTCATCGGGGTTGTCGTAGCGCTTCTGCACTTCGAAGGCCACTTCATTGGCGCCGCCATGCTTGGGGCCGCGCAGCGCGCCGATGCCACCGCAGATCGCGCTGTACATGTCGCTGCCGGTGCCAGCGATGACGCGGCAGGCAAAGGTGGAGGCGTTGAACTCGTGCTCGGCGTACAGGATCAGCGAGGTGTGCATCGCCTTCACCCACGATTCCTGCGGCTTCTCGCCGTGCAGCAGGTGCAGGAAGTGGCCACCGATCGACTCATCGTCGGTTTCCACGTCGATGGCGCGGCCGTTGTGGCTCCAGTGGTACCAGTACAGCAGCATCGAGCCGAGGCAGGCCATCAACTTGTCGGCGATGTCACGCGCGCCCGGATGGTTGTGGTCATCCTTCTCCGGCGCCACGCAGCCGAGCACGGACACGCCGGTGCGCATCACGTCCATCGGGTGCGCCGACGGCGGCAGTTCTTCCAGCGCGGCCTTCACCGCGGCCGGGATGCCACGCAGCGACTTCAGCTTGGCCTTGTACGAAACCAGCTCGGCGCGGGTCGGCAGCTTGCCGTGCACCAGCAGGTAGGCGATTTCCTCGAATTCACTGGTGTTGGCGAGGTCCAGGATGTCATAGCCACGGTAGTGCAGATCGTTGCCACTGCGGCCCACGCTGCACAGCGCGGTGTTGCCGGCAGCGGTGCCGGACAGGGCGACGGACTTCTTCGGCTTGAAGGTCGGGGTTGCGGTCGTATCGTTCATGTTTTCCCTCCGAAAACTGATGGTGCAGGGTACTGCTTATTTCTTGGCGGCGAACAGTGCGTCGAGCTGCTGCTCGAAGGCGTGGTAGCCGATGCGGTCGTAGAGTTCTTCGCGGGTCTGCATGGTCTCGACCACGTTGCGCTGGTGGCCATCGCGGCGCACCGCCTGGTAGACGTTCTCGGCCGCCTTGTTTGCCGCACGGAACGCCGACAGCGGGAACAGCTGGATGGCGACGCCGGCCGAGGCCAGTTCGTCGCGGCTGAACAGCGGGGTGGCACCGAACTCGGTGATGTTGGCGAGCACCGGCACCTTCACCGCGTCGACGAAGCGGCGGTAGGTGTCCAGATCGTAGGCCGCCTCGGCGAAGATGCCGTCGGCACCGGCCTCGACGCAGGCGATGGCGCGCTCGATGGCCTTGTCCACGCCGTCCACCTGGATGGCGTCGGTACGCGCGATCAGGAAGAAGTCCGGATCGGTCTTGGCATCGGCAGCGGCCTTCACGCGGTCGACCATTTCGCCCTGCGAGACGATTTCCTTGCCCGGACGGTGACCGCAGCGCTTGGCGCCGACCTGGTCCTCGATGTGGCAGGCGGCCGCGCCGGCCTTGATCAGCGACTTCACGGTGCGCGCGATGTTGAACGCGCTCGGACCGAAGCCAGTGTCGATGTCGACCATCAGCGGCAGGTCGCAGACATCGGTGATGCGGCGCACGTCCACCAGCACGTCTTCCAGGGTATTGATGCCCAGATCCGGCAGGCCCAGCGAGCCAGCAGCCACGCCGCCACCGGACAGGTAGATGGCGCGGAAGCCGGCGCGCTTGGCCAGCAGGGCGTGGTTGGCGTTGATCGCGCCGATCACCTGCAGCGGCGATTCGGCAGCCAGCGCTTCACGGAAGCGGGCACCGGCGGAGGATGGGGTGGAAGCGGTCATGCGGCAATCCAGGTTGAAGAACACGAAGGGGAGCGCAAACTCCATGCCAAGCTGCAAGCCCTTGATTTCACGGGGATGACCAGGGCACATCGGTGAAACATATGAAACACTGAAACAGATGTATCATGAAACACCTTGCCCACCCCGCCCCGAGCCGCCATGTACCTGCCCCGCTCGCCCCAGCGCCACGCCGATGACCCCGGCCGTCCGGTGATATGGACGGTCAGCGTCTCGCGCCTGACCGGCCTGCTCGGCGACGTCATACCCGAGTTCGACCGCCGCGCGCGTATCGAGCAGATCAACCTTGGCTTCGAGGAAGCCGTCGAGGTGATCGGCCAGCGCCTGCGCCGCGAGCATTGCGACGTGGTGATCGCCGGAGGCTCCAACGCCGCCTGGCTGCGCAGCCGGCTGGAGTTGCCGCTGGTGCCGATCCAGGCCAACGGCTTCGATTTGATGGAAGCGCTGGCCCGTGCGCGACGCATCGCCAGCCGCATCGGCCTGGTCACCCACGCCAGCGACGTGCCGGTATTCAGCAACTTCCAGCAAAGCTTCGGTCTGGATATCGAGCATCGCCGCTTCGTCACCCGCGAGGACGCGCGCGACTGCATCGCCGACCTGCGCGCCAATGGCATCGAGGTGATCGTCGGCACCGGCATGGCCATCGACCATGCCGAACAGGCCGGGCTGCCCGGCGTGCTGCTGTACTCGGCCGATTCAGTGCGGCAGGCGTTCGAGCACGCCCTGGAACTGACCCATACCCTGGCCCGCTCCGGCGGCAGCCGGCCAGCTCCACGCCGTCGCGCCGCACCGCGCAGCGATGCACACGACCTGCTGGGCAGCAGCGATGCGATGGCGCAGGTGCGTGCACAGATTGCACTGTACGCGCCGCACCACAGCACGGTATTGGTCAGCGGCGAAACCGGCACCGGCAAGGAACTGGTCGCGCGCCAGCTGCACGCGGCCAGCGGTCGTCGTGGCCGCTTCGTGGCACTGAACTGCGGCGCGATCAGCGAATCACTACTGGAATCGGAACTGTTCGGCTACAGCGATGGCGCGTTCACCGGCGCACGCCGTGGCGGCCGCGTGGGCCTGGTGGAAGCAGCCGATGGCGGCACCCTGTTCCTGGATGAAATCGGTGAACTTCCGCTGCCCTTGCAGACCCGCCTGCTGCGGGTGCTGGAAGAACGCGAAGTGCTGCGCGTGGGCGCCACCGAGCCGACGCCGGTTGACCTGCGCGTGGTGGCCGCCACGCTGCAGTCGCTGGAACAGCGCGCGGCCGCAGGCAGCTTCCGTAGAGATCTCTATTATCGTTTGGCCGCACTGCGCATTGCCCTGCCCTCGCTGCGTGCGCGACGCGATGACATCCCACTGCTGGCACAACACTTCTTCCGCCAGCTGCGCGGCATCGACACGCCGCTGGATGAGGATGCGATGGCAGTGCTGACTGCCGCCGAATGGCCCGGCAACGTGCGTGAACTTCGCAATCTTGTTGATCGACTACGCATCCACTGGCAGCCTGGAGAAGGGCTGATTGATGCCGCGCGACTGCTGCAGCTGGCACCCGAGCTGATGAATGCGGGCAGTGCAGCCTTTCCGGCCGGAAACAACGGCAAGCGCCCGCCGCGTGCGCAACTGGAAGCGCTGCTGCTGGAACATCGGAATGACCGCGAGGGCATGGCGCAGGCACTGGGCGTATCACGCACCACGCTGTGGCGGTGGTTGCGCGCGGAGAATCTCTGACGGGATGGTGCGGGCCACAGGCCGGCAACCACAGGTATGATCAGGTCCACTGGTGTACGGCTGCTGAGCGGTACTACCGGACCGGCACAGGGAGACGACCCCATCGACACCTTCAGACAGCATGACCGGCAGCTGCGCCGGCAATACCCGCTGCCCCATTTCCTCGCGCCCTGGGGCTGGTGCTTCGCAAGGAACAACCTGCTCGATGCGGCCCCAGCCGTGCTGGATGGCATCGAAGATCAGCAGACCGTGTTCCTGCTCCGCGACCTGTACTTCTGCGGCATGATCTTTTCCGCCAGCGGAGATTTCCCGCTTCGCAACGGTGACCGCCTGCAGGCCTCGCTGCATGTGACCTATGCGTCGAACACCGAACACCCGTACGAAATCGAACTGCACCTGCGCAAAGGCAAGGCGCGCAACAGCGCTCACCAGTTCGACATCGAGCGCGCCGTCGCCACGGCCCGCGAGGCCATCGATGTGATCAATGCATGGATGAACCAGGTCAGCAACGAACTCGTCGAGTGTTACGACCCGGCCAACGAGCGCATCGATGCCTGGTTCCCACCGGGGAATCAAGCAGTGCGTGCAACACCGCTCGACGGGCATCGGTGAAACGGTGGCAGCCAAGCATCGGCCCGGCTACGCCAGAAACTCGATTTCCTCTACGTGCACGACGGGTACCCGCCACGGGTGATGCGGCACAATGCCCCGCTCGAATATCTGCTGCAGCCGCAGTGGATCACGTGGCAGGCAGAATTCCAGCCGCACGCTGCCGACCACTTCGGTACGGCCCGCTTCCCCCTGCACGGGCATCGCATCCGCGCGGGGGCGGAACTGCTCAAACCCCGGCGCAGACCACCACATGCCGTGCTCGTAGTCGCCTGCCACCAGCGCGTCCACCGCAAGGATGCCGTTCTTCACGGCATCCAGCGACGCGATTGGCACGAATACCACCACGCGATACAGCGGCAGGCGATTCATCATGCGACCTTACGGGTACAGCAGGCGCTTGCTCCAGCGGCCTTCTGCCCCGGCCTCATAGCACCAGCGCTCGTGCAGGCGGAACTGCGCGCCATACCAGAACTCGATGCGGTCAGGCACCACGCGCAGGCCGCTCCAGCCCTCCGGACGTGGCACGTCCTTGCCTTCGAAGCGGGCTTCGATCTCTGCCACGCGCGCGTCGAACTCCTCGCGCGTCGCCAGCGTCTTCGACTGCTGCGAGGCCCATGCGCCGATCTGGCTCATACGCGGACGGCTGGCGAAATAGGCATCGGCTTCGGCATCGGCCACCTGTTCGACACGGCCTTCGATACGCACCTGGATGCCGGCCTCGCGCAGGCTGCGCCACAGGAACAGCAGCGCCGCCTGCGGATTGGCCTGCAGTTCCTGGCCCTTGTGGCTGTCCAGGTGGGTGTAGAACACGAAGCCGCGCTCGTCGAACGCCTTCAGCAGCACGGTGCGTGCCGAGGGACGACCCTGCGTATCGGCGGTGGCCACGGTCATCGCATTCGGCTCGACCTCGCGGCTCTGTTTGGCCTCCTCGAACAGGCCGGCAAACGTGGACAGGGCTTCGGCGTACAGGTCGCTCATGATTGCGTTCTTCTCACACGGATTGGGCTATTGTGGCTGCATGGTCGCTGCTGCGTATATGCCCCAGGTGAAAGGATTCCCGGAAACATTGGCCAAACAGGCGCTGGACGATGCGCTGGGCAGCGGCGCAGCGGTTCCAGTATTGGCGATCAGCGGCCTGCAGGGGAGCGGCAAATCGACGCTGGCCGCGCAGGTGGTGGCATGTGCACAGGCGCGTGGCCTGAACGCGGCGACGCTGTCCATCGATGACGTCTACCTGACCCGCGCACAGCGCCAGCGACTGGCCCGACAGGTGCACCCGCTGCTGATCACCCGCGGCCCACCCGGCACCCATGACCTGCCGCTGGCCCACCGCGTGCTGGACGCGGTAGCCGCGCGCCAGCCCTTCGCATTGCCCCGCTTCGACAAGCTGGCCGACGAGCGACTGCCCGAAGCGCAATGGCCACGTATCGAGCAACCCCTCGACCTGCTGGTGTTCGAAGGCTGGTTCCTGGGTACGCCAGCACAGGCCGACGACGCGCTGGACAGCCCGCTGAATGCACTGGAACGCGAGGCCGACGCCGATGGCCACTGGCGGCGCTGGTGCAACCAGGCCCTTGCCCGCAACTACCCGGCGCTCTGGCAGCGTTGCGACCGCCTGTGGTTCCTGCAGCCACCGGATTTTTCAGTGGTGCCGCGCTGGCGCTGGCAGCAGGAGCAGAACCTGCAGGCCGCGCAGCCGGGCCGGCACGGCATGAGCCGGCCACAGCTGGAGCGATTCGTGCAGTACTACGAGCGGGTCAGCCGGCAGGCGCTGCGTGCCCTGCCCGCCCTCGCCGACCACGTGGTGGTGCTGGACGGACAGCGACAGGTGCAGGCAGTGCGCTGAGGGCGCCTATTCCACCAGGAAGGTCACCCGCAGATTGACCCGCCATTCGGTGATCTCGCCACTGCCATTGGTGACCACCTTGGTCTCGTTCACCCAGGCGCCCTGGATGCCCTTGACCGTCTCGGAGACCTTCTTCAATCCGCTGCGTACGGCGTCCTCCACGCTTTTCGGTGAGGAGGCGGTGATTTCGATGACCTTGGCAACCGTCATGGCCTGTACTCCAGCTGGCGCGGGAGACCCCGCAGGAACGCCTAGAGTGACGTGAAGAACGTAAAGGCCGGGGCACGGAGGTGTTAGCATCAGAGGGCATGAACCCTGCTCCGAACCTGATCCTGATCGGCCCTATGGGCGCCGGCAAAACCTGCATCGGCCGCCGCCTGGCCGAGCGCTTCACGCTGGACTTCGTCGATGTCGACCAAGCCATCGTCGATGCCGCCGGCGCCAGCATCCCGACCATCTTCGAGCATTCCGGCGAAACCGGCTTCCGCAGCCATGAACGCGAGGCACTGGCCCGCGTGCTGGAAGGCCATGGCCAGCTGGTCTCAACCGGTGGCGGCGCGGTGCTGGATCCGGACAACCGGGCATTGATCGCCCGGCGCGGCTTCGTGGTCTACCTGCGGGTC
This sequence comes from Stenotrophomonas maltophilia, assembly GCF_013464485.1. Taxonomy (GTDB): domain Bacteria; phylum Pseudomonadota; class Gammaproteobacteria; order Xanthomonadales; family Xanthomonadaceae; genus Stenotrophomonas; species Stenotrophomonas maltophilia_AW. The sequence continues at coordinate 108,771 of NZ_RAUX01000023.1, forward strand.
AGCGTGGCCGCGCAACTGGAACGCCTGGCCCGCGACAAGGGCCGGCCACTGCTGCAGCGCCCGGACCGCGAGCAGGTGCTGCACGATCTGGCCGCACACCGCGACCCGCTGTACCGCGAACTGGCCGACCTCACCCTTGATACCGACCCGTACACCGCTGCCGATGCGACTGCCCAGCTGGTGGTCAAGCTGGCCACGCAATGGCAGCGCCAGGACCTGACTGCATGACTTCCCCCACTCTGCTGCAGGTCGCCGTTGGCGGCGACCGCCCCTACTCCATCACCATCGGCGCCGGTGCGCAGGCCGACGGCACCGCGCTGGCGTCGCACGTGCGTGGGCGCCATGTGCTGCTGCTCAGCGACAGCGAAGTCGCCCCGCGCTATCTGGATGCCGTGAAGCAGACTCTGCTGGCCGCTCGCCCCGACCTGATCATCGGCGAGCACGTGCTGGCCGCCGGCGAAGCCTCCAAGACCCTGCCCGAATTCGGCCGCGCGATCGAAGCACTGGCCGGGCTCGGCGCTACCCGCGATGCCTGCGTGTTCGCCCTCGGCGGTGGCGTGGTCGGCGATCTTGCGGGTTTCGCCGCCGCGTGCTGGATGCGTGGCGTGGACTGCGTGCAGCTGCCCACCACCCTGCTGGCGATGGTCGATTCGTCGGTGGGCGGCAAGACGGCGGTCGACATTCCGGCCGGGAAGAACCTCGTCGGCGCCTTCCATCCGCCGCGTGCGGTCATTGCCGATACCCGCGTGCTGGCCACCCTGCCGCCGCGCGAGCTGCGGGCAGGCCTGGCCGAAGTGGTGAAGTACGGCGCGCTGGGTGATGCCGTGTTCTTCGAATGGCTGCAGCAGCATGCCGAGGCGCTGATCGCCGGTGAAGACCACGTGCTTTCCGAAGCCATCGCACGCAGCTGCCAGCACAAGGCTGCCATCGTCGAACGCGATCCGTTCGAGAAGGGCGAGCGTGCCCTGCTCAACCTGGGCCACACTTTCGGCCATGCCATCGAGACCGAACAGGGCTACTCGGCCCCGGGCCGCGATGCGCTGAACCACGGTGAGGCCGTGGCCGTGGGCATGGTACTGGCGGCGAAGCTGTCCACCGACCTGGGCCTGGCCGAGGATGCCGACCGCGCGCGCCTGCAGGCGCTGCTGGAACGCCTCGGTCTGCCGGTGGCCATCCCGGCCGGGCTGGACCCGCAGGCCCTGCTCGGCCGCATGCGGCTGGACAAGAAGAACGTGGCCGGTCGACTGCGCCTGGTGCTGTGGCGCGGCATGGGCCGCGCCGAAGTGGTGCCGGACGTGGATGAGGCGGCGGTACTGAAGGTACTGGGCGCGGGCTGACCTTTCCGCGTTCGCCGGGCATGGCCCGGCGCTAACGAATTGTGCCGCGGCATGAAGCGCAGCCGAGCGTGGGCTCGGCTCTACAGGTTCGTGCCGCCCGGGGCGATACAATCGGCACCATGCACGTCTACCTGCAACATCCCGACGCCGGTGCGCAGGCACCGCGCTTCCTGCGCCTGAGCCTGCAGCCGGACCTGTTCGGCGGCTGGGAGCTGCTGCGCGAGAGCGGCCGCGTCGGCAGCCGCTCGCAGCTGCGGCGCGAGCTGTACCTGCAGGCCGACGAAGCGCGCCATGCCTTTGAGAAGGCCCGCGATGCCGAACTGCATCGCGGCTTCCAGATCCTTTCGCACGGCGACTGACGCCGCTGCCAACTTTCGTCCAAGGAATGCCCATCGTGACCAGCCCTCTCCGCAACGATCGCCTGCTGCGCGCCCTGCGCCGCGAACCGGTGGACTGCACCCCCGTCTGGCTGATGCGCCAGGCCGGCCGCTACCTGCCGGAGTACCGCGCGACCCGGGCCAAGGCCGGCAGCTTCCTGGCCATGGCCAAGAACCCGGAAATCGCCTGTGAAGTCACCCTGCAGCCGCTGCGCCGCTTCCCGCTGGACGCGGCCATTCTGTTCTCGGACATCCTTACCATTCCCGATGCGATGGGCCTGGAGCTGTACTTCGTTGAGGGCGAAGGCCCGAAGTTCCGCCACCCGGTGCGCGATGAAGCCGCCATCGCCAGGCTGGCGGTGCCGGACATGGAACAGGACCTGGGCTACGTGATGGACGCGGTGCGCCTGATCCGCCGCGAGCTGGACGGCCAGGTACCGTTGATCGGCTTCTCCGGCAGCCCGTGGACGCTGGCCTGCTACATGGTGGAGGGCGGCGGCAGCAAGGATTTCGCCCGTATCAAGGCGATGGCGCTGAACCACCCGCAGGCCCTGCACCGCCTGCTGGAGGTCACCACCGACGCCGTGATCGCCTACCTCGGCGCGCAACGCGCAGCCGGCGCGCAGGCACTGCAGGTGTTCGATACGTGGGGCGGCGTGTTGTCGCCGGCGATGTACCGCGAGTTCTCGCTGCGTTACCTGCAGCGCATCGCCGAAGGCCTGGAGCGTGGCGAAGGCAGCGAGCGCACGCCGCTGATCCTGTTCGGCAAGGGTACCGGCCTGCACCTGGAAGCACTGTCGCAGACCGGTGCCGATGCGCTGGGCCTGGACTGGACGCTGGACCTGGACGAGGCCCTGCGCCGCACCGGTGGCCGCGTCGCCCTGCAGGGCAACCTCGACCCGACCACGCTGTACGCCTCGCCGGATGCGATTGCCGCCGCCGCCGCGCGCGTGCTCGATACCTATGCCGCCGGCAACGGTGGTTCGCGCGAGGGCCATGTATTCAACCTCGGCCACGGCATGTCGCCGGACATGGACCCGGCCCACGTGCAGGTGCTGGTCGACGCGGTGCACGCGCACAGCCAGCGCTGAATCAAGCGCAGTAAGCGTCACGGTGCGACGTTGATCGCACCGTGATCCGGTTTGCGCGATCATGGCGCCCCCACGCTGCACCGGCCGCACGCCATGCCCACATCGTCATCGACCTACAACCGCCACCGTCCCCTGCTGTGGCTGGTGTCCTTGGCGATCTTCATGCAGATGCTGGACTCGACCATCGTCAACACAGCGCTGCCTGCGATGGCGGCCAGCCTGGGCGAGAGCCCGCTGCAGATGCAGTCGGTGGTGTTCAGCTACGCATTGGCGGTGGCCACCTTCATTCCCGCCTCCGGCTGGATCGCCGACCGCTACGGCACCCGCCGCACCTTCCTGGTGGCGATCATCCTGTTCACCCTCGGCTCGCTGGCCTGCGCGCTGGCCCAGCACCTGCACCAGCTGGTCGGTGCGCGCGTGCTGCAGGGCATCGGTGGCGCGATGCTGCTGCCGGTCGGCCGGCTGGCGGTGATGCGCTCGGTTCCGCGCGAGGATTTCCTGCGCGCGATGAGCTTCATCGCCATTCCCGCGCTGGTTGGACCGCTGATCGGCCCGACCCTGGGCGGCTGGCTGGTCGAGATTGCCTCGTGGCACTGGGTGTTCCTGATCAACCTGCCGATCGGCGTGATCGGTTTCATCGCCGCGATGAAAATCATGCCCGACCACTACGCCAGCCATCGCACCCGCTTCGACCTGCGCGGCTACATCATGCTGGCCTTCGCGATGGTGGTGCTGTCACTTGCATTGGACGGCATCTCCGGGCTGGGCACGCCACACGCGCTGGTGATGCTGATGACCGTTGCAGGCCTGGCGGCACTGGTGGGTTACTGGCTGCACGCCGCCAACTCCACCGCCCCCTTGTTCTCGCTGGCCCTGTTCCGCGTGCCCAGCTATCGCATCGGCATCCTCGGCAACCTGTTCTCGCGCATCGGCAGCAGCGCCATGCCGATGCTGATCCCGCTGCTGCTGCAGGTCGGCCTTGGCCTGGGCCCGATGAACGCTGGCCTGATGATGGTGCCGGTGGCGGCGGCCGGCATGGTATCGAAGAAGCTGGCGGTGAAGCTGGTGGAGCGCTACGGCTACCGTCGCGTGCTGATGGTCAACACCGTGCTGGTCGGCCTGGCGATGGCCAGCTTCATTCTGATGACGCCCGGCCAGCACCTGGTCTGGCGCCTGCTGCAGCTGGCGCTCTTCGGCGCGGTCAATTCGCTGCAGTTCACCGTGATGAACACCGTGACCCTGCGTGACCTGGACCGCGAGTTCGCCAGTTCCGGCAACAGCCTGCTGTCGATGGTGATGATGCTCGCCGCCGGTTTCGGTGCGGCCGCAGCCGGCAGCCTGCTGGCCGCGTTCGGCAATCATCTGGACAGCACCGACGCGACTGCGGCATTGCATGCCACGTTCCTGTGCGTCGGCGCGATCACCCTGACCTCGACGATGATTTTCTGGCAACTGCCCGATACCAAGCCGGAGCCACGGCAGGTCGAGCACGTCGCGGAATGAGGGGGGGCGGCAGGGCCTGCGGCCCTGCACCTGCAAGAAGCCAGATCAACAGCAACAACCGGTTCTGTGAATGCTGTGCGCTGGGCGGTGCGGTGTGAGGCTGCAGGACACGCCGTAAACCCATCCATGGGGGCTCGATGGCGCCATCCATGGCGCCAACGGTCCTGCAGCCCCACACCGCCCCGCCCCCGACAGTTTCCCGGTGACGGCTGGTAGATCCACGCCATGCGTGGATGAACGTCCATTGAAATCGAACACTTCGATGTCTGTGAGATTTGAGCCGAGCATGGCTCGGCTCTACACAGGCGCGGGCAGCTCGCGAGAATCTGTCGAAGGCGGGGTGGGTTCGGTTGCGGGGGCGTGAGCCGCATGGGCCCGAGGCATGCCTCGGGCGAGTTGGGCAGGAGGCCCAACCCCGGTCTTGCCGTGTGCGCAGGACAGCGCACACGAGCAAGCGGCGACCGAGCTTACATGGACGTACTTGCAGCGTCCCCCGCAACCGGATCCACCCCGCCATCCCACGGAATGCAAGCTTTTGACGTTGATTCTGCAGGTGCAGGGCTGCAAGCCCTGCAACAAATCCCTACCTTCCCATCACCCGGGCGATGGCTTCCACCAGTAGTTCACCGGTCACCGGTTTGCGCAGGAAACCGCCGATGCCGGCCGCTTCCACCTGCTGCAGCAGGTCCGGATCAGTCCGCGCGGTCACCGCCAGCAGCGGCAGCATGTAACCCTGATTGCGCAGGTGCTGGGCCAGCTCGAAACCGCTCAGGCCCGGCAGATCCAGGTCCAGCAGACCAACGTCGAAATCCCCGGCGCTGATCTCGCGCAGCGCGGCCAGCGCATGGCCCGCATGCACCACCTCGTGGCCACGGGCGCTCAACAGCCCACGCACCACATCGGCTACGGTTGCGTCATCCTCCACCAGCAGTACCCGCAGCGGCGGCATGTTGGCGGCTTCCTCACGGTGCGTCTCCCCATCCGCCTCGGCACTGGCATCGACCACCAGTGGCAATGGCAGAGTTACACCAAAGCAGGTGCCGCGACCCAGCTGGCTCTCCACCTGGATGCGCCCCTGCATTGCCTGTGCCAGTTCGCGGCAGATCGCCAGGCCGAGGCCACTGCCACCATACTGCGCCGCCGTGCGCGCGCCGTCGGCCTGCTCGAAGCGACGGAACAGGCGCTGCTGTTGCTCCTGGCTGATGCCAGGTCCAGTGTCGCGCACCTCGAAATGCAGTGACCGCAGCTCGGCATCGCTGCGCGCATGCAGGGTGATCGTCCCGCGGCTGGTGAACTTGACCGCGTTTGACAACAGGTTCAGCAGGATCTGGCGGACGCGCATTGCATCGCCGGTGGCCTGGAGGCCAGGTGGAAGCTGGTTGTCGAGCGTGAAGCGCAGCCCCTTCTGCGCTGCCAGCGGCCCCATCAGTGCGGACAGATCCTGGAGCAGGCAGCTCAGCGCGAACGGCTTGGACTGCAGCTCCAGGCGACCGGATTCGATGCGCGCGAGGTCCAGCGCGTCGTTGACCAGATGCAACAGGTGCTCGCCGGCGTGTCGGATCGATTGTGTGTAACCCCGCTGCTGCGGATCCAGTGGCGAGGACAACAGCAGTTCACTCATCCCCAGCACGCCGGTCATTGGCGTGCGGATCTCATGGCCGAGATTGGCCAGGAAACGGGTCTTGGCCGCCGATGCCTGTTCCGCCAGTTCCTGCTTGTGCAGCGCCAGCTGATAGGCATGGCGGCGCTGCAGGCGACGACGATACAGCCAGGCGAACCAACTGGTCAGCAGCAGCGCGAACGAAGCCAGTACCAGCAGGCCCGACAGGCTGCGCCACCACGGTGGCTGCACGCGGAATTCCAAGCTCTGCACCCGCGACCAGACATGGTCGGCCGACCGCGCCTGCACTTCCAGTCGATAGCTGCCCGGCGCCAGCCGTGAGAACAGACGCTCACCAGCAGGCCCCACTTCAACCCAGTCCGGGTCATAGCCAGCCAACCGGTAGCGATAGGTGTTGGATGCCGAATCGGCAAACGACAGCAGGCGCGCGACGATACGCAGATCGCGGTCACCATCGGCAATCTGCAAAGGGGTGTCGTGGGTCAGGTCCAGCACCTGCTCGTTGCGGCGAACCTCCACCCGCTCGATCACCAGTGGGGCGCGCCGCATCGATGGTCGCACCTGTTCCGGGTCGAACACCACCACACCGGCCGGGGTGCCGGCGACCAGATGCCCATCGCCCGACATCGCCAGTGTGTGCTCGCGGAATTCCTGGCTGGGCAGGCCATCATGCACCCCATAAAGCCGCACGCTCTGGCCATCGGCACCGATCCGCACCAGGCCGCGCGCACTGGTTGCCCAAGCCACGCCCTGCGCATCGACCACCAGCCCCGAGGCGGAGATCGCCGGATAACCCTGCTCTGCCCCCACCACGGCCTGCCGTTCCAGCCGCCCCTGGCTCCAGCGGTAACGCGACAGGCGACCATCCTCTGACAGCCATACCTGGCCATCGCTGCCCACGTGCAATGCATGGATCGCCGTGGCCGGCGCACCTGGCACCGGCTGGAAGCGCTCGCTTTCCGGCAGCCACTGCAGCAAGCCGCGGCTGCTGGCCAGCCATATGTGGTCCTGCGGCCCGCATTCCACATCGAGGTTGAGCTGGCCCTGCTGCAGACCGCGCTGGCCATTGTCCAGCTGGCGCCGCAGGCGTCCGTCCAGATCGCGCTGCTGCAGGCCGGACGGCAACATCAACCAGAGGCTGTCACCATCACAGGTCATCATCGCTTCGATGACCCCTTCCATCGTCGCTTCGGCGCCGGCATCGCGCCCCCAGCGGCGCAGATCACGCTGCTTCGGGTCGTAGCGCAGCAACGCATCGTTCGAGCCGATCCAGACCTGGCCACGGCGATCCTCACGCACCGACGTCAACCAGTGCATGCCGTTGACCCACGTGCGGTGCTGCTCGATCTTTCCTGTCTTCGGATCGAAGCGGTCCAGCGCGCCATGGCTGCCCACCGTCCAGATGCCACCGTTACTGGACGGACTGGTACCCAGCACATAGGCGTTGCGCAGCGAGCTGGGATCGTCCTCCAGACGCGACAGCACCGAGAACTGCCACCAACGCGGCAACAGGTGCCACAAGCCGGCGTTGGTGCTCGCCAGCCAGATGCCACCCTCGCGGTCCTCGTAGGCACCGGTCCAGTTCGGCCGAACCGGACCACGTGCCACCGCGCTGTACAGGGGGACGGTCTGGTACTGGCCATCAACCGCCCGGCCAAGGCCGGTACGGGTGTCCAGCCAGTAACCGTTCTGCTCGTCGCGCAGCATCATGCCAAGCACCTGCTCGCCCTCGGGCAGCTTCCATGACGGCGCCTCGAATCGACCATCGGGACGGCGCACGATGGCACCGGCCATCGTGCTGATCCAGAGACTGCCATCAGGCTCGGCAGTGAGGCCATTGATCAGCAGGCTAGGAACGACGTCGGCACCGACACGTTCGAAATCGGTGCCGGTCCAGCGTGCGACGCCATGCTTGGTACCGATCCACAAGCTGCCATCGGCCAGGGTGGCCAGGTAGGGCACCGATGCAGCCGGCAGGCTGCGCGGATTGTTTGCTTCCGGCAGGAAGCGTTGCAGGCGCCCCTCGTTGTCCAACCGGTAGAGGCCACCTTCATGCGTGCCGAACCAGACCGAGCCGTCCGGCGTGGCGGCCAGACTCCAGACCGTGTTTGTGCCCATCAGGGGCTGGCTGCTGCGGTCATAGAAATGCAGCTGGCGGCGGTCGGCAGACATCCGTACCAGGCCGGCATTCTCGGTACCGATCCAGAGCTGGTTGCGCGCATCGACCAGCACCGTCCAGATGCGGTTGTCGCGTAACCCGTCCTCCGAGCGCCAGATCCGGTAATTGCGCCCGTCGTAACGGGCCAGGCCATCGTTGGTGGCGATCCAGAGGAAGCCGTAGCGATCCTCGGCCATGCGATTGACGGTATTGGAAGGCAAACCGTCGAACACGGTCACCTGGCGCGGGCTCGGTGGCACCGGCTGCGCCGCAGCAGGCGACAGGCAGCACAGCAGGACCAGCAGCAGCATCGCCGCCCGCAGATACACCACAGATTGCCTCCTCACGCTGCTTCTGATAGTTCCCGCACTGCGGATGTCGGCATGGTAAACCGAAACTCGCGCCGTTCACGTCCGGCGCCGACGTCTTCAAAGGATCGTTTGTCGTTTCGCGCGCGCCAGGGCAATAGCTGTCACCAGCATGTCACCGGTCACCGGCTTGCGCAGGAAGCCATCGAACCCTGCCGCCAGTACCTGCGTCTCGGCATAGGCGTCAGAGCGTGCGGTGACCGCTATCAGTGGCAGCTCATATCCCATGGTACGCAGCTGACGGGCGATGGCGGTACCGTCCAGCGCCGGCAGGTCGAGATCGAGCAGGCCGACATCGAAGCCGTCGGTGGCGATCTCCGACAGCGCCCCCAGACCATGCAACACGTGCACCACGTCGTGGCCACGGCCACGCAGCAGGCCGACGATGACCTCGGCTACGGTCGCATCATCCTCTACCAGCAGGATGCGCAACGGCGGCAGCACCGGCAGCGTGGACGACTCACCCGGTGCACATGCGGCCTGCCGTGTCCATGGCAACGGCAGCCGCACCCGGAAGCGCGCGCCCTTGCCCGGCTGGCTGTCCACCTCGATACGCCCGCCCATTGCCACGGCCAGCTCCTGGCAGATCGCCAGGCCCAGCCCGCTGCCACCATAGCGCGATGCGGTGCGCGGCCCCTCGGCCTGCTCGAAGCGATGGAACAGGCGCTCCTGCTGCTCGGCGTTGATGCCCGGACCGCTGTCGTGGACCTCGAAACAAAGGCCCCCGCCATTTTCTTCCAGGCGCACGGCCAGACCCACATGCCCACGCTCGGTGAACTTGATCGCATTGCCCAGCAGGTTGAGCAGGATCTGGCGTACGCGCATCTCATCGCCGCTGACGCTGATCGGGCCCGGCGGATCTTCACCACGCTGGAATTCCAGCTTGCGCTGCTTCGCCATCGGTTGCATCAGTGCCTGTACCTGGTCGAGCAGGCCGATCAGATCGAACGGGCGCAGGTCCAGTTCCAGCCGGCCAGCCTCGATGCGGGCCAGGTCCAGCGCATCGTTTACCAGCCGCAGCAGGTGACTGCCTGCCTTCTGGATCGAGCCGGCATAGCCGCGCTGCACGGCATCCAGTGGCGTGGCCAGCAGGAGTTCGCTCATGCCAAGCACCCCGGTCATGGGGGTGCGCACCTCATGGCCCAGCGTGGCAAGGAACCGGCTCTTGGCCTGGGAAGCCTGCTCGGCCAACTGCTGCTTGTGCACGGTCAGCTGCCACTGCTGGCGCCTGCGCAGGCGCGCACGGATGGACCACACCACAGCGAGCAGCATCAGCGAGCCAATCAGGATGTAACCGAAGATTGCCATGCCGCTTCGCCACCATGGTGGCAGCACCCTTACCTGCAGCCGTTGCGAGGGCGTCCAGGCACCACTGGCCGTCGCTGCCTGCACTTCGATGACATAGTGGCCGGTCGGCAGCCGCGACAGCGTGCGCTGGCCGTCGCCGCCCTGCTCCACCCAGTTCTGGTCGTAGCCCTGTACCCGGAATCGATAGCGGTTGCCCTGGGGATTGGCATACGACAACAGCCGTGCATCGATCTGCAGATCACGATCATCCGGGCCCAGCAACAGCGTGCCGGTGCGCGGCAGCGGTTGCCAGCCACGGGCATCATCGCGCCGCACGCGCACCTCGGCGATCACCAGCGATGAGGGGGGCAGCACGACGTCGGCAGCATTCACATCGAATACGACCAGGCCGGTCTGGGCAACGGCAAGCACGCGGCCATCGGCATTCACGGCCGGCGGCCGGCTGGTGAATTCAGCATCGGGCAGACCATCGCGCTCGTTGAACTGCTGCAGGCGGCGCGCTTTCGGGTCCCATCGCAGCAGACCACGCGGCGTGGTTGCCCACAGACGCCCGTCTTCGGCCAACGCAAGCCCTCCCATGCTGACCGGGGGCACGCCCGCCGTTCCATCGATGCGCTGGATGAGGCGCAGGCTCATGCCATCCCACTGGTAGCGTTCGAGCGCCCCCTGCCGGGCCAGCCACAGCTGCTGCGGGTCCACCCACACCAGATCGTAGATCAGCCCACGCGATACGCCGGGCACCGCCTCGAAGCGCCCGGCCTGCTCACGCCAGATACCCATGTCGCCCATCACCCAGGCCTTGCCCTGGGCATCAAAGCGGATCTGCTCGACCGGTGAATCCGCCGGTTTGCGGAGATCATCCAGCGGGTAACTGCGCAGCACACGGCCATCGGCACTGCGCTGCTGCAGGCCCAGGTTCATCACCGACAGCCAGACCGTGCCATCGGGCGCCTGCCGCATCAGGTCGATGCGCTGACGGAGATCCGCACCACCTTCGATGTGCCAATCGTGCAGCGCGCGGGTGGACGGGTCATACACACTGATGCGACCGGCTCGCCCCAGCCACAGGCGCCCGTCCGGCCGCGGCAGCACCGACCACACCGCACCGCTACCGATCTCGCGCTCGCTGGCCAGCAGCCGCAGCGTGCCCTGCACATCCAGCTGGTACACACCATGCGCCGAACCGACGTAGTAGTTGCTGCCATCGCTGGCTGCGCTCAGCAGGTACTGGCTGTCCAGCGGTTTGCCGTCAAGCTGGTTCCAGATCGAAAAGCGGCGCCAGTCCGGAGGCAGGTAGGCCAGGCCCTGGGTCAGCAGCGCCACCCACAGCCCGCCCTCGTGGTCCTGCATCAGGTCAAGCACACCACTCTGGGCAGTGAGGAACCCACTGCCACGGTCGCCGTCGAGCCGCCGCAGCCTGCCGGCATCTCCGCGCAACAGGCCGTCGGACGTGCCCGCCCAGTAGCCGCCCCGCTGATCGGCCAGCACCAGCGCCGAGCGCAGCCGAGCACTGTCAGTCCATCGCGGACGGCTGACCCGATCCTGCGCATCAATGCGGTAGAGACCATCATTCTGGCTGCCGACCCAGATCGAGCCATCCGGGTCGCGGCTCAGCCGCAGCACACTCAACGCCCCCAGCTCGCGCGGCGCAACCGCCTCAAACCCCGTGCCATTCCAACGCGCGACGCCCGCCTCGGTGCCGATCCACAGGCGCCCCTGTGCATCGACCAGGCTGCTGTAGATGGTGTTGCTGGGTGGCCCTCCGGGACGCGCCGGATCATGCTCGAAGAAACGAAGGCTGCCGTCTTCACCGAAACGGCAGACCCCGTGGCCACTGGTACCGATCCACAGGGCATCCTCGGCATAGGCCAGCGTCCAGAACTGGCTCATGCAGGGGCCATTGACCGCATCGAAGGTCCTGAAGCGCTCGCGATCGGCATCCAGACGGGCTACACCCTTGCCATTGATGCCGACCCATACGCGGTCCAGCGGATCGACCAGCAGGGTTTCGATTTCGTTGCCGGGCAGCGAGCCGGGCTGCTCAGGATCATGTTCCCAGACCCGCAGGTTGCCGCCGTCATAACGCACCAGTCCGCCGTCGGTGGCGGCCCATATATGGCCCTGACGGTCCTCGGCCAGCGCCAGCACCATTCGCGAGGGCATGCCTTCGGCAGCGCCGAAACGGCGCAGGCGCGGTGTTTCCGCCATGTCCAGGGGCGCAGCCGCCGTGAAGGATGCCAGCAGCAACAACCCCATTCCCGCGATGCCTCGGCACCACCGGCGCCAGCCACTCGTCATCCTGAACCCCCTGTCCTGTCCCGATTGTCACACAGGGGCGGGGCCATGGTTGCAACAGCCTGTTCCCGCAGGGCGCCCACCACGAACTGTTTCAGCCATGCACGCAACGTTGGCAGGAGGCTGTGCGTATGATCGCAACGTCCCCTTCCGGAGCCCGCCATCGATGCGTCCCTGCCTGGCCCTGCTGCCGATGCTGCTCGCCACTGCGCCCGCCTGGGCCGGTGCGGACACCTACCGACTCGATCCGGTGCATACGCGCGTCTTGTTCACCATTGACCACGCGGGCTATTCACAGGCCATGGGCACGATCTCCGGCAGCGAGGGCCGCCTGCAGTTCGATCCCGACAACTGGCGCGAGGCCACGCTGGATGTGGAGATTCCCGTGTCGCAATTGGACCTTGGCGACGTCAAATGGAACCAGGCCACGCTGGCGCGCAGCCTGCTGGACGGTGAGCGTTTCCCCAGCGCACGCTTCGTCTCGACCCGGGTGGAACCGATTGATGCCAAGCGTGCACACGTGATCGGCACCCTCACCCTGCGCGGGGTCAGCCAGGAAATCACGCTGGATGTGTCCCTCAATGCCATCAAGCGCTACCCGCTCCCCCCGTTCCGACGCACCGCCGGCTTCTCCGCCAGCACCACGCTGAGTCGGCGTGCGTTCGGCATCACCGCCTGGCCGGGCGTCATCGGTGATGCAGTACAGCTGAGGATCGAGGCCGAAGCCACCCTCGACCGCAGCGACGCCCCGGGAACTCCCGCTCCCGTTCCGCACTCCGACCCCAAGACGGCCCCCTAGAGGACCCTTCATGACCGCCAAGAACACCCCCGCCGCCTGGGGGAGTGTCAGCCAGATCCTGCATTGGTTGATCGCACTGCTGATCCTCGCCCTCGGCGTGGTCGGCCTGACCATGGGTGAACTGCCCAAGACCCCCAAGTATTTCTGGGTCTACACCGCGCACAAGTCGATCGGCATCACCGTGCTGGCGCTGGTGCTGTTCCGCCTCGGCTGGCGCCTGTATGCCGGTGCCCCCAGGCCGGTGCCGGGCGTGCCCAGCTGGCAGGAACGCATCGCCAGCGCCACCCACGTGCTGCTGTATGTGCTGATGTTCGCCATCCCGCTGTCTGGCTGGCTGTACGACTCGGCCAGTGGCCTGCGCCCGTTCCGCTGGTTCGGCCTGGTCGACGTGCCCAAGCTGAGCGGCCCCGACCCGCAGGTGGTCGCGATATCGCATGCCATCCACGAATACGGCTTCTGGCTGTTGATCGCGGTGGTGCTGGCCCATGCCGGCGCTGCCTTCTACCACCACCTGTTCCAGCGCGATGCGACCTTGTCCCGCATGTTGCCCCGCGGCTGGCTTGCCTCCCCTCAGAAGGACTGACCGATGACCCTGAAACTGACCACTCCGGCCGCCGTGGCCACCGCCCTGGCCGGCATGCTCGCCACCGCCCCGGTGCTCGCTGCGGACTATGCGCAGGCCCCCGGCGCCGGCTCGATCCTGGTGTTCGCCACCAAGTACGACGGCGAAGTATTCACCGGCAGCTTCCCGGGCTTTGCCACCAAGCTCAGCTTCGACCCGGCCAATCCGGCCGCCGGTTCGCTGGACGTGGTGATCCCGCTGGCCGGCGCCAAGAGCGGCAACAGCGACCGTGATTCGACCCTGCAGGGCGCGGACTTCTTCAACGTCGCCAAGTTCGCCACCGCGCGTTACACCGCGAAGGGCTTCCGGGCCGTAGGCAACGACCAGTTCGCCGCCGACGGCACGCTGGAACTGCGCGGCGTCAGCAAGCCGGTGACCCTCACTTTCACCTGGAAGCCGGGGCCGCAGCCGGTGCTGACCGGCAAGGCCACGGTCAAGCGCCTGGACTTCGCTGTGGGTGCCGGTGACTGGGCCGACACCAAGACCATTCCGGACGAAACCGCGATCAGCACGATCGTGAAGTTCGACGCGAAATGAACCGCGCCTGGTAGTGCCGGCCGCTGGCCGGCATCACCGGGCATGGCGGGGTT
>NZ_RAUX01000024.1 GCF_013464485.1 Stenotrophomonas maltophilia
CAAGCTTACAGGGACGTACTTGCAGCGTCCCCGCACTCCGACACCGCCCCGCCATCCCACGGAATACTCGCTTTTGAAGTTGACGTTGCCTTGGCTTGAAGCCTCTGCAGGTGCAGGGCGCAGCCCTGCCGAGCAACCCTTTACTTGACCTGCACCTCGATCACGCCGTCGCCAACACGGGCCTGCAGGGCGTCACCCGGCTGCACCTGGTCGACGTGCCGCACCAGGGCACCATCGTCACTGCGGGTCAGGATGCTGTAACCACGCGCCACGGTTGCCAGCGGGCTGACGGCTTCCAGCGAACGCGCCAATCCGCGCAGGCGCAGTGCATCGCGTTCCAGCAGGCGCTGCATCGCAATCTGCGGGCGCCCGCGCAGGGCTGCCAGGCGGCGCTGCATCGCGTCGAGCTGGCGTTGCGGATGGTGCCCGCGCAGCACCGCCGCCGCATGGCGCAGGCGTGCGGCACGGCGTTCCTGCTGCTGGTTGAACGCGGCATGCAGGCGTCGGCCCAGATCGAGCTGGCGACGGCGCAGCAGGTCCAGCCGCGCCTGCGGGCTCTGTGCGTTCAGGCGCAGCAGGGCACGATCGGCGCGCTGCATCGCCTGCTGCATCGCATGCCGTTGCAGCTGCACCATGCGCGCTGCAGTCCGGCGCAGGCGCAACGCCAGTTCGCGCTGGTCCGGCACCAGCAGTTCGGCCGCCACCGACGGCGTCGGTGCGCGCAGGTCGGCGGCAAAATCGCTAAGGCTGAAGTCGGTTTCGTGTCCCACCGCCGACACCACCGGGGTGCGGCTGGCGGCGATCGCTCTGGCCAGGGCTTCATCGTTGAAGGCCCACAGGTCTTCCAGCGAGCCGCCGCCGCGGGTCAGCAGGATCACGTCGTAGCGGCCACTGGCGTCGGCGGCCTGCAGCAGGCGGGTGATCTGCGCGGCGGCGCTGCTGCCCTGGACCAGGGTCGGCAGCAGGTCCACTTCCAGCAGCGGGAAGCGGCGGCCGAGCACGCTCAGCACGTCGCGCACGGCGGCACCGGTGGGCGAGGTGATCACTGCCAGGCGCTGCACGTGCGCCGGCAGCGGCCGCTTGCGTGCCGGGTCGAACAGGCCCTCGGCCTCCAGGCGTGCCTTCAGCTCCTCGAAGGCGCGGCGCAGCGCGCCTTCGCCGGCTTCTTCCATGTGGTCCAGCACCATCTGGTACTCGCCACGGGCGTCGTACAGGGTCACCTTGCCGCGCACCAGCACGCGCATGCCTTCGCGCGGCACGAACTTCAGGTACTGCGCCTTCATCCGGAACATTGCTGCGCGCAGCTGCGCACGTGCGTCCTTCAGGGTGAAATACAGGTGCCCGGAGGCAGGGCGCGCCACGCTGCCGAGTTCGGCCTCGACCCAGATCGCCGGGAAGCTGCCTTCCAGCAGGTCGCGGGCCAAGGTGTTGAGCTGGCTGGGGGTGAGGATGTCGTTGTTGCGTGGCTGCATGGGTACGGCGTGCGGCGGGTGGAACGGGCGCTCAGGATCGCACGTCAGCGCGGGGCGTGCTGGGCCAGCGCCCACTGCACGTGTTCGCGCACCAGCGGCGAGGGATCGTCGATGCGGGTGTGCAGCGCGGCCAGGACCTCGGCCGATGCCGGCGCGTTGCCCAGCGCCACAGCGATGTTGCGCAGCCAGCGTTCATGGCCGCTGCGGCGGATCGGGCTGCCTTCAGTGCGGCGCAGAAACTCGGCTTCGTCCCAGGCGAACAGCTGGTCGAGGTGCGCGGTATCGAGGTTGTTGCGTGCGCGGAAGTCGGCTTCGTCGGTGCGCTTGGCGAACTTGTTCCACGGGCAGACCAGCTGGCAGTCATCGCAGCCGTAGATGCGGTTGCCGATCAGCGGCCGCATGTCCTCGGGAATGGCGCCGTCATGCTCGATGGTCAGGTAGGAAATGCAGCGCCGCGCATCCAGCCGTTGTGGGCCGATGATGGCCTGGGTCGGGCAGACATCGATGCAGCGCGTGCAGGTGCCGCAGTGGGCGGTGGCCGGCGCGTCGATCGGCAGCGGGATGTCGATGTAGATCTCGCCGATGAAGAACCAGGAGCCGCCATGGCGGTCGATGAGACAGGTGTGCTTGCCGATCCAGCCCAGCCCGGCATTGCGTGCCAGCGCGCGTTCCAGCACCGGTGCAGAATCGACGAATACGCGGTAGCCCAGCGGCGCAACTTCGTCGTTGATCTGCGTGGCCAGCTTCTGCAGCCGGTTGCGCATCAGTTTGTGGTAGTCGCGGCCCAGCGCGTAGCGGGCCACATAGGCGCGACCCGGGTCGGCCAGGGTGGCCCATGCTTCGGTATCGTCCTTGTGGCTGTAATCCATGCCGACCGAGATCACCCGCACCGTGCCGGGCAGCAGTTCGGCCGGGCGCGCGCGCAGCGTGCCGTGGCGCGCCATCCAGTCCATCGTGCCGTACAGGCCCTGGCCAAGCCAGTCGGCCAGGTGCGCCTCATCCTCCCCCAGCTCGATGCCGGCGACGCCGCAGCGCTGGAAGCCATGCGCACGGGCCAGTTCGCGGATGCGTTGCACGGCCAGGGCCGGATCGACGGAGGCAGGGACGGGGGGCATGCGCACCAGTATAAAATCCCTGCATGCCCGATCTTTCCCTTCTGTTCGATTCCGCTGCCGCGCGCAGGCTTGATGGACGCGCATCGGCGCTGGCCGGCGACGGCGGCTGGAGCCTGATGTCGCAGGCCGGTCTGGCAGGTTGGCAGTGCCTGCTGCAGCAGTGGCCGGAGGCCCTTCAGCCATGCGTGCTGGTGGGGGGCGGCAACAATGGCGGCGACGGCTACGTGCTGGCCACCCATGCCGTGCGGTCGGGGCGCCGGGTTCAGGTGGTCTCGTTGCCCGGCAAGCCGCCCGCCACTGGACTGGCGGCCCAGGCAGCAGCGGAATTTGTTGAGGCCGGAGGCAGAATCGTCGAGTTCAGCGGCCAATTGCCGGTCGCCGATGTCTATGTGGACGCGCTGTTCGGGCTTGGCCTGGACCGGGCACCGGCCGGCATGGCCCAAGCGGTGATCGAGGCCCTCAACGCGGCGCACGGGCCGGTGCTGGCGCTGGATGTGCCCAGTGGCGTCGACGCCGACAGCGGATGTGTGCCTGGCGTGGCGGTGAGGGCGGATGTCACGTTGCAGTTCATCTGCTGCCATCGTGGCCTGTACACCGGCGATGCGCTGGAGCACGTGGGTCAGCGGCGCCTGGCGCCCCTTGAACTGGCCGATCAGGTATGGGGTGGCATTCAGGCCAGCGCGCAGCGCTGGACAGGCGACCGTTTGCCAGCACTGCTGCCACCGCGACGAGCCAATACCCACAAGGGGGAGTCGGGGCATGTGCTGTGCATCGGTGGAAACCATGGCAGCGGTGGCGCAGTGGCGATGGCTGCGGAGGCCGCGTTGCGTGCTGGCGCGGGCCTGCTGAGCATCGGCACCCGTCGCGATCATGTTGGCCCATTGCTGGCCCGCCTGCCCGAGGCCATGACGCACGCGATGGAGGATGGTGATGCGCTGTCCGCGTTGCTGGAAAAGGCAGGGGTGGTGGCGATCGGGCCCGGATTGGGGCAGGACGAATGGGCGCGTGCATTGCTTACGCGGGTGCTGGCCAGCACTTTGCCGCTGGTGGTCGACGCCGATGCACTGAACCTGCTCGCGCAGGATCCACGGGCGCTGCCGGCCACGATCCTCACACCGCACCCGGGCGAGGCCGCGCGCCTGCTTGGCTGCGGCAGCGCTGAAATCCAGGCAGACCGCTTTGCCAGCGCACAGGCCCTGGCCGAGCGTTTCCACGCGGTAGTGGTGTTGAAGGGGGCCGGCAGCATCGTTGCGGCGCCTGGACAGACACCGCGGCTGATCGCCGCAGGCAACCCCGGCATGGCCGTCGGCGGGATGGGAGATCTGCTCACCGGTATCATCGCCAGCCTGCGTGCGCAGGGCCTGGCAGCTTTCGATGCGGCCGCCGCCGGTGCGCTGCTGCATGCGCTGGCAGGCGATGCCGCTGCCGCCGACGGCGCGCGCGGCCTGCTTCCTACTGATCTGCTGGCGCCACTGCGGCGGCTGGCCAACCCGGAACGCTCTGCATGACCGACTTCTTCCTCGCCGACAGCAATGCCACTGAACTGCTCGGTCAGTGGCTGGCGGCTACCCGTCCGCCGCAGGCACTGATTGAACTGCGCGGTGACCTGGGGGCCGGCAAGTCCACAACGGCCCGCGCACTGCTGCGCGCGCTAGGCGTGCAGGGTGCCATCCGAAGCCCGACCTACACCCTGGTCGAGCGCTATCCACTGGCCAGCGGCGGTGAGGCCTGGCACCTGGACCTGTACCGGATCGGCCAGGCCGGCGAGCTCGATTTCCTCGGGCTGGACGAGGGCAGCGCGGTGTTGTGGCTGGTGGAATGGCCGGAACGCGGCGCTGGTGCGCTGCCACCGACCGACCTGGTGGTGGCACTGGAGATCGAGGGGCAGGGGCGTCGTGTCCATCTCACTGGGGCCAGCGACGCCGGACTTGAATGGCTGAAACGGCTTCCGCAAGGGGGCGACTTGCAGGCCATTTCTGTCGGCTGACGAGAACAAAGACCGGCAGGTTACGGATTATTAAGGAAAAAGGTGTTGCATTCCGTTCAGCGCGGTGATTGAATCCTGAGCCATGCGCCTGGGGAACCGTCTCATCGCCATCTTTGCCGCCGTCGGACTGGGTCTGGCGAGCGTCAGTGCGTGGGCTGGCGAAGTCCGCCAGGTCCTGCTGAATACGGGCGCCACCGGTACCCGTGCCGAGATTTCGCTCGTGGGCAGTGGCGGCTACAAGACCCTGTCGCTGGCGGGCCCGAACCGCCTGGTGGTCGATTTCCCGGACTCCAGCGCCATTCGCAACCTGAAGATGCCGGCCGCGCAGGGCGTGGTTACGGCGGTGCGTACCGGACAGCCGGTGCCGGGGACCTTCCGTGTCGTTTTCGACCTCGCTGAATCGGTGGCGCCGTTCCGCCCGCAGATGCAGCGCGAGGGCAATGAATCCAAGCTGGTCATCGAATGGCCGGGTGATGGCCCGGCCGTGGCTGCCAGCCGTCCTGCGATAACGCCGGCGGTACAGCCACAGGCACCGGTCAACGCGCCCGCGCCGACGCCGGCGGAGAACGCGCAGTCGCGTTCCGATGCCGCACGTGCCACCGCGCTGCTGACCGCGCAGGTACGGCAGCAGGCCAGCGCCACTGCCGCCGCACCGGCAACGCCGACCCCGGCGCCGTCCACCGCGCCGGCCCAGGTTGCGGCTGCCGGTACCGTAGCCAGCAGCTCGCCTTCTTCCTCGCCGGCCGCGATCCTCGCCGGCCAGCGCACCGCCGCCGTGGTGACCACGCCGCCTGCTAGCGTGCCTGCACCGGCGCCGACGCCGGTGGAGCCGCCGCGTCCAGCCATGCCAAGCGATGCCTCGCGCATCCGCATGCAGGCCGGGATGCGTCATCTGGTGGTCGCCATCGATCCCGGCCACGGTGGCCAGGATCCGGGCGCGATCGGCCCGACCGGCAAGCGCGAGAAGGATGTCACCCTGGCGGTGGCGCGTGAGCTTGCCCGCCAGGTCAACGCCACGCCGGGCCTGAAGGCGTACCTGACCCGCGACAGCGATGTGTTCATCCCGCTGCCGATGCGTGCGCAGAAGGCACGTGCGAACAAGGCCGACATCTTCATTTCGATCCACGCCGATGCGGCCGAGAACCGTTCGGCCACCGGCTCGTCGGTCTATGTGCTGTCGACCAAGGGTGCCTCTTCGCAGCGCGCCCGTTGGCTGGCGGACAAGGAAAACGCGGCCGACCTGGTGGGTGGCGTACGCCTGCAGCAGACCGAGGGCACGCTTGCCAACGTGCTGCTGGACCTGGCGCAGAGCGGTTACATGAAGGCCTCTGAAGATGCCGCCGGCCACGTGCTGGGAGGCCTGAAGCGGATTGGCAACAATCACAAGCCGAACATCGAACGCGCCAACTTCGCCGTGCTGCGCACCTCGGACATGCCGGCGATGCTGGTGGAAACCGCATTCATCTCCAATCCGGACGAAGAGCGCCGCCTGATCGACCCGGCCTACCAGCGCAAGATCGCCGGTGCCGTGCTCGATGGTGTGCACACCTTCTTCAGCCGCCAGCCGCCGCCGGGCACCTTGTATGCCGCGCGCGCCCAGGCCGAGATCGACGCAGCCGGCACCATGGCCGGCGGCAGCAAGTAACCCGCTTCCTGTAGAACGCGGTAGAGTCGACTGTTAGTCGACTACGCGCGCAGCGCGGGGTTTTCGGTGCCTGAGCGAAGGGCAGTCGACTGACAGTCGACTCTACCGCGCGCAGCGCGGGGTTTTCGGTGCCCGGGCGAAGGGCAGTCGACTGACAGTCGACTCTACAACGGACGGCTCCGCTATCATCGACCCATGAAGTCTGCTGCCCATCCTCTCCCATGAGCGCGCCCGGTCCGCGCCCGATCCGGCCGTTGCCGGAAATCCTGATCAACCAGATCGCCGCCGGCGAAGTGGTCGAGCGTCCTGCGTCAGTGGTCAAGGAGCTGGTCGAGAACGCGATCGATGCTGGTGCCAGCCGCGTCGATATCGACCTCGAGGAGGGGGGTGTCCGCCTGATCCGAATCCGCGACAACGGCAGTGGCATCGCGCCGGAACAGCTGCCGCTGGCGGTATCGCGCCACGCCACCAGCAAGATCGCCGATCTGGACGACCTCGAATCGGTGGCCACCCTCGGTTTCCGGGGGGAAGCGCTGCCGTCGATTGCATCGGTCAGCCGATTCACCCTGTCCTCGCGTCGCGCACATGACGACCACGGTTCGGCGCTGCAGATCGAAGGCGGCAAGATCGGCGAAGTGACCCCGCGCGCACATGCGCCGGGCACCACGGTGGAAGTGCGCGAGCTGTTCTATAACGTACCGGCGCGGCGCAAGTTCCTGCGCGCCGAGCGTACCGAGCTTGGCCATATCGAAGAATGGCTGCGTTCGCTGGCGCTGGCGCGACCGGACGTCGAACTGCGCGTGTCGCACAACGGCAAGGCCTCGCGCCGCTACAAGCCGGGTGATCTGTATTCCGATGCGCGATTGGCCGAAACGCTGGGCGAGGATTTCGCCAACCAGGCCGTGCGCGTCGACCACAGTGGTGCCGGCCTGCGCCTGCATGGCTGGATCGCGCAGCCGCATTATTCACGCGCGAGTGCCGACCAGCAGTACCTGTACGTCAACGGCCGTTCGGTGCGCGACCGCAGCGTCGCCCATGCGGTGAAGATGGCCTACGGCGATGTGCTGTACCACGGCCGGCAGCCGGCCTATGTGCTGTTCCTTGAGCTCGACCCGACCCGGGTCGACGTCAATGTGCATCCGGCCAAGCATGAAGTGCGCTTCCGTGATTCGCGGCTGGTGCATGACTTCGTCTACCGCACATTGAAGGATGCGCTGGCCGATACCCGCGCCGGGATGTCGGCGCAGGAGATCGGTGTGGGTCCGGTGCATCCGGTGGACGTCGCTGCTGCACCGACGGCATCGAGCGCGGGCGCGTCGGGTTTCGGACTGGTGCGTGGGCCTGCGCCCGGCGCAGGCGGCGGTGGTGGTGGTTTTTCCGGCTGGCGCCCGCAGCAGCCCCTTGGGCTGCAGGTGGCTGATGCACCGGCGGCCTACGCCGCGCTGTATGCCACGCCGGCCGGTGCCGAACGCGGGGCGGCGCTGCCGCCGATGCCCACCGAGAACGGCCTGCCGGTCACCAGTGCCGATGCCGGTGTGCCTCCACTGGGCTATGCGATCGCGCAGCTGCATGGCATCTACATCCTGGCCGAGAATGCAGAAGGCCTGATTGTGGTCGACATGCATGCCGCGCACGAGCGCATCGGCTACGAGCGCCTGAAGAACGCGCACGACGGTATCGGCCTGCAGTCTCAGCCGCTGCTGGTGCCGATCACGCTGGCAGTGGGCGAGCGCGAGGCCGACACTGCCGAAAGTGAAGCCGAAACGTTGGCGGCGCTCGGCTTCGAGGTGACCCGCGCCGGTCCTGGATCACTGCATGTGCGCAGCATTCCAGCGCTGTTGGCACATGCCGAACCGGAGGGGCTGCTGCGCGACGTGCTGACCGACCTGCGCGAGCATGGCCAGAGCCGCCGCGTGGCCAGCGCACGCGACGAACTGCTGTCGACCATGGCCTGCCACGGTGCGGTGCGCGCCAACCGGCGCCTGACGGTGCCGGAAATGAACGCGCTGCTGCGCGACATGGAAATCACCGAGCGGTCCGGCCAGTGCAACCACGGCCGGCCGACCTGGGCGCGTTTTTCGCTGGCGGAGATCGACCGCTGGTTCCTGCGCGGGCGTTGAGGGGAGCATCGATGCGTTATCGGGGAATGGGCGGCCTGCTGGTCGCCATGCTGTTGGTTGCCTGCAGCCCGGCGACACCGCCGGCGCCGAAGGTCACTGAAGATCCGGCTTACGCGGCCATGCAGCAGCAATGGCGGGTGGCCCGCTACCAGGACCTGACCCGACCCGACGGCTGGACGGCCCTGGTCGGTCTGCACTGGCTGCAGAACAAATCACACTTCGTCGGCAGCGGGGCCACCAATGGCATCCGCTTGTCGGTCGGCCCTGACAAGCTGGGCCTGCTGCGTCGCGAGGGCAGCCAATGGTGGTTCACGCCCGAAGCCGGTGCGAACGTCAGCCTTGATGGCCAGCCGGTGCGCAGCCGTATCCGTATCGACACCGACAAGGATCCGCAGCCGACACTGCTGGCCTTCGACGGTGGCAATGGCCAGCTCAGCATCATCCGGCGCGGGCCGCGCGATGCGCTGCGGGTCAAGCATGCCGATGCAGCGGCGCGCCGTGATTTCGCCGGTTTGGAGTACTGGCCGGGTGGCCCGGACTGGCAGGTGCAGGCGCGCTTTGTCGCACATCCGCCGGGCAAGACCCTGCCCATCGTTGACATCACCGGCCTGACCACCGAAATGCCCAATGCCGGCGCGGTCGAGTTCCAACGTGATGGCCGCAGTTGGCGGCTTGAGGCGATTGGTGCGCCCGGCCAACCGCTGTTTCTGATATTCGCCGACCGCACCAGCGGCCGCGGCAGCTATCCGGCCGGGCGTTACCTGGATACCGATGCGCCGGCTGCCGATGGCACGGTACGCATCGACTTCAATCATGCCTATAACCCGCCGTGTGCGTTCACCGCTTACGCGACCTGCCCGTTGGCGCCGCCGGAAAACCGGCTGGACCTGCGTGTGGAAGCAGGCGAGAAGGCCTACCACCTGCCTGAAGGAGAAGGCTGATATGCCGATCAGATCCCTGTTGCGTGCCGCCGTGCTGTTGGCGGCCTGTGTGTTGGCACCGCTGGTTGCAGCGCGTACCGTGCAAGCCGATACCACTGGCGCAGCGGCGACCAAGCCGCCGGTGCCGTTGCTGTGGAAAGTGACCGGCCCGGGTGACGCGCGCCTCTACCTGCTCGGCTCCTTCCACCTGCTGAAGCCGCAGGACTACCCGCTGTCGCCCGATGCCGAACAGGCCTTCGAGGCCTCGCAGCGAGTCGTGTTCGAGTTGTCGCCGGAGGACATGCAATCGCCGCAACTGGCGAGCCGCATGGTGCAGGCAGCGGTCCGTACCGATGGCAGCGAGCTGAAGCGTGATCTTGATGCGGCGACCTGGCAGAAGCTGCAGCAGTTCGCAACGGAGAACAAGCTGCCGCTGGCGCAGATGCAGGGCATGAAGCCCTGGTTCGTCGGCCTGAGCATTTCGGTCGGGCAGATGCAGAAACTGGGTCTGGACCCTGCATTGGGCCTGGACCGGCATTTCATGGAGCGTGCGCAGAAGACCGGCCGCAAGACTGCGGGACTGGAAGACATCGACACCCAGATCGGCATGCTTGATGGAATGACGCTGCAGGAACAGCGGCAGATGCTGGCCGAAGCACTGGATCAGGCCGGCAAGGCCGATGAGCAGGCGCGCCAGCTGCATGATGCATGGCGCCGGGGTGACGAGCGGCTGCTGTGGACCCGGATGGCGGCGGAGATGCGCCAGCAGTACCCGCAGCTGTATCAGCGCATCAATACTGGCCGCAATGACGCCTGGGTACCGAAGCTGCTGCCGTACCTGCAGGCCGGGCAGGGGGGCACGCTGGTGGTGGTGGGCACGTTGCACCTGCTGGGCAGTGACGGCGTGGTCGAGAAACTGAAGGCGAAGGGCTACAAGGTCGAACGCGTATGCACGGGGTGCAAGGCGAAACGTTGATGCTCCGCCGGGGACACAGAACAAAACGGCGCGCCATCGGGCGCGCCGTTTTCGTATCCGCCGGTGCAGCGGCTCAGCGGCGGGTCTTGCCGCCGGTGCCAGTGCCCGGTTCGTTCGGCTTGTTGCCGGTACCTGCGCCGGTTCCGGTGCCACCCGGGCGCGGACCACCGAAACCGGTGCCCATGCTGCGCTGGAATTCCTGCCACAGCTCGAGGTTGCGCTCGGTCAGCTGGTTCATCATCGCCCACGGGGTCTGGCCCAGCAGGTTGCCCATCTGCTGCCGGAACTGTTGCTGCTGGTCGAGGAAGACCTGCATGCTGCGCTCCAGGTAATTGCCCATGAAGCCCTGCAGGGAGTCGCCGTAGAAGCGGATCAGCTGGCTCAGCAGCTGGGTGGACAGCATCGGTTCGCCGTCCTGTTCCTGGTCGGCGATGATCTGCAGCAGGACCGATCGAGTGAGGTCGTCGCCGCTCTTGGCGTCGCGGACTTCGAAGTCTTCACCGTCCAGGATCAGCTGGCGCACGTCCTCGATGGTGATGTAGCTGGAGATCTCGGTGTCGTAGAGACGGCGGTTCGGATACTTCTTGATGATGCGGGTCGCAGCCATGAAGCGGTACTCGTCACAGTAGACGCGCAGCATGGCGCAGTGCAGCAGCCGTTGCAACCGCCTCAGCCCCCGCCAGGCTTGGCTTTCAGTGATGATCATGTTGCGCAACAAGGGTTTGCGTGCTGCGCAGCATGACTCTTGGCAGGGGCCGGCGGCGTTCACCGCGCGGGCCCGCTGCGCGGCTTACCAACCCATATGGTGGCCGCCGTTGATGTCCAGGTTGCTACCGGTGATCCACGAGGCCTCGTCGGCGACCAGGAACGAGACGCCGTAGGCGATTTCCTCCGGCTTGCCGAGGCGTCCGGTGGGGATGTCGGCAATGATCTTGGCACGCACTTCTTCTGGAACCGCCATCACCATGTCGGTGGCGACGTAGCCGGGCGAGATGGTGTTGACGGTGATGCCAAAGCCGGCGTTCTCGCGCGCCAGTGAGATGGTGAAGCCGTGCATGCCGGCCTTGGCGGCCGCATAGTTGGCTTGGCCGTACTGGCCCTTCAGGCCGTTGATCGAGCTGATCTGGATGACCCGGCCCCAGCCGCGGCGGCGCATGCCCTCGATCACCGGGCGGGTGACGTTGAACACCGAATTGAGATTGGTGTTGATCACATCGTGCCACTGGTCCGCGCGCATGCGATGGAAGGTGGTGTCGCGGGTGATGCCGGCGTTGTTGACCAGGATCTCGACCGGGCCCAGCTCAGCTTCGACGGCGCGTACCAGCGCTTCGGCGCTGTCGGGATCAGAGACATCGCCCGGGAAGATCGACACGCTGTAGCCGCGTTCGATCATCGCCTGCTGCCAGGCGCGGGCCTTGGCCTCGTCGCGGTAATTGGTGGCGACCCGGTGGCCCTGGTCGGCCAGACGTTGGCAGATGGCGGTACCGATGCCGCCGGTTCCGCCGGTGACCAGTGCGACGCGAGAAGTCATGGAGTGCTGTCCGGGTATCAGGTGGGGGAAGGGGGATTCTGCAACATCGGCGCGGAAAGTGCGTCGGCTGGCAGCAGGATGTCGGTACGTGGCAGCTGCGCCGGGTCGAACGCCCGTTGGGCCGCAGCCAGCAGCGTGTCCAGATCGTGCGCAGCTTCCAGCGCCCCAGGTGCCTGGCCGAGCAGCTGCCAGAGCTGGCGCAGCACCGGCAGCGGGCGCGAACTGTCCACCGGCACTGCGGCCAGCGACTTGGACAGTTTGTGGCCCGGCGCATCCAGCAGCAGCGGGAGGTGCCAGTAGTGCGGCACCACCAGCCCCAATGCCTGCTGCAGCAGGATCTGCCGCGCGGTGGAGTCAAGCAGGTCGGCGCCGCGCACCACTTCGGTCACGCCCTGCGCGGCGTCATCGACCACGACTGCCAGCTGGTAGGCCCAGCAGCCGTCTGCACGGCGCAGTACGAAGTCGCCGACCTCGGTGTGCACGTCCTGCTGCTGCGGTCCACGCAGGCCATCGGTGAAGTCCACGATGCTGTCCGGTTGCACGCGGAAGCGGACGGCGGGGTCCGGCCGAGGTTGCCGGGCGACGCAACGATGGTGGATGCCGCCGCTGGCGGCCAGTTCGCTGCGGCTGCAGTGGCAGACGAAGGCCTGGTCGCTGGCCAGCAGCGCGTCCAGCGCGGCCTGGTAGGCCTCGCCGCGCGCGCTCTGCCAGAGGATCGCGCCATCATGGGCCAGCCCGAACGCAGCCAGCGCCTGCAGCTGTGACTCGGCGGCGCCGGGCACGGTGCGCGGTGGGTCGACGTCTTCGATGCGCAGCCGCCACAGGCCACCGTGATGGCGTGCGAGCAGCCAGCTGCCGAAGGCGGCGAGCAGGGATCCGGGGTGGAGCAGGCCGGTCGGCGAGGGCGCGAAACGACCACAGGAAATGGGGGAAGTCATGCTGGCTGAATCGTCGGTCAGGTTGGCGCTTGAATTCAAGCTGACCACACCGCAAATTGACCGGTATCGACCCCTTCCGAGCCGGATTTTTCCATGTTTACCCGCATTGCCCTGTTCCTGGCGACCAACTTCGCGGTCCTGATCCTCGCCAGCATCGTGATGTCGCTGTTGGGAACCGACCCGAGCAAGATGAGCGGTCTGTTGATCATGGCCGGCATCTTCGGTTTCGGTGGTTCCTTCATCTCGCTGCTGCTGTCCAAGTGGATGGCCAAGCGCTCCACTGGTGCGGTGGTGATCACCGAGCCGCGCAACCAGACCGAACGCTGGCTGCTGGCCACCGTCGAGCGCCAGGCCAAGGCGGCCGGCATCGGCATGCCGGAGGTGGCGGTGTATGAAGGCCCGGAGATCAACGCCTTCGCCACCGGCGCCAACCGCAACAACGCGCTGGTGGCGGTGTCCACCGGCCTGTTGCACAACATGAGCGAAGACGAAGCCGAAGCCGTACTGGGCCACGAGATCGCCCACGTCGCCAACGGTGACATGATCACCATGGCGCTGCTGCAGGGCGTGTTGAACACCTTCGTGATCGTGCTGGCCCGCGTGGTCGGCGGCATCATCGACAGCGCGCTGTCGGGCAACCGCGAAGGCGGCGGCCGCGGCTTCGCCTACTACATCATCGTGTTCGTGCTGGAGATGGTGTTCGGCCTGTTCGCCACCATGATCTCGATGTGGTTCTCGCGCCACCGCGAGTTCCGCGCCGACGCGGGCGGTGCCTCGCTGGCTGGGCGCCAGAAGATGATCGCCGCGCTGGAGCGCCTGCAGCTGAACCACGGTCAGAGCACCTTGCCGACCCAGATCGCGGCGTTCGGTATTGCCGGTTCGACGGCGAAGAAACTGTTCATGAGCCACCCGCCGCTGGAAGAGCGCATTGCCGCGCTGCGGGCGTCGACGGCGGCGTAAGCCCCCGTACTTCCACAGTTGTGCAGGAACGCCTGGCCCCGCGCCGGGCGTTTTTGTTTGTGGGGATGCATGCGCCGTTAGCGCGGGGCCATGCCCGGCGAATCGTTTTCGCGCCTGCGGAGAGGTGTCACTTTCTTTGCTCGTGCACCGCGCTGCAGGAGCAGCGCGGAACGGCGCAGCCGGCCCGTAGGGTGGCGCACATGGATGCGCGCCATCAAGAAAGTAACCAAAGAAACACGCCGCCGGCCGCGAGCCGATGCTGCGCATCGGTACCCTGTGCTCCTCGGCCCGCCGAGGGACGGTGCGGGAACTCGCTGCGCTCATACACCCGCACCTCTTCGCCCTCGCCGGACCTGCGGTGCTCGGCTCGCTTGAAGTCGGACTGGAAGGTCAAGATCAAGAGCAACAGCATCCACGCATGGCGTGAATCTACGGGGTGCAGCTGTGGCATTTGACCCTGGGTCCGCCTTGAGCGAGCCGAGCATCGCAGGGGAATCAGGGGCGAAGAGGCACCGATGTTTGAGCGAAGCGAGTTCGGCGCCGCCCCCTGATTCGCCGAGAAGCACAGGGAACCGTCGCGTAGCGACGGCTCGCGGCCGGCGGCGTGTTTCTTTGGTTACTTTCTTTGCACGAGCAAAGAAAGTGACAAGCACGATCACCGCGGATACGAAAACGGCACCTTCGCAGGTGCCGTCTCCATGAACCGCTTTACACGGAACCTCAGAACTTCGCGTCGAACTCGGCAGCGTAACCGGTGTTCACCAGCACCTTCTGCAGCGACTCGGCCACCTTCAGGTTGCCGGCCACGATCTGGTGGGTCTCCGGGCCGCGGTTGTCCATGCGGCCCAGGGTCGCGCCCTTGAAGTCGCAGACCTTGCCGCCCGCTTCGCGGACCAGCAGCAGGCCGGCGGCGATGTCCCACGCCTTCACACCGGCTTCGAAGTAGGCGTCGGCACGGCCGCAGGCCACGTAGGCCAGGTCCAGCGCGGCCGAGCCGGTGCGGCGGATGTCCTCGCCGTGCACCAGCAGGGCGTCGACCGCCTTCAGCTGGGCGCTGGCACGGCTGCGCTCGCGCGGGGCGAAGCCGGTGTGGATCATCGTGCCTTCCAGGTCCTTGCGATCGGCCACGCGGATGCGGCGGTCGTTCAGCACCGCACCGGCGCCACGGCTGGCGGTGAACAGTTCATTGCGCAGCGGGTCGAAGATGACCGCATCGGTCGGCTCGCCGTTCTCCACCAGTGCGATCGACACGCAGTAGTGCGGCACCCCACGCAGGTAGTTGCTGGTGCCATCCAGCGGGTCGATGACCCACATCTGGCGGCGCTCGCCCTGCACGCCACCTTCTTCACCGAAGATGCCGTAGTCCGGGTAGGCGCGCTTGAGTTCCTTGACGATGACCTTTTCCGCGTCAGCATCCACTTCGCTGGCGTAGTCCATCCGGCCCTTCTGCACCACGTTCAGTGCCTCGAGCTTGTTGATGTTGCGCAACAGGACGTTGCCGGCGAGGCGGGCGGCCTTGACCATGACGGTTACGGCGGGTTTCTGCATGGCGTGGGCTCCCGGAAAGGCAGAAGAGATGGACTGGCGGGGGAAAAGAGCGGGTCCGGCGCAGTGGCCGGCCGCACAGTTTACCATTGGTCATCGTCCAGCTCGACCTTTTCCCTGTTCATGTCCCAGTTTCCCGCCGCCACCCGCCTCCGATTCGTCCTGGTCGGTACCCAGCACCCCGGCAACATGGGGGCTGCCGCCCGCGCCCTGAAGACCATGGGCATGGCCCGCCTGGTGCTGGTCGCCCCCGAAAAACCGCTCGACGAGGAGGCCTTCCGCCGCTCGGCCGGTGCCGAAGACGTGCTGGGGGACGCCCCGGTGGTGGCGACCCTGGCCGAAGCCGTGGCCGACTGCCGCCTGGTACTGGGCTGCACGGCCCGTGCCCGCCGCGTCCAGCTCGAGGAATACATGCCGGCCGATGCTGCCGCCCGTGCGGTGGCCAAGGCGGGCGAGGGGGCCGAGGTTGCCTTGGTGTTCGGCCGCGAGCGCACCGGCCTGACCAACGAGGAACTGCAGCTCTGCCATGCGGCGGTGCATATCCCGTCCGATCCGGACTTCAGCTCGCTCAACCTGGCTGCCGCCGTGCAGGTGCTGGCCTATGAAACGCGCATGCAGTTGCTGGGTGCGCAGCCAGCGTCCGGGGCCGAGCCTGGCTTCCGCGAGCAGGCGGCCAGCCACGAGCAGATGGAGAGCTTCTTTGCCCAGCTCGGCGACACCTTGGACGAGATCGATTTCCACAAGGGGCGCGCCCCGGAATCGGCGATGCGCAAGCTGCGCCGCCTGTTCCTGCGCAGCGAGCCGAGCGAGCAGGAAGTGCGCCTGTTGCGCGGCATTCTTGCCGACACACAGCGCATGGCCCGACTCGCTCAGGTGGGGCGCAAGGACAGCTGACGACGTTCTCATTTTTTGGGTTAGTCTGTCTGGATACCCAGGGGGGATGAAGCCTGTGTCGGGTCTGCGAAAGGCAATGCAGGGGGGACTGCTGAGCCTGGCCATGGTCCTGCTGGCCGGGACGGTGCGGGCAGCACCGGACCCGGTGCTGGTGCTGGGCCGGATCAGTGATGATCCCAAGGCCCATTACGAACAGCTGCAGCCATTGCTGGACTACGTGGTGGCGCGCATGCATGACGTCGGCATCAAGGAGGGGAGGATCCTGATGGCGCGCGATCCGCAGCAGATGGCCAGCTATCTGCGGCGGGGGCGGGTTGACTGGGTCACGGAAACGTCGGGCACGGCGGTCGCGCTGGGCCAGCGCAGCGGCGCCCGGCCGCTGCTGCTGACCGAGCGCAATGGGGTGCGTGAATACCAGACGGTGTTCTTCGTGCGCGGCGACAGCCCGATCCAGCGCGTGCAGGATCTGCGTGGCCATCGCCTGGCGCTGCAGAACACAGCGTCCACCAGCGCCTACCTGGTGCCGGTGATGACGCTGCTGCAGGACGGGCTGTCGCCGCAGATCCTGGCCGGTGCCTGGGACCTGCCAGGGCGGGACAGCGTGGGTTATGTGTTCGCGCGCAGCGAGTTGAACATCGCCACGTACGTACACAAGGGGATGGCCGATGCAGGGGCGGTGAGCAGCGTGGACTGGAATGACGAACGGCGGATGCCGGCGGCATTCCGGCGCGACTTCCGTGAACTGCTCCGCACTGAACCCTACCCGCGTGCGGTGGAGATGGTTCGCGCCGATCTGGATCCACGTGTACGCGAGCGCCTGCAGGAAGTCCTGCTGCAGGCAGCAAGCGACCCGCAGGCACAGGGGGCGATGCATCGGTTTTTTGGCACTTCCGGTTTCCACCGCATCGATGCGCATGCGCAGCAGCGGTTGGATGAATTGAAACAAGGATTGACGCGCGTGCGGATGGAAGTGGAATGAAGTGGCTCGGCTCAGGAATGCAGGCTCGGTTCCTGCTCGCAATGGGCGGGGCGATGGTCGTGGTGATCGCGATCCTGGCGGTACTGTTGGGGCGGCAGACGGCGATGCAGAGCGAGGTGCGCAACCTCAGCGGTGGCGTCATCCATGAATTGTTCGACCGCAGTGTGCGCAGCCGCGGTGAGGCGATGGCGCGCGAGTTGTCCGATGCGCTGGCCAATCCGCTGTACTACCGTGACCTGGACCAGGTCGGTGCACTGGTGCGCAGCACCGCGCGGCAGCCGGTGGTCCGGTATGTGCTGGTATTCGATGAACGTGGCCGGTTGGTCCATGACGGTTCGATCGAGGTCTCCGGGTACGGCCAGCCGATGACCGATCCGCTGGCGCACAAGGCTGCCGCTGCACAGGCGCTGGTGGTGCAGGAATCACCGAAGGTGCTCGACAACGCCATGCCGATCATGATCGGCAACCAACGCATTGGCGGCGTCCGTGTCGGCATGGCGCTGGACGAAGTCCAGCAGCGCGAACAGGCCGCCAACGCCACTCTGGGCGAACGTCTGCAGCAGGCCGGCAGCCGCCACCTTGGGTGGTTGCTGCTGATGCTGGGCCTGCTGGTGGTGATTGGCGTGGTGGTGATCCTGTATGTGCAGCGCACCCTGGTCGCACCGATCCGTGACCTGGCCGCTGCCGCACGGCGCATCGAAGCGGGTGACTACCAGGCACCGCTGGCCGAAAACACCCGCGATGATGAAGTCGGCGAGCTGGTGCGCGGGTTCGCCCGCATGCGTGATGCGATCGCCCGCCATGACCGCGAAGTGCGGCACATGGCCTATACCGACGCGCTGACCGGGCTGACCAATCGGCTGGCGTTCCGGGAGGCATTGGACCACCGCCTGATGGCCGCGCGCGCCTCCCACCATCGGCTTGGCCTGCTGTTTGCCGATATCGACGACTTCAAGCGGGTCAACGATACCCTCGGACATGAAGCCGGCGATGAGGCCCTGCTGCAGTTCGCGCAGCGTATCGGCCGTGCCGTCACCGAGGCCGGTGGCGACGAGACCCTGCTGGCGCGTTTCGGCGGCGACGAGTTCGTGATCCTGGTCGGCGATGGCGACGTGGCCGCCAATGCGCGGCTGCTGGCCGAGGTGCTGGTGCGCGAGCTGGGCAAGCCATTGGTGGTGCAGGGAAGGGAACTGTTCCTCGGCACTTCGATCGGTGTGACCCTGTTCCCCGACGATGCGGCTGATGCGACCACGCTGTTGAAGAATGGTGACATCGCCATGTACCAGGCGAAGATGGCTGGCAAGAACTGCTACCGCTACTACAGCCGCGCGATGGATCACGCTGTCGAGCGCCGGGTGCATATGGAGCAGGAGCTGCGCGGTGCCTGGGAGCGCGGTGAGCTGCGGCTGGCCTACCAGCCGATCTTCCGCATGCGCGACCGGCGCATGGTCGGCGTCGAGGTGCTGCTGCGCTGGCAGCATCCGACTCTGGGTACGATTCCGCCGTCTGTGTTCATCGAGGTGGCCGAGCAGAGTGGCCTGATCGAGATCATCGGCCCGAAGGTGCTGCGTGCGGCCTGCATGGAGGCGTCGCAGTGGCCGCGTGGCGTGGCCGGCGACGACCTGTTTGTATCGGTCAATGTGTCGCCACGCCAGCTGCGTGGTGGCGAACTGCCGGCGCTGGTCGCGCAATGCCTGCATGAGTCCGGGCTGCCGGCGTCTCGCCTGCACCTGGAACTGACCGAAACCGCAGTGATCGGTGATGAAATGGTCGCCGCGCAGTTGCTGGACAAGCTGCACCGCACTGGCGTGAAGGTGTGGCTGGATGACTTCGGTACTGGATTCTCCGGCCTCAGCCACCTGCGCCAGGTACCGGTGGATGGCGTGAAGATCGACAAGAGCTTTGTGGCCGACATGCAGCGCGACCCGGACGATCTGGCGCTGACTACGGCGATCATCGCCATGGCTCATGCGCTCGGGATCACGGTCGTGGCCGAAGGCATCGAGCAGCAGGCCCAGTTCGAGCTGCTGGTCCAGCGTGGCTGTGATCTTGGCCAGGGCTACTGGCTGAGCCACCCGGTCACCGCGACCGAAGTGGTGCGGATGATCGAATCCGGGCTCTGACACCCAAAAGGGGACGGAGGGAATTAAGTCGCAAATGCATAAGCGACTTAATTCCCTCCGTCCCCTTTTTTGTTACACCGGGCGCTTGCTCGGGTCGCCGGGCAGTTCGCGCACCAGTTTCGGGATCAGATAGCCGGACAGGCGCGCGGTCAGGCCGGCAATCAGCGCCTTGGCCTGGGCATCGTCCACTTCGAAGTGGGCCACGCCTTCGACCTTGTCCAGCTGGTGCAGGTAATAGGGCAGCACGCCGGCGGCGAAGCTGCGCTCGCTCAGGTCCTGCAGGGCCTGCACGCTGTCGTTGACCCCGCGCAGCAGCACGGCCTGGTTCAGCAGCTGGGCGCCGAGGCCGCGCAGGCGTGCCATCGCGGCATCCACGCTGGCATCGAACTCATTGGCATGGTTGGCGTGGACCACGATCGCCAGCGGCCACGGCAGGCTGCCCAGCCAGGAGACCAGTTCGTCGTCCACGCGCTCCGGCAGCACGATCGGCAGCCGGGTATGGATGCGCAGGCGGCGGATATGCGGGATCGCGCGCAGGGCGTCGGTCAGCTCGACCAGCTTGTGCGTGGCCAGGGACAGCGGGTCGCCGCCGGACAGGATGACCTCGTCGATGTCCGGATCGGCCGCGATGGCGGCTACGGCCTCCTGCCAGCCGCCCTTGGCGGCGTTTTCCGCGCCATAGTCGAAGTGGCGGCGGAAGCAGTAGCGGCAGTTGATCGCACAGCTGCCGGTGGCGACCAGCAGGGCGCGGCCACGGTACTTCTGGATGACGCCGGTGGCCTTCTTGGCGGCGCCATCGCCCACCGCATCGAAGCTGAACCCGGGTGCCGGGCGCATTTCCGCGTCGATCGGCAGTACCTGGCGCAGCAGCGGGTCGGCTGCATCGCCAGGGCGCATGCGGGCCACGAAGCCCTCCGGTACGCGCAGCGCGAACTGGGCCATGGCCGCCTCCGAGACGCCCAGCGCGGCCGGGTCCAGCTGCAGCCGGGCCAGCAGCGCGTGCGGGTCGCGCAGCGCCTGGCGCCAGAGCTGCTGCCAGCGCGCGGGCGCACCTGGCGACTGGGGCCGTGGGAAGGCGGAAAGCTGCATGGAGAGGGGGCCTGCGGTTATCATGGGGGCAGAAAAACAGTCGCCCACCGGCATCCGGTGGGCTTTCCATTCTAACGGCTCGCCGCACCCGCGGCGTTTTTGCCACTCAGGAGTTTACGCATGGCCAGCTACGGCATGAACGACGTCAAGAACGGGATGAAGATCCTGGTCAACAACCAACCGGCCGTCATCATCGACACCGAATACGTCAAGCCGGGCAAGGGCCAGGCCTTCACCCGCGTGAAGTACCGCCTGATCAAGGACGGCCGTACCCAGGAAGTCACCATGAAGTCGACCGACTCGCTGGATGCAGCCGACGTCGTCGATACCGACATGAACTTCATGTACAGCGACGGTGAGTACTGGCACTTCATGGACCCGGAATCCTTCGAGCAGGTCCAGGCCACCAAGGCCGGCATGGGCGGCGCCGAGAAGTGGCTGAAGGGCGAAGAGTCCTGCGTGGTCACCCTGTGGAACGGTGAGCCGATCTTCGTGCAGCCGCCGAACTTCGTCGAACTGAAGATCACCGAAACCGATCCGGGCGTCCGTGGCGACACCTCGGGCGGCGGCGGCAAGCCGGCCACCCTGGAAACCGGCGCCGTGGTCCGCGTGCCGCTGTTCGTGAACCAGGAAGAAGTGATCCGCGTCGACACCCGTTCGGGCGAATACTCCGCACGCGTCAAATAAGGTTCCGGCCATAGGCCGACCTGTTGTAGTGCCGGCCGCTGGCCGGGTACGCGCCCTCGCATTCGCGCTGGCGCTCCCATGATCTGCTTCGGCAGATCATGGGCCCGCTTCACGGGTCTCCAGACCCCGCCGCTTCGCGGCAGCCCCTGACTCAGGGGCGTGTCCCCCAGAAGTATCTCGCCGCCCCACAGCCAAGTGAGCCCGCATGAGCGATAGCCCGCACCTCCCCGAAGCCTGCGACCTGCTCATCGAAGCCGGTTACGTTGTTCCGATCGAGCCGCATGCGGTGGTGCTGGAAGACCATGCCGTTGCCGTGCGTGGCAGCGAGATCGTGGCCATCCTGCCGCGTGCCGAGGCGCGCGCACGGTTCCGCGCCACCCAGGTGGTCAGCCGCCCCGAGGCCGCGCTGATGCCGGGACTGGTCAACGCGCACACGCACAACCCGATGACCCTGCTGCGCGGCGTCGCCGACGACCTGCCGCTGATGACCTGGCTGCAGCAGCACATCTGGCCGGTGGAAGCGGCGGTGATCGGGCCGGAATTCGTGGCCGACGGCACCACCCTGGCCATCGCCGAGATGCTGCGCGGCGGTACCACCTGCGCCAACGAGAACTACTTCTTCGGCGATGTGCAGGCCGCGGTCTACAAGAAGCACGGTTTCCGCGCGCTGGTCGGTGCGGTCATCATCGATTTTCCCACCGCCTGGGCCAAGACCGACGACGAGTACTTCGCCAAGGCCGGTGAGCTGCACGACCAGTGGCGCACCGATCCGCTGATCGGCACTGCGTTCGCGCCGCATGCGCCGTACACCGTCAACGATGCCAACTTCGAGCGGGTGCGGATGCTGTCCGACCAGCTCGACATGCAGGTGCACCTGCACACCCACGAGACCGCGCAGGAAATCAACGATTCGATCAAGCTGCATGGTCAGCGCCCGCTGGCGCGGCTGGATCGCCTCGGCCTGGTCAACGACCGCCTGATTGCGGTGCACATGACCCAGCTGACCGATGCGGAAATCCACCTGTGCGCCGAGCGTGGCGTCAGCGTGGTGCATTGCCCGGAATCGAACCTGAAGCTGGCCTCCGGTTTCTGCCCGGCCTGCGCCCTGCAGCGTGCCGGCGTGAACCTGGCGATCGGCACCGACGGCTGCGCCAGCAACAACGACCTGGACATGTTCAGCGAGAACCGCACCGCGGCGATCCTGGCCAAGGCCGTGGCCGATGATGCCACCGCGCTGGACGCGGCCACCACGCTGCGCGCCTCCACCCTGGGCGGTGCCCGCGCGCTGGGCTTCGGCGAGCGGATTGGCTCGATCGAAGTCGGCAAGCAGGCCGACCTGGTCTGCGTCGATCTGTCCGCGCTGGAAACCCAGCCGCTGCACAACGTGCTGTCGCAGCTGGTGTACGCCACCGGCCGCCAGCAGGTCAGCGACGTCTGGATCGCCGGCAAGCCGAAGCTGGTGCAGCGCGAGCTGGTCGGCATGGACCTGCCGGGCATCATCGCCAACGCGCGCCAGTGGCGCGAGCGCATCCGTCATATCCGCGCCTGATCCCTGGCGCCGCAAGGACCCCTCATGACTGCCCCCCACGCTTCCTCCAATTTCGATCAGGCCGAGCTGGACAAGTTCGCCGCGCTGGCCAACCGCTGGTGGGACGCTGATGGCCCGCAGAAGCCGCTGCACGCACTGAATCCGGTGCGCCTGAAGTACGTGGCCGACCGCGTGCCGCTGCGCGATGCCCGCGTGCTGGACATCGGTTGCGGCGGCGGTCTGCTGAGCGAGGCGCTGGCGCAGGCCGGTGCCGACGTCACTGCCGTCGACCTGGCCCCGGAACTGGTCAAGGTCGCGCGCCTGCACGCGCTGGAAAGCGGCGCCAAGGTCGACTATCGCGTACAGGCCGCCGAGGATCTGGCCGCCGAGCAGCCGGGCAGCTTCGATGTGGTCACCTGCATGGAAATGCTCGAGCACGTGCCGGATCCGGGCGCGATCATCGAGGCCTGCAAGCGTCTGCTGAAGCCGGGTGGCCACCTGTTCCTGTCGACCATCAACCGGACTGCCGCCGCCTTCGCGGTGGCGATTGTCGGCGCCGAGTACGTGGCGCGGCTGCTGCCCAAGGGCACCCATCACTACCAGGAATTCATCAAGCCGGCCGAGCTGGCGCGCTGGCTGCGCGAGGCCGACATGCAGCTGGTGGATGTCAGCGGCATGGCCTATGAGCCGTGGCGCAACCGTGCCCGCCTGAGCAGCCGCACCGACATCAACTACCTGGCCTTCGCGGTCAAGCCGGAATGAGCGGCGCAGGCTTCCCCCGCGCGGTGCTGTTCGATCTGGACGGCACCCTGCTGGACAGCGCGCCGGACTTCGTCGCCACCTGTGATGCGATGCTGGCCGAACGTGGCCGCGCACCGATCGATCCGGCGCTGCTGCGCCCGGTGGTGTCGAAGGGCTCGCGCGCCATGATCTCGGCGGCTTTCCCCGAGCTTGACGCTGCTGCGCGCGACGCGCTGATCCCGGAATTCCTGCAGCGCTATGAAGCGTTGATCGGCCAGAACGCGGTGCTGTTCGATGGCGTGGCCGGCATGCTCGCCGCGCTGGATGCCGCCGGTACGGTGTGGGGCATCGTCACCAACAAACCGGAGTATCTGGCGCGTCTGATCGTGCCGCAGTGCGGCTGGCAGCAACGCTGTGCGGTGCTGGTGGGCGGTGACAGCCTGGCCGAGCGCAAGCCGCATCCGCTGCCGCTGCTGCACGCCGCGCAGGCGATCGGCATCGCTGCCGAAGACTGCGTGTACGTGGGCGACGACGAGCGCGACATCATCGCAGCACGTGCCGCGATGATGCCGTCGGTGGCAGCGCTGTGGGGTTACCGCCTGCACAGTGACGACCCGCTGGCCTGGCAGGCCGACGTACTGGTCGAGAATGCTGGGCTTCTGCAACTGGCCAGCCTCTGGCCGACCCGGCCGGCAACCCCGGCCCAGCCGTAAGGAATGACGTAGTGAGCAGTACCGCGCTGGACAGTTTCCTCGACAAGTGGCGCAGCCGTTGGCCGGAATGGTCGGTGGCCGCCCCGTTCGTGGCCGAATCGCAACGCGAGCTGGCAGTGGCGTGGTTCGCGCTGCTGCAGGAGTTCGACGACATGCTCAACACAGGCGGCGATCCCTTGCCGGCCGATGCCAAGCTGGCCTGGTGGGGCGAGGAGCTGCGCAGCTGGGCTGCGCACCGGTCGCGCCACCCGTTGGGCCGCCTGCTTGAGCCGGTGCGTGCACCGTGGGCGCAGCTGGCCGAGGCCCTGCCGGATCTGGTTGAAGCGCGCACGGTCGCGCTGGATGCGGCCAGCGCCGAGCGCGCGCTGGCCAACTACGCCGACGCGGTTGCCGCGGTGGAAGCGGCGCTGTTCAACGACACGCCGCGCACCGGCGCCGGTCGCGCGGTGCAGCTGCAGACCCTGGCCCAGCGCCTGCAGGACGCCGGCGTGGCCGGTGTACCGCGCAGCCTGTTGGATGAGGATTCCAGCACGGCCGCGCAGCGCTGGGCGCAGTACCTGTTGAAGGGGTGGGGCAGCCGCGTGCCCGGTCCGCGCCCGCGCCGCGTGTGGTCCAGCCTGGCGCGCGCACGCGTGGCCGCGCAGGCCGCAGGCAAGCCGATTGAAGCGACACCGGTGCGCACGCTGTTGCGCGTGTGGTGGGCGGCGCGCGGTTGATCCCGGGGCTGCGGTCTAGAAGTTCCGCACTGAATCGATGAGGGTGCCCAGGGCTTCCACGTCCAGCGTACTGCGCGATGCGTCGCACACGCCACGATGCTGGCTGTCGGCAGCGTCAACAATGCGGATCCAGGCGTTGCAGATGTCTTCGCATGCCGTGGTGTCGATGAAGCCCGAGCGCTGATCCAGCGCATTGAAACCTTCGGCGAAGGCGACGCCGGCCGACGCCAGCGCCTTGTGCAGTGCGGTGGGAGTGCCTGCCAGTGTGGCCACGGCTTTCAACGCATCGGTATGTGCCTTGCGGTACAGCGCCACCGCCTTTTTGACCTGTGTGGGCGTGATGTGCGCGGCGCCTTCCCAGTCGCGGAAGGGATTGTCCAGGTTGGCCGCGCGCCATTCCGGCCTGCGCGGTTGCCGTACATCCAGCACCAGGCCGGCATCAGCCTGTTCCTGGAACGCCTGCTTGACCTGCGTTGCCAGCGCGACGGGGATGCTGTCAAGCGACAGGCTCAGCAACTGCGGCCACTGCGATGGCGCCGGAAAACGTGCATCGTCCGGTGGGAACACATCGAGCAGTTTCAGGTGTTCCAGTGACGCCAGTTCACCCAGCCGCGGCAGGTTGGCCAAGGTGCAGGGGGCGCCGTGCACCGTCAATGCGCGCAGCCCCGGCAGGCGTTCAGCAATCCGTGCTGCGTCCAGCTGCCGCATGCCGTGCAGCGTGATCTGCTGCAGATCGGGCAGGCCGGACCAGTGCAGGCCGGGATCGGTGCAGAACACATCGAGCCAGCGGCCGCCGTGGTCATCATGGATGACCAGATCCGGACTGGCAGTGCCACGCAGGATCAGCGTATCCAGGTCACCGTTGAGATGGATCGCGTGCATGCCGGTGACGTCGACGCTCAGGCGCGACAGCGCGGTGCCGCGTACATCCAGGACCGCGTCCTGCGCGCAGCAGATGATCAGCTGGTGGATCAAGGGGCGCGTCTTCAGCCAGTCCAGCAGGCCGGGCACCGGCACGTCGATATCCAGGTTGGTGAGCACCGGCATCTGATTGAACAGCTCCAATGCGGGTGCAGCGTTCATGGCCGTACCCTGCAGCGATGACGCGCCACGCACCACCGAGAAGCCTTTACCTTTGAGAATGACGGTGTCGTCGTAGCGGTCCCGCGCCTTTTCCTGCTTGTAGGCGCGGGTGATGGTCGGGTCCAGCGTGTTCCAGGCCTGTTGCTGCTGCAGGCAAGCACCATCGGGCCAGTTGCCGTGGCTACGGACCTCGCCACGCACCATCGGTTCGCGCCAGCCGATGTGCGTGATGGCGGAGGGCAGATCGTGGCCGACCCAATGCAGCTCGTGCTTGTTGTTCCAGCCCATGAAATCGAGCATGGCTGGCTTCAGGTCGGGCAGCGTGGCGGCATCGGGCGGGGTCTGTGCCCACCAGTCCAGCAGCAGCACGGCATGGCCGTCTTCGTCATCATGATGGGTGAACTGGAACGCGAAGCAGCGATCGAAACGCAGATTGCGCGCGGTGTAGATGTCGCCGGGCCTGGGCATTGAACGTCCTTGTCTGATAACGGCCGGGGGGGGGGGGCGGTGGCACCATGCATGCCGACATGGGGGCCTTTGCGTGGGTTATTTCCGCTCCAGCACCAGCAGCGGGTCGATGCGGGTATCGAACCAGTTCATGCCCCAGTGCAGGTGCGGGCCGGTGGCACGCCCGGTGGCGCCGACCGCGGCGATCACCTGGCCCTGTTCCACCCGGTCGCCGACCTTCACGTCGATGCGCGACAGGTGCAGGAAGTTGGAGCTGACCCCGAAGCCGTGGTCGAGCAGCAGCGTGCCACCGGTCAGGTACAGGTCCGGGCCGGCGAAGGTGACGATGCCGGCGGCCGGTGCCTTCACCGGGGTGCCGGTCGGCACCGCGATGTCCATGCCGGAATGACCTGCGCCGGGCTGTCCGTTGTACACGCGTGCGTTGCCGAAGCGGCCGCTGATGCGGCCCTGCACCGGCCAGATGAAGGTCTGGGTGAAGTCGGTGCGATCGTCATCGCGGGCACGCGCGGCGGTCACCTGTGCCTGTTCGCGCTTGATCCGCTCGGCAATCGCCGGCGGCGGGTTGACCGTCTTCGGCGGCACGCCGTTGACCCGCTCGGTGGGCCAGTCGCGCGGGGTCACCGCAATGGTCGCGGTCTCGCTGCCACCATCAGGGCGTTGCACCTGCACGCGCAGCGGACCCTTCTCGTCGCGGCCGATGCCGAACACCACGCTGCCATAGCCGCTCACCCGCAGTTGGCGGCCGGCGTACTGCACGCGGCTGCCGGCGGGTACCTTGCCGATCACCAGTGCGCCCTGCGATGCGCTGGCCGGGAACACCACGCGGCTGTCGATCAGGCTGCCGATGCCGTCCTGTGCCTGCGCCGACGGTGCGGTGAACAGGGGCGCGGCCACCAGCAGCGCCCCGATCAGAAGTGCGGAGCGCATCAGCGGTCGTAGGTCATGCGCTGGCCGGCCGGCTCGCCCACCAGTTTGCTGCCGTCCCACACCAGTTGGCCATTGACCCAGGTGGAGGCCACGCGCGAACGGAAGGTGGTGCCTTCAAACGGCGACCAGCCGCACTTGGACAGCACGTCCTCGCGCTTGACCGTGAACGGCACGTCCTCGACCAGCACCAGGTCGGCGAAGTAACCCTCGCGCAGGAAGCCACGTTCTTCCACGTCGAACAGCTGCGCCGGGGCGTGGGCGAACTTCTGTACCACCTGCTCGCGGGTCAGCTTGCCCTCGTGCACGCGCTCAAGCGCAGCCACCAGTGCGTACTGCACCAGCGGCAGGCCGGACGGCGCCTGCGCGTAGGGCTTCTGCTTTTCTTCCCAGGTGTGCGGCGCGTGGTCGGTGGCCAGCACGTCCAGCACGTCATCGGCCAGCGCGGCGGTGATCGCCTCGCGGTCGGACACTTCCTTGATCGCCGGGTTGCACTTGATCAGGTTGCCCTTGGTCGCATAGTCCGGGCGCGCGAAGTGCAGGAAGTGCACGCAGGTTTCGGCGGTGATCTGCTTGCGGCTGCCGTCGGCGCGGATCAGCGGACCCTTCTCGAACAGCGCCAGCTCATCGGCGGTGGAGATGTGCAGCACATGCAGGCGGGTGCCGTGCTTGCGCGCCAGCGACATCGCCAGGCGGGTCGACTTGATGCAGGCCTCGCGCGAGCGGATGTCCGGATGCATGTCCGGGGTCAGCGCATCGCCGTATTTCTCCTGGAAGGCCTTCAGGTTGGCGTCGATCATCGGCGTGTCTTCGCAGTGCGTGATGATCGGCGTCGGGCATTCGCGGAAGATCGCGTCCAGCGTTTCCGGATTGTCCACCAGCATGTTGCCGGTGGAGGCGCCCATGAACACCTTCACGCCCGGGGCCTTCTTCGGGTCCAGCGCACGGATGGCGTCCAGGTTGTCATTGCTGGCGCCGTGGTAGAAGCCGTAGTTGGCCCAGGCGCGGCCGCGCGCGAGCTCGTATTTGGCTTCCAGGATGGTCGAATCCAGTGTCGGCGGATTGGTGTTGGGCATGTCCATGAAGCTGGTCAGGCCACCGGCCACCGCAGCTGCCGATTCGCTGGCGATGTCGCCCTTGTGGGTCAGGCCCGGTTCGCGGAAATGCACCTGGTCGTCGATCATGCCAGGCAGCAACCAGCGTCCGGCTGCGTCCACCACCTGCTCGCCGTCGCGCGGCGCCAGCCCGTTGCCGATCTGCGCGATGCGGCCGTTCTCGATGCGCAGGTCGCCGTCGAAGGTGCGGCCTTCGTTGACCATGCGGGCGTTGGTGATGAGGGTGGAGGACATGTCAGTGTTTTCCTGTGCAACGGCAAGAGGGGGCGTTGGGGGACTCGGGCACGGGGTCGAAGCCGCCGGGATGGAACGGGTGGCAGCGGCCCAGCCGGCGCGCAGCCAGCCAGCTTCCGCGCAGCGGGCCGTGCCGCGAGATGGCGTCCATCGCGTATTCAGAACAGCTCGGCACGAAACGGCAGCGTGGCCCCAGCAGGGGGCTGATGAAGCGCTTGTAGAAGCGCAGCAGGGCAATGAGCAGGCGCGAGATCACCCAGTCATCTTATGCCAGTTGGCATGAAGGCCGCATTTGTGCAGGATGGGCCGTTGGTCGCATGTCGCCGATGGCCTGCGATCGGTACCAGTACCTTCGGGTGCTGGCCAGGTTCCGTACCGCGCAAGGCGGTCCGTGTTCGTCGGACTGCCTCCAAGGGCGCCTTGACTCCAGGACTGAATGGAGCAGGGGCCCGAGGTTGCTGCTGCGGGTCGGGTAGGCTATAAAGGCCCGCTTTCCCGGGCCCCGGGGAATCCAAGGAAGAGCGTTTCGTGGCTGCTAAAAAAACTGCAAAGAAGGCCGCAACGGCCGCCAAGAAAACCGCCAAGCCTGTTGTGAAGAAGTTGGCGGCAAAGCCCGTTGCCAGGAAACCGGCCAGCAAGCCGGCGACCAAGGCAGCGTCCTCGCAACCGGCGGCCAGGAAGGCCACCGCAAAGAAAGCGCCGGCCAAGGCAACCAAGCCGGTGGCGAAGAAGGCCGCTGCACCTGCCAAGGCCAAGCCTGCCGCTGCCAGCAAAAAGGCACCGGTGGTGAAGAAGGCCGCCAGCAAGGCCGCACCGGTGAAGAAGGCCGCTGCCAAGCCGGTGGCGAAAAAGGCAGCAGCCAAGCCGGCGCCGAAGGCGGTGGTGAAGAAAGCTGCGGTCAAGCCGGTCGCCAAGCCCGTAGCAAAGAAGGTCGCCGCGGCTAAACCGGTCGCCACGCCTGCCGCTGTAAAGAAGGTTGCCAAGAATGTTGCCGCGCCGGCCGCAAAGCCAGCCCCGGCCCCAGTAGTGAAGTCCGCACCGAAGCCTGCTGCCAAGCCGGCTCCGGCCAAGCCTGTCCCGGCCAAGACCGTGGCAGTGGCAGCAGCCCAAC
This sequence comes from Stenotrophomonas maltophilia, assembly GCF_013464485.1. GTDB lineage: Bacteria > Pseudomonadota > Gammaproteobacteria > Xanthomonadales > Xanthomonadaceae > Stenotrophomonas > Stenotrophomonas maltophilia_AW. The sequence goes on from NZ_RAUX01000024.1 coordinate 29,615, forward strand.
CGGCCTCCAAGCCGGCCCCTGCAGCCGCTTCTGCCGCCTCGAAGGCCCCGCAATCCAAGAATCCCGTGCCCGTTTCGAAATCGCCTGCCAAAACCGCCGTGAAATCCGATTCCGCCCCGAAGACCGTGTCGCGCCCTGTCGGCAAGGTTGCCGTGGCCGTCGCCGCCCGCTCGGCGGCACCGGCCCCGCGCAGCAAGTACAAGGTGGTCGAATACAAGACCGACGAGGCCACTGGCCGCCCGATCCTGCCGGCTGGCTACAAGCCGTCCTCGGAAGAGGAATACATGAGCCCGCTGCAGCAGGAGTACTTCCGCCAGCGCCTGCAGAACTGGCGCGCGGACCTGGTGGAAGAGTCCAAGCAGACCATCGAGAACCTGCGTGAGGAAGTGCGTGACATCGGCGACGAAGCCGAGCGCGCGACCCGCGAGACCGAGAACTCGCTGGAACTGCGTACCCGCGACCGCTACCGCAAGCTGATCGGCAAGATCGACAGCACCCTGAAGCGCCTGGAAGCAGGCGACTACGGCTACTGCGTGGACACCGGCGAAGAAATCGGCCTGGAGCGCCTGGAAGCGCGCCTGACTGCTGAGCGCACCATCGACGCCCAGGAACGTTGGGAGCACCTGCAGAAGCAGCAGGGTGACTGATTCCTGATCGTTGTAGGGTCATGCGAAAAACCCGGCCTCGGCCGGGTTTTTTGTTGGGTTCGGGTTGGCTGCGAAGAGCAGCGCCTTCCGGGTATCGGGGTGAGCCTGCGGGTGGGTCCGGGCAGGACACGCTGCAAGTACATCCCTGTAAGCTCGGCCGCGGCATCCATGCCGCGGACGGTCCTGTCTGGACCCAGCCGCAGGCTCTCGACGCTTCCCTGCGTGCGCGGCCGATGTAGAAGCCGAGCCCACGCTCGGCTCAGGCCGAAGCCGGAGGGCAAGGAAGAGCAAAAGCAAAAGCAAAAGCAAAAGCAAAAGCAGCCAAGCACGGCTTGGCTCTACCAGGAGCGGTCAAGCGTGCGCTCGCGGCTGTTGGGTCCGCCTTGTAGCGAGCCGAGCACCGCAGGGGAATCAGGGGCGAAGAGTCGCGGCTGTCCTGTAGAGCCGACTGCTAGTCGGCTGGCTCTCCGCGCCGTCCCCTGATTCACCGAGGAGCACAGGGCACCGGCGCGCAGCGCCGGCTCGCGGATGGCGGCGTGTTTCTTTGGTGACTTTCTTTGCACGAGCAAAGAAAGTTACACCCCACCGCGGTCGCGGAAAGAGTCCGCCGGGCGCGGCCCGGCGCTACCGGTGCGTGGGCGCACGGAAATGCGCAGCCGAGCATCGGCTCGGCTCTACAGGTTCATTGCAGGTCGCGAAGATTCAACTTCCGCAGCGTCGGGTTCTTCCACGCGGTGATCCCGGCCACGCTCAGTACCGCGAAGCCGCCCAGCACCACGGCCGGCACCAGGCCCAGCAGCTTCGCCATCGTGCCTGCATAGAACGCGCCCAGCTCGTTGGACGAGCTGATGAAGATGCCGTTGATCGATGATACCCGTCCGCGCATTTCTTCCGGCGTGGCCAGCTGCAGGATGGTCGAGCGGATCACCACCGAGACGCCGTCGAACGCTCCGTAGAACAACAGGATCAGCGCCGACAGCCAGAAGTGCTGCGACAGCCCGAAACCGATCACGCACAGGCCGAAACCGGCCACCGCGAACAGCAGCACGCGGCCGGCATTACGGTGCAGCGGATGGCGTGCCAGCCACAGGCCCACGCACACCGAACCCAGCGCCGGCATGGCCCGCAGGATGCCCAGGCCTTCCGGGCCGTGGTGCAGGATTTCGTGCAGGAACGCCGGCAGCATCGCCACCACGCCGCCCAGCAGCACCGAGAACATGTCCAGCGCCATCGCGCCGACCATGATCCGGTTGCCGACCACGAATCGCGCGCCTTCGGCAATGCTCTTGAAGATGGGTGCGGCCGGACCGGAATGCACCGGCTCTTCCACCTTCAGTGTGGCCAGGCAGGCCATCGCCACCAGCGCGAAGCCGGTGGCTACCGCGTACGACAGGCCCTTGCCGCCGAAGCCGACCAGCACGCCGCCCAGCGCCGGGCCGGCGACCATGCCGGCCTGGAACACCACCGCACCCAGGCCGGCGCCGCGTGCAAACTGGTCACGGGCCAGCACCCGCGCGAACAGCGCGTTGTAGATGGGCGAGAGGAACGCACGGACCATGCCGGTCAGGGCGATTGCCGCATAGATCGGCCACACTCCTTCGAACGGCAGCCAACCGGTGGCGACGCCGGTCAGCACCAGCGCGGTGGCGATCAGCCCGGAACAGGCCACCATGCCCAGCCGGCGCCGTGGCAGGTGGTCGACCAGATAACCGGCGAACGGCGCGACGCAGAAGAACGGCAGCACTTCGGCCAGGCCGACCAGGCCCAGCGAGAACGGATTGCGGGTGACTTCGTAGATGTGCCAGCCGACGGTGACCGCCACCACCTGGTAGGACAGCATCGCGAAGATGCGGTAGGCCAGCAGCTTGGCGAAACCGGGCCGGGACAGCAGGCCCAGCGCGGTGTCCTCGGCTGTGGCTGGCTCGCTCACGACGGGTCGCGCTGCAGCTGGGCCTGCGCGGTCTCGCGGATGAAGGCCAGCATCGCCGCCACGCCGTTGCTGCGGGTGGGCGACAGATGGCGGGCCAGGCCGATGTCCTGGATATAGCTGGGCTCGGTGTCCAGGATCTCCTGCGCCGAGCGCCCGGAGTACACGCGCAGGGCCAGGAAGATCAGGCCGGAGACGATGGCCGAATCGCTGATGGCATGGAAGCGCAGCGACTGCGCGCTGCCTTCCGGCACGATCCAGACCATCGACTGGCAGCCCAGCAGGCGGTGTTCTTCGGTCTTCCATTCATCCGGGAAGGCCGGCAGCTTGCGGCCGAGGTCGATCAGGTACTGGTAGCGCTCGGACCAGTCGCCGAAGAAGCCGAATTCCTCGGCGATGGCGGTCTGGGCCTCGGCGGCGGTGGGTTCAAGCGGGAACGGGGAGTCAGTCACAACAGTCTCTACAGTGGGGGCGTGGCCGGCGCACCGGCCACGGGGCAGGGCAGGTCAGCCGCGCTTGCGCGACCAGCGAACGCCCTGCGGGGTGTCATCCAGCACGATGCCTTCGGCGGCCAGCTGGTCGCGGATGGCGTCGGCACGGGCGAAGTCACGCGCCTTCTTGGCCGCAGCGCGCTCGTCGATCAGGCTCTGGATGCGCGCATCGTCACCATCATCGCCGGCGGCGGTACCGAACCACTGCGCCGGATCGGCCTGCAGCAGGCCCAGCGCCAGGCCCGCACCGAGCAGCTCGCCCTTCAGGCGCGCCTGTTCGGCCGGATCGGTGGCACGGCGCGCGTCGGCGGCGATGCGCGCCACTTCGGCCAGCGCCTGCGGGGTATTCAGGTCGTCATCCAGGGTCGCCTCGACGCTGGCCGGGATCACCGCGCTGGCTTCGATCGACGCCAGCTCGCGCAGCGTGCCGTACAGGCGGTCCAGGGTGCGCACCGACTGCTCGATCAGCCCGTCGGTCCAGTCCAGCGGCTGCCGGTAGTGGGCCGACAGCAGGGCCAGGCGCAGCGCCTCGGGCGGATGCTGGCGCACCAGGTCGTGCACCCGCTCGATGTTGCCCAGCGACTTGCTCATCTTGGCGCCGCCGAAGTTGAGCATGCCGTTGTGCAGCCAGAAGCGGGCGAAGATCCTGCCGCCATGCGCGCACTCGCTCTGCGCGATCTCGTTTTCATGGTGCGGGAACTGCAGGTCAACGCCACCGGCATGGATGTCGATGGTCTCGCCCAGGTGGGCGGCGGCCATGGCCGAGCACTCGATGTGCCAGCCCGGGCGGCCACGGCCCCAAGGCGAATCCCAGCCGGGCAGGTCGTCGCTGGACGGCTTCCACAGCACGAAATCGCCTGGATCACGCTTGTAGGGGGCGACATCGACACGGGCGCCGGCCAGCATCTCTTCCGGATCACGGCGCGAGAGCTTGCCGTAGCCGTCGAAGCTGGCCACCGCGAACAGTACGTGGCCCTCGGCGGCATAGGCATGGCCGTTGGCGATCAGCTGCTCGATCATGGTGATGATCTGCGGCATGTGCGCGGTCACCTCCGGTTCGATGTCCGGCGGCACCACGCCCAGCGCGGCCATGTCTTCACGGTAGGCCGCGGCGAAGCGGTCGGTGATGGTGCTGATCGGCACGCCCTGCTCACGCGCGGCGTTGTTGATCTTGTCATCCACGTCGGTGATGTTGCGGGCGTAGCGCAGGGCGCCGAAGCGGCGCCGCAGAAGGTCGGCCAGCACCCCGAACACCACCGGGCCACGGGCGTTGCCGATGTGCACGTAGTTGTAGACCGTGGGGCCGCACACATACAGGGTCGGACAGGCCGGGTCGAGCGGGGTGAACGGTTCGAGCTGGCGAGTCAGGTTGTTGTGCAGGCGCAGGGTCATGGGGCTGTGGCTGGGGGACAAGCCTGTGATTTTAGAACGTGTCGGGACCCTTTGGGGGACGCCGATTGCCACCGGTGGACGCCGGCTCCACCCAGGGTGGGGTGGGCAGAAGCGGCGTGGACGGGTAATGTTCAGCCCCTTGCGCTCGCCACTGCCTACACTATTGCCGTGTCCTTGCTCCCGTCGCCAATGAAATCCACCGCGCTGCTGACCCTGGCCTGCCTGTCGGCGCTGCCCGCTGTGGTGCTGGCGCAGGAGGCCGAGCCGCGTAACCGGGTGGTGATCGTTGAGAACGTGAAGTTCGACTACGCCCAGGTACTGAATGTCGAACCGGTGTTCCAGACCCTGCGTGCGACCCGCACGGAAGAGCATTGCGAGCCGATCTCGACCCGCACCCTGGCCCCGGTCAATGTCACTGGCGAAGAGCCTGTGGAGGACAAGGGCAGGATCAGCCGTTTCTGGGACTCGGTGCGCTCGATGTTCAAGCGCAGTGACGAGGAGGTCTCCGAGGAGACTGCGGTGGAGACGCCAGCCCCGGCGCCGGCCAACAACGGCCCGATGCTGACCCGCGACTGCCGCATCGTGCCGGTGGGGCGTGAATTCCGCCGGCCCATCGCCTACGACGTGGATTACGTCTACAAGGGCACCAAGTACCGCTCGCGGCTGCCGGAAGACCCAGGCAACCGGCTCAAGATCCGGGTCTCGATCACCCCCTGGGTCGGCCCCGAGCAGGGCGCCGCCGGCAATCCCTGATTCTGCGCCCCCGGCCCCTTGCGCCGGCTCCGGCCACATGCAAAGATTGTCGGCCATGAAGCTCACCGACTTCCAGCACGACAGCAGCGCAGCCCGACAGGCGTCGGGCATGACCTCGCGTGCGCGTCGACCGGAACCCCACATCCTCGCTGGGTAACCGGAGCTTTCTGCTGTTCGTCCGAAAAAAACCCAGCCCGCCGGCTGGGTTTTTTCGTTTACGCGTTCTGAAAGCTTCAACTGCAACCTTTTCGATCCACCTTTGGTCCCTGCTTTTCCCTTCCACCGCGTCGAACCCGGCGCCGCCACGCAAGGAAAGATGATGTCCCCCAAGCACTTCCTGAACACCCAGGACTGGAGCCGCAGCGAACTTGACGCGCTGCTGACCCAGGCCGCGCTGTTCAAGCGCAACAAGCTCGGCGACCAGCTCAAGGGCAAGTCGATCGCGCTGGTGTTCTTCAACCCGTCCATGCGCACCCGCACCAGCTTCGAGCTGGGCGCGTTCCAGCTGGGGGCCCACGCGGTGGTGCTGCAGCCGGGCAAGGATGCGTGGCCGATCGAGTTCAACCTCGGCACGGTGATGGATGGCGATACCGAAGAGCACATCGCTGAAGTGGCCAAGGTGCTGGGCCGTTACTGCGACATCATCGCCGTGCGTGCGTTCCCCAAGTTCATCGACTGGGCCTACGACCGCCAGGACATCGTCCTCAACAGCTTCGCCAAGTATTCGCCGGTGCCGGTCATCAACATGGAGACCATCACCCACCCGTGCCAGGAGCTGGCCCACATCATGGCCCTGCAGGAGCACTTCGGTACCCAGGACCTGCGCGGCAAGAAGTACGTGCTGACCTGGACCTACCACCCCAAGCCGCTGAACACCGCCGTGGCCAATTCGGCGCTGACCATCGCCACCCGCATGGGCATGGACGTGACCCTGCTGTGCCCGACCGCCGACTACATCCTCGACGACCGCTACATGGGCTGGGCCGAGCAGAACGTGGCCGAGAGCGGCGGCTCGCTGAAGATCAGCCATGACATCGACAGCGCCTACGCCGGCGCCGACGTGGTCTACGCCAAGAGCTGGGGCGCGCTGCCGTTCTTCGGCAACTGGGAACCGGAAAAGCCGATCCGCGACCAGTTCAAGCACTTCATCGTGGACGAGCGGAAGATGGCGCTGACCAACAACGGTGTGTTCAGCCACTGCCTGCCGCTGCGCCGCAACGTGAAGGCCACCGATGCGGTGATGGATTCGCCGCAGTGCATCGCCATCAACGAAGCCGAGAACCGCCTGCACGTGCAGAAGGCGATCATGGCGGCGGTTGCCGGGCGCTGATTCCCAAGCATTGAAACAATCCGCCGGGCATGGCCCGGCGCTACCCCACCTGATTGGACATTACCCCCATGAGCAAAGATGTCGTTCTCGCCTTCTCCGGCGGCCTGGATACCAGCTTCTGCGTGCCGTACCTGCAGGAGCGTGGCTACAACGTGCACACCGTGTTCGCCGATACCGGCGGCGTGGATGATGAAGAGCGCGATTTCATCGAGAAGCGCGCCGCCGAGCTGGGCGTGACCAGCCACGTCACCGTCAACGGTGGCCCGGCCATCTGGGAAGGCTTCGTCAAGCCGTTCGTGTGGGCCGGCGAAGGCTACCAGGGCCAGTACCCGCTGCTGGTCTCGGACCGCTACCTGATCGTCGATGCGGCGCTGAAGCGTGCCGCCGAACTGGGCACCAACATCATCGCCCACGGCTGCACCGGCATGGGCAACGACCAGGTCCGCTTCGACCTGGCGGTGAAGGCCCTGGGTGACTACCAGATCATCGCGCCGATCCGCGAGATCCAGAAAGAACACACCCAGACCCGTGCCTACGAGCAGAAGTACCTGGAAGAGCGCGGTTTCGGCGTGCGTGCCAAGCAGCAGGCCTACACCATCAACGAAAACCTGCTGGGCGTGACCATGTCCGGTGGTGAGATCGATCGTTGGGAAGCCCCAGGCGAGGGCGCGCGTGGCTGGTGCGCGCCACGCAGTGAGTGGCCGGAGCAGGCCTTGACCGTCACCCTGAAGTTCGTCGAGGGCGAAGCCGTCGAACTGAACGGCAAGGCGCTGCCGGGCGACCAGATCCTGGCCCAGCTCAACAAGCTGTTCGCCCCCTACGGCGTCGGCCGCGGCGTGTACACCGGCGACACCGTGATCGGCCTGAAGGGCCGCATCGTGTTCGAGGCCCCCGGCTTGGTTTCGCTGCTGGCCGCGCACCGCGCGCTGGAAGATGCCGTGCTGACCAAGCAGCAGAACCGCTTCAAGCCGGACGTGGCGCGCAAGTGGGTGGAGCTGGTGTACGAAGGCTTCTACCACGACCCGCTGAAGACCGACATCGAGGCGTTCCTGAAGTCCTCGCAGGCCAAGGTCAACGGCGAAGTGGTGCTGGAAACCCGCGGTGGCCGCGTCGACGCTGTGGCCGTGAAGTCGCCGCACCTGCTCAACACCAAGGGTGCCACCTACGCGCAGTCGGCCGACTGGGGCGTGGAAGAGGCGGAGGGCTTCATCAAGCTGTTCGGCATGAGCTCCACGCTCTATGCGCAGGTGAACCGCTGAGACCCTGGTGCCCTGGCCCGCTGTGGGCCAGGGTGCGCAGCAAACGGATGAATCGATGAGCGCACTCCGCATCAGCACCGATCCGCAGCACTTGGACGTTGCCCTGATCCACCAGTTCCTGTCTACCCAGGCCCATTGGAGCCTGGGCATCGGGCGCGAACTGGTGGAACGGGCCATTGCCGGTTCGCTGTGTTTTGGCGCCTATCTGGACGCGTCCGGCCAGGTTGCGTTTGCGCGCGTCATCACCGACGGTGCCACCTTTGCTTATCTGGCTGACGTGTTCGTGCTGCCGCAGCATCGCGGCCAGGGCTACAGCAAGCAGCTGCTGCAGGCGATCATGGCCCATCCGCAGCTGCAGGGCCTGCGCCGCTTCATGCTGGCCACCAGCGATGCACATCGGCTCTACGCCCCCTTCGGCTTCAGCGCGCCGGCACGGCCAGAGTTGCTGATGGAAATTGTGCGCCAGAACCTCTATGCCCCGGCTACGCCCGGGCAAACACCTTGTTGATTCCCATGACCGACCTGCTTGCTTCCACCCTGCAGCACCTGCAGGCCCTGGTGTCCTTCGACACCCGCAACCCGCCGCGTGCGATCACCACCGGTGGCATCTTCGATTACCTGCGCGCGAACCTGCCCGGCTTCAACGTCGAGGTGATCGACCATGGCGCCGGTGCGGTCAGCCTGTACGCCGTGCGCGGCACGCCGAAGTACCTGTTCAACGTCCATCTGGACACTGTGCCGGACTCGCCGCACTGGAGTGCCGATCCGCACGTGATGCGGCGCCTGGACGACCGCGTGGTCGGCCTGGGCGTGTGTGACATCAAGGGCGCCGCCGCTGCACTGGTGGCGGCGGCCAACGCCAGCGATGGCGATGCCGCCTTCCTGTTCTCCAGCGACGAAGAAGCCAACGATCCGCGCTGCATTGCTGCGTTCCTGGCCCGTGGCCTGCCATACGACGCGGTGCTGGTGGCCGAGCCGACCATGAGTGAGGCCGTGCTCGCGCACCGTGGCATCAGCTCGGTGCTGATGCAGTTTGCCGGCCGTGCCGGGCACGCGTCAGGCAAGCAGGACGCGGCCGCCAGCGCGCTGCACCAGGCGATGCGCTGGGGCAATCGCGCGCTGGACCATGTGGAATCGCTGGCGTCGGCACGCTTCGGTGGGCTGACCGGCCTGCGCTTCAACATCGGTCGCGTCGAAGGCGGGATCAAGGCCAACATGATCGCACCGGCTGCCGAAGTACGGTTCGGGTTCCGCCCGCTGCCGTCGATGGACATCGATGGCCTGCTGGCGACCTTCGCCGGTTTTGCCGAACCGGAAGCGGCGTTGTTCACCGAAACCTTCCGTGGCCTCAGCCTGCCGGCCGGTGACATCGCCGAAGCCGAAAACCGCCGCCTGCTGGCGCGCGACGTGGCCGATGCACTGGACCTGCCGATCGGCAACGCGGTGGACTTCTGGACCGAAGCCTCGCTGTTCTCGGCCGGTGGTTACACCACGCTGGTGTTCGGCCCGGGTGACATCGCCCAGGCCCACACCGCCGATGAGTTCGTGACGCTGGAGCAGCTACAGCGCTACACCGACGCCGTGCACCGCATCATCGCCGCCGGCGCCTGATCGACCCCACAACGCCGCCCGGCCCTGGCCGGGTGGAACTGCAACGCGGCGACCGCCGCCTGTGACGAAACCGAAATGTCTCCTGCCCTCCAGCCCCACCGCCAGACCCGCCAGACCATCGTGCGCCTGCTTTCCAGCATGGCCAGCGCGAAGGAGATCAGCCAGTACCTCAAGCGCTTTTCGCAGCTGGACGCCAAGCGCTTCGCCGTGGTCAAGGTCGGCGGCGCGGTGCTGCGCGACGATCTTGAAGCGCTGACCTCTTCGCTGTCGTTCCTGCAGGAAGTCGGGCTGACCCCGATCGTGCTGCACGGCGCCGGCCCGCAGCTGGATGCCGAACTGTCGGCCGCCGGCATCGACAAGCAGACCGTCAATGGCCTGCGCGTGACTTCGCCGGAAGCGCTGGCGATCGTGCGCCGGGTGTTCCAGCAGTCCAACCTGCGCCTGGTCGAGGCGCTGCAGCAGAACGGCGCGCGTGCCACCTCGATCACCGGCGGCGTGTTCGAAGCCGAGTACCTGGACGTGGATACCTACGGCCTGGTCGGCGAGGTGAAGAAGGTCAACCTCGCGCCGATCGAGGCCAGCCTGCGCGCCGGCTCGATTCCAGTCATCACCAGCCTGGGCGAAACCGCCGGCGGCCAGATCCTCAACGTCAACGCCGACTTCGCCGCCAATGAGCTGGTGCAGGAACTGCAGCCGTACAAGATCATCTTCCTGACCGGCACCGGCGGCCTGCTGGACGAGCAGGGCAACGTGATCGATTCGATCAACCTGTCCACCGAGTACGACCACCTGATCGCACAGCCGTGGATCCACGGCGGCATGAAGGTGAAGATCGAACAGATCAAGGATCTGCTCGACCGCCTGCCGCTGGAATCGTCGGTGTCGATCACCCGCCCGGCCGACCTGGCCAAGGAACTGTTCACCCACAAGGGTTCGGGCACGCTGGTGCGCAAGGGCGAAAAAGTGCTGCGCGCCACCGCTTGGGACGAACTGGACCTGCCGCGCCTGAAGGGCCTGATCGAATCCAGCTTCGGCCGCACGCTGGTGCCGGACTATTTCCAGAAGACCAAGCTGTTGCGTGCCTACGTCAGCGAGAATTACCGCACCGCAGTGATCCTCACCGACGAGGCAGAGGGCGTGTACCTGGACAAGTTCGCCGTGCTCGACGACGCGCAGGGCGAAGGCCTGGGCCGTGCGGTCTGGAACGTGATGCTGGAGGAAACCCCGCAGCTGTTCTGGCGCTCGCGCCACGGCAACCCGATCAATCACTTCTACTACGCCGAATCCGAGGGCTGCTACAAGCAGGACCACTGGAAAGTGTTCTGGTTCGGTGCCGATGGCATTGATCGCATCCGCACCTATGTCGACCACTGCGCCAAGCGCACCCCGAGCCTGCAGGGCTGAGCGATGAGCAACCCGGACGCCTGGGCCACCGTTCCCACCCTATGCGGCCAGCACGTGACCCTGCAGCCGCTGCAGATGGAGCACGTGCCCGGCCTGCGTGCTGCGCTGGAAGGCAGTGGCCTGGACCAGCTCTGGTACACCCAGGTGCCGTCACCGCAGCGGGTCGAGCACTATGTTCAGGCCGCACTGCAGGCGCAGGCCGAAGGCAGGGTGCTGCCGTTCGTGATCCGCGATGCCGCCGGTGAGACCATCGGCAGCACGCGCTTCTACGACATGGATGCCGGCGTGCCCAAGCTCAGCCTCGGCTACACCTGGTATGCGCCGCGCGTGCAGCGCACCGGCGCCAACACCGAAGCCAAGCTGCTGCTGCTGCAGCATGCCTTCGAGGCCATGGGCTGCATCAGCGTGGTGCTGGAAACCAGCTGGTTCAACTTCACCTCGCGCACCGCCATCGCGCGCCTCGGCGCCAAGCAGGATGGCGTGCTGCGCAACCACAAGCGGCATGCCGACGGCACGCCGCGCGACACCGTCATCTTCTCCATCATCGATGCGGAATGGCAGGGCGTGAAGCGCCACCTGCAGTACCGCCTGGACAGTCACGCATGAACGATTCGACTTTCACCCTGGGCATCGTGGGTGCCCGCGGCCATACCGGCGCCGAGCTGATCAAGCTGGTGGCCGCCCATCCGCGGCTGAAACTGGCTTTCGTCTCCTCGCGCGAGCGCGCCGGGCAGCGCCTGTCCGACCATCACCCGGAATTCCAGGGCGATCTGCAGTACGAGAACCTGGACGCCGACGCGGTGGCGGCCAAGGGCGTGGATGCGGTGATCCTGGCCCTGCCCAACGGCCTGGCCGCACCGTTCGTGGCTGCGCTGGAAGCGGCGAAGCCGGACACCGTCATCGTCGATCTCTCGGCCGACTACCGTTTCGACAACAGCTGGTACTACGGCCTGCCGGAGCTGACCCGCGGCCGCTACAACGGCCAGAAGCACATCAGCAACCCGGGCTGCTATGCCACGGCGATGCAGCTGGCGGTGCATCCGCTGCTGGACCTGCTGGCCGGCCCACCGCAGTGCTTCGGTGTCTCCGGCTACTCCGGCGCCGGTACCACGCCGTCGGACAAGAACAACGTCGAACTGCTGGCCGGCAACCTGATGCCGTATGCGCTGACCAACCACGTGCACGAGCGCGAGGTGTCGGTGCAGCTGGGCGTGGCCGTCGAATTCATGCCGCATGTCGCGCCGCATTTCCGGGGCATCACGCTTACCGCCAACCTGTGGCTGAACCGCGTGCAGACACGCGAACAGATCGTCGAGCGCTTCCAGCAGGCCTATGCCGGCGAACCCCTGATCGAAGTGGTGGATGAAGCACCGTGGGTCAGCCGCATCGCCGGCCGACACGGCGCCCAGGTCGGTGGCTTCACCCTGGCCCCGGGCGGAAAGCGGGTCGTCGTGGTGGCGACCCTGGACAACCTGCTCAAGGGCGCGGCCACCCAGGCCATGCAGAACCTCAACCTCGCGCTGGCCATCGACGAACTGACGTCGATCCCGCACTGAACACGCCTTCCGGAGCCCCCATGGCAGACCTTCTTTGGCAGAAGCCCGGCGTCGCTGTCGACGCCCAGATCCAGACCTTCCTCGCCGGTGACGACGTGATCCTCGACCGCGAGTTCTTCCTGCATGACATCGCCGCCAGCGCCGCACATGCACAAGGCCTGCAGCACATCGGCATCCTCAGTGCCGACGAGCTGGACGGCCTGCTGCGCGAACTGGAGATCCTGGCGCAGGACTTCCGCGAAGGCCGCTTCGTGCTGGATACGCAGTACGAAGATGGCCACTCGGCGATCGAAGCGCGCCTGACCGAACGCCTCGGCGATGCCGGCCGCAAGATCCACACCGGCCGCAGCCGCAACGACCAGATCCTGGTCGCCACCCGCCTGTGGCTGAAGGAGAAGCTGCAGCGCGTGGCACAGCTCAGCGCGGAAGTGGCCAAGGTCGCGCTGGACCGCGCACAGGCCGAGAAGGACCTGCCGATTCCCGGTTACACCCACATCCAGCGTGCCGTGGTGTCCTCGGCCGGCATGTGGTGGGCCGGCTGGGCCGAGGCCTTCATCGACAACGCCGTCCGCGCGCGCGACACCCATGCGCTGGTTGATGCCAATCCGCTGGGCACCGCTGCCGGCTACGGCGTTAACCTGCCGCTGGATCGCGAGCACACCACGGCCGCGCTCGGTTTCGCGCGCATGCAGATCTCGCCGATCTACGCACAGCTGTCGCGCGGCAAGTTCGAGCTGGCCGCGCTGGAAGCACTCGGTGGCGCTACGCTGGACCTGCGCCGCATCGCCTGGGACCTGTCGCTGTTCACCAGTGCCGAGTTCGGCTTCGTCGCGCTGCCGGCGCAGTACACCACCGGCAGTTCGATCATGCCCAACAAGCGCAACCCGGACGTGATCGAGCTGATGCGTGCCACCCACGCCAGCGTCGCCGCCGCGCGCACCGAGATCGAGCAGCTGCTGTCGCTGCCGTCGGGCTATCACCGCGACCTGCAGTCGTCCAAGGGCGCCATCTTCCACGGCTTCGGCCGCGGCCTGGCCGCGCTGGAGCTGCTGCCGGCGCTGCTGGCCAACCTGGAATGGCGTGACGACAAGCTGCGTGCGGCCATCGATTCGGGCATGTATGCCACCGACGTGGCGGTGGAAGCGGCCGTGGCCGGCGTGCCGTTCCGTGAGGCCTACAAGGCCGCTGCGGCCGGTGCCGACAGCGCAGGGCAGGGGCGGACCCCGGAAGGCAGCCTGGCCGCACGCGTGTCGCCGGGTTCGGCCGCCGACCTGCGCTTGGACGAACTGCGCGCGCGCTGGCAGGCGCTGTCCTGATGGCGGGCACTGTCTACCTGGTGATGGCGATGCGCCGGCCGGACTTCAACGATGCAGCGGTGCAGCCGCACCGCGATTTCCTCGATGCGTTGCAGGCGCAGGGCAAGCTGCAGCTGACTGGTGGTTTCGCCGACGGCAGTGGTGGTGCCTATGTGCTGTGCAATGTCGAGAGCCTGGCGCAGGCCCAGGCCATCATCGCCACTGATCCGCTGGTGACGATGCAGGCCTCCGACCTGACCGTGCACGAATGGAACACCCGCTGAGAGCCTGACCGATGATCCAGCACGCTGCCCACGTCGCCTCGCCGTTCCCCGAACAAGCGCTGCCGCCGTGGCGGCGTGCAGTGCTGAAGGTCGGCAGCAGCCTGCTGGCGGCCGATGGGGGCGGCCTGTCGCCACGCCACGCGCTGGGCCTGGCCCAGTTTGTTTCCGCCAACGTCCTGGCCGGGCGCGAGGTGGTGATCGTCTCCTCCGGTGCGGTTGCGGCGGGGCGCGCGATCCTGCCGCGGGCCGATGAACCCGGTGCGGCGATGGCGGCGCGGCAGGCCCTGGCCGCGCTCGGCCAGGCGCAGCTGATCGGGCTCTGGCAGCGCTTCTTCGAGCGCCCTGTGGCGCAGGTGCTGCTGACCCACGACGACCTGCGCAACCGCCGCCGCTACCTCAACGCACGCGCCACGCTCAATGAGTTGCTGCGGCTGGGCGCGTTGCCGGTGGTCAACGAGAACGACACCGTGTCGGTGGACGAACTCAAGCTCGGCGACAACGACAACCTGGCCGCCACCGTGGCCGCGCTGGTCGATGCCGATGCACTGTTCATTGCCACCGACATCGACGGCCTGTACAGCGCGGACCCGCGCACCGTGGCCGATGCGCGGCCACTGCACGACGTGCCGGAACTGAGTGACGAGGTGCTGGCGATGGCCGGCGGCGCAGGGTCGCGCGCCGGTACCGGCGGCATGCGGACCAAGCTTGAGGCGGCGGCCAAGGCGGGTCGTCTCGGCATCGAGACCTACCTTTTCAACGGCCGCAGCAGCGACGTGGTGCGTGCACTGGCGCAGGACCGCCTGTTCGGCACCCGCATCCACGCCGCGCGCAGCCGCGAGGCGGCCCGCAAGCACTGGCTGCGGCATGCACCGCTGACCGAAGGCGCGATCGTGATCGATGCCGGTGCGGCACAGGCCATGCGTGAGAAGGGCGCCTCGTTGCTGCCCGGTGGCATCACCGGTGCGGAGGGCGCGTTCCGGCGTGGCGATATGGTGCAGGTGTGCTGGAATGCACCAGAGGGCCGTGTCTGCATCGCCCGCGGTGTCAGCCAGTACGCCGCCGATGATGTGCGCCGGATCGCCGGTCGCCATTCGCGCGACATCGAGGCCGTGCTGGGCTACAACTACGGTGGCAGTGTCGTCCATCGCGACGATCTGGTGCTGCCATGACCGGTTTGAAGGACTCCCCGATGAGCGAAATCGAAGCGCAGGCGCGTGCCTGCCGTGACGCGGCCCAGATCGTTGCCGGCCTCGACAGTGCGGCGCGCCGCACGCTGCTGCTGGCAATGGCGCAGGCACTGGAAGTGAATGCCGGGCTGATCCTGGCCGGTAATGCGCGTGACCTTGCTGCCGCGCGCAACAAGGGCGTTGGCAGTGCCATGCTCGACCGCCTGGCGCTGGACCCGGCACGCCTGTTCGCGATGGCCGAAGCCGTGCGTGAGGTCGCCGCGCTGCCCGATCCGGTCGGCCAGATCACCCGCGACGATGTGCGTCCAAACGGCATCCGGGTGCAGAAGGTGCGCGTTCCGCTGGGGGTGATCGCGATGATCTACGAGGCGCGCCCGAACGTGACCGCCGAAGCGGCCGCCCTGTGCCTGAAGGCCGGCAATGGCGTGATCCTGCGCGGTGGTTCCGAGGCGATCCACTCCAACACCGCCATCGCCCAGGCGCTGTCCGGCGCATTGAAGGCCAACGGCGTACCGCCGGCTGCGGTGACCGTGCTGACCGACCTGCGCCGCGAAGCGATGCTGGAACTGCTGCAGTTGCATGAGCTGATCGACCTGGCCATTCCGCGTGGCGGCGAAGGCCTGATCCGCTTCGTCGCCGAGCATGCGCGGGTGCCGGTGATCAAGCATTACAAGGGCGTGTGCCATCTGTTCGTGGATGCCAGCGCCGACCTCGGCAAGGCCATTGACCTGCTGGTGGATGGCAAGTGCAGCCGCCCTGCAGCCTGCAACTCGCTGGAAACGCTGCTGGTGCACCGCGAGGTGGCCGAAGCGTTCCTGCCGCGCGTGGCGCAGGCGCTCGGCGAGCGCGGCGTGCAGCTGCGCGCCGATGCGCAGGCGCAGCCGCTGCTACCGGGAAGCATCGCCGCCAGCGAGGACGACTACGCTGCCGAGTTCCTGGATCTGGTGCTGGCCGTGCGGGTGGTGGATGACCTCGATGCGGCCATCGCACACATTCGCCGCTATACCTCCGACCATACCGAAGTGATTGCGACCGAAGACGCGGGCCACGCCGAGCGCTTCGTCAACGCACTGCGCTCGGCGGTGGTGATGGTGAATGCCTCATCGCGCTTTTCCGATGGTGGGCAGTTGGGCCTGGGCAGCGAGATCGGTATTTCCACCACGCGCCTGCACGCCTACGGCCCGATGGGCCTGGAGGCACTCACCGTCGAACGATTTGTCGTGCGCGGTGAGGGGCAGACGCGCAAGTAGATCCACGCCATGCGTGGATGCTCTGCGCGGTAGACCCCGGTGCCGACCAAGGTCGGCACCCACCATGCCCAAGCGCCGACCAAGGTCGGCATCTAGCAAGGCAAGCGCCGGCCAAGGCCGGCACCCACCGGGCGATCGGTTTACACCACCTCGCGGCGGATGCCGACCGGACGTGCCTGCTCGTCCATGTGCAGCGTGGCCGCCTTGCATTGGGCCAGGCGCTCGGCCAGGCCGGTGCTGGCGCCCAGATCCGCTGCCACCTCGTTGAGGCTGGCCAGCGGCCGCGGCAGGCGCCGGTCCCGCCCGCGGAAGCGCGCACGGTTGTACTCGGCCCAGCTGATCAGCAGCACACTGGCGCACAACAGCATCACCGGCAGCGCCACCAGCACGTAGGGGTCGAACTGGTTCTGCCGCTCATACAGCTGCTGCCATGCCATCTGGCCGCCGACCAGCCACGACACCAGCGTGACCAGCGGTGCCCACAGGTAGAAGTAGAAGCCCCAGAACGCAAGGGTGACAAATCCCCAGGCCGTGCGCTGGAACCGCGGCTGGCGGTGTGGCTTGCGGATCATCCGCGAATCAAATCGGTTGGACGGGTGCTGTGCGTTCATCGTATTCCCCGATCAGGGCTGGTCCAGGTGGCGCGCTTGCGACGGCGTCGCAGCAGCGTCTTCGGCAACGCCACCAGGGTGGTGGAAAGGCTGATCAGCCAGTACGCCATCGGGTACCAGATGACCCAGAAGTAGTTGCGTCCAATCTGAGTTTCGTAACGCCGGTCGATGATCAGGCTGCTGGCGAACTGCAGCAGGCAGACCAGCGCCAGGATCACGCCATGCCACTGGGGAAGCAGGCTGGCGATGTACAGCTGGGGCGGCATCGGGAAGAACCTGCCCAGCACCCACAGCACGACGATGAACAGCATCGTGTAGGCCCAGATCACGCTCAGTACGTACTCCAGCAGTACGCCCCACATCCGGCGCTCGCGCCAGTTCAGCAGAGAGCGGGCGTGGCGCAGCATGACTTCCACGCCGCCCTGCGCCCAGCGCAGGCGCTGCCGCCACAATCCCTTCAGTGTTTCCGGCATCAGGATGAAGCACAGGGCATTGGGCTCGTAGCGGATGTCCCAGTGCCCGCGCTGCAGGCGCCAGCTGATGTCGATGTCCTCGGTCACCATGTCGTCCGACCACCAGCCCACCTGGTGCAATGCAGTGCGACGGAAGCCGGCAATCACCCCGGAGATGGTGAAGATGCGCCCGTACACGCGCTGCGCCCGCTTGATCATGCCGATGATGGAGGAGAACTCGGCCACCTGCAGGCGGCCGAGCAGGGTGGAACGGTTGCGGATGCGCGGATTGCCGGTGACCGCGCCGACCCGGTTGCCGCTGACCAGGTGCCAGACCATCCAATGCAGGGCGTGTTCCTCCAGCATGGCATCGCCGTCGATGCACACCAGGTATTCCGAGCGCGCCGCCAGCGCGCCCATGCGCAACGCGTTGGCCTTGCCCAGATTACGGTCCAGGTGCAGCACGCGCAGCCGTGGATGCTGGGCCGCCAGCGCGTCCAGGCGCGCGCCGGTGTCGTCACTGCTGCCGTCATCGATGGCGATCACCTCGTAATCGGTCGGGTAGCGCTGGTTGAGCGCTGCGCCGAGGGTGTCGTCAAGATTCTCCGATTCGTTGTGGCAGGGAATCAGCAGGCTTGCGAACGGCGGATCGACCATCAGGGGCGGGTCGTTGCGTGGGCGCGAATGACGCTCACGCCGGAAGTAGTAGTACAGGCCGCCTGACATCCAGAAGAACGCCATCACCATCGGGTAGTAGAAGGCGAACTGGAACAGGACCTGCAGCAGCGGATGCATGTCCATGTCACTTCTCCGGGTACGGGAAGTTGCCGGCGGACATCGCCGCGCGGGCATCGCGGGTGGAGGGCTGGTCGGCGATGAAGTCGTCCGGGTACCAGGCGAAGTGGTGCACACCCTGTGCCTGCAGCTGGCGGATCTGCGCGCGCAGCCGGTCGGCGGGAATCGGCTGGCCAGTGCGCCAGTCGACCGTCTGCAACTCGAACAGCGTGTGCTGCAGTTGCGGATCCTGACGGCGTACGGCGGCCAGCAGCTGATCAAGCCAACGCTCCGGATGCTTGCTGCCCTCCATCCACGGCATCGCCATCAGTGCGGTCTGATCATAGGCCTTGTTGAACAGGTCCAGGCGTTGCGCGAACCAGGCTTCGCTCTGCGGGCGCAGCACCGGTTCGGCATACAGGTTGCGCACGGTGGCCAGTTTCGGCCGCCAGCGTTGCGCGCGGTCGCGCAGGGCCAGGGTGAAGTCGATCAGCGCCTGGGTGCGCGCGCTGCCATCGCTCCCCGCCTGCAAAGACGGCAGCTCGGTGTCGCGCAGGTAGCCATCGTCATGGAACAGCAGGCCTTCGAAGTAGGAATTGACTGCCAGGTCCTCGTAGAGGTCGAGCATGATCCGGCGCGCCTTCGGGTTGGTGAAGTCCAGCCGGTACATGCCATCGGCATCGCCGTTGTGGATCGCCAACGTCTTGCGCTGCACCGGGTCGGGCAGCTCGAAGCCCAGCACCGGCAACCACGCATATACCTTCACACCTGCGCGGGACTTCAGCTGCCAGGCCACGCGGCTGAACAGGTCCGCGCGCATCGGCATGTGGCGATTGGGGAAGTACAGCGCGTCGGCGGTGTTGTTGCCGTCGGCGTCGGCGAAGGCCTGCAGGTAGACATGGGTAGGTGCGATGCGCTTGACCCGTTCGATCAGCGCGTCGAGGTTGCGCGCCTGCTGCGCCGGGTTGCGGTCATACACATCATCCAGGTCGATCTGCAGGGCGCGGATGCCATCGAGTGCCACGTCGCGGCGCAGTTCGAACGCCAGTCCTTCCACGGTCAGGTTGTCGCTGACCAGGAAGCGCGCCAGACCGTGCAGGTCACGGGTGACCGGTGTGCTGCGCCCCTCCAGGTCGAACGACACCGGCATGCCCAGCTGCTCGGCGATGTCGTTGCTCAGCTGGTTGTAGGCGGCGTACGGCCACACGATCGCGCGGGGGCGTACGCCAAGGTGCTGCTCGATCCGCTGTGCACTGCGGGTCAGGTCGGTGCGCAGGCGCTGCTCGTACTGCGTCTCGGTCTCATAGCTGCGCGTGGAAGGCGAGTAGACCCGGGTCACGACGGCCGGAGTGGAGTTTCCCTGCGGATTGGCAAGCACGCCATGGTGCAGGTTGTCGGTATGGCTGGCCACTTCGATCAGGCCGCTGTCGTGCATCTGCTTCAGCTGCGCCCAGGTGAGGAAATCGTCGTGGCCGAACGGGCGGTAGCCGTAGTCGATGGTGCGCCCCGGTGCCATGTCCATGTAGTCGGTGATCACCGCCACCAGGGCCGGGTAGCGATAGGCCTGAAGCAACGGGAACGCCTTGTCGTAGACACTGCGCAGGCCGTCATCGAAGGTCAGCAGCACCGGCTGCGGTGGCAGCGTGGCGCGGCCCTGCGAAGCATCGATCACCTGCGACAGCGATACCGGGTGGTAGCCATGCGCCCCCAGCCAGTCCAGGTGTGCGGCGAAGTTCTGCGTGCTCACCGCGTAGGTATCTGCATCGCCCTTGGCGGCCACCTGGTCGCGGATATCGTGGTAGCTGAGGATCAGCAGCCCGTTGTCGGCCGCATCGAGATGCGCGGCCTGCTGTGCCAGCGCGGTCGGTGCGTTGCTGAGCAACAGCAGCAGGATCAGTCGCAGGATGCGGGCCATGTCAGTCTCCCCAGCGCAATGCGGCTTCGAAGCCGAAATGGCGTTCGCGATGGCCGTCGTAGACCGGCCGCGACCAGCGCACGCCGTACTCGAGCACACGGCCCGGCCCCAGCTGCCACTCATGCTGGTAGGACACCGATGGCACCAGCGCGCTGCCGAAGCCGTCCTGCCAGTAGTCCCCCAGCGAAACCGTCAGCCGGTGCCGGAAGTGGCGTTCGTAGTGCCGCCACAGTTGCTGGTCGATGCGCAGCCCGATCTCGACCATGCGGTCGCGCGACGGGTTGAAATAGGGCGCATCATCGCGGCTGCCGCGACTGGTGTAGGCACTGGCCAGGCCGTCGACCAGCCAGCGCGGTCGGGTCAGCAGGCGCTGCTCGAGGGCGGTACTGAACAGCTCGCGATGATTGCCGTCGTCGTAGCGGAAGCGGCTGGCGCCGAACATCCAGTGGGTCAGCTCACTGCGCCGGTAGTCCACCCGCGCGCTCAGGCTGTCTGCGGTGATGCCGGCAACGCGCGCCTGCATCGACGCTTCCGGATCATTGCGCGCGGCCACCAGGCCGGCGTGCCAGTAGTCGTTGAACTGCCAACCCACGCCGGCGCGCAGGCCGGTATCACCCACATGGTCATTGGCGCGCAGCACCGCCGCTTCCGCATCCAGCTGGCCGAAGCGGTAACGCACGCCTGCACCGAGCCAGAGTGGGTCGATGCGCTGGTCCTGGAAGTCGACCGAGCGCCGGTCGGCAAAGGCAAACAGCCGCCAGCGATCGTCCATGATCGGCGACTGCACCTCCACGCCATAGCGACGATCGTTGTTGCCCAAGGGTGAAGTGCCGCCACCACCGGAACTGCGCCCGATGTCGGTCCATGCCTGCACCTGCCAACCGCGATGCACGCGCCATGCCTGGTCCATGCGCTGCACCGCCGGCTGGCTCGGGTAGCGCGCGACCAGGTCTTCGTGCAGCGGTCGCGCCAGGTCATCGCGTTGCAGGGCGACGTAGGCCTCTTCCATGCCCAGCCGCGCTTCCACGTCACGCGGGTCGAGCGCGTGCGCCATCTGCTGCCGCTGCAGGGCCCGGCGTGGCCAGCCGCGCATCATGTACACGCTGCCCAATGCGCTCTGCAGGCCGCCGTTGCCCGGCGCGATATCCACCATCGATTCCAGGTCGTGCTGCGCGGTGGACAGGTCACCGCTGTAGGCGCGCACCATCGCCAGATTCAGGTCGGCCTCGTAGCGCGACCAGTTCGCATACGGTGATTTGCCGTTGCTCCAGCGCCAGGCCGGCTCCTTGTCACGCCACGCCTGCAACAGTTCAATGGCTTTCTCCTGCTGCTCGCTTTCCAGGTAGGCGTAGGCCAGTTGCGAGTGCGAGGCATCGCGTGTGGGATCGCCGGTCACCGCGGCCTGCAGCACCGGAATGGCTTCCTGCGGGTGCAGCGTTCCCATCAGTGAATCGCCCACCGCAGGCAGCACGTAGTCGGGCAGCGTGTGACCCTCGGCTTGCAGGGCGCGTGCTTCCTCGCGCACCTGGGTGTGGCGCCCCAGGCGGTTGAGCAGGATCAGGCGGTCCATGCGGATGCGCAGCGGGGCCTGGGCCGGTGGCGTGCCTTCGCCGCCAAGATAACGCTGCATGCGCGCCAGCGTGGATTCGGCCTCTTCCAGGCGGCTGTCTTCGCTGCGGCTGTAGGCCAGGCTCCAGACCACCAGCTTGGCCAGATAGTCGCCCTCCAGGCGTTGCTTCTGGGCATCGTCGAACAGCTGCGGCCGCTGCTGGTAGAGCTCCCAGGCGCGCCACGCATTGCCGATGTCGCCCAGGGTCAGGACGCGCAGTTTGAACAGCAGGTCGTCATTGGGCTGTTGTTGGCTCGCACGTTCGATCGCGCCCAGCGCGTCCAGCCAGCGGGCCTGGTCACGGTAGCGGCCGATCTCGGCCAGCGCCGCCTCGCGGCCGGGCGGGGCAGCACTGCTGGCCCAGGCCAGGGCGGAGCAGGCAAGGCCGACGCAGAGCGCCAGCCGGCGGTGGACAACCATTGGGGACCCCCTTGGCTTCCGAACCAGACAACCATAAAAACTGTGACGCACATCACATGCCAAGATTTGGAATGGCCGTGGCCCGCGTCACTCCCTTCGTGCATTCCCGCCCAGCCAGGACGGGTACAACCCGGACAGCGACCTGCAATGTCTTGTCTGAAACGAGAGTCCCCCGCACACCGAGTGGTGGCCTGGGCGGCGCGACCGCCCCCATGCCCGATGCCGGCACGCGGCAAGGATGGGCATTCGTGGGCACTATCCGCCCGGAATTGTCAGCCCGGCGTCAAAATGCGCAAACGGGCTGACGAGCGGTAGGTGGGGCCGGTTGCGGGGCCCAGGTGGCTTACCAGAGGTCTTCCAGCTTGCGCGGCTTGCAGGCCACCCACGAGGCGCACAGCATCAGGGTGGCGCAGCCGAACAGGAAGCTGAATGGGATCGTCCAGCCGTCGCTGACGGTGTGCAGCCAGCCGACCAGGAACGGGCCCAGGCAGCTGAAGCTGTAGCCCACGCCCTGCATGAAGCCGGACAGCGCCGCCGAACCGGTCGGGGTGCGCGTGCGCAGGTTGATCAGGGTCAGTGCCAGCGGGAAGGTGGACGGGCCGACGCCGAGCAGGCAGGCCCACAGCAGTGGCGCCTTCATCGGTGCCAGCAGCAGGCCGGTGAAGGCGATCACGAACGAGAAGAAGCCGATCAGCACCAGCGGGAACGGGTTCTGCAGGCGCACCGCCATCGATGGAATGACCAGCGACGGCAGCAGGCCCAGCGCCGAGAACACGGCGACCATCACGCCGCCGAACGCCGGCGTGCCACCGGCCTCGACCACGATGCGCGGCAGCCAGGTGAACATCGAGTAGGTCATCAGCGATGTCATGCCGAACATCAGCGTCATGCTCCAGCCCAGCGACGTGCGCCAGACCTTGCCGTGCGGCTGCGCGGTCGGATCGGACGCATTGGACTGCGGCTTCGGCGCGCGCGTGGCCAGCACCAGCCACGGCAGCGCGGCAGCCAGCGCCAGCAGTGCCCACATGCCCAGCGAGACGCGCCAGCCTGCGGCGTTGGCCACTGGTACCGCCAGCAGCGCGGGCAGCATCGTGCCCAGCTGCAGCACGCTGATGTAGAGCGTGCTCATGGTGCCGACCTTGTTGGCGAAATAGCGCTTCACCAACGGCGGCACCACCACGTTGCCGATGCCCATGCCGGCCAGTGCCACCACCGAACCCAACAGCAGCGTGCCGACGTTGCCGGCGCTGGAACGCAGCAGCAGGCCGGCCATTGCCATCACCATCGCCAGCAGCGTGGTGCGCTCCAGCCCGAGGCGCCGGGCCAGTGCCGGCGTGGCGACGCCGAACAGCGCGAACGAGGCGGTCGGCAGCATGCCCAGTACACCGGTCATGGTGGTGCCGAAGCCGAACTGCTGGCCGAGCACGTCCAGCAGCGGGGTGATCGAGGTGACCGCGGTGCGCAGGTTGATCGCTGCCAGCAGGATCGCGGCGAACGCGAGGACGCGCCCGTGCAGCAGCGACGGCGAATCGGAAGGGGAGGAACTCATCGGTGGTCCTTGCAGGTGTCGCACGCCGCAGCAACGGCATGCAGCGCCGGCATCGGTCTACGCCGAAGCGGCAGGTGGGGGTGGGGGCTGCAGGAGGGCCGGCAGCGCGGCCATTGTACGTGCGCTGCGCGGCAAGGTCCCGTCACGCGGGCGGCCTGGCGCTTGATACAAAAAAACCCGGAGGACAGTGATGTCTTCCAGGCTTCTTGGTGACCACCGAAGTGGTCGGGGAGACAGGATTCGAACCTGCGACCTCTACGTCCCGAACGTAGCGCTCTACCAGACTGAGCTACACCCCGAAGGGAGCCGCCTATTTTAGCGATTCACCCCGATGGCGGCAAGGGGTGAATGCTGTTTTCTTCACACTGCCGAAGCAGTGCCACTTCAGGGAACAAAAAAGCCTGGACGACTTCACCAGGCTTCAATGCGACCACTTKAGTGGTCGGGGAGACAGGATTCGAACCTGCGACCTCTACGTCCCGAACGTAGCGCTCTACCAGACTGAGCTACACCCCGAAGGAGCCGCCTAAGATACCGTGTGAAGGCCCTGTCGGCAACCCTTTTTTACAGTTTCAATGCACGTCGTTGTCGGTGCGGGCGCTTTCGCGCGCTTCGAACCACATCCCGTTGAGGATGGCCACGACCGAGGCCAGTCCGGCACCGAGAATCCAGGCGAAATACCACATGGTCAATCTCCTATGTTCAAGGGATGTGCCGACCGTAGGCCGGCACACCGGCAATCAGTAAGCGTTGGGGTTGTCGCCCATTTCCTCGACCGTCGTCTTGCCCTTCAGTACGCGGTACACCCAGGTGGTGTAAGCGATGATGATCGGCAGGAAGATGGCCGTGGCCAGCAGCATGACCCACAGCGTCAGATGGCTGGACGAGCTGTCCCAGACAGTCAGGCTGGAGGTGGGCTGGCTGGAGGACGGCAGCAGGAACGGGAAGATCGCAAAGCCGACGGTCAGGATGATGCCGGCGATCGAGGCGCCCGAGGCGATGAAGGCCAGGCCACCACGACGCGCGCGCAGCAGTACCGCGCTGGCCAGTGCGCCCAGCAGGCCCAGCACCGGGAACACCAGCGTCGCCGGCATGGAGCTGTAGTTGCGCAGCCAGCCACCGGCGGCCGTGCCCAGTTCGGCGGTCTTCAGCAGCGGATTGGTCGGGCCATCGGTGACCACCTGCGAGGTGATCTGGTAACCCGGCAGGCCGAAGGCCACCCAGGCACCGGCGACAGCGAACAGCACGAAGCTGATGATGGCGGCGACGCTGCCGTAACGTGCGGCTCGTTCGGCCACCGGGCCGTCGGTCTTGATCACCAGCATGGCCGCACCATGCGAAACCAGCATGGCCACGCTGATCAGGCCGGCGATGAGCGCGAACGGGGTGAGCAGGCCGAAGAACGAACCGGTGTAGGTCACGCGCAGGGTGTCATCGAAGTGGAACGGCACACCCAGCAGCACGTTGCCCACGGCGACGCCGGCAATCAGGCCCGGCAGCAGGCCGCCGATGAACAGCACGCGGTCCCAGTTGTCGCGCCAGCGCTTGGACGGCAGCTTGCTGCGGTACTTGAAGCCGACCGGGCGCAGGATCAGCCCGAACAGCATCGCAAACACCGCCAGGTAGAAGCCGGAGAAGCTGACCGCATACAGCGGCGGCCATGCGGCGAAGATCGCGCCACCACCCAGCACCAGCCAGACCTGGTTGCCTTCCCACACCGGGCCGACGGTGTTGATCACCAGCCGGCGTTCTTCATCGGTCTTGGCCACGAACGGCAGCAGTGTGCCGACACCAAGATCGAAACCATCCATCACGGCCCAGCCGATCAGCAGGATGCCGAGCAGCAGCCACCAGATCACGCGGAGCGTGGTGTAATCAAGTGCAATGAATTCCATCTGGATTCTCCTGCCTCAGGCCTGGCCGGGGGCGACTGCATTGGGGGAAGCGGGGCGGATATCGGCCTGCAGCGAGGGCAGGATGTCGTCCGGACCCTTGCGGACCGCCTTCAGCATCAGCTTGATCTCGATGATCAGCAGCACCGTGTACAAGCTGGTGAACACCGCCAGCGTGGTCAGGATTTCATGCAGTGCCAGGCCCGATGCCGCGTAGAAGGTGGGCAGCACACCATCCACCGCCCACGGCTGGCGGCCGTACTCGGCGACGAACCAACCGCACTCGATCGCGATCCACGGTGCCGGCAGCGACCACACGGCCAGCTTCAGGAACCAGCGCTTGTCCTGGAAGTTGTTGCGGCACGAGAAGTAGAACGCCAGTGCGAAGAAGGCGATCAGGTAGAAGCCCAGGCCCGCCATGATGCGGAAGGTCCAGAACAGCGGGGCCACGCGCGGGACGGTATCCATCGCGGCCTTGGAGATTTCCTCCGGCGTCGCGTTGAGGATGTCTTCGCGGTAGCGCTTCAGCAGCAGGCCGTGGCCGAGATCCTGCCAGTGGCGATCGAACATCTCGCGTGCTTCGAGGTCGTTGCGGTTCTTCTTCACGCGTTCCAGTGCGCCATAGGCGATCTGGCCGCCGCGGATGCGGTGCTCGGCACGCTCCACCAGTTCCAGGATGCCCGGGATCGGCTGGTCCAGCGAACGGGTGGCGATCAGGCCCATCAGGTACGGGATCTTCACCGCGTAGTCGTTCTGGTGGGTGTCCTGGTTGGGAATGCCGAAGGCGGTGAAGTCGGCCGGCGCACGCTCGGTTTCCCACATTGCTTCGATCGCGGCCAGCTTCATCTTCTGGTGTTCGCTGGCGGCGTAACCACTCTCGTCACCCAGCACCACCACCGACAGCGAGGACAGCAGGCCGAAGGCTGCGGCCACCGCGAACGAACGGCGGGCCATGTCCCGATGCTTGTTGCGCAGCAGGTACAGGGCGCTGATCGACATCACGAAGATCGCACCGGTGACGTAGCCGGCACTGACGGTGTGCACGAACTTGGCCTGGGCCACCGGGTTCAGCAGAACCGCAGCGAAGTCGACCACTTCCATGCGCATCGTTTCCGGGTTGAACACCGCACCGGTCGGGTTCTGCATCCAGCCGTTGGCGATCAGGATCCACACCGCCGACAGGTTGGTGCCCAGCGCCATCAGCCAGGTCACAGTGAGGTGCTTGACCGGGCTCAGGCGCTTCCAGCCGAAGAAGAACAGGCCGATGAAGGTCGCTTCCAGGAAGAACGCCATCAGGCCTTCGATGGCCAGCGGCGCACCGAAGATGTCGCCCACGTAGTGGCTGTAGTACGACCAGTTCATGCCGAACTGGAACTCCATCACCAGGCCGGTGGCCACGCCGATGGCGAAGTTGATGCCGAACAGGGTGCCCCAGAACAGGGTCATCTGCCGCCAGACCTGCTTGCGGGTCATCACGTACACGCTCTCCATGATGGCCACCATGAAGGACAGGCCAAGCGTGAGCGGTACGAATAGGAAGTGGTACATCGCGGTCAGAGCGAATTGCAGCCGCGACAGTTCTACGACTGTCTGATCAATCATGGCCTGGCTACCTCGTTGGATAGTGCCGTTGCAGGTGGCGGGAAGGGTGGTCTACGGGGTGAATGATGTGACCGACTACTTCAAACAGCCTTGATCCAGATCAATGTATGAATGGGTATTCAGGAGGATCGTATGCCAACCCGATGAAGACTGCGACCGCCGGCCGCAGGGGGAGGCTGTTGCCTGCGCCTACAATGCCGTGTCTCCCCTGTTACCCGTGAAGACCCCTTGAGCGCTGCCGAAACGACCCCTGACGGCCTTTCCCCGGAAGCCGAAACGACCCGCCAGCGGCGTGCCCGCACCGCCTGGCTGGCCGATCTTGCGCGCTCCGCTCGAGGTCGCCAGCGGCTGGCGGCGCTGTGCATCAGCCTGTCCGGCGCGCTGCTGATCGGCCAGGCCGCTGCCATCGCCTGGCTGGTGCAGCAGGTGCTGGTGGAACGCGCACCGCTGGCGTCGGGCCTGCCGGTGCTCGCTGGGCTGGCGGTGATCCTGGTGCTGCGCACGCTGCTGGGCAGCGCCACCCAGGCGGCTGCCGGTGATGTGGCCGATGCCGCGCGGTTGGCGCTGCGCGAGCGTGTGTTCGCGCGCTTGCTTGGGCATGGGCCGCTGTGGCTGCGCCAGCGCCGCACCGGCGAGCTGGGCGAACTGATGCTGCATCACGGTGATGCGATCGAGAGCTATTACAGCGGCTTCCTGCCGGTGCGCACCGAAGTGGTGGTGGTGCCGCTGCTGATCCTGGCCGCTGTGGCCTGGGTGGATTGGGTGGTGGCGCTGATCCTGCTGTTCACCGCACCGCTGGTGCCGTTCTTCATGATGCTGGTGGGCTGGGGCGCTGAAGCCGCCGGCCGTGCGCAGCTGGGCGAGCTGGCGCGGATGAGCGGCCACTTCGCCGACCGCATCAAGGGTCTGGGCCTGCTGCGCCTGTATGGCCGGGGCGAGGCCGAACTGGACGGCATCGCGGCCGCTGCCGAAGGCGTGCGCGTGCGTACGATGAAGGTGCTGCGCATCGCCTTCCTGTCGTCCACGGTGCTGGAATTCTTCGCCTCGGTGAGCGTGGCGATGGTTGCGCTGTACCTGGGCCTGAGCTATCTGGGCCTGATGACGCTGCATGCAGCAGTGCCGACGCTGGGCGCTGGGCTGTTCTGCCTGCTGCTGGCGCCGGAGTTCTACGCGCCGCTGCGGCGTCTGGCCGCGCACTACCACGATCGTGCCAACGCACTGGCTGCCGCCGCCGAGGTGGAGCGCCTGCTGCAGTCGCTGCCCGATGAGCAGGGCCTGATCGAGAACGAGATCGCGCCGCTGGCGGTGGAGCCGGCCGAGGCCGCATTGCCGCCGCTGCAGGCGCAGGGCCTGGTGCTGCGCCCGTTGGGCGCGCCGCACGACGTGCTGCAGGATCTGGATGTGCTGCTGGAACCGGGCCAGCGCCTGGCCCTGGTCGGCCCCAGCGGATCCGGCAAGAGCACGCTGCTGGAGGCACTGGCCGGATGGTTGCCGCCGCGTGCCGGCAAGCTGCAGCTGCGTCCCGGCGTGCAGGTGGCCTATGCCAGCCAGCGGCCGTACCTTTTCCACGGCAGCATCGCCGACAACCTGCGCCTGGCCGATCCCGGTGCCAGCGATGCGCGATTGCGCGCAGTGGCCGAGGCCTCGCAGGTGCTGCAGTTCGCGCAGCGCCTGCCGCAGGGGCTGGATACCGTGATCGGCGAGCGCGGCTTCGGCCTGTCCGGTGGTGAAGCACGCCGCATCGGTCTGGCCCGCCTGCTGCTGCGCGACCCGCAGGTGCTGCTGCTGGACGAACCGACTGCGTTCCTCGATGCCGATACCGAAGCCGCGCTGCTGCGCAGCCTGGCCGCCTATGCACGTGGACGCAGCGTGGTGGTCGCCACCCACAGCCCTGCGGTGATCGCGTGGGCTGACCGTTGCCTGCTGTTGCCGGAAGGCCGCCTGGTCGAGCCGGCACAGGCGGTGCGCGCATGAGCCGTTCGCCTGATTCGCTGCGCGCGGTGTTCCTGCGCCATCGCCCGCGCCTGCTGCTGACCGTGCTGCTGCTGTGGATCACGATGCTGGCCGGCACCGCCCTGCTGGGCCTGTCCGGTGGCTTCCTGACCGCCGCTGCGCTGGCCGGTGCGGCCGGGCTGGCGCAGGGCTTCAACTTCTTTTCGCCGTCGGCCGGCATCCGCGGCCTGACCATGGCGCGCATCGTGTCGCGCTACTTCGAGAAGCTGGTCGGCCACGATGCCACGCTGCGCATCGCCCGCGATCTGCGCGTGTGGTTCTTCCGCCGCGCGCTGCCACTGGCACCGGCGCGGCTGGGGGCCACGCGCACCGGCGAACTTCTGGCGCGCCTGCTTGGTGACATCGGTGAGGTCGATGGCCTGCTGGTGCGTGCAATCGGGCCGCTGGTGGCGTTGGGTGGGTTGTCGCTGGTCGCAATCGTTTCGGCGGCGATGATCCTGCCGTCGGCGGCGCTGCTGCTGGCGGCACTGGCGCTGCTGATCGCTTTCGGAGTGCCGTGGCTGGGCGTGCGCGGCCGCGACGATGAAGAGGCCGACCGTGCCGCGCATCGTGCTGCACTGCGCACCGCCGCCTTTGAAGGGTTGGAGGGCGCGGGCGACCTCGCCGCGCTGCATGCCGACGCGGCCTGGCAGCTGAAGGTGCGCGTGGCGGCCAAGCAGCTGGCGGCGCGTGATCGTCGTCGGCGCTGGCGCCTGATCGCGGCCTCGACCCTGCATGGCCTGGTCGCTGGGCTGGGCCTGGTGGCGATGCTGGCATTGGCCCTGCATGCGGCCGAACAGCAGCGCATCGCGCCGGAACTGGCGGCGGGCCTGGTGTTCCTCACCGTGGCACTGATCGAACTGTGGGCCGGCATGGGGTTGGCGTGGCAGTCACTTCAGTCCGGGCGTATCGCTGCTGATCGGTTGCAGGCCATCGTCGAGCAGCCGCCGACGGTGGAGGATCCCGCCGCGCCACAGCCGGTGCCGCAGGCCGCGCGGGTGCATTGGGACGATGTGCATTTCCAGTGGCCCGGCGCGGCGCGTCCGGTGCTGTCCGGCGTGCAGCTGACCCTGGCACCGGGTGAGCGCATGGCCCTGCGCGGCGACAGCGGCAGTGGCAAGACCACGCTGTCCAGCCTGCTGCTGCGCCTGTGGGACCCGCAGCAAGGGCGAATCACCTATGGCGGCCGCGATCTGCGCGATTTCGCCCAGGCCGAATGGCATCGGCAGCTGGCCTGGCTGCCGCAGAACGCACCGGTGTTTGCCGGAACGGTGGCCGAGAACCTGCGGCTGGGCGATCCCGATGCCAGCGACGCCGCGCTGTGGGCGGTGCTGCGCCGGGTGCGCCTGGGCGACTGGGCCGAGAACAACGGCGGCCTGCACACCTGGGTGGGCGAGAACGGCGCGACGATGTCGGCCGGCCAGGCACGACGCTTGGCGCTGGCGCGCGCATTGCTGCGCAATGCGCCGATCCTGCTGCTGGACGAGCCCACTGAAGGACTGGACGTGGACACTGCACATGCACTGCTGCGCGACCTGCCCGCGTTGCTGGACGGCCGCAGCCTGCTGATGATCACCCACGACGACCTGCCTGAAGGCGTGGTCGATGCGCAGTACCGGCTGCGTGACGGAGCCCTGGTCCGCGAACTTTGACCGATGCACAACCACGCTTGGCGTGGATCTACTGTAGAGCCGAGCCCATGCTCGGCTCTACAGCTTGGTTACCGCGAAAACTCGCGCAGCAGCACCACGATCGAGGCCACATTGGCCAGCACGCACAGCCAGAACACCCACTGGAATGGGGCCTTTCGGTGCTTGTGGCGGAACACGGCCTGGCCGAGCAACGCGCCGGGCCAGCCGCCGGCGAACGCCAGCAGTTGCAGCGTGCGTTCGGGAATCCGCCACTGCTTGCGCTGGGCCGCGCGCTTGTCGTGGCCGTACAGCCCGAACGACACCGCGCTGGCTAGCAGGCACCAGCCGCCCAGCCACAGCGGTAGCACGCCGCTGATCATCAACGCAGTCAACGCACCGAATGCAGCCAGCGCGAGATTACGCCGCCACGCCACTTACAGTGCGTCGAGGAAGCCGCGCACGGCGGGGCCGAAACGATCGAAGTCGACGAGGAAGGCGTCGTGGCCCTGCGGTGACTCCAATCCGATGAAATGTGCTTCGGCGCCACCGGCGCGCAGGCCGTCGGCAACCTGTTGCTGCTGCTGCACCGGGAACAGGATGTCGGTGTTGGCGCCGATGGCCAGCGCCTTCTCCACCCGGATCTTCGCCAGGCCCGCCAGCACATCGCCATCGGCGTACTCGGCCAGGTCGAACCAGTCCATCGAACGGCTCAGGTACAGGTAGCAGTTCGGATCGAAGAAGCGCACGAAGCGTCGTGCGTGGCCTTCCAGGTAGCTTTCCACCTGGAATTCCAGGCCGAACGGATCGTCATCGGCCTGGTCCGAATCCAGCCGCACGCGGCCGAAGCGGCCATCCCATTCCAGTGCGGAACGGTAGGTGATCACGCCCAGCTTGCGCGCCATGCGCATGCCCGACTCGGGGTATTCGGCATCGTCGTAGTGGCCGCCATTCCAGCGCGGATCAAGACGGATTGCCTCGCGCTGCAGCGAGCGGATCGCGATCGAGAACGGCAACGCCTGCGCGCTGCCGGAAATGTTGACGTGGCTGCGCGCGATGCCCGGATGCAGCATCAGCACGGCCAGTGCAGTCATGCCGCCCATCGAATTGCCGATCACGCAGGCCAGCTGCTCGATGCCCAGTGCATGCACGACCTCGATGGCCGCGCGTGCGCCATCTTCGATCGACAGCTCGGGGAAGTCGAGGCGATACGGTTCGCCGGTGGCCGGATTGAGCGAGGCCGGGCCGGTGGAGCCTTTGCAGCTGCCCAGCGAGTTCACGCACACCACGAACCAGCGGTCGGTATCGATCGGCTTGCCGGGGCCAACCATGCCTTCCCACCAGCCTGGCGCCGGATTGGCGTCGTTGGCCGCTGCGTGCGCATCCGGCGAAAGACCGGTCACGATCAGGATCGCGTTGCCTGCGTCGGCAGCCAGCGTTCCCCAGGTTTCATAGGCCACATGCGCACCGTGCAGGGCGCCACCGCGCTTGAACGGGAACGGCGAGGGCAGGGCATGGAAACGGGTGCCGGGCGGAATGAATTCAGTCATGCGGGCATTCTAGCTGGGCCGGACGTGCAGCTGGCGACATGCTGGTTTCCATCGGCGATCGACACGGTAGTGCCGGCCGCTGGCCGGCAACCTCATGAACCTTGATGCGCCTGCGTGGTTGCCGGCCAGCGGCCGGCACTACCGCGCGGTGCGTTACGGAAACCGCAGCTCCACCACGCCGTCATGCGGCAGGCTCACCTTCACCGGGATGCTCTGCAGGTCGCTCTCGCTGCGGTTGGCGCTACCGGTACGCGAGATGCGTGCCAGCACTTCCACTTCGCGATGTGCGGACAATGGCGCGGTTGGCATCGGACTGTCACCGTCGCCCAGCCCGACCGTGGCCGGGAAACCGGCCAGCGGCAGCTTGCGTGCGGCCACCGGCATCGGCGGTCCACCCACGGCGCGGGCCAGCACGAATACCTGGGTGCTGGCCGGCCACTCGGCATTCTTCAGCGCAGGCAGCTGCACGCGTACCTGCAGCAGCGCCGCTGGTGCCGCAGGAGCGGCATCGGGTGCCAGGCCTGCGGCTTCGCGGGCGATGGCGATCTGCGCCTGCAGCGCCTGCGCGGCGCCGGGCTCAAGCCGTGGCAGCAGGCCGCTCCACACATCCGCGGCCTCGGCATTCTTTCCGCGCTGGCGCAGGGCGATGCCCAGCAACCAGCTGGCGCGTTCGGCATCGGGTGCCTGTGCACGCGCCTGCTGCAACCAGGCCATCGCGGTGTCATCGAACTGCTTGCCGGCATCGGCCTGCGCACGTGCCTGCGCCGCTTCCACCAGCACGCCTGGGTCTTCCGGGGCGAGAGCGGCGGCACGCGCGAAGGCGTCCGCCGCGGCTGCGGCGTTGCCCAGTTCGGCCTGCGACCGGCCCAGCAGCGCCCAGCCATCGGCCCGCTGTGGGTCACGCTTCAGTGCATCCTGCAGGGCCTGCACGCCATCGCGCAGGGTGGCTACCGACGGCGCCGGTTGGACCTGTGCTGCACGCGGATCACCGACCAGCAGATACAGGCAGGCACCGGCCACGCCCAGTGCGAACACGCCGACCACGAAACCGCGACGACCGTGGTGGCGCAGCGGCCACAGCACCAGCGCTGCCATCAGCGCAGCAACCAGACCGGCCAGCGCCGGCAGCCAATGGCTCACCATCCGTCTCCTTCATCGGCCTTGCCGGCCGGTGCTGCGCCGACCGTACGGCCACGACGGCGGACAATGCCCAGCACCACCAGTGCACCGGCGCCGAGCATCAGCAGGGGACCGCCCCACAGCAGCCAGGTGCCCGGCTGCAACGGTGGTTGATAGAGCACGAACTCACCGTAGCGGGCGACCAGGAACTGCTTGATCTGTGCATCGTCGTGGCCCTGCTGCATCAGCTGCAGCACCTCGCGGCGCAGATCCTGCGCGATCTGCGCGTTGGAATCGGCCAGCGACTGGTTCTGGCACTGCACGCAGCGCAGCTGCGCGGCCAGGTCATGGAAGCGGCGTTCTTCGGCGCCATCGCGGAACTGCAGCGGCTGCGGATCGTGCAGCGGCTGCTGTGCCACCGCGGCCAGCGGCAGCATCAGAAGCAGCAACGCCAGCAGCCAGCGCATGGGCTCAGGGCGCCGTGTGCAGCGTGCTGCCGGCATTGCCCTGGGCCTTCTCGATCTTTTCCAGCGCCGGGATCAGCTTCTCGTCGACCACGCGCTGGGTCATCGCACCGCTGTACTTCCAGCGCACGATGCCGCTGCCGTCGACAAGGAAGGTCTCCGGTGCAGCGGTCACGCCCCAGTCGATCGCGGTGCGGCCTTCCACGTCGCTGAGCACGACCATGAACGGGTTGCCCAGCTGCTCCAGCCAGTGCAGGGCATCGGTCGGCTCGTCCTTCCAGTTGTAGCCGATCACGCGCACGCGCTTGCTCTCGGCGAAACGGGTCAGCACCGGGTGTTCCTCGCGGCAGGCCGCGCACCAGCTGCCCCACACGTTCAACAGGTAAGGCGCGCCGCGCAGTTCGTCGCTGTGCACGATCATTTCCGGGTCGTGCAGCACCGGCAGCGCGAACGCTGGCGCCGGCTTGTCGATCAGCGCCGAGGGCAGCACGTCGCGCTGCGGATCACCCGATTTCATCACCCCGTAGATCATCAGCCCGAGCAGGCCGAAGAAGAACAGCACGCCGATCACGATGGCTACCGGCGGCAGCGGGCGGGAGGGGCGCGGGGCGGGGGACTCGGACATGGAAACTCCTACGGACGACGGAAACGGCGGTCGGCGGCGGTGATGAATCCGCCCAGGGCCATCAGCAGCGCGCCCAGCCAGATCCAGCGCACGAACGGCTTGATGTGCACCCGGACCGCCCATGCATTGTTGCCCAGCGGCTCGCCCAATGCCACGTAGACATCGCCATCGAAGCGTGCATCGATGCCGGCCTCGGTCATCACCTGGCCACCACTGGCGTACTGGCGCTTCTCCGGATGCAGCAGGGCCTGTTCGCGGCTGTTGCGGAACACCCGCAGATGACCGCGGTCGGCGATGAAATTGGGACCTTCGCGGTGATCCACGCCCTCGAAGCGCACTTCGTAGCGGCCGACCACCAGCTGCTGGCCAGGTGCCAGCGCCACTTCGCGCTGCACATTCAAGGCTTCCACCAGCAGTGCACCGGCCAGGAACACGGCGATCCCGGCATGGGCAACGATCATGCCGAGCATTTCGGCGGTGAAGCGGCCGTTGCCGCGCAGTCGCTGCCAGACGAAGCGTGCGGTACCGAACCCGACCCAGACCGCGGCGGCGACACCGAGACCGGCCTTCCAGCCGTTCTGCGGCGCCTGCCACCAGGCCAGCGCGCCCAGCAGCACCGCCAGCCCCAGCCAGGGTGCCAGCAGCGCGAACGAGCGCGAGGGCTGGTCGCGTTGCCACTTCACCAGCGGGCCGAACGGCAGCAGCAGGATCATCGGTGTCATCAGCAGCAGGAACAGGCTGCCGAAGTAGGGCGGCCCTACCGAGATCTTGCCCAGCGACAGCGCATCGGCCAGCAGCGGGTACAGCGTGCCGAGCAGCACCATCGCGCAGGCAGTGGCCAGCAGCAGGTTGTTGGCCAGCAGCAGGGTCTCGCGCGAGGTGGCAGTGAAGCCACGGCGTGGATCATCGGCGTCCACGCTCAGCTGGCTGGCGCGCAGCGCGTACAGCAGCAGGCTGCCACCGACCAGCATCGACAGGAACACCAGGATGAACAGGCCGCGCGAGGGATCGGCGGCGAACGAATGCACGCTGGTCAGCACACCGGATCGGACCAGGAAGGTGCCCAGCAGCGACAGCGCGAAGGCGGCAATTGCCAGCAACAGCGTCCAGCTGCCGAAGGTGCCGCGCTTTTCGGTGACGGCCTGAGAGTGGATCAGTGCCGCACCGACCAGCCATGGCATGAAGCTGGCGTTCTCCACCGGGTCCCAGAACCACCAGCCACCCCAGCCCAGCTCGTAGTAGGCCCACCAGCTGCCCAGCGCGATGCCGAGGGTCAGGAAGCCCCAGGCGACGTTGGTCCAGGGACGCGTCCAGCGCAGCCAGCGCGCATCCACGCGACCTTCCAGCAGCGCCGCCACTGCGAATGCGAACGGCACCGCAAAGCCCACGTAACCGATGTACAGCATCGGCGGATGGATGATCAGGCCCGGGTCCTGCAGCAGCGGGTTGAGATCGCGGCCTTCCAGCGGCGCCGGGTTCAGGCGCAGGAACGGGTTGGAGGTGAAGATCAGGAAGGCGAGGAAGCCGACGCTGACGATGCCCATCACCGCCAGTACGCGCGCCTGCACCGGTGCTGGCAGGTGCCGGGAGAACAGCGCCACTGCGCCGGTCCACAATGCCAGCACCAGGGCCCACATCAGCAGTGAGCCTTCATGCGCGCCCCATACCGCCGAATAGCGGTAGATCAGCGGCAGCAGCGAATTGGAATTCTCGGCCACGTAGCGCACCGAGAAGTCCTGCTGCACGAATGCGGCGGTGAGCGCCGCGAAGGCACCGGCGAGCAGTAGCAGCTGCGCGAAGGCCGCCGGCCGTGCCGCCGCCATCCACGCCGGGTTGTTGCGATGCGCGCCGACCAGCGGCAGGCCGGCCTGCAACAGCGAGGCCAGCAACGCACACAACAGCAGGATCTGACCCAGTTCGGGCAGCACTCAGCGCACCTCGGGTGCCGTCACGGGCACGTCGTGCTTGCGATGGGCATCGCCCATCTTGTCGGCCACTTCCTTCGGCACGTACTTTTCATCGTGCTTGGCCAGCACTTCGTCGGCGACGAACACGCCGTCCTGCAGGCGGCCACTGGCGACCACCGCAGTGCCTTCGGCGAACATGTCCGGCAGGATCCGCGAGGTGGTCACGGGCAGCTGTGCATCGCCGTCGGTCACCTCGAAGCGTGCCTCCAGCGAGCCGACCGGGCGGTTGAAGGATCCCTTCACCACCATGCCACCCAAGCGGAAGCGCGTCTGTGCATCGACATCGCCGCGCAGCACTTCGGCAGGCGTGTACAGGTAGGCGATGTTGCGCTCCAAAGCCATCGCCACCAGTGCGGTGGCCAGGCCGGAGGCAAGCAGGGCCAGCAGTACCCAGACCAGGCGGCGACGCTGCACCGGGGTCATCGTTCCAGCTCCGTCGGCAGCGAGGCCGCTGCGTCCTGCTTGCCGGCGCGGGTCTGCTGCCGTTGCTGCCGGGCCAGTGCCAGGCGGCGCGCCACGCGCAGGCGCAACCACGAGCCGAGGGCATCGGCGCTGAGCACCAGCACGAACACGGCGTAGGCACCGATCACATAGGGCAGGTGGGTCATGGCTGGGCCTCCCGGGCCGGGCGCTCTGCATCGACGCGGCCACCGACCCAGGCCTTGCCGGCCTCGCGGTCGAGGTTGTCGGCGCGCGCCTTGGCCAGCACCGAGCCGGCGAACCAGAACTTGGTGCCGATCACCATCCACCACAGCGGCGCGATCATCGCGCTGCTGATCGCCGATTCGCCGAACACGTTGATCGACTGGCGCTGGTGCAGGCCACCCCACCAGTCCACCGAGTAGCGGATCACCGGCAGCAGGCTGACACCGACGATGGCCAGCAGCCCGGCTGCGCGCGCGGCGCTGCGGCGGTCTTCGATGGCGTGGTACAGGCCGATCACGCCCAGGTACAGGAACAGCAGCACCAGCTCGCTGGTCATGCGCGGGTCCCAGTCCCACCAGGTGCCCCAGGTGCCCTTGCCCCAGATGCTGCCGGTGAGCAGGGTGATCAGGGTGAAACCGGCGCCCATCGGCGCGCAGGCCATGGCCAGGATCTCGCAGACCTTGATCCGCCAGATCAGTGCGATGGCGGCATACAGCGCCATCAGCGCGAACACGAACAGGCTCATCCAGGCGCTGGGCACGTGAATGTAGAGGATGCGGAAGCTGTCCAGCTGCCGGGCTTCCGGCGGCACCACCAGCAGCGCCTGCCACATGCCGACCAGCAGCACCGGCACCGCGGCGAGGTAGAACACCCGCGACCAGCGGGCAGCGAATCGGTCGAACGTGGGGGGCGAACCGAGTTGGTGGAACCAGCGGACAATCGGATTCATGCGTGGCGGCTATCCAGCAGGGGTGGATTGGCTCTCAGCTCGGTCAACTCAGAGAAATGCGTATTGCAGCGGCGGTGGCCAGCGGTGCCAGCACCAGTGCGACCAGCAGGCCGGCGCCCAGCATCAGCAGCGCACCGACCGGATCCTGGCCGCGCCCGGCCGCCGCCAGGCTGCCTGCGCCGAACACCAGCACCGGCACGTACAGCGGCAACGACAGCAACGCCACGAGAATACCAGAGCGCCGGATGCCTACGGTCAGCGCGGCGACCACGCCACCGATCAGGCTCAGCAACGGTGTTCCCAGCAGCAACGATGCCAGCAACAGCGGCAGCTGGTCATGCGGCAGATGCAGCATTTCGGCCAGCAACGGGCTGACCACGATCAACGGCAGCGCGGTGGTGGCCCAGTGCAGTAGCACGCGCACCAGCACCAGCCAGGCCAGCGGCACCGGCGCCAGCAGCCATTGTTCCAGCGAGCCGTCTTCGGCATCGGAGCGGAACAGTGAATCCAGCGACAGTTGCCCGGCCAGCAGCACCGCAAGCCACAGCACTGCGCCTGCGGTGACGGCCAGCAGTTGCGGCTCACGGCCCTGCGCCAGCGCGAACAGCACCACCACCAGCACCGCGAACAGCAGCGGCTGCAGCGCATCGCCGCGGCGGCGCCAGAGCAGGCGCAGGTCGCGCTTGAGCAGGGCGCCTGCGGTCTGCCACAGGCCCGGTTCGGTGCCTGGCGCGATCATGCGGCACCGCCGAGGTCGAGTTGGCGGGTGCGCACCGGCGGCGCGGCATAGGCGCCATGGGTGGTGACCAGCGCCGCGCCACCGGCGCGCAGGTGCGCGGAAATCATCCGGTTGACCAGGGTGATGCCCTCCAGGTCGAGGTTGGCGTAGGGTTCGTCGAGCAGCCACAGCGGCGCCGGCGACAGCCAGATGCGTGCCAGTGCCAGCCGCCGCTTCTGCCCGGCCGACAGATGCCGAACGAGGGTGTCCTCATGACCGGCCAGGCCGACGATGGCCAGCGCGTTGCCCGGCATCTGGCGCGCGCGGCGCCCGTGCAGGCCGCACAGGAAGTGCAGGTTCTCCAGCGTATCCAGGTCCGGCTTCAGGGCCGGCAGATGGCTGAGGTAGGCGACATAGCGCGCGCGCTCTGCATTGCTGGCCGGCTTGCCGTCGATGCGCACCTGGCCGGCGCCGGGCCGGGACAGGCCGGCCAGCACGCGCAGCAGGGTGGTCTTGCCGGCGCCGTTGCCGCCCTGCACCAGCAGCGCTTCACCGGCGTCCACATGGAAGTCCAGCGGGCCGAACACCGGCTCGTCATTGCGGGAGAAGCTCAGGCCGCTGGCGGCCAGCAATGCAGGGGTGTTCAAGGGGCAAAGGTCTTCATGCCGGAGTGCGGCGGCAATTGTAGCGGTGAATGCCGATGGTAGTGCCGGCCGCTGGCCGGCAGATGCGACCCAGCGTCGCATATCGTCCCAGGGGTGCCGGCCHGCGGCCGGCACTACCGAAGCAGGGATTGCGTAAACTCAGGGGCCTGTCT
Source organism: Stenotrophomonas maltophilia (assembly GCF_013464485.1). Lineage (GTDB taxonomy): Bacteria > Pseudomonadota > Gammaproteobacteria > Xanthomonadales > Xanthomonadaceae > Stenotrophomonas > Stenotrophomonas maltophilia_AW. The sequence continues at coordinate 69,080 of NZ_RAUX01000024.1, forward strand.
CCCCATATCCCCCAGGCCGATGCAACCCAACACCAAGCTGCCCAAGGTCGGTACCACGATCTTCACCGTGATGTCCCAGCTCGCCGCCGAACACGGCGCGGTCAACCTGGGCCAGGGTTTCCCGGACTTTTCCGCGCCGCAGCGCCTGATCGACGAGACCGCCAGGGCGATGGCCGCCGGGCTGAACCAGTACCCGCCGATGACCGGCGTGGCGCCGCTGCGCCAGGCCATCGCGCAGAAGGCGCTGGACTGCTACGGCGCGCAGGTCGATGCGGACAGCGAGATCACCGTCACCAGTGGCGGTACCGAGGCCATCTTCAACGCCATCCACGCCGTGGTGCGTGCCGGCGAAGAAGTGATCGTGCTCGACCCGGCGTATGACTGCTATGAGCCGGCGATCGATCTGGCCGGTGCCAAGGCCGTGCATGTGTCGCTGGATCCGCAGACCTTTGCCGTCGACTGGGACGGCGTGCGTGCGGCGATCACCCCGCGCACCCGCATGTTGATCGTCAACACCCCGCACAACCCGTCCGGCGCGATGCTGTCGGCGCAGGACATGCAGGCACTGGCCGAGCTGCTGCGTGGCACGCAGATCTACCTGATTTCCGATGAGGTGTATGAACACATCATCTATGACGGCCGTCGCCATGAATCGGCGCTGCGCTACCCGGAACTGCGCGAGCGCGCGTTCGTCATTTCCAGCTTCGGCAAGACCTACCACTGCACCGGCTGGAAGATCGGCTACGCGATCGCGCCGCCGGCGCTGACTGCCGAGTTCCGCAAGGTGCACCAGTACAACACCTTCACCAGCTTCGGCCCGGCACAGTACGGTTTCGCCGCGATGATCCGCGACGAGCCGGAGCACCACCTGGAACTGGGGGCGTTCTACCAGGCCAAGCGCGATCGCTTCCGCGAGCAGCTGGCTGGTACCCGCCTGAAGGCGCTGCCGGTCCCGGGTGGCTACTTCCAGCTGGTCGATTACTCGGCCATCAGCGACCTGCCGGACCACGAGTTCGTGAAGTGGCTGACCATCGAGAAGGGCGTCACTGCCATTCCGCTGTCGCCGTTCTACGAGAACCCGCCGGCCGGCCAGCGCCTGGTGCGCCTGTGCTTCGCCAAGAATGAAGCAACGATGGACGCGGCGATCGAACGCCTGCGCCTGCTGTGAGCGGAGCAGTGACCATGCAGGACCTGCGAATTTCCCTCGTCCAGGGCGACACCCGCTGGCATGACCCGGCGGGCAACCGTGAGTACTACGGCGCGCTGCTGGCACCGCTGGCCGGCACCACCGATCTGGTGATCCTGCCGGAGACCTTCACCAGTGGCTTCTCCAACGAAGCCATCGCCCAGGCCGAAGGCATGGACGGCCCGACTGTGGCCTGGGTGCGCGAGCAGGCCACGGCCTTGAACGCGGCGGTGATCGGCAGTGTGCAGTTGCGTGATGGCGAAGGCGTCTACAACCGCCTGCTGTTCGCCACGCCCGATGGCAACCTGCAGTACTACGACAAGCGCCACCTGTTCCGTTACGGCGGCGAGCACGAGCGCTATGCTGCCGGTCGCGACCGCCTGAGCGTGGAATGGAAGGGCTGGCGGATCAATCCGCAGGTGTGCTACGACCTGCGTTTCCCGGTGTTCTGCCGCAACCGCTACAACGTGGAGCGTCCGCAGCAGCTGGATTTCGACCTGCAGATCTTCGTTGCCAACTGGCCGTCGGCACGCGCCTATGCGTGGAAGACACTGTTGCGTGCACGTGCGATCGAGAACCTGTGCTTCGTGGCGGCGGTGAACCGTGTCGGCGTCGATGGCAACCAGCTGCATTACGCCGGCGACAGCGCGGTTCTCGATTTCCTTGGCCAGCCGCAGGTGGAGATCCGCGAGTGTGAGCAGGTGGTGACCACCACCATCTCAGCCGAGGCGCTGGCCGCGCACCGCGCGCGCTTCCCGGCGATGCTCGATGCCGATGCCTTCCACCTGGACGAGCAGGCCTGAAACGGCACGACGGCGGCTGAATGCCTGCCACGCAGCGGCGCGCGCCTGCATCCAACCTGCACGCGCGCGCTGCTAGATTCACAGGCAGTCCGACCGAACTGGAAGTCCTGCCATGAACACGTCCTTCGCCCTGCTGCTGGCCCTGTCCGCTGCAACGCTGGCCCCGGCCGCGCATGCCGCTGGCAACCTCGACTGCCAGCTGCGCTACAACCTGTCCGGCTGGTCGCTGATCTACAAGACCGCCTCGGGTAATGGCACGGTCACCTGCAGCAATGGCGCCAGCATGCCGGTACGCATCCAGATGAAGGGCGGCGGCCTGACTGTTGGCAAGTCGAAGATCACCAACGGTCGTGGCAGCTTCACCGGTGCGGTCAGCGTCAACGAGCTGCTCGGCACCTACGCCTCGATCGGTGCGCATGCCGGTGCAGTGAAGTCCAGCAACGCGCAGGTGATGACCAAGGGTGATATCTCGTTGGCGCTATCCGGTACCGGCAAGGGCTGGGACCTGGGTGTGGACGGCACCGCGTTTACCCTCAGCCGACGCTGAGTCGCGGCAGCTCAGCCAATCCCCAGCTGATGCGGATGTAGTGCTGCTCGGCGTCGCTCAGCAATCGTTCGACGCCGAAGCCATTCTTCAGCAGTTGTGCGGTCACGTCTTCGACGAGCTGCTGGCTGGCCATTACCTGGCTGAAGCCGAACACGATATAGCGGCGGCCGCTATCCGAGCCGACCTGGATTGCATTGTCGAGATCACGATAGAACTGTTCGATCGGGCGCTTGGCTGCGTCGGCATTGGCGCGGGCCTGTTCGGCGGTGATGGTGATCATGGGCATCTGCCTTGTCTGAAGGAGCGCGCACGATAGCCAGACCCCGGATGTGAAATCCGGACGTGGCGCACAGTGCCTTGCGTTTGCAGCAATTCCTAGTGATGTGGTGAGTACGGAGAAACCACGCGCCCGTGTCGCGCGGTGGTGGGCATCCATCATTGACATCAGGTCATATTGAAATGGTCTGCGCCAGCAGCCGCGAAAGCATGCAATGCCCCGGCTGGCCTAGGTTCGGCTGCGTTCCACGGCCGCACCTTGTGCATGGATTTACGTTTTCTTGATCCTGCAGTAACCGCGCCATGAATAACAGGAACGTCCCAGTCATTCTGCTGGGATCATCTGGAGACGCTGGAATGGAGTTCAGAACGTCCGTGCTGCTTGTGGCCTTGATGGCCGCGCCCACCATCGCCCAAGCCGAAGTCTGCCTGTCCGACAGCGGAATCGTGGTGTCCTGCCCGAGCCTGCTTCCACACCCCGTGACGTCCCGGTTCGAGATCGGTACCTTGCCGCGCGTGGCCGGCTCGCCGTCCGAAATCTACATTACCGGCGGCGGCAGGGTAGATGGCACAAGCAATTTTTCGGTGTATGCCAATGGCCAGTTCCTGTGCCGCACCAATGACAATTACGATGGTGGCAACAACACGCCGATCCGTCACTGCACTGCAACCATCGCAACGCCTGGTACCTATGTGATTTCGGCGTCGCGCAACAATGCCGGCAACTTTCTTGCGCCGATGGATGAAGTGATCAACGTCCAGTAGCCGGCTGTCCGCTCCTCCGTGCCCTGGGGCAGTGTCCCCGGGGCCATTGCCGGCGATGCCGGACGTCCTCGCTGTGATCAAGGGGAGATCATCCCGGGTTGTCAGTGCTCAGCCGCCCCTGCAGCCACATCGCCAGCATGCCGCAGACGATGAGGGTGGGTGCCAACTGCTGCAAGGCGCCGACGACCGCCATCGCGCCGCCGATCAACAGGTAGTAGAGCAGGCCGAACAGCGCGCCTGCGCTGCCGAGACAATGCGGATAGCTCCGCAGCGCCTGACCGAGCACATTGGGAATGGCCAGGCCGAAGCCGGCAACGACCGGCAGCATCGCGAGCACCACCAGCGGATGGCCATGCAGCAGTGCGGAAAGCACGCCGCCGCCAAGAACGAGCGCTGAAGCGATGCGGACGCGCGTGGCGGAGGCAACGCCAGCACGCAGCAGATGACCATTGCCCCAGGCGCCCAGTCCCGAGCCCAAGGCCAGTACCGCGCCACTGGCACCAAACCAGCTGGCGGGCCACTGCAGGCGAGCGAACACGAAGGGGCCAAGTGCGTACCAGCTGTACATTGCCACGTTGAAGGCCATTACCAGCAGCGCGTGCGACCAGATCCAACGGTCGCAGAGCAGTTGACGCAGCAGTGGCAGCAGGGGCGTGCGCGGGATCTGTGCAGGATGGCTTTCGCGGAGACCTGCCAGGCATGCGACTGCCAGCAGTGCAGCAATCATCAGCAGGCCGGACTGTACGCCGGCATAGCCATTGGCGGTGACCAGCAGCGTGCCCAGCGCAAGGCCGATGGCTGGGCTCAGGGCCAGGGCCATGCCGATCCAGGAGAATGCATGCGCCAACGCCGGCCCCTGCAGGTGATCGCGCAGCACGGTCTGGGTGACGACCGAGGCGGCGGCGGCGCCGACTGCGGCCAACGCCTGGGCCAGAAGCACCTGGCCAAAGCTGTCAGCCATCAGGCCGCCCAGTGCAGCCACGGCGAAGACGCCGAGGCCGCCGAACAGGGCGGGGCGACGGCCGATACGATCGGCAAGCCTGCCCCACAGCAGCACGCCTGCAGCGAAGCCGAACAAGTACAGGCTCATGGCCTGGCTGGCGGCACTCGGCGGCAAGGCGAAACGCTCGGCCAGATCGGCGAGGGCCGGGCTGTACAGGGTCTGTGCCAGCTGCGGGAACATCAGCAGTGCAATGGTGAGCAACAACAGGCGGCGCGACATGCGGGCGCTCCAGGAACAGGGCCGCGCATTGTGGTCGCGCCCGCAATGGCGCACCCTGTCCATCCTGTCATTGAATATATGAAATCAGACATGGCCTGGTTGCAGCCGGAGGCGCACTTCGACGCCGATGCCTGGAGTGCTCCGGTGCTGGGGATCGCGGCCTCACTGGCGGATCACGATTCGGGTTGGCACCAGCATGCACGCGCGCAGTTGCTGTATACCCGGCGGGGCTGTACGCGACTGACCTACGGTGATCGCATCAGCCTGCTGCCGCCCGCGCGCGCGGCGTGGATTCCGGGAGGGCTGCGCCATCGCGCGCAGATGCGCCAGGCGGTCGATTACCGTTCGTTGTACTTCGATGCCACCCTGTCGACCCAGCTGCCCCCACAGCCGGCGATCATCGGCGTCGGTCCGCTGCTGCAGGCGTTGCTGGAACCGATCGCGCAGGCTCCGTTCGACCATGATTGGCGGTCGCCGCGTGCACACCATCAACTGGCGTTGTGCGTGCTGGAAATCGCCGCTGCACCGGTGGCGCCGATGGACCTGCCTTTGCCGCGCGATCCACGGATCGCGTGCTGCCTGCCTCCGGCCGAACAGCTTCCGCCCGAACTTGCGGAGCTGGCTGCGCGTGCGGGTTTGAGTGTGCGCACCGTCGGCCGGTTGATGCAGCGTGACACCGGCATGGGCTACCAGGCCTGGCGCCAGCAATGGCGCCTGATGCGGGCCATGGAGTTGCTGCTGCTCGGCCATCGCGTCGCGCATGCGGCGCAGGACACCGGCTTCTCCGCAGAGAGTCCGTTCATCGCCTTCTTCCGCAGCATGACCGGCACCACGCCCGCCGCGTTCCAGCGCCACGCAAAAGGGGACGGAGGGGATTAAGTCGTTTTTGCCACCGCGTGTGTGTCGAAGGGGCGAAAGCGACTTAATCCCCTCCGTCCCCTTTTTAAAGAAGAACCCCGGCCGGAGCCGGGGTTTTTCATTTCAGTCGGGTCGTTGATCAGCCGCCGCGCGGGCCGCTGCGGCGCGGGCCGCCCGGACCGCGGTTGCCGCCGGGGCCACCCGGGCCACGGCTGCCACCCGGACCGCCGGGGCCGCGGTTACCGCCCGGGC
>NZ_RAUX01000025.1 GCF_013464485.1 Stenotrophomonas maltophilia
AGCGGTTGCCGCCACCGGCAGGACGGCCCTGGCCGCCTGCACCGCCGCGGCCTTCGCCGCCGAAGCCGCCACGGCCCTGGCCGCCACCGGCGCCAGCGCCCGGACCCTTCGGCTTGCCGTACGGACGGCCCTGACCGCCCGCGCCCGGGCCACGTGCACCCGGGCCACGTGCACCCGGACCAGCATTGCGGTGGCCGCTCGGGCCGGTGCTGACGCCGTCCGGCACGTACCAGGTACGGAACGCGGCCGGGTTGCCTTCCGGCAGCGAGCGGTCGTTCTTCGGCGCGCGCTGCTTGAACGGCTTCTGCGACTGCTTGGCCGCCGCTTCACCGCTGACGGTCAGGCCGCCCTTGAAGCCGCCACCCTTGCCGCCGCGACCACGGCCGCGGTCCTCGCGGACGTTGTCGAAACGACGCAGCTCGCGGCCTTCATCGGCCGTGTTGTGGCCATTGACGTAGGCATTGCCACGGCCACCTTCGCGCACGCGCACGGTGGTCTTGGCGGCGCGGCGCTGGCCGATCACCGGCTGCAGGGTCAGTGCCGACGGCGCGCCTTCTTCCAGCTTCAGCTGCGCACGCAGAGCTTCCACCTGCGTGGTGCCCAGTTCCACCGAATGGCCACGGGCCAGTTCGCGCGGCAGGCTCACCTTGCCGTAGCGGGTGCGCTTCAGGCGGCTGACCTGGCAGCCCTGCGACTCCCACAGGCGACGCACTTCGCGGTTGCGGCCTTCCTTCACCACGACGCGGAACCAGTCGTGCGAGTCGGTGCCGCCGATGCGTTCGATCTCGTCGAACTTGGCCGGGCCGTCTTCCAGCGCCACGCCACGGGCGAGGCGGTCGACGATGGCGTCGGAGACCTTCTCCTCGCCTTCCGGGGCGCGCACGCGCACCACGTACTCGCGCTCGACCTCGAACGACGGGTGCATCATGGCGTTGGCCAGTTCACCGTCGGTGGTGGCCAGCAGCAGGCCGGTGGTGTTGATGTCGAGGCGGCCGATCGCGATCCAGCGCGCGCCCTTCAGCGGCGGCAGCGATTCGAACACGGTCGGGCGGCCTTCGGGGTCTTCGCGGGTGGTCACTTCGCCTTCCGGCTTGTTGTAGACCAGCACGCGCGACGGTTCGGCCAGGGCGGTGGCGACGAAGCCGCGGCCATCCAGCTCGATCTTGTCGCCGCTCTTGACCGACATGCCGGTCTGCGCGACTTCACCGTTGACCTTGACCAGGCCTTCGGCGATGCGCTGTTCCAGCGCGCGGCGCGAGCCGAGGCCCGCCTGGGCCAGCACCTTGTGCAGGCGTTCTTCCAACTTGAACTGTTCGGAGGTGGCTTCGCGCTTGAGCGAGAGCTTGTTCAACGACAGCTTGCGAGGGGTGTCACTCATCAGTTTTGCTCCGGCCGACGGTTTCGAGGTCGGCCTCTGGTTCGGAATCGGCTTGGTCAACAGCCACGGTCGTCGTCGCGACGGCGTTGTCTTCGCGTTCGTTCACTGGCACCGCGCGCTCGCCCGGCGCGGAATCGGGGTGCCCATCATCGAGGGGCGAAGGTGCTTGCTCATCGGTGGCCGGCGCAGCAGCTGCGTCAGCGGAATCAGGGGTGTCGCTGCCGGCCAGGCCGGCGTCATCGTTCGCGGCAGCGCCATCGGCGCCAGCCGAAATGTCCGGACCGTCGGCACTGGCGGCGGCCGGTGCGTCTCGGTCCAGGGCCAGCTGCGGCTCCAGCTCGCCCAGGTCCTTCAGTTCCGACAACGGCGGCAGCTCGTCCAGGCGCTTCAGGCCGAAGTAGTCCAGGAAGCCCTTGGTGGTGCCGAACAGTGCCGGCTTGCCGGGCACGTCGCGGTGGCCCACCACGCGGATCCACTCGCGTTCTTCCAGCGCCTGGATGATGTTGCTGCTGACCGCCACACCGCGCACCTGCTCGATCTCGCCGCGCGTGATCGGCTGCCGGTAGGCAATCAGCGCCAGGGTTTCCAGGGTGGCACGGGTGTAGCGGGTCTTGCGTTCGGTCCACAGCCGGCTGATCCAGCCATGCACTTCGCCGGTGACCTGGTAGCGGAAGCCGGAGGCGACCTCGACCAGTTCCACGCCGCGGCCTTCGCAGGCTTCGCGCAGGCGCTCCAGCGCACGTTCGATGCTGCCCGGCGGTGCCGGTTCCTCTTCCGGGAACAGGTCTTTCAGCTGGGCCAGGGTGAGCGGCTGGCTGGAGGCCAGCAAGGCACCCTCGACAATGCGGTTGATCAGCAATTGATCCATCGGCAGTCAGCGCTCACTCGTCTGCATTGGCGGCGTCGTTGTCGTCGAACTCGCTGCTGAACTGCAGCGGGGCATTGGTGTTGCCGGCGGCCAGCGATTTCACGTAGATCGGCGCCAGCGGTTCTTCCTGGACGATGTCCAGCAGCTGTTCCTTGGCCAGTTCCAGCACCGCCAGGAACGTGACCAGCACGCCCAGCTTGCCTTCTTCGGCCGTGAACAGCCCTTCAAAACGATAGAACTTGCCATCTTCCAGGCGTCCCAGCACTTCGCCCATGCGTTGCCGCACGCTCAGTGCCTCACGCTTGATGGCGTGACCGCTGAACAGCTCGGCGCGCTTGAGCACGTCGTGCAGGGCCAGCAGCATCTCCTTCAGGTCCACCGGCGGCGGCAGCTTCACCGCAGCGCGTTCGGGCATGAAGGCGTGGGCCAGGCTGGTGTCGCGGTCCTGGCGGGGCAGGGCGTCGATGTCCTCGGCAGCCTGCTTGAAGCGTTCGTACTCCTGCAGCCGGCGCACCAGCTCGGCGCGCGGGTCGGCCTCATCGCCTTCGTCACTGACCGGGCGCGGCAGCAGCATGCGCGACTTCACCTCGGCCAGGATCGCCGCCATCACCAGGTACTCGGCGGCCAGCTCGAAGCGCAGCTCGCGCATCACGGTGATGTATTCCACGTACTGCCGGGTGATCTCGGCAACGGGAATGTCCAGGACATCCAGGTTCTGGCGGCGGATCAGGTACAGCAGCAGGTCCAGCGGGCCTTCGAAGGCATCCAGGATGACTTCCAGCGCGTCCGGCGGAATGTACAGGTCCTGCGGGATCTGCAGGACCGGTTGCCCATGCACCACGGCCAGCGGCATTTCCTGCTGCTGGGGGGCGGGCGGCCGGGTTGGCGGGTTCGCGTCGAGCGCGAGTTCGGAAGTCATCTAATGGACATCAGGATTGCAACGGACCAGTCGCGGCACCGGGTTCGCCGGGCCATCGCCACGGAGCCCCAGGCACCAGACACGCCGGATCGGCGCGATTCCACACAGGTAAAACAGCAGGACGCGCCGCAGGAAACGGCAGCGACGGAACTACGGGGAGGTCGTCTACGTGGCCCGGCCAGGTGATCCGGTTCGAAGCAGCGGGACGGTCGCCGGGGGCTGCGTTGGCCGCAGAAACCGACGGGCTGCTGCATCCAGCCACGTGCAATGGAGTCTAGGGTAAGCCTTTGTCGCGCCAGTGTCCAGCCGGACCGGGGCGGGGCCCGCATTGGCTAGAATCTGCGCACCCGACGACGCAAGCGAGGAAATGCCGTGTGGTATGTGATTGAGGGCTATGACGGCCAGGACGTGCTGGCGCAGCGGCTGCAGGCGCGGCCGGAACACCTGGCGCGGTTGCACGCGCTGCGCGACGAGGGGCGCCTGCTGCTGGCCGGCCCGTGCCCGGCGGTGGACAGTGAAGACCCGGGCCCGGCCGGCTTCAGTGGCTCGGTGGTGATCGCGCAGTTCGAGTCGCTGCCGCAGGCCCAGGCCTGGGCCGATGCCGACCCGTACGTGGCCGCTGGCGTCTACACCCGCGTGCAGGTGCGCCCATTCCGCAAGGTCCTGCCATGAACGCGGAACGGATCGAACGGATCCGTGACGCATTGCAGCAGGCACTGGCCCCAAGCGTCCTCGAGATCGAGGACGACAGCCATCGCCACACCGGCCATGCCGGTGCGCGCGATGGCCGCGGCCATTTCAACGTACATGTGGTCAGTGAACGCTTCGCCGGCCTGGGCCCGCTGGCCCGGCATCGCGCGGTGTACGCCGCGCTGGGGGCGATGATGGAGACCGATATCCACGCGTTGTCCATCCGCGCGCAGACCCCGTCAGAACAGGGCTGAGCCCTTGTCCCACGCTGTCCTGGCGGGTCCCTGCGGGGGCTCGCTGCAGACAGATTTCCATGTCCATTTCGGGACATTCGCCTAACGGACTGTTTACAAGCCCAGATGGAAACGCTTACATTCCGCGCCAATGCTGGTAGGTCCAAGCCGTGGAGGGCGGCTTCGTGAACAAGGCAGCTATCACAATCAAAGACGTCGCTCGCGAAGCCCGGGTCTCCGTGGCTACGGTTTCCCGCGCGCTCAACGGGCATGAAAATGTCGCCGAACCGGTCCGCCAGCTTGTGCTGGAGGTGGCCGCCCGGCTGCGTTACACCCCGCACGCCGCCGCCCGCAGCCTGAGCAGCCGCCGCACCAATACGGTGGGCGTGGTGCTGCCTGACCTGTACGGCGAATTCTTCTCCGAACTGATGCGCGGCATCGACAATGTCGCACGCAACCGCCGACAGCACCTGCTGGTGTCCAGCTATCACGGTGACCAGGAACAGCAGGGGGCGGCGCTGCGTGCCATGCGTGGCCGCGTCGATGGCCTGCTGGTGCTCTCGCCCTATGCCGAGAGCCCGGGCTTCCTGACCGACAACCTGCCGCAGTCGTTGCCGACGGTGTTGATCAACACCTATCTGCCCGGGCAGGACCACCCGGTGCTGAGCATCGATGACCACGCCGGTGCGATGGCGATGACCCGCCATCTGCTCGACGCTGGCCACCGTCGCATCGCTTTCATTTCTGGCCCGGATCTCAACTTCGACGCGCGCGAGCGCCTGCGCGGCTTCCGTGACGCGCTGGCCGCCTTCGGTCGTGACGCCGAAGGCATCGAGCTGCCCGGTGATTTCGACGAAGCTTCCGGCCATCGTGCCGGTCAGGAGTTGCTGGCAGCCGGAGCGCTGCCTGATGCCGTGTTCGCCGCCAACGACATGATGGCCCTGGGATGCCTGTACGCGTTCACGCAGGCCGGTGTCCGTGTTCCGACTGATGTCGCCCTGGCCGGTTTCGATGACATTCCACTGGCGCGTTTCGTCCACCCGTCGCTGACCACCATGCAGGTCAGCATCGCCGAGCTCGGCGATCGGGCCATGACGCGCCTGATGCAGTTGATGGACGGCACCTCCACGGATGGGGCAGGGGACAAGCAGACCCTGGTTCCCCGCTTGATAGTTCGCGATTCCACCACTCCGCCATCGGGCCGTTGAAGCCAGAGGCGTTCCTTCTTTTTTGATTGATCGCAGGGACCGCGCGAGCGGTCACCGCCACCCGGAGATTGAGTTGATGATGCACACCACCTTCCGCACGCCGGCGCGCCGGCTGCTGAGTACCGCACTGGTCAGCTGCCTGATGCTGGCTGCCGCTCCGAACGTCATGGCGCAGTCGGCCAATGCCAGCTTGCGCGGCCAGGTTTCCGGCGCCCAGGCCGGCGCCGAAGTGACCGCCACCAACCTGGCCACCGGCACCGTCCGTCGCGGCACCGTCCGTGCCGATGGCAGCTACTCGCTGATGGGCCTGGACCCGGGCACCTATGACGTGGTCGCCAACGGCCAGTCGCAGAAGGTCACCGTCACCGTGGCCTCGACTGCTACCCTGAACTTCGCCGGTGCCGCCAGCAGCACCCCGGGTTCGACCGCGGCCACCAACCTGGACACCGTCAACGTTGTCGCACCGACCCTGCTGCAGGAAGTGCGCACGTCCGAAGTCGGCAAGACCGTCAGCCTGCAGCAGATCCAGACCACGCCGCAGGTCTCGCGCAACTTCCTGGAGTTCGCCGACGCGGTGCCGGGCATGATCTTCACCCGCGATGCCAAGGGCAACACCTCGCTGCGTGGCGGTGCCACCAACTCCGACGGCACCAACGTCTACATCGATGGCGTCGGCCAGAAGAGCTACGTCAAGGGTGGCGGCATTTCCGGCCAGTCCGGCAGCGCGGGTAATCCGTTCCCGCAGCTGGCCATCGGTGAGTACAAGGTCATCACCGGCAACTACAAGGCCGAGTACGGCCAGGTGTCCAGCGCCGCGATCACCGCCGCGACCAAGTCCGGTACCAACGAGTTCAAGGGTGAGACCTTCTACCGTTATACCAACGAAAGCATGCGTGCGATGACCCCGGCCGAACGCCAGCCGGGCAAGAGCAAGGAAGACTCGGCCGAGAAGGAGTACGGCTTTGCGCTGGGTGGCCCGATCATCAAGGACAAGGCCCACTTCTTCGTCACCTATGAAGCCAAGCGCTTCGACCTGCCGGTGACCATCGCGCCGGACGGTGCAGTGAGCTCGGCGGCCGCCAAACTGCCTGCCGATGGTCTCGCGGGTCTCGGCCCGGCCAGCCAGCCGTTCCAGCAGGACCTGATCTTCGCCAAGATCGACTTCGAGCCGACTGACAACGATCGTATCGAACTGACCTTCCAGGACCGCGACGAAACCCAGCAGCAGTTCAGTGACCAGACCGCCAAGGTGCACGGCAAGGTGGTGGACAACACCGACCGCCGCTACGCCCTGCGCTGGAACCACAGCGGCGAGCGGTTCTACAACGAGCTGATGGTCACCCATGAGGAGGCGTTCAACAATCCGCTGCCGCTGACCTACGGCAACGGTATCGTCTACACCGCGCCGGACTTTGGTGACAAGAACCGGAACACCCCGCAGGAAAAGACCCTCGTCCAGATCGGCGCAGCCGATGCGTTCGCCTCGCAGGTGAAGGGCCAGAAGGGCTGGGCGATCGAGGACAACCTGACCCTGGACGGCCTGCAGTGGGCCGGCGACCACACCATCAAGATGGGCGCCAAGTACAAGCAGATTGATCTGTACGCCTCCGATGCGGCGCAGATCAATCCGCAGTTCTTCTACACCATCGACAACCCTGCCTTCTCCTCCGGCACCCCTTACAAGGCGCAGTTCACCAAGGCCAGTACTGGTGTCACCGGCGTGCAGTCCGAGGTGCGCGCCAAGGTCAAGCAGATTGGTCTGTTCATCCAGGACGACTGGCAGGTCAACGATCATCTGCAGCTGAACATCGGCCTGCGCTGGGATTACGAAAAGAACCCGGTCTATACCGATTTCGTGACCCCGCCGGAGGTTGTGAACGCATTGTTCTCGCAGGACAGGCATGCGCCTCCGGGCCAGACCTATGCACAGACGCTGGCGCTCAGTGGCCTGAACGTCAACGACTACATCAGCACCGGCCACAATCGCAAGAATTTCAAGAATGCCTGGCAGCCGCGCCTGGGCTTCTCGTATGACGTAAACGCCGATGAGCAGCACGTGTTCCATGGTGGCGCCGGCCGGTCCTATGATCGCGACCTGTTCGACAACTTGGCACTGGAAACCACCAAGCTGGCACTGCCGCAGCCGACCGTGTTCTTCCGCAACCCGGCCACCGGCAGCTGCATGTACGGGCAGACCCCGTGCTTTGACTGGAATCCGAACCTGATGAACGGCATCGAGAACGTGCAGGCACTGCTGGGTTCCACCAGCAATGAAGGCATGGAAGTCGATCTGCTGAACAACAACATGAAGGTGCCGTACTCCGACCAGTTCAGCCTCGGCATGAGCAACCAGATCGGCGAATGGCTGACCGATGCCACGATTTCACGCACGCTGACCTACGATGGCTTCGCCTACACGCTGGGCAACCGTTTCAACAACGGCAATTTCTTCGACAATCAGATGCTGTGCGGTGCTGACGAGCCGACCTACGGGCAGCCGTGGGGCTGCAGCATCCCGGGCTTCGGCAGCCTGATCATCGGCCAGCAGGGCATCAAGACCCGCTCCACCCAGATCCTGCTGTCGGCGCAGAAGCCGTACAGCAAGGAGAGCGGCTGGGGCACCTCGATCGCCTATACCTGGACCAATGCACGCCACAACCGCAATATCAACGAGCACTATTCGTTCGATCGCGGCACCATCGGTGAGTACCCGACCATCAAGTCCAACGGCGCGCCGCGTCACCGTCTGGTGGTCACCGGCTCGTATGACGGTTTCTGGGGCATCACTTTCGGTGGCAAGCTGACCCTGGCCACGCCGACCCCGGGTAACGACTGGTCCTGCATCGCGCAGGCCGGCAATTCGAACTGCATGCCGACCCCGGCTGCCGGCACACCGTCGGGCAATGGCCACTTCCTGCTCGGCGGCAAGATCTTCGGCTACCGCTCGCTGGATCTGCAGGCGACCAAGACCTTCAAGCTGGCCGGCGATACCGAGCTGTATGCTCGCATCGACATCATCAACGTGCTCAACTTCGACAACTTCTCCAAGCTGAACTACGTGAAGAGCGACGGCAAGCTGCTGGTCAGCTACAACGAGACCGGCGACATCATTGGTACTCCGCGCCAGATCAAGGCCGAAGTGGGCTTCCGCTTCTAAGCGGAACCGCCTGATGCAGTACCCCGATGCCGCCGGTTCGCCGGCGGCATCGGCAGGAAGAAGAAAGGCAATGGCCGGCCCCGTGCCGGTCCATTGCCCATGCCGCTGCCGGCCAGGCGGCAGCGGCATGGGCAATGATCGCGGTGTCAAACCACGTTTTTCGTGGTTTTTTCAGAACGCATCTTGTAAACGATTTCAGATCATTGGACGGTATGCTTTCCCATCGATCAGACCACCGGAGAAATCGCGCCATGCAGGCACGCCATCTGTTGTCCGCCGCAGCGTTCAGCCTGGCCGTGGCCGCCTGCCAGCCGGCCCAGCAGGAACCTGCCAAGCCGCGGCCGCCGGTGATCCTGATCGAGGCCGACGCGCCGCCGCGGCCGATGAAGCCGGTGCTGCCGCCGCTGTTCGATGACATCGAGCGGCGTACCTTCCAGTTCTTCTGGGATACCACCAACGAGATCAACGGCCTGACCCCGGACCGCTATCCGTCGCGGCCGTTCGCCAGCATCGCCTCGGTCGGCTTCGCGCTGACCGCCTATCCGATCGGCATCGAGAACGGCTGGGTCAGCCGCAACCAGGCGATCGACCGCACCCTGACCACGCTGAAGTTCTTCCGCGACGTGCCGATGGGGCCGCAGCGCACCGGCAAGGCCGGCTACAAGGGCTTCTACTACCACTTTCTGGACATGCAGGAAGGGCGTCGCTACGACAGCTGGGTTGAACTGTCCTCGGTGGATACCGCGCTGTTGATGATGGGCGTGCTGTTCGCGCAGTCGTACTACGACGGTGACGATCCGCGCGAGAAGGAGATCCGCCAGATCGCCGACACGTTGTACAAGAAGGTCGACTGGCCGTGGCTGCAGCAGCGTGCGCCGCTGATCTCGATGGGCTGGTTCCCGGAGAGCGGCTTCATCGACCACGACTGGATGGGCTACAACGAGGCGATGATGGTCTACATCCTTGCCCTGGGTTCGCCGACGCACCCGGTCAGCCCGGATGCGTGGACGGTGTGGACGCGCACCTACGACAACGACTGGGGCGTCTACCAGGGCCAGGAATACCTGTCGTTCGGCCCGCTGTTCGGCCACCAGTACAGCCATGTCTGGATCGACTTCCGCGATATCCAGGACGCGTACATGCGCGAGCGCGGCAGCACCTACTTCCTCAACAGCCGCTCGGCTGCGCTGGCCCAGCGCGAGTACGCCATCGCCAACCCGATGCAGTGGAAGGACTATGGCGAGAATGTGTGGGGCCTGACCGCCAGCGACGGCCCGCAGAACACCACCCAGGAGTACCGCGGCGAGCAGCGCCAGTTCCGCCACTACTCCTCGCGCGGCGCCGGCCTGCGCGAGAACTTCGATGACGGCACCATCGCCCCGACCGCCGCGATCGCCTCGGTGGTGTTCGCGCCCGAGCAGGTGATCCCGGCCACGCTGGAAATGCACAAGCGCTACGGCGACTACATCTATTCCAGCTACGGTTTCCTGGATTCGTTCAACCCCAGCTTCAACTACGACATCCCGATCAAGACCGGCCGCCTGGTGCCGGATCGCGGCTGGGTCGCCAGCGATTACATCGCCATCGACCAGGGCCCGATCCTGACCATGATCGCCAACTACCGCGATGACTTCGTCTGGGAAGTGATGAAGAAGAACCCGTACATCCGCAAGGGCCTGGAACGGGCCGGGTTCAGCGGTGGCTGGCTGGCACCGGAAGGTTCGTTCCAGCCGCTGGAACTGCAGAAAGACGAAAAGGCCGCGGCGGCACGCGCGGTGGGTATCGCCGAATCACGCGCGGCTGCCGCGCAGGAACAGAAGAACAATGCCAACCGCAATACAGGCCAGGGCAAGTAACCCGATGCCGAACTGGATCGACCGCCTGCGCCGCTGGGCGCTGCCTGCCCTGGCCGTATTGGCCGTGGCCGGCTGCGCCCGTACCGAATCGGGCACCACCACCGTGCGCTTCTGGGCGATGGGACGCGAGGCGGAGCTGGTCAGCGAGCTGATCCATGAATTCGAGGCCGAGAATCCGGGCATCAAGGTGGATGTGCAGAACATTCCGTGGACCGCCGCGCACGAGAAGCTGCTGACCGCGTTCGCCGCGGACGGCCTGCCGGACGTGTGCCAGCTGGGCAACACCTGGGTGCCGGAGTTCGCCGAACTGGACGCGCTGACGCCGCTGCAGCCGTTCGTGCAGCGTTCGTCCGTGGTCGACCCGAAGGACTATTTCCAGGGCATATGGGATACCAATGTGATCCACGGCGAACTGGTAGGCGTGCCGTGGTATGTCGATACCCGCCTGATCTACTACCGCAAGGACCTGCTGGCCAAGGCCGGCTACGACCACCCGCCGCGCACCTGGCAGGAGTGGGACGAGCAGATGGCGGCGATCAAGCGCATGCAGGGCCCGAACCGCTATGCGGTGCTGATGCCGATCAACGAGTTCGAGCAGCAGTTGTCGCTGGCACTGCAGCAGCCTGATCCGTTGCTGCGCGACGACGACACCCGCGGCAATTTCGCCAGCCCGGGCTTCCGTCGCACGCTGGCCTTCTACGCCAACATGTTCGAGCAGGGCTGGGCGCCGAAGATGTCCGAGACGCAGATCTCCAACGTCTGGGATGAGTTCTTCCGCGGCTTCAACGTGTTCTACATTTCCGGCCCGTGGAACATCCGCGAGTTCAAGAAGCTGCAGCCGAAGGAACTTGAAGGGCAGTGGGGTACGGCCGCGCTGCCGGGTCCGGACGGCCCGGGCGCCGGTATTGCCGGTGGTACCAGCCTGGTGATCTTCCGCAAGTCGCAGCAGAAGGAGGCGTCGTGGAAGCTGATCGAGTTCCTGTCGCGACCCGAAATCCAGGCGCGCTTCCATTCGATCATCGGCGACCTGCCGCCGCGCCGCAGTACCTGGAACGCGCCGTCGCTGGCCAACGATCCGCTGGCCGCTGCGTTCCGTGACCAGCTGGAGCGGGTCAAGCCGACGCCGAAGGTGCTTGAGTGGGAGCGCATCGTGCAGGAAATGCGCATCGTCACCGAGAAGGTGGTGCGTGGTGGCCTGGCGCAGGACAAGGCCGTGGCCGAGCTGGACCAGCGTGTGGACAAGGTGTTGGCCAAGCGCCGCTGGATGCATGAACAACAACGCCTGCAGCAGCGCGTGCCGTCGCCGCAATCGAGCAGTGCCGTGGCCGCCGGGAGCGCGCAATGAAACGTACCTCGCTTGCCGGCTGGGTTTTCGCCGGTCCCTCGCTGATCGTGCTGGGCATGTTCTTCGGCCTGCCGGTCGCCTCGGCGCTGGCGCTGAGCGTGACCGATTTCGACCTGTATGCCTTGGCCGACAGCAGCAACCTGCGCTTCGTCGGCCTCGGCAACTACATCGATCTGCTGCAGACGCCGATGTTCTGGAAGTCGCTGTGGAACACCACCTACTTCGTGTTGATCGGCGTGCCGTTGTCGATCGGTGTGTCGCTGGGCGCAGCAATGCTGCTGAATGCGCCCGCCGCGCGTTTCAAGGCGCTGTTCCGTACCGCCCTGTTCGCGCCGGTGGTGACCACACTGGTGGCAGTGGCGGTGATCTGGCGCTACCTGTTCCATACCAGCTACGGCCTGGTGAACTACGGCCTGGGTCACCTGGGCATCAGCCCGATCGACTGGCTGGGCGATCCCAACTGGGCGATGCCGACCATCATGCTGTTCGCAGTGTGGAAGAACTTCGGCTACAACATGGTGATCTTCCTGGCCGGCCTGCAGGCCATCCCGCATGACCTGTACGAGGCCGCCCGCATCGACGGTGCCTCGCGCTGGAAGCAGTTCCTGCACATTACCCTGCCGATGCTCGGCCCGGTGCTGCTGGTGGTCGGCGTGATCACCGTGTCCGGCTACTTCCAGCTGTTCGCCGAACCGTATGTGATGACCCGCGGAGACCCACTGCAGAGCACCGTCAGCGTGCTGTATTTCATGTTCGAGGAAGGCTTCAAGTGGTGGAACCTGGGACGCGCCTCCGCGGTGGCGTTCCTGCTGTTCCTGATCATCCTTGCGGTGACCACCGTGATGCTGCGTTTCGGCCGCAAGAGGCAGTTGGTATGAGTCGTGAAATCGGCCAGTCGCGCTGGTACCCGTGGTTGATCAATGGTGCGTTGCTGGTGCTGGCCCTGGTCAGCCTGGCACCGCTGCTGTGGATGCTCTCGGTTTCGTTCATGCCACAGGGCGAGGCGACCCATTTCCCGCCGCCGCTGCTGCCGTCCAGCATGACCACGCGCAACTACCATGAGTTGTTCGCGCGTACCGGCATGGGCGGCAACTTCGCCAACAGCCTGCTGGTGTCGGTCGGCATCACCCTGGGTTCGCTGCTGCTCAACACGATGGCCGGCTACGCCTTCGCCAAGCTGAACTTCGTTGGCCGCGAGCGCCTGTTCCAGGTGCTGATGGCGGCGCTGGTGATTCCGGCGCAGGTGGCGATGCTGCCGCTGTTCCTGCTGATGAAGCAGCTGGGCCTGGTCAACAGCTTCGGCGGCGTGATCGTGCCGGCGCTGGCCAGCGTGTTCGGCATCTTCCTGGTGCGCCAGTACGCGCGCTCGATTCCGGACGAACTGCTGGAAGCGGCCCGTATCGACGGGGCAGGGGAGCTGCGCATCTTCTTCCAGATCGTGCTGCCGATGCTCAAGCCGGTGCTGGTGACCCTGGCGATCTTCACCTTCATGGGTGCATGGAACGATTTCATGTGGCCGCTGATCGTGTTGACCGACCAGGAGCACTACACTTTGCCGGTGGCGCTGGCCACCCTCTCGCGCGAGCACATCATGGACGTGGAAATGATGATGGCTGGCGCGGTGGTCACCGTGGTCCCGGTGCTGGCGCTGTTCCTGGTGCTGCAGCGGTACTACATCCAAGGTCTGTTGCTGGGGAGCGTCAAGGGATGAAGCGAGCGATCGCCGTTGGACTGGGCCTGTTGTGGACCTCCCTGGCGATCGCCGCACCTCCGGCGCTGCCGGCACCGAAGGTGCTGGACGATTTCGACGACATCGCGGCCTGGAAGCTGGTGCTGTCCGACCAGGTCAGCGGTTCGCTGCGTCCGGTCAGCGGCGCCGGCGGTGGCCGCGCGCTGTGCCTGGACTACGATTTCCACGATGTCTCCGGCTATGTTGGCATCCGTCGCGCGCTGAACATCGAGTACCCGGTCAATTACCGCTTCGGGTTCCAGCTGCGCGGTGATTCACCGGGCAACGACCTGCAGTTCAAGCTGATCGATGCCAGCGGCGACAATGTCTGGTGGGTCAACCGGCCCGGTTACAGCTTCCCCAAGGCATGGACGCCGGTCGAGTACCGGCGTCGGCAGATCGACAAGGCGTGGGGGCCGTCTCCCGAAAAGGAGATGGCGCGCAGCGCCGCGGTTGAATTCACCATCTACAGCAAGGTCGGCGGCCGCGGCACGGTGTGCTTCGACAAGCTGACCCTGCAGGGTCTGCCGCCGCAGGATGATTCGGCACTGGTGCCGTCGGTGATCGCCGATACCGCAACCGCCCTGCAGGACCGCATGATCGATGGCAAGAGCGATACGTTCTGGATCAGCGGTGGCGTCAAGCAGCAGACCATCAGCCTGGACCTGCACAAGAGCCGCGAGATCGGCGGTGCGGTGATCGACTGGCTGCCGAACCTGGAAGCGCGACGCTATACCGTGCGTACCTCGGAAGATGGCCGCGACTGGCGCACTGTGCGCGAGGTGACCAACGGCGCCGGTGGCCGTGACTGGCTGGCGCTGCCGGATACCGATGCACGCTACGTGCGCTTCGATCTGCAGGACGGCCCGAACTGGCGCTATGGCATCCGTGACATTGGGCTCAAGCCGCTGGCGTTCGCCGCTACGCCCAATGCGTTCCTGTCCTCGGTGGCCGTCGATCTGCCGCGTGGCTCGCTGCCGCGTGCCTATGTGGGCGAACAGCCCTACTGGACCCTGCTCGGCCTTGATGGCGGCCAGGAACAGGCACTGATCAGCGAAGACGGCGCACTGGAACCGGCCAAGGGCAGCTTCAGCATTGAGCCGTTCATCCGCCTCGATGGCAAGCTGCTGGACTGGTCGAAGGTGGCCATCACCCAGTCGCTGCAGGATCACTACCTGCCGATCGCCAACGTCGACTGGGTGCATGAGAAAGTTGGCCTGGCGGTGACCAGCTTCGTGCAGGGCTCCCCGGAGCGCGCGCAGTTGATCGGCCGCTATCGGCTGAGCAATCCGGACAAGGTCGCGCACGAGTACACCCTGGCGCTGGCGATCCGTCCGTGGCAGGTCAATCCGCCCACTCAGTTCCTCAACACCGTCGGTGGCTTCAGTCGTATCGATTCACTGGATGTGGGCGAGCAGCTGGTGCGGGTCAACGGTGAGCCGCGCATCTATCCGCTGCAGGTGCCGGACGCGCGCTTTGCCAGTACGTTCGACGGCAAGCTCGATGCGATACATCTGGCGGACGGCAAGTACCCGGCCACCACGGCGGTGAAGGACAGCACCGGCATGGCGTCGGGTGCGCTGATGTACACGATCAAGCTGGAGCCTGGGCAGAGCCGTGAAGTGGCGGTGGTGCTGCCACAGACCGGTGGCTGGGCGCCACAGGCGCTGGACGTGGCCAAGGCGCAGGCGCAGGTGGCCGAGCAATGGCGGAAGAAGCTGGGCGTGGTCTCGCTGCAGGTGCCGTCCGCTGGCCAGGCGCTGGTCGAGACCCTGCGTACCGCGGTCGCGCACATGCTGATCTCGCGCGTCGGCCCACGCCTGCAGCCGGGCACGCGGTCGTATGCACGCAGCTGGATCCGCGATGGCGCGATGATCTCCGAGGGCCTGCTGCGCATGGGCCGCAGCGATGCGGTGCGTGACTATATCAACTGGTATGCGCCGTATCAGTTCGAGAATGGCAAGGTGCCGTGCTGCGTCGACGCGCGCGGCAGCGACCCGGTGCCGGAGAATGACAGCCACGGTGAGCTGATCTACAGCATTGCCGAGTACGGGCGCTACACCGGTGACAGCACGTTCACCGAGCTGATGTGGCCGCATGTGCAGGGCGCCTACAATTACATGGAACAGCTGCGCGCCAGCGAGCGCACCGAGGAGAACCGCGCACGCAACCCGGCCTTCTACGGGATGATGCCGGCCTCGATCAGCCACGAAGGCTATTCGGCCAAGCCGATGCATTCGTACTGGGACAACTTCTGGGCACTGCGCGGCTACAAGGACGCGGCGCTGCTGGCGACCCAGCTGGGCAAGGTCGAGGCGATGCAGATCGCCGAATCGCGTGACCAGTTCCGTGATGACCTGCAGGCCTCGCTGCTGTCGGCCATGCAGCAGCACAACATTGACTACCTGCCGGGCTCGGCCGAGCTGGGTGACTTCGACGCGACGTCGACGACCATCGCACTGGCCCCGGGCGGCGAACAGGGCAGGTTGCCGCAGCAGGCGCTGGAGGCGACCTTCGAACGTTACTGGAACGAGTTCGTTGCCCGTCGCGACGGCAAGCGCGAGTGGAAGGACTACACCCCGTACGAGTGGCGCAACGTGGCCGCGTTCGTGCGCCTGGGCTGGCGCGATCGCGCTTGGCAGGCCACCGAGTTCTTCTTCAAGGACCACGCACCGCAGGCCTGGAACCAGTGGGCCGAGGTGGTTTCGCGTACGCCGCGGAAGCCGTTCTTTGTTGGCGACCTGCCACACGCTTGGGTGGCTTCGGACTTCGTGCGCTCGGCGCTGGACATGTTTGCCTACAACCGCGACATGGACGATGCGCTGGTGCTGGCCGCCGGTGTGCCGTCGTCATGGCTGCAGGGTGAGGGCATCGCCGTGCAGGGCCTGCGTACGCCGCAGGGCCAGCTGAATTACCGGCTGCAGCGCAGCGACAAGCAGCTGGTGCTGGAGGTGCAGCCGGGCCTGGTGCCGCCGGTCGGTGGCGTGGTGCTGCCATGGCCGTACGCGGGTGATCCGGGCGAGGCGACGGTCAATGGCGAAGCCGCCGAGTGGATCAACAAGGAACTGCACGTGCACCAGCTGCCGGCGCGGGTCGAGATCGAAGTGCCGAGCGCGGTGCGTCGCGCGGAACGCAAGGGGCAGTAACGATGAAGCAACAGGGGGCGAGGGCGCGCATGACGGTGCGCGCCCTGGGACTGGCGATTGCCCTGGCATTGCCGGTTGGAGTGATGGCGGTGGCGCCTGCGGCCACCGCTGCGCCGGCTGAGGTGGCTGAGGTGGCCAGTGCGCCAGGCATGAGCATGGTCACCTTCAACCTGCATCATGACCGCGAGGACTGGCCGAGCCGCCGCCGCACCATCCTGGCCGAACTCAAGCGCCTGCAGCCCGATGCCATCGCGCTGCAGGAGGTGATCCAACGCCGCAACGTGCGCAACCAGGCGCAGTGGCTGGCCAGCCAACTCGGCTACAGGTATGTGTTCGTGTCCACCGATCCGGTCGGGGCACCCAAGCGCTACGGCAACGCGCTGCTGAGCCGCCGCCCGATCCTTGCCCAGGGCGATCATCTGCTGCAGCCATTGAATGATTACCGCACGGTCGCTCACCTGCGCATCGACGTCGACGGCACGCCAGTGAACGTCTACGCCACGCATCTGAACGAGCGCAACGACGAGAGTGGGCAGCGCATCCGTCGCAGCCAGGTCGAGGACCTGCTGCGCTTCATCACTGCAACGTCCGCTGGTGCGCCGGTGGTGATCGCCGGTGACTTCAATGCGCTGGTGGACGCCGGTGACCTGAGCGAGCTGCGCAGCCACTACGGCGACAGCTACGGCAGCGTGCACGTCAATACCGATCTGGCCGGGGTCAGTACGCTCAATCGTCACTACTACCAGGCGCCCTCGCGGATCGACCACATCTTCTTCCAGCAGGACGAGATGGTCGCGCGCGAGGCGAAACTCCTGTTTGACCAGCCCGACGACAGCGGTCGCTGGGCTTCCGATCACTACGGTGTGTGGACCCGGTTGCAGTTCGCACCGAAACCCTGACGGAGCACGCTCCGGTAGCTGCCAGCCTTGGTTGGCACGGGCGTGTCCGCGTTCGCTCCAACAACGGCGCCAACCAAGGTTGGCCTCTACCAGGGCGCTGCACGCGTCCGACGCACAAACAGAAACGGCGGGGATCATTGATCCCCGCCGTTTCGTTTTCACGCGATCAACGTGCGATCAGTTCGCCGGCGGCGTGCGCTTGGCGGCCTCTTCGTCTTCTTCATCGGCCCTGGCTTCCGCAGCCTGGGCTGCAGCGTCGGCATGGCCATCGGCGACCGGATCGATCGACGGCGTCACCACGGCTTCGGCCACCGGGGCAGCGGCTTCGATCGGCGCGGCTTCGACCGCCACCGGAGCGACCGGCTGTTCGACGATCGGCGCAGTCTCGACGACCGGCGTGGCTTCAACGGCCGGGGCGGCCTCCACCACCGCGGCAATCTCACTGGCCACCGGCTTGGTTTCAACCACCGGGGTTGCTTCAACAACCTGCGGCTTCGATTCCACCACCGGTGCCGCCTCGACCACGACCGGCTTCACCTCCACCACCGGAGCGGCTTCAACGACCGGGGCAACCTCAGCCGCCGCCGGCTTTGCGTCCGCTACCGGAGCCGCAACGACCACCGGCTGGACCGGGGTCGCGGCGTCGATGGCATCGAGCATGCTGGTCTGCACCGGCGAGGACACCGCTTCAGCCTTGGCAGCGGCTTCCACCGGGGCCTGCGTTTCGGCCACGGCCGGCGCGGCGGTTTCGACCACGGCGCTGCTCACCACTGCGACCGGCGCGGCGACAACGGCAGCGGTGGCACGGACCGGCTTCGCGGCGTCGGCGGTCGGCTCGACGTCATCATCGAAGTCGAACTCCGGCTGCGAACGGGCCGGCTGCGCAGCAGCGACCGGCGCAGTGCCGGCAGTGCTGTCGACGCTCGGCTCGGCGCCGTCGGCGTCGTCACCGTCGTCACCATCGTCCTGGTCATCGCCCAGAGCGTCGCTGCCGGCGGCGTTCTCGGCGCCACCGCGACGACGGCGACGGCCACCGCGACGGCCGCGACGACGGCGGGTCGCGCCTTCGCCGGTCTGCTCGCCATTGGCGTCGGTTGCAGCCTCTTCACCGGCAACCGCAACCACCTCGGCTTCGCTGGCGGTGTTGGCAGTCGTGTTGACCGGTGCTGCGGCTTCTGCCGGAGCGGCGGCCACCGGAGCAACCGGCGCGGTCGCTTCCTGCGCGGTCACCGCATTGGCGGCGACCGCCGTGGCGGCCACGGCGGCAGCCGCGGTCACGGCTTCGGCCGGTGCTTCGGCGGCGTTGCGCTGCGGCTTCTCGGCCGGCTTGTCACCGTCCTGCTGCGGGCGCGGCTGCTTCGGCTGCTTCAGCTTTGGCTGCTGCGGGTTCTGGCCCTGCTGCTCGTTGCGCGGCTGCTTCGGCTGCTGCGGCTGCTGCTGGCCATCCTTCTGCTGCGGCTCCTTCTGCTTGCCCTGCTGCGGCTGCTGCTGGGCATTGCCATTGTTACCGTTGCGGCCGTCCTTGTTGCGCTGCTCACCACGGTCCTTGCGGTTGCCGCCGTCCTTCTGCTGCTGCGCGTTGCCGTTGCCACCGTTGCCGCGGTTTTCTTCGCGACGGTCCTTGCGGTCCTTGTTGCGATCCTTGTTACGGTCCTTGCGGCCACCGTCCTGCTGCTGGCGTGCGGCAGGGGCCGCCGGTGCCGGAGCAGGGGCCGGTTCGCCACCGAACACGCGCTTGAGCCAACCGATCACGCCGCCGCTCGGGGCCGGCGCCACCGGCGCTGCCACGATCGGGGCCGGGGCAGCTGCGGCCGGCTCCACTTCCTCGCGCACTGGGGCGGGGGAGGTGTGCTTGACCTGGGTCACCGCCGGCGGCGGGATGTTCAGCTGGCCCTTGGTCAGGGCGTGCACCGGCAGCTTGCGCGGGGTGCCGCGTTGGTAACTGGGCTTGCTGCTCTCTTCACCCAGCTCGTTCTCGCGCAGGCGGGTGACGGTGTAGTGCGGGGTGTGCAGCTGCTCGTCGGCGACGATCACGATCGGCGCCTCGTGGCGCTGCTCGATCTCGCGCAGGGCGCTGCGCTTTTCGTTCAACAGGTAGTTGGCGATCTCCACCGGGGCCTGGACCAGGACCTGCCCGGTGTTTTCCTTCATCGCATGCTCTTCGGCGACGCGGATGATCGACAGCGACAGCGACTCGACGCTGCGCATGCGGCCGTGGCCGTCACAGCGCGGGCAGACGATCTGGCTGGATTCGCCCAGGCTCGGACGCAGGCGCTGGCGGCTCATTTCCAGCAGGCCGAAGCGCGAGATGCGGCCGACCTGCACGCGCGCGCGGTCGTACTTCAGCGCGTTGGCGAGGCGGTTCTCGACTTCGCGCTGGTGCTTGTTGGAGGCCATGTCGATGAAGTCGATCACCACCAGGCCGCCAAGGTCACGCAGGCGCAGCTGGCGGGCCACTTCCTCGGCCGCTTCCAGGTTGGTCTGGAACGCGGTGTCCTCGATGTCGCTGCCCTTGGTGGCGCGCGAGGAGTTCACGTCGACGGCGGTCAACGCTTCGGTCTGGTCGACCACGATCGAGCCGCCCGACGGCAGGCGCACGTTGCGCTCGTAGGCGCCTTCGATCTGCGATTCGATCTGGAAGCGGTTGAACAGCGGGATGTCGTCCTTGTAATGCTTGAGCTTGCGCAGGGTCTGCGGCATCACCTGCTGCATGAACTCGCGGGCGTGCTCGTACATCTCCTCGGTGTCCACCAGGATCTCGCCGATGTCGGCGCGCAGGTAGTCACGCAGGGCGCGCACGATCAGGCGCGATTCCTGGTAGATCAGGAACGGGGCCGGCTTGCTCAGTGCGGCTTCGGCGATGGCGCGCCAGACGTTGAGCAGGTAGTCCAGATCCCACTGCAGCTCTTCCGCATCGCGGCCGACGCCGGCGGTACGGATGATCACGCCCATGTCGTCGGGGATGTTCAGCTTGTCCAGGGCGTCCTTCAGGGCGGCACGGTCTTCGCCCTCGATGCGACGGGAGACACCGCCGGCGCTGGGCGAATTCGGCATCAGCACCATGTAGCGGCCGGCCAGCGAGATGAACGTGGTCAGGGCGGCGCCCTTGTTGCCACGCTCTTCCTTGTCGACCTGGACAACGATCTCCTGGCCTTCCTTCAGCAGTTCGCGGATGCCGGCCTTGTTGTGGTCGACACCGGCCTGGAAGTAGTCGCGGGAGATTTCCTTCAGCGGCAGGAAGCCATGGCGGCCACCACCGTATTCGACGAAGGCGGCTTCCAGCGAGGGCTCGATGCGGAAGATCCGGCCCTTGTAGATGTTGGACTTCTTCTGTTCCTTCGACGGCTGTTCGATGTCGATGTCATACAACGACTGGCCATCCACGATGGCAACACGCAGCTCTTCAGCCTGCGTGGCGTTGATCAGCATTCGCTTCATTGTTGCGTTCCTCGCAAGCGGCTACCGCGCGGAACGCCATGGGGTTTCGCCTCTGGACACGGTTCGCCGCCCATTCGCGCAAGCGCGGGGAGGGCGGCTTGGGTTTCCAGCGCTACGACACCACGGCAGGCCGCGGGAGCGCTTCACTCTTATGGGTTTTGGGGTGTTACAGGCCGCAGGCAGCTGTCAGCCAGGCTGGAGCGCCACGCGGGACATGTTCAGCACGGTTGCGTGTCAGGCATCCGGCGATGGCCGGGAAGGCCGGTGAGCCGCTAACATGGCCGCCCCGCGGGCGGTGGTCGCGCACTGTGCCGGATTCGTCGGAAGCTGGGCTTCTGGCCCTGAGTAACTTCCAACGAAATCAATCCCTTATCTCGCCCCCCGAGTGTAACAGAATAAACAGCCTGATGACCGCCCAAGACCCGACCAAACCCGCTGGCGACAAGCCTTCCGTGCGCATGATCACCGTTCCCGCCGACCGCGCCGGCCAGCGCCTGGACAACTTCCTGCTCGGCCAGCTGAAGGGGGCCCCGCGCAGCCTGGTCTACAAGCTGGTGCGCAGCGGCCAGGTACGGGTGAATGGCGGCCGTGCCAAGGCCGAACGCAAGCTGGAGGCCGGTGACGAGGTGCGCGTGCCGCCCGTTCGTCTCAGTGAGGAGGGAGACAAGGCCGGTCCGCCGGAAGCGTTCATGCGCCGCCTGGAGCAGGCCATCGTCTTCGAGGATGCCCGGCTGCTGGCCTTGAACAAGCCCTCCGGTGTGGCCAGCCATGGCGGCAGTGGCATCAGCTTCGGCGCCATCGAAACCCTGCGCGCGCTGCGCCCGGGGCAGACGTTGGAGCTGGTTCATCGGCTGGATCGCGACACCTCGGGCCTGCTGATCGTGGCCAAGAAGCGCTCGGCGCTGAGCGAACTTCAGGCCCTGCTGCGTGAAGACCACGGGGCAGGCATCCGCAAGCGCTACCTGACCCTGCTGACCGGGCGCATGCCTGATGGCGTGATGACGGTCGATGCGCCGCTGCATGTCGGCCTGCGCCAGGGCGGCGAGCGCCATGTGCAGGTCAACGCGATCGGCAAGGAATCGATCAGCCACTTCCGGGTACTGGAGCGCCGCGGCGGCCATTCCTACTGCGAGGTGCGCATCGAGACCGGCCGCACCCACCAGATCCGCGTGCATGCCCAGCACCTGGGGCATCCGGTGGCCGGTGACGACAAGTACGGCGATCCGGCGGTCAACAAGCGGCTTCGTGAGCAGATCGGGCTGAAGCGCCTGTTCCTGCATGCCGCTTCGCTGGAGTTCGCACTGGACGACGGCAAGAGTCCGTATGTGCTGAACGCACCGCTGGCCGATGAGTTGGTCGAGGCGCTGGACCGGCTGAAGTAGCCTCTGCGAGGGGCTGACCGGCCAACGGGCGGAGCCCCCTCGCGGCTGGCCTCCAAAGCGGGATTCCGGTTTTGGTCGGTCCGGATGGGTTGGCGGGGAACGCCGTGAACCCATCCTTGGGGGCTTGGCCGCGGCATCCATGCCGCGGACACCCCCGCCAACCCATCCGGGCCGCCCTTCGACAGATCGCGGGCGCGTCAGCCACGGAACATCAAAAGAAGAGCAGACCCGGGCCGCGTGGCGGCCCGGGTAGAGTCGAGCCACGCTCGACTCACGCGCGCAGCGCGGGCTTCGCTTTTCATTCTTTCATCGCACGGCCTTTCATCGCACGGCTGGCACGCACGGAAAAATGAGGGGCACGGGCGGGGTCGGTTCGCGGGGGTGTCCGCGCCATGGATGGCGCGGCCAAGCCTCCAGGGACGGATTAACGGCGTCCCCCGCGAACCAACCCCGCCCGCGACCGCTCGATACTGTGGAATGCGCCAGCCGCGAGGGGGCTCAGCCCGTTGGCCGCAACCCCCTCACCACTTGAACAACACCAGGCTGATCGCCAGCGTGCCCATGCCGGCCACCAAGCCGTATACGGTTTCGTGGCCCTTGGCATAGCGCTTGGCCGCCGGCAGCAGCTCATCCAGCGCCAGGAACACCATCACGCCGGCGATCAGTCCGAACACCCAGCCGAACGTGGCGTGCGACAGCGAGCCGGACAGCAGCCAGTAGCCAAGCGCGGCGCCCACCGGCTCGGCCAGGCCGGACAGCAGGCTGGCACTGAACGCATAGAGCTTGTTCTGGGTGGCGAAGTACACCGGCACCGCGATCGCGATGCCCTCGGGAATGTTGTGGATGGCGATGGCGAAGGCCAGCGGCATGCCCACCGACGGGCTTTCCAGCGTGGCGAAGAAGGTCGCCAGACCTTCCGGGAAATTGTGCGCGGTGATCGCAACCGAGGTCAGCAGCGCGACCCGCTTCAGGTACTCGCGGCTGTTCTCGCGGAACGCAGGGTCCTGCTTGTCCAGGCTGTCATGCGGGTTGGGAATGAAGTGATCGATCAGCACGATGGCCACCACGCCCAGCAGGAACGCCAGCGTGCCGTAGGTGAAGCCGGTGCGCTCGCCATAGGCCAGGGCGAACGATGCGATGGACTTGTTGAGGATTTCCGACAGCGAGACGTAGACCATGGCGCCGCCGGCGAAGGCCAGGCCGAACGCCAGCAGGCGCGGGTTGGGCCGCCGTGAGAACAGCACCATCAGGCTGCCGATGGCGGTGGCGAGGCCGGCCGCAAGGGTGACCGCCAGCGCGATCCAGATGTTTTCGGGGGGAATCTGCAGCATGTACCGACGCGATCCTGGTCAATAGACAACCGCCCCGGTCGAGGCCGGGGCGGCGAGGGCGAGGCGGGCGTCGGCTGGCCTCGTCGGGGCGCGGGCGATCAGCCGCCGCGGCGCAGTCGTTCTTCGATGGCGAAGCACTGGTCCGGCTTCGGCTGCGGTGGGTTGAAGCTGACCGGCACCTGGATGGTGGCTGGCACCGGCTGGCCATTGCGGGTGGCCGCCTTGAACTGCCAGCCCTGCACCGCGGTTCTGGCCAGTTCGTCCAGCTGCGGGTTGCCCGCGCCGGTCAGCAGGGCGACTTCGCTGGGCTTGCCATCGGTGCCGATGGTGACCTTGAAGGTGCTGGTGCCGCCCACGCCCGTGCAGGCCAGTTCCAGCGGATACTGCGGTGGCGGCGTCTTGACCGCAGCCACTTCGGTCGGCGGCGGCGGTGGTGGCGCCGGCGGCTCGGACGCGCCGCAGCCGGCCAGGCCGGTCGCGGCAATCAGGGACAGGCTCAGCAAACGCAGGTTCATGGCAGTTGCTCCGTCAGGGCCGAAGTCTTTGCCGCGCAGATGAAGTCGTTCTCGCTCAGGCCGCCCACGTCGTGGGTGGAAAAGCGCACGACCGCACGGTCATAGTGCACGCCCAGGTCCGGATGGTGGTCCTCGCGGTGGGCAATCCAGGCCAGCGCGTTCACGAAGGCCATGGTGGCGTAGTAATCCTTGAAGCGGAAGGTGCGCGTCAGAGCCTGCCCGCCCTCGCTCAGCTCCCAGCCGGGAATCTGCGGCAGCAGTTCGGCCAGGCGGGCCTCGCCAAGCTTGTGGTCGCTGCCCTTGCGCGGCACGCAACGGGCCTGGGCCAGTGGAATCAGGTCGGCCATGGGAATCTCCACCTCGTGTTGACTGAACAATGCGCCGGACGGTGTATAAACCGAATGAGCGGCTGACGCTTACTTGGCTAGAATAGCCTGATGATCCAGATCTCCGACACTGCCCAGACCCATTTCCGCAAGCTGATCGAACGCGAGGGCGTGCCCGGCATGGGCGTGCGCCTCAGTGCGGTCGATCCCGGCACCCCGCGCGCCGACGCCCGGCTGGAGTTCGCCGAGCCGACCGACCTGCTTGGCGACGAGTGGGCGGTGGACTGCGATGGCTTCACTCTCTACGTCGATGCGAGCAGCGTCGGCTGGCTCGACGGTGCCGAGATCGACATCGTCGCCGGCAGCGCCGGTACCCAGCAGCTGACCATCAAGGCGCCGCGCATCAAGGGCGAAGCACCCGGCGATGCCGCCTCGCTGGTCGAGCGCGTGCACTGGGTGGTGGAAAACGAAATCAATCCGCAGCTGGCCTCGCATGGTGGCAAGGTGGCCGTCCAGGAAGTCTCGGCCGAAGGCGTGGTGCTGCTGCGCTTCGGTGGTGGCTGCCAGGGCTGCGGCATGGCCGACGTAACCCTCAAGCAGGGCATCGAAAAGACCCTGATGGGCCGCGTGCCAGGCGTGACTGCGGTGCGCGACGCGACCGACCACGACAGCGGGCACGCGCCGTACATCCCTCGCGGCAATGCCGCCTGATCGCTGACGCGTGCCTCTGACCCGGGCCGAGCAACTCATCGACCTGCTGCTGGCCCGCCAGCAGCCAAACGCCGTCCTCGAGAAAACCACGCGCCTGCCGTATGGCTGGGCGCTGTGGCTGCGCTCGCTCGGTCCGTTGCCGCGGCCGCTGCACGCCAGCGAGTTGATCGCGGTGCTGATGCCGCGTCCGCTGCCCGGTCCACCGGGCCCATTGCCTCGGTTGTCACTCTGGCAGGCGCTGCGTCGTCTGTTCTGGCAGGACTGGGACCCTGCGCCGCGCGATCAGCGCTGGATGCGCTGGACCTCGGCAATGGCCAGTGCGCTGCTGCATCTGCTGTTCTTCATGCTGCTGCTATGGGTGGCGGTGATCCGCACCACAGCACCGGAAGCAGAAGGCGCCGAGGGCGAGCGCGTGCAGGTGGCGTTCGTCGGTCGCGCCACCCAGGAGGGCGGCGGCGATCAGCCAGGTGCCGAAGCGGCGGCGGCTGCACCACCGGGCCAGGTTGCAGCTGGCCAGAACGCAGGGGCCGCAACGGCGCGTGAGCCGCGTCCGGCGTCGGCAACTGCATCCTCTTCGGCGCCGGCTGCAACGGCCAGCGTGCCACCGCCGCCCGCCGAATCCGAGCCAGCGCCGGTCGCAGCACCGCCACCGTCACCGGTGCAGGCCACCGAAGTAGCCGAGGCCAGTACCGATTTCGTGGTGCCACCGGTCAGCGTGCCGCGCACGGAGGTCAGCATCGTGCCGCGCGAGACCACACCGGCGGTGCGCGAGCGCAGCGTGCAGCCGGTGCAGGCGCCGCCGACCCCTGCCACGCTGCGTGCGCCGGAGATCGCGGTGCGGGCACCGCGGTTGCATGACCTTCCGGTGCAGGAGCGCGAAGTCAGTACGGTCGATGCACCGGCGGTGTCGCAGCCGCTGCGCACGGCCGATGTACAGGTCCGTGTGCCGCAGCGCGACGTGCAGGTGCGCGAGCGCGAAGTGCAGGCCGTGGTCGATCCGCAGGTACGGATGGCTGCTGTGGCCGGGCGTGAGCCGACCGTGCGTGCGCCGGCCGGCCGTGACGTGCAGGTGCGCGAACGCGAAGTTGCGTCTGCACCCGCGGCGGCGCCTTCAACGTCCAGTGGCAGCGCGGCAACGGCCGCGCCTGCGGCCAGCGGCAGCGCAAGCCAGGCCAGCAGCAGTACGCCACGGCCGTCCGGCTCCAGCGCGACACCGGCCCAGGCCGGCGCGCGTCCGGCTCCCAATCCGGGCAACTGGGCCACGTCCGCCAAGGGCGACGACTGGGGCGCGTCGAGCCGCAACCAGGAGGGCGCCAATGGCGGTGCCCGTCAGGCCAGTACCACGGGCAAGGGCAATGGCCTGTTCAATGCCGATGGCCGCGTACGTGTGCCGGGGCAGGAGGGGGATGGTCATGCCGGGCGTGGTGCCCCCGGTGGCGCCAATGATGGCTGGAGCAAGGAGCGCATCGCGCAGTCCGGCACCTGGTTGAAGCGGCCGCCGTACGATTACACGCCTACTTCGTTCGACAAGTATTGGGTGCCGCAGGAATCACTGCTGGCCGAATGGGTGCGCAAGGGGGTCAAGGCAATGGAGATTCCGTTGCCGGGTACCAGTACGAAAATCTCCTGTGTGATCTCGATCCTGCAGGCGGGTGGCGGCTGTGGACTCACCAATCCGAACATGCAGGATCAGCCGGCCGTGGCACGTCCGCCGCCGGACATTCCCTTCAAGAAGGAGCTGCAGGAAGACAACGGGAGTCGCTAGCGGCTCCCGTTGTCTACGCATGGCTCCATCGCGGGATGTGACGGTCGTGCTGGCATGCTTTGGTGGGTGCGAACCTTGGTTGGCACAGAAGCGCCGATCAAGGTCGGCCTCTACCGAGGCGCCAGCGCATGCCGACCAAGGTCGGCATCTGCCAGGGCGTCGCCTTCACGCGCTCTGCGACAGGAACACCCAGAACGGCACGTCGCGGCCGACCCAGTCGCGGCTGGCTTCATCCATCACGTCCAGCAGAGTGTCGAAATCCTTCTGGGCGGCGGCACGCAGTGCATCCACGTCGGCCAGGAACAGCGCATAGCCGTTTGCAGGAAGCCATTGCAGGTCGCGCAGGTTGTCCGACAGCGCATCCCAGTTGCCGCCGAAGCCCGCCGGGAAATCCAGCTGCGCCGCCAGCCGCGCCAGCAGGGTGCGCTTGTCGGCCACACCTTCCAGGTCGACGCGGATCACCTTCAGGCCAGCGTCGCGCATCGCGGCGGCCAATGCGCTGATGTCCTCGCTGTCGATGGCGTAGACGCCTGCATTGTTGATGTCATGCAGGCCGAGGCCGAAATCGTCATGGCTCATCACTGCGCTCCCTGGGCCGGTACGGTGAAGCTGCGGAATGATTCGTAGTGGTCGTCGGTGTAGTACCACGCCTCCGCCGGATCACCGCCGGTGACGATGCGACGCGTGCCACGGGTGCGTGCGCCGGGGGTATCCACGGTGTATTCGCGGTAGTAACCGCGCGGACGCTGTGGCAGCTGTTGTTCGCGGTTGCCGAAGGTGCTGCCGTCCTGCCGGTGCGGGAACGGCCCGCCGCGCTGGATCAGGGCGATGGTCTGCCGGGCTTCGGCGGGCAGGAAGGCGGGCAGGCCGCTGTCATTGCCTGCACCGGCAGCGGCCGGCGCACGCGCGGCCGGTGTGCCCTGCAGGTCCGGTGCGAACTGCGGCGCCGGTGGACGCTGCATGAAATGGTTGACGACCAGGCCGAGCAGCAGCAGGGCGATGGCGGTGATCAGCAGCCGGGGGTTGCGCATGGGGCAGGGGCGGGCAGAGGTGGTGGCAGGCACTGTAGCGCTCCTGCGCTGCACGGTGCATGAGGAGTGCGGTGCGTCACCGGTGCGTAACAATTGCCGTCGTGCTCACTGGCAGGACGCAATTTCCTTTACATCCCCCTTGGTAATCTGGTGGTCTGTCCCCATCATTCACCGCGCAACGCCCGACACCGTCGGGTGCCCTCGCAATCAGGAGATGCATCATGGCCTACACCCTGCCCAAGCTGTCCTACGCCTACGACGCGCTGGAACCGCATATCGATGCGGCGACGATGGAAATCCATCACACCAAGCATCACCAGACCTACATCAACAACGTCAACGCGGCGCTGGAAGGCACCGAGTACGCTGACCTGCCGGTCGAAGAACTGGTGAAGAAGCTCAAGTCGCTGCCGGAGAACCTGCAGGGTCCGGTGCGCAACAACGGTGGCGGCCATGCCAACCACTCGCTGTTCTGGACCGTGATGGCTCCGAATGCTGGCGGCAACCCGGTGGGTGACGTGGCCAAGGCCATTGACAAGGACCTGGGCGGCTTCGACAAGTTCAAGGACGCCTTCACCAAGGCTGCGCTGACCCGTTTCGGCAGCGGCTGGGCGTGGCTGAGCGTGACCCCGGACAAGAAGGTCGTGGTCGAGAGTACCGGCAACCAGGACAGCCCGCTGATGGAAGGCAACACCCCCATCCTCGGCCTGGACGTGTGGGAACACGCGTACTACCTGAAGTACCAGAACCGCCGTCCGGAATACATCGGCGCGTTCTTCAACGTCATCGACTGGAACGAAGTCGAGCGCCGTTACCAGGAAGCGATCGCCTGATCTGCTTCACTGGATGAAATGAAAAGGCCGGGGGAGACCCCGGCCTTTTTTTGTTTCCCGGATTCGGGAAACCGGACCGATGCTGGCAGGTGCCGACCTTGGTCGGCACGGAAGCATCTGTACGCGCGGCAGGGATGTGCCGACCGAGGTCGGCACCTAACGAGGGGAAGCGCGGTTCGGGAAACGGGGCCGATTCTGGTGGGTGCCGACCTTGGTCGGCACGGGAGAGGGTGCGAGCGCGGTGGAAACGTGCCGACCAAGGTCGGCATCCACCGGGGCCGAAGGCGGGGCTATTCGGTCGTGGCCGGCACACCCTGCAGGCGCAGGGTGGCCATCACGCCCAGGCGTAGGCCGGGCAGATCGCCGTCGGCGGGCAGCAGGATCGGCTGCTGGCGGATGCCGCCGAAGTGCTTGACCTGGAACAGCACGTCCAGGCCGTGACCGCTGGCGCCGCCGCCGCTGGCCGCCGGGGGCTCGGGGCGACCACCGGGATTGCGCCGGGCCGGCTGGAAGCCAGGGGTACTGCGTACCAGTTCCACGGTGTTGGCGGAGAAATCACCGGCGATCAGG
Source organism: Stenotrophomonas maltophilia (assembly GCF_013464485.1). Lineage (GTDB taxonomy): Bacteria > Pseudomonadota > Gammaproteobacteria > Xanthomonadales > Xanthomonadaceae > Stenotrophomonas > Stenotrophomonas maltophilia_AW. Next base: position 29,331 of record NZ_RAUX01000025.1, read on the forward strand.
CTGGGCATGCCTTCGGCGGTGGCGCCGATCCAGGTCATCAGGTCGCTGGTCTGGTGCTGGCGTGCATTGGTCTCGTCCGGGTCCGGGCGCAGCCGCGCCACATAGATGTTGACCAGCGCCTCGCCCAGCTTCAGACGCATCATGCCGGCGGCGCTGAAGGTGCCGGGTGGATGCAGCAGGGTCACCCCATCCTCGCTGACCGGCAGCCGGGTCAGCATCGCATTGCCATGCCGCAACGGCTGGCTGGGCGGGTCGGCAGTAACGAAGTCGCAGCTGTAGCGCAGCCGGCTGGCCAGCCAGCAGGCCGGATTACGGCCCTGCTGCTGAAGCACCTGCTGCACCGAGATCACGTCCGGCTGCAGGTCGGTCAGCAGCTGGGCGATCTGTTCGCGGCGCAACTTCCATTGCGCATCATCGCGGCTGGGCAGTTCCAGCGCGGCTACGGTCAGCTGCCGCGGCTCGCTTTCGCTGGCCGTCGTGGTCGGTACCTGCGGCCGCGCCTGTGCCTGCAACGCCATCAGCAGCACCAGGCAGCTGAGCAGGAGACGGGCGGGGGCGAGGGGGCGCATAACGATAAGTTTACGCTTTTGTCGTGCAGGTGCCGTGACTTCCGGCACGGAGTGTCGCTGCCTGCCATGGATTGGCACCGTTGTCATGCAGCCCTGCAGCGTGCTTCGCAAGCCCTGCTTCCGGTAATCTTGCGCCTTTCGCTTTGCAGGATTGCCTTACAGGATGAGCCACGACGCAGTTGCCCCCATCGCCGGCCAGGGAAAGATGCCGCGCCAGATCCCGTACATCATCGGCAATGAGGCCTGCGAGCGGTTCAGTTTCTACGGGATGCGCAACATCCTGGTGCAGTTCCTGATCACCTCGCTGCTGCTGCAGGAAATCACGGCGGAAGGCCGTGCCGGTGAAGCCAAGGACATCATGCACAGCTTCATGATCGGCGTGTATTTCTTCCCGCTGCTCGGAGGCTGGCTGGCCGACAGGTTCTTCGGCAAGTACCACACCATTCTCTGGTTCAGCCTGGTCTACTGTGCCGGCCACCTGTGCCTGGCGCTGTTCGAGAACAGCCGCGAGGGCTTCTTCCTCGGCCTGGGCCTGATCGCGCTCGGTGCCGGTGGAATCAAGCCGCTGGTGGCCTCGTTCATGGGCGACCAGTTCGACCAGAGCAACAAGCACCTGGCCAAGATCGTCTTCGACGCCTTCTACTGGATCATCAACTTCGGCTCGCTGTTCGCCTCGCTGCTGATCCCGCTGGTGCTGAAGAACTGGGGCCCGCAGTGGGCGTTCGGCATCCCGGGCATCCTGATGTTCATCGCCACCTTCGTGTTCTGGCTGGGCCGCAAGCGCTACGTGCTGGTGCCGCTGCCGCCGAAGGATCCGCATTCGTTCGCCAACGTGGTGCGTACCGCACTGACCACGCGCGTGGCCGGCCAGGGCCGTCCGGGCCTGGTGATCGCCGTGCTCGGCCTGGTGCTGGCAGTGGCCTCGTTCGGCCTGGTTGGCTCGCTGGGCATTGTCATCTGCCTGTGCCTGGCGCTGGTATCGATCCTGGCCGGTATCGGCGGTGGCACCTGGCTGCAGCTCGATCGCGCCCGTGGCCAGCATCCGGCCGAAGCCGTGGAAGGCGTGCGCTCGGTGCTGCGGGTGCTGGTGATCTTCGCGTTGACCACGCCGTTCTTCTCGCTGTTCGACCAGAAGGCCTCGACCTGGGTCCTGCAGGGCCAGCAGATGCAGATGCCGAGCTGGTTCACCGCCTCGCAGATGCAGGCACTGAACCCGCTGCTGGTGATGATCCTGATTCCGTTCAACAACCTGGTGCTGTACCCGGCCCTGCGCCGCTTCGGCTTCGAGCCGACCGCGCTGCGCCGCATGACCGCCGGCATCGCCTTCAGCGGCCTGGCCTGGATCGTGGTCGGCGGCATCCAGGTGGTGATGGACGGGGGCAACGCCATGTCGATCTTCTGGCAGATGCTGCCGTATGCGCTGCTGACCTTCGGTGAGGTGCTGGTCTCGGCCACCGGCCTGGAGTTCGCCTACAGCCAGGCGCCGCAGGCGATGAAGGGCGTGGTGATGAGCTTCTGGAACCTGACCACCACCATCGGCAACCTGTGGGTGCTGCTGTCCAACGCGGCGGTGCGCAACGATGCGGTGACCCACAAGATCGCCAGTACGGGCCTGAGCGAGGCGGCGTTCCTGATGTTCTTCTTCGCCGGTTTCGCCTTCGTCGCGGCGTTGGCCTTCGGTTGGTACGCGAAACGCTATCGTATGGTCGACAACTACCGTAGCGCCTGAGCCTGACATGACCCCCGTCAATCTGCTGTTGATCGCCGTCACCGCCATCCTGTCGTGGATGGCGTTCAACAACCGCAAGCTGGCCGACCGCCTGATCCTGTGGCCGCCGGCCATCGACCGTCACCGCCAGTACGACCGGCTGGTGACCTATGGCTTCATCCACGCCGACTGGTCGCACCTGATCTTCAACATGATCACCCTGTTCTTCTTCGGGGGATTCATCGAGAGCGTGATGGTGCAGCTGACCGGCAGCTACCTGACCTACCCGGCGTTCTACATCGGTGCGCTGCTGGTCTCGATCCTGCCCAGCTACCTGAAGAACCAGAAGAACCCGAACTATCTCAGCCTGGGTGCGTCCGGTGCGGTGTCGGCGGTGCTGTTCGCCTTCATCCTGATCAAGCCGTGGTCGATCATCCTGGTGTTCTTCATCCCGGCGCCGGCCATCGTCTACGCCGCGTTCTACGTCGGCTACAGCATCTGGATGGACAAGCGCGGCGGTGACCGCATCAACCACAGCGCGCACCTGGCAGGCGCGGCGTTCGGCGTGATCTTCATGCTGGCCATGCAGCCGAGCATCTTTACTCACTTCCTGCGCGAACTCTCCAACCCGACCTTCCGCCTCGGCGGCGGTTGATGACGGGAGCGGGGCGGATCGGCAGCGATCCGCCCCCGCTGTTTCAGAGCGTGGGCTGCTGACCGTAGGTATCCAGCAGGCGGGCGAACACTTCTTCGCCGATGCGCTGGAAATCCTGGTCCTGGGTCTGCCCCTCCACGGCCAGTTGCAGCAGGCCCTCCAGCAGGGCGCGGTCGGTGTCGGAATGGGAATCGCTGGGGTGCATCGGAGCCTCCGCGGTGGTGCGCATGATCAACGGTCGCAAGGGCCGTGCCAGCATGGCCGTACCCCTCCACAGGCGATAGCGGCCGTCCTCGCTCCAGCTTGAGGGTCGAAAACTGACGTGAATGGATTGGACTTGCCCCTGTTCAGGCTTCACGCGATCATGGCGCCCGGCTGCGCACCATCCACGCAGTCGCCGCAGGAGACAGTTCCATGGCTTCGGTCACGCCCCCCGGTCTGGCCTATGAGGTCGAGCACGACCAGGCCAACCACCGCTTCACCGCCCGTGTGCGCGGACAGCTGGCGGTGCTGGACTACCAGATCAAACGCAAGCGCATGGTAATCACCCATACCGAAGTGCCCGAGCCGATTGCCGGCCGTGGCATTGCCGGCGAGCTGACCCGTGTGGCGCTGCGTTTTGCCCGCGAGCAGAAGTACAAGGTGGTGCCGGCGTGTTCGTACGCCGAGGCCTTCCTGCAGCGGCACGAGGAATACCACGACCTGCTGGTTGGCTGAATGCCAGCGGGCCACGCTTCAGCCAGGGCAGGCGATGATGTACAAACATGAACAGGGGATCCCGATGAAGATTGGAAACAACCGGCCATTGCGCGGCAGCGTGCTGGCCGGCGTGGTTGGCGTGCTGTTGCTGGCCGGTTGCCAGCGCGAGAGCGAGCCGGCACCGGCGACCGATGCGGCGCCCACCGCCGAGGCCACCGCTGCGGGTGAAACGCCAGCCACGGAAGCGCCGCTGGACCTGCGCGACGTGATCGAGAACAACGAACGCGAAGTGGTGGGCATCAGCTACCCGGCCGGCATCGACCGCTACCCGGGCCTGGCACGCGCGCTGCAGGACTATGCCACCAGCGCTCGCAGCGACCTGCAGCAGGCACTGGACGGTCTCGGCAATGACAAGCCGACCATGCCCTACGAGCTGTCGCTGAGCTTCGAGAAGCTGCTGGAAACGCCGCAGCTGGTGGTGGTCAGTGCCGATGGCAGCCGCTACACCGGTGGCGCTCACGGTGAACCGCTGGTGGCGCGCTTCGTGTGGCTGCCGGCGCAGCAGCAGATGCTCAGCGCCGACAAGCTGGTGGCCGATGCCAAGGGCTGGAAGGCGATCAGCGATTTCGTCGCCGACCAGCTGCGTGAACGCGTGGCGACCCGCCTCAGCGGTGAGGACATGGATCCGGCCCAGCTGCAGGAATCGCTGCGCAACGCATCGCGCATGATCGCCGACGGCACCGGCCCGCAGGCCGACAATTTCAGCCAGTTCCAGCCGCTGACCGACGAAAAGGGGCAGATCACCGCGCTGCGCTTTGTTTTCCCGCCGTACCAGGTGGGTCCATACTCGGACGGCACCCAGACCGCCGATGTACCGGCGGCGGTGCTGTTGCCGCACGTGGCCAAGGACTACGTGGAGCTGTTCGCACGCGGTTGACCGCAGTCGAGGAGGTGGCGTGGATACAGGGTTGCAGGAGCGGGTTGCCGGCCTGCTGCAGGAAGCCGGGGTCCGCATCGGCGGTACCCAGCCACAGGATATCCAGGTGCATGACCCGCGCTTCTTCGCGCGGGTCATGGCGCACGGCTCACTCGGTCTCGGCGAGAGCTACATGGACGGTTGGTGGGATGCCAACGTCCTCGATGAATTCCTCGTCCACCTGATGCAGGCGCACCTGGATGAGCGGGTGCACGGCTGGCGCGAGATGGCCGATGCGCTGAAGGCGCGGCTGTTCAACCTGCAGACCGGGCAGGGCAGCTACGAAGTCGGTCGCCGCCACTATGACCTCGGCAACGATCTCTACCAGGCCATGCTCGGCCAGCGCCTGGTGTACAGCTGCGGCTACTGGCGCAATGCCGGTGATCTCGACGCCGCGCAGGAAGCCAAGCTCGACCTGGTCTGCCGCAAGCTGGGGCTGCGACCGGGCCAGCGTGTGCTGGACATCGGCTGTGGCTGGGGCGAAGCGCTGAAGTTTGCCGCCGAGCGCTACGGCGTCAGCGGCGTCGGCGTGACCATTTCGCAGGAGCAGGCCGGGTTCGCGCGCGAACTGTGTGCCGGCCTGCCGATCGAGATCCGCCTGCAGGACTATCGCGAACTGGATGAGCCGTTCGATGCGGTCTTCTCGATCGGCATGTTCGAGCATGTCGGCGACAAGAACTACGCCAGCTTCTTCGAGGTGGCCCGGCGCTGCCTGTCGCCGCGCGGGTTGCTGCTGCTGCATACCATCGGCACCAACATCTCGCGGCATCGCACCGATCCGTGGATCGCGCGCTACATCTTCCCCAATTCGATGCTGCCGTCGGCGGTGCAGATCAGCAAAGCGTTCGAAGGGCGCTTCGTGCTGGAGGACTGGCACAACTTCGGCACCGATTACGACCTGACCCTGCAGGCCTGGCGACGCAACGTGGAAGCGGCATGGCCGCGGCTCGGCGCCGGTTACGACGAGTATTTCCGCCGCATGTGGCGGTTCTACCTGGCCGGATCGATGGCCACCTTCCGCTGCCGGCACGCGCAGCTGTGGCAGCTGGTGCTGTCGCCGGAAGGCGTGCCGGGCGGGTACGTGGCACCACGTTGATGGCGGGACTGGGGTCGGATCCCGTTTCGTAGAAATGGGTTCTGACCCCATCCAACAAAAAAACCGCCCAGTTTCCCGGGCGGTTTTCGTTTCACGCTACCGCGCAGGCGATCAGTTGCCGGCGCCCGTCAGGCCACGCTTTTCCAGCAACGGTTCGATCTGCGGCTCGTGGCCGGCGAAATCGCGGAACAGCTGCATCGCATCCACGCTGCCGCCCTTGGACAGCAGGGTGGCGCGGAAGTGGTCGCCGTTCTTGCGGCTCAGGCCGCCGTTGTCCTTGAACCACTTCTGGGTGTTGGCGTCGAGCACTTCCGACCAGATGTAGGCGTAGTAGCCGGCCGAGTAGCCACCCATGATGTGGCTGAAGTACGGGGTCTTGTAGCGCGGCGGAACCGGCGCGTAGTAGATGCCATCCTTCTCCAGCGCGGCGCGCTCGAAGGCCATCACGTCCTTGGCGGCCGGCACCTGGTCGGCGCCGATCTGGTGCCAGCGCTGATCAAGCATGGCCGCACCCAGGTACTCGGTGGTGGCAAAGCCCTGGTTGAACTTGGCCGCCGCCAGCACCTTGTCCAGCAGCGCCTGCGGCATCGCCGAACCGTTCTGGTAGTGCTTGGCGTAGTTCTTCAGGATGACCGGGTTGTCCGACCACATCTCGTTGACCTGCGAGGGGAACTCGACGAAGTCACGCGGCACCGAGGTGCCCGAGAAGTACGGGTACTTCACGTTGGAGAACATGCCGTGCAGGGCGTGGCCGAACTCGTGGAAGGTGGTGTTCACCTCGTCCCAGGTCAGCAGGGTCGGCTGACCGGCCGGCGGCTTCGGGATGTTCAGGTGGTTGGCCACTACCGGCTTGAAGCCGGTCAGCTTGGACTGCGAGACGTAGGAATTCATCCACGCACCACCGCGCTTTGAGGCGCGTGCATACGGGTCGAAGATGAAGATCGCCAGCTGGCTGCCGTCGGCGTCGAACACGTCGTAGACGGTGACGTCATCGTGGTAGACCGGCAGGTCGGTGCGCTGCTTGAAGGTCAGGCCGAATTCCAGGTTGGCGGCATGGAACACGCCGTTCTCCAGCACGTTCTTCATTTCGAAGTACGGCTTCAGCTGCGACTCGTCGAAGTTGTACTTGGCCTGGCGCACCTTCTCGCTGTAGAAGGCCCAGTCCCACGGTTCCAGCTGGAAGGTCGGCTTGCGCGCGGCCTTCTGTTCCTTGTCGATCATCGCCTGCAGGTCGGCGGCTTCGCGCTTGGCGTTGGCCACGGCGGCCGGGGCCAGCTTGCCCAGCATCGCGTTGACCGCTTCCGGGGTCTTGGCGGTCTGGTTGGTCAGGTTGTAGGCGGCGAAGTTCGGGAAGCCCATCAGCTTGGCCTTGTCGGCACGCAGCTGCATGATGCGCGAGACCAGCGCGGTGTTGTCGAACTCACCGCCACGGCTGCCACGGCTGACCGACGCTTCGTAGATCTTCTGGCGCAGGGCGCGGTTGGCCAGGTTGGTCAGCGGCGGCTGGCCGGTGGTGTTGAGCAGGGTGATCACGTACTTGCCGTCCTGGCCGCGGGCCTTGGCGGCTTCGGCGGCGGCGGCGATCTGCTCCTTGGACAGGCCGTCCAGTTCCTTGACGTCGGCGACGGTGATCGCCGAAGCGTTCACTTCCGACTGCACGTTCTGGCTGAACTTGGTGCCCAGGTTGGCCAGCTCGGCATTCATCTCCTTCAGCGTGGCCTTGTCGGCCTCGGACAGCTTGGCGCCGGCGCGCACGTAGTTGTCGTAGTACTTCTCGACCAGGCGCACGCCTTCGGCGTCCAGGCCCAGCTGGCTGCGGGTGTCGTACAGCGCCTGGATGCGGGCGAACAGCTTGCCGTTCAGCGCGATCGCATCGCTGTGCGCAGCGAACTTCGCCGAGTAATCGGCCTGCAGCTTCTTGCGGGTGTCATTGGTGTCGGCGCCGACCAGGCTGAAGAAGACGGTGGTCGCGCGGTCGAGGACATCACCGCTCTTTTCCAGGGCGATGATGGTGTTGTCGAAGGTCGGCTTGGCCTTGTTGTTGGCGATCGCTTCCACTTCCTTCAGCTGCTGCGCCATGCCGGCGTCGAAGGCCGGGGCGAAGTCGCTGTCCTTGATCTTGTCGAACTGCGGGAAATGCAGCGGCAGCGGGCTGTCGGCGAAGAACGGATTGGCCTGCTGGGCATGGGTGCTGGCAGCCGGGGTGGCGGCGCCGGCCGAGAAGGCGGGCAGGGCAAGGCCGAGGGACATGGCCACGGCAAGGGCAAGGCGAGTGGTCAAGGTAGGAACTCCGGTAAGGCAAACAAGGGCCCGAGGGTAACCCGGCCGACGGCGCTGGTACTTGTGTCAAAAGGCATGTTGCCGGGACCGGGCGCGGGTACCATGCATTCACCGCCCACGGCCCGCTGCCATGACCACTGCCTACGATTTCAGCTTCCGCGACCTCGACGGCCAGCCGCAGGCCCTCGCCCGGTTCCAGGGTCACCCGTTGCTGCTGGTCAATGTCGCCAGCCGTTGTGGCTTCACCCCGCAGTACACCGGGCTGGAACAGCTGTGGCAGGACTACCGTGAACGTGGCCTGGTGGTGATCGGCTTCCCCTGCAACCAGTTCGGCGCGCAGGAGCCCGGTGACGCCGCGCAGATCCGCCAGTTCTGTTCGCTGGATTATCCGGTCAGCTTCCCGCTGTCGGAGAAGATCGAGGTCAACGGCGAGGGGGCTGATCCGTTGTGGGCCTGGCTGTCACGCGAGAAGCGCGGCCTGCTTGGCAGTGCCCGTATCAAGTGGAACTTCAGCAAGTTCCTGGTCGATCGCCAGGGGCGGGTGGTGTCGCGGCATGCGCCCACCACCAGGCCGGAGCAGCTGCGCGACGAAATCGAAGCGCTGCTGTGAGGTAGTGCCGGTCGCTGGCCGGCAACCCCGTGGTGCCAGAAGCGCCGGCCAGCGGCCGGCACTACCGTTGCAGCTTACTTCTCGACGAACGCGCGCTCGAACACGTAGTGGCCCGGCTGGCCGATGCGCGGCGAGACCTGGAAACCACGGGCATCGAGCACGCTGCGCAGGTCGGCCAGCATCTGCGGGCTGCCGCAGATCATCGCGCGGTCGTTCTCCGGGCTCAGTTCCGGCAGGCCGAGGGTGCGCTGCATCTCGCCGCTCTCCATCAGCTGGGTCAGGCGGCCCTGGTTGGCGAACGGTTCACGGGTGACGGCCGGGTAGTACAGCAGCTTGTCGCCGATCATCTCGCCCAGGAACTCATGCTCACGCAGTTCCTTCTCGAAGTAATCGCGGTAGGCCAGGTCCTTTTCGTAGCGCACGCCGTGGCACAGGATCACCTTCTCGAAGCGCTCGTAGGTTTCCGGGTCCTTGATGACCGACAGCCACGGTGCCATGCCAGTGCCGGTGCCCAGCAGGTACAGGTTCCTGCCGGGGTGCAGGTCGCTGATCAGCAGGGTGCCGGTGGGTTTCTTGCCAACCAGCACCTTGTCGCCCGGCTTGATGTGCTGCAGACGTGAGGTCAGCGGGCCGTCCTGCACCTTGATGCTGAAGAACTCCAAGTGCTCTTCCCAGTTGGCGCTGGCGATGGAATAGGCGCGCAGCAGCGGCCGCGCCTCGGTTTCCAGGCCGATCATCACAAACTGGCCGTTCTCGAAGCGGAAGCCGCTGTCGCGGGTGAGGGTGAAGCTGAAGTAGGCGTCGGTCCAGTGACGGACCTCAAGCACCGTTTCGGCGCCGAAAGCGGAGGACATGGGCGTATCTATCGAAAGTCGTCGGGGGTGATTCTATCTCAAATGAGACAGGTTCTCATTAGGCGGAACGAGAGGCGTTCTCAGCGGTAACCGGCCGCCTGCAGCTCGAACAGCTCGGCGTAGCGGCCGCCCTGGGCCATCAGCTGCTCATGAGTGCCGCTGGCCTCGATCCGGCCATCGGCCAGCACCAGGATGCGATCGGCCATGCGTACCGAGGAGAAACGGTGGGAAATCAGCACTGCGGTGCGATTATCCGCCAGTTCCCTGAACCGCTGGAACACCTCGAACTCACTTCGCGCATCCAGCGCTGCCGTTGGCTCATCCAGGATCATCACCTGCGCATTGCGCATCCACGCGCGGGCAATGGCGATCTTCTGCCATTGGCCGCCGGACAGGTCCACGCCCTGCTTGAAGCGGCGGCCGATCAGCTGGTCGTAGCCGCCGGGCAGGTCGTCGATCACTTCCTCGGCCATGCCGCGCCGCGCGGCGTCGGCGATGCGTGCCTGGTCGTCCATCGCCTCGACCTGGCCGACGCCGATGTTCTCGCCGGCGCTGAGGTTGTAGCGCACGAAATCCTGGAAGATCACCCCGAGGTTGGCGCGCAGGTCGTCCAGGTCGTAGTCGCGCAGATCGCGGCCATCGAGCAGGATGCGGCCCTCGTCCGGCTCGTACAGCCGCGCCAGCAGCTTCACCAGCGTGGTCTTGCCCGCTCCGTTCTCGCCGACCAGGGCCAGCACTTCGCCGGCATGCAGCTGGAATTCGAGGTGGCGCACCGCCCATTGCTCGGCATCCGGGTAACGGAAGCCGACGTTCTCGAACACGAAGCCTTGGCGGATCGGCTGTGGCACGCGCGCCGCGCCTTCGCGCGAATGGATTTCCGGCTGGATCTGGAAGAACGAGAACAGGTCGTCCAGGTACAGCGCCTGGCTGGCCACCTGCGAGAAGCCGATCAGCAGGCCTTCCAGCAGCTGGCGCAGGCGCAGGAAGCTGCCGGCGAGGAAGGTCAGGTCGCCGATCGAGAAGTCGCCGCGCACCGTGCGCCAGGCGATGTAGGCGTAGGCGGTGTAGTACCCCAGAGTGCCCAGCGCAGCCAGCAGCGTGCCCCAGAACGCGCGGCGCCGGGCCAGCGCGCGGTTGGCCAGGAACAGCGCCACCGACAGGCGCCGGTAACGCTCCACCAGGAAGCGGTGCAGGTTGTAGATCTTCACTTCCTTGGCCGTTTCCACGCTGGCACCGAGCTGGCGCAGGTAGTCAAGCTGGCGGCGCTCGGGCGTCCACTGGAAGTTGAGGCTGTACCCGGCCGCGTTGAAGTGCGACTCGCCGATGAAGGCCGGCACCAGTGCCAGCGCCAGCAGCAGGATCAGCCACGGCGCGTACACCAGCAGGCCGACGGCGAGGCTGGCCACGGTGATCGCGTCCTGCACCTGGCCAAACAACTGGCTCATCAGGTTCATCCGGCCCATGGTCTGGCGCCGCGCGCGGTCCAGCTTGTCCTGCAGGTCCGGGTCCTCGAAGTCCTCCAGATCCAGCGTTGCCGCGTGCTCCATCAGCCGGATGCTGGTGACGTTGGCGAACAGTTCCGAGAGCAGGGCATCGGCGTAGCTGACCAGCCGGCCGAGCAGGTCCGAGGCGATGGCCAGGCCGAACTCGAGCGCCAGCAGGCCCAGCAGCGGGTTGAGCAGGCCGCTGGACAGCGCCTCGCCCAGTGGCGGGAAGCCGGCATCGTGCTGGCTCAGGTGCAGCGCGCTGTCGATGATCAGCTTGCCGACGTAGAGCATCGCCACCGGCAGCAGCGCACGGATCAGGCGCAGGCCAAGGCTGGCCAGGGTGAGCGCGGGGCTGGTCTTCCAGACCATGCGCAGGAACGGTGGCAGGTTGCGCATCGCCCTGAAGCGCTGGCGCAGGCTGGGTTTCTTCGCGGCGGCAGCGCCAGCGGTGGGGGTAGCAGGCATGCGCGTATTGTGCGCGCCTGATACGTGCAGATGGGGTCAGTGCAGGCGTGTGGCAGCGCCGGGTCAGAGCCCTTCGCTATGCGAAGGGCTCTGACCCGGCCGCATCCACGCATGGCGTGGATCTACCGTGTCGACCAAGGTCGACGCCTACCAACAGCAGCAAAGACCGTGCAAGGTGGCGTGGGTCAGGCCGGCAGTGGCGGCAGCAGGCCCGCGCCCAGCCTATTCCAGGCATTGATCACCGCAATGCCCATGCTCAGGTCACTGATGCCCTTCTCATCGAAGTGCGGCACCAGTGCGTCGAATGCCGCCTGCGACGGCGCGCCGTCGGTCAGCCGGGTCAGCGCCTCGGCCCAGCCCAGCGCCGCGCGCTCGCGTGCATCGAAGAAGCGGCTTTCATGCCAGGCCGGCAGCGTATCCAGCTTGCGCGGCTCGATGCCGCCCTTGCGCAGCGCGGTGCCGTGCATGTCCATGCAGTAGCCACAGCCGTTGAGCTGCGACACGCGCAGGAACAACAGTTCCATCAGGGTCGGGTCGATCGAGCTGTCATGCACCGCCTTGCTGGTGGCCAGCAGGCCCTTGAAGGCCTCGGCGGCCAGGCGGGTGTAGGGTACGCGGGGAGAGGCGTGGTCGGACATTTTCGGCTCCACGGCGGCCACGGTGGCCGCCTTTCACTACCAGGACGCCGCACCGTCGCCGCGCGTGACAACATCCGGCAACTTTTCCGGATTCAGCACGCTGTACACGTTGGCGATGCGGCCATCGACCACCTCGATGGTGGTGACCGAGTGCAGGTGCTTGCCGTGGAAGCGCAGGATTGCCGGCTCGCCGTTGACGTAGCCCAGCTGCGCCGGATGCACCGCACCACGACGCGCGATGGCCCAGAACAGGCGGCCGATGCGCTCGGCGCCCAGCAGCGGGCGCACTGCGGCGGTGACCACGCCGCCGCCGTCGGACACCAGCAGTGCGTTGGCGTGCAGCAGGGCCTGGATTGCCTCGCTGTCGCCACGCTGCGAGGCGTCCATGAAACGGGTCAGCAGCTGCCGGTGCTGGCTGGCATCGGCGTTGAAGCGCGGCCGTCCAGACTGCAGGCGTTGCCGGGCGCGATGCACCAGCTGCCGGCAGTTGGCCTCGCTGTGGCCGATCAGGTCGGCGATCTCGCGATAATCGTGGTCGAAGGCCTCCTTCAGCAGGAACGCGGCGCGTTCTTCGGGGCCGAGTTGCTCGAGCAGGGTCAGGAACGCGACCGAGACATCGTCGGCCAGCGCATGCAGCTGCGCCGGGCCAGGCGCCGGGTCGGGCTCGAGGGTGACTGCCAGCGGCTCGGCCAGCCACGGGCCGACGTAGTGCGCGCGCTCACGCTTGGCCGCGCGCAGCCGGTCCAGGCCGAGCCGGGTGGTGGTGGTGACCAGCCAGGCCTCGGCATCGCGGACGCTGGCCGGATCGGCGCCGGACCAGCGCAGCCAGGCATCCTGGACCACGTCCTCGGCGTCGGCGCGGCTGCCGAGCAGGCGGTAGGCCAGCGCCATCAGGCGCGGGCGGTGGATCTGGAAAGCGGTTTCGGCGTTCATGTGGGCAAGGACGCGGCAGTGGCGCGTGGCGTGACAGAGGGCTTGCGTGGATAGTGCCGGCCAGCGGCCGGCACTACCACCCTGCGGCCGGGGGAGGGGTTAAAATGGGCGGATTACCCCCGCCAGCCTCGAGCAAGCGAGCAAGCCGTGACATCGATCAAGCAGGAAGACCTCATCCAGTCCATCGCCGACGCGCTGCAGTACATCTCGTACTACCACCCGGTCGACTACATCAAGAACCTTGCCGCCGCCTACGAGCGCGAGGAGTCGCCGGCCGCCAAGGAAGCGATGGCGCAGATCCTGATCAATTCGCGCATGTGCGCCGAAGGCCACCGTCCGATCTGCCAGGACACCGGCATCGTCACGGTGTTCCTGGAAATCGGCATGGACGTGCGTTGGGATGACGCCACCATGGGCGTGGAAGACATGGCCAATGAGGGCGTGCGCCGTGCCTACATGCACCCGGACAACAAGCTGCGCGCCTCGGTGCTGGCTGATCCGGCTGGCAAGCGCATCAACACCAGGGACAACACCCCGGGCGTGGTCAACGTCAAGGTGGTGCCGGGCAACACCGTCGATGTCATCGTCGCCGCAAAGGGCGGTGGTTCGGAAGCGAAGACCAAGTTCGCCATGCTCAACCCGTCCGACTCGATCGTCGACTGGGTGCTGAAGACCGTGCCGACCATGGGCGCCGGCTGGTGCCCGCCGGGCATGCTTGGCATCGGCATCGGCGGCACCGCCGAGAAGGCGATGCTGCTGGCCAAGGAAGCGCTGATGGAACCGATCGACATCACCGAGCTGCAAGCCCGCGGTGCGTCCAACCGCATCGAAGAGCTGCGCCTGGAGCTGTACGAGAAGGTCAACGCACTGGGCATCGGCGCGCAGGGCCTGGGCGGCCTGACCACCGTGCTCGACATCAAGATCAACGATTACCCGACCCACGCGGCCAACCTGCCGGTGGCGATGATCCCGAATTGCGCGGCCACCCGCCACGCGCACTTCACCCTGGATGGCAGCGGCCCGGTGATGCTGGACCCGCCGTCGCTGGAGGACTGGCCGAAGCTGACCTACGATTCGTCCAAGGGTACCCGCGTGGACCTGGACACGATCACACCGGAAGACGTGGCCAGCTGGAAGCCGGGCCAGACCCTGCTGCTCAACGGCAAGCTGCTGACCGGCCGCGACGCCGCGCACAAGCGCATGGTCGACATGCTCAACAAGGGCGAAGCGCTGCCGGTCGACCTGAAGGGTCGTTTCATCTACTACGTCGGCCCGGTCGACCCGGTGCGCGATGAAGTGGTGGGCCCGGCCGGCCCGACCACCGCCACCCGCATGGACAAGTTCACCCGCCAGGTGCTGGAGCAGACCGGCCTGCTGGGCATGGTCGGCAAGGCCGAGCGCGGCCCGGCGGCGATCGAAGCGATCCGTGACAACAAGTCGGCCTACCTGATGGCGGTCGGTGGTTCGGCCTACCTGGTGTCCAAGGCGATCAAGGCGGCCAAGGTGGTCGGTTTCGCCGACCTGGGCATGGAAGCGATCTACGAGTTCACCGTGCAGGACATGCCGGTGACCGTGGCAGTGGATTCCACCGGCGAATCGGTACACAAGACCGGCCCGCGCGAATGGCAGGCCCGCATCGGCAAGATTCCGGTGGTGGTGGAGTAATCCTTCCATCCAGTGTTCAGACAACGGCGCCCGTGTGGCGCCGTTGTTGTGTGCAGCCTGCCCGCGCGCGGCCTGCTCTGCTAACGTACTGGCCGGCGTACTGGAAGGGAGACCATCGTGCTGCAGTGGTCGCGTGTTTTCGCGTTGCTGGTCGCTACGCTGGCGTGCAGCGCCTGCGGGCCACGTTATTTCGTCGAGCCACCAACCCACGAAGCGGGGAAGATCTGCGCGTCGGTCTGCGAGAGCCAGAAGGCGACGTGCGACTTCCACAACCGCGCCCGTGCCGAATCGGATCAGCGGAGCTGCGAAAGCGACAAGAGCCGGATCATCGACCGTTGCAGTGGTATCGCCGACGACAAGCAGCGGCACAACTGCGAAGGGCGTAACGGTGCCGGAAACTACTGTGGTGCCCCGGCGCTTCCTTCATGCAATGCTCCTTACGTCCAGTGCCTGCTCTCCTGCGGTGGCACGGTGAATGAAGTCCGCACGGCCACCGGTGTTCCCGTGTACTGATCCGGGGGCGCGTCGGCGCCTGCACCAGCAACCGTAGTCTGCTAGGGTCGGTACACCCCCAGCACCGGATGTGTCCATGCGCCTGCTTCGATCCCTCGCGGCTGTGTTCCTGCTGGTCCTGGCCGGCTGCAGTACAACCTCATCCTATGAAGGTGCGGATTTCTCCGCGTCCGCGCAGTGCCACATGCAGTGCCAGGCCGGCTATCGCAGCTGCATGGCGCAGAATGACGCCCTCGGCAGCCGCCAGAGCAATTGCGAGCAGCAGGTGGTACCGGCACCGGACAGGCGCTGCAAGGACGTGGACAACCCTGAGCTGCGCCGTGCCTGCGAACTGAAGGCGCATGACTGTACGATGCGCGCGCCGATGATGTCCTGTGGCGAACGCCGGGATTCCTGCATGAGCAGCTGCGGTTGAGCAACGATCGCGCGGGTGGGCGCATAATCGGCCGGTCCACCTGCGCAGGATCTTCCGCATGAGCACTACGCTGTATGGTTCGACCAGTACTGCCGCCCTGGTCGTGCACTGGCTGTTGATCGAGCTGGGCATCGAGCATGAACTGGTGCTGCTGGATTTCGACACGCGCGAGCACAAGTCGGCGGAGTACCTGGCGCTGAATCCCGCCGGGCTGGTGCCGACGCTGATGATCGATGGCATGGTATTGACCGAGGCGGCGGCCATCGCGCTGTATCTGGCCGACCGTCACCCGGAAGCTGGGCTGCTGCCGGAGGTGGGTACAGCCGAGCGCGCCGATGGCTACCGCTGGATGTTCTGGTGCGCCAATACGCTGCAGCCGGCCTACCGTGCCTGGTTTTATCCGCATGAAATGGCGGGCGAGGCGAACATCGACGCGAGCCGCGAAATGGCGCGGCAGCGCCTTGAGGCGGCCTGGCAGCATGTCGCCACGCACCTGCAGGCACATGGGCCCTATCTGATGGGGACCACGCCCTGCGTGGTCGACTACATGCTGGTGATGCTGATGCGCTGGTCGCGCAACATGCCGAAGCCCAGCGACGCCTGGCCGGAGCTCAAGGCACATGCCACGTCGATGAAGGCGCGTCCGGCGTTCGCCGAGGTGTACCGCCGCGAAGGCATCACTGATTGGCTGTAAACCAGCCGTGGAGGCAGCAGGGACCCCGTCTGGGTAGAGTCGACTGTCAGTCGAATATCGCGCGCAGCGCGGGCCTTTCCGCGGACGAATCTGAAGGATTGGCGGAGAGTCGACTAACAGTCGACTCTACCAACAGTCGACTCTACCAACAGTCGACTCTACCAACAGTCGACTCTACCGGCAGTTCACTCAACCGGCAGTCCACTCCACCAACGGGTTTCGCTGCCCCGCGGTGGCGGTGCGGGTTACAGGATCTCCAGCACCGTTTCCGGTGGCCGACACAGGCGTGCGCCCTTGGCCGTGCGCACCACGGGGCGGTTGATCAACCGCGGGTGCTCGGCCATTGCGGCCAGCAGGGTGGCCTCGTCGGCACCGCCCAGGCCCAGTTCGGCGAATGCCACTTCCTTGCTGCGTACCAGGTCGCGTGCGCTCAATCCTGATTCGGCCAGCACCTGGCGCAACGCGGCCACGTCCGGCGGGTTGACCAGATACTCGAACACCACTGGATCGAAGCCCGCATCGCGGATCAGCTTCAATGCACCACGCGAGTTGCTGCAGGCCGGGTTGTGCCAGATCGTCACCACCATCAGAACCACTCCAGCAGGGACACGCCCACGCCCACGTAGGTGGCCTTGTGGTTGTAGTCGATCAGGCTTTCGCCGTAGCCGTCGAAGACCTGCACGTGGCCGCGCAGCAGGTTGCTGATCGGGAAGCCGTAGTCCAGCTGCAGA
This sequence comes from Stenotrophomonas maltophilia, assembly GCF_013464485.1. GTDB lineage: Bacteria > Pseudomonadota > Gammaproteobacteria > Xanthomonadales > Xanthomonadaceae > Stenotrophomonas > Stenotrophomonas maltophilia_AW. Next base: position 46,319 of record NZ_RAUX01000025.1, read on the forward strand.
GCGCCGTGCGAACGGCTGCCGGTGCGCAGCGAATGGCGTGCCATCAGCGAGACTTCATGGCCATTGCGGTTCCAGGTGAGGGTCGCGTCACCGCGGCCCATGTAATCCTCGATGTCCGGGTTGTTGTCGTCGCTGCGGCTCTCGGGAATGCGGTACCAGGGACGCAGTACCAGCGCCCAGTTCTCGCGGTCCAGGCCGATGTTGAGCATCACCCGGTTCCAGCTGCGCGACAGCGGGTCGGCGCGGCCGTTGGACTGGTGGTTCAGCGCGATGCCGGTCATGCGCCCGCGCCAGCCACCGATCGAATAGCCATTGCGGAACACCATCATCACTTCCGGCTCGTAGTTGGTTTCGCGGAACGGGCGCGAGTCGGCGCTGTTGTAGGCCTGCCAGCGCGAACTCTGGGTGTAGCCGGCCCAGATGTCGCCGTTGTCGCCGAACAGGTTCTCGGCAATCTTGGTCTTGAAGCTGATCTGGAACTTCAGCTCGGCGCTGTCCAGCACCTGCGGCGTGGCGACCGTATTGGCCGGGTTCGGCGAATGCGGCGTGGTGTTGCGATCGCTGGTCCAGAACGCCGGCAACAGGTACACCGGCTTGTAGGCGCGCAGCTGGAACGGGCCGAGCTTGGAGTCTTCGGCCAGCTCCCAGCGGCTGTCCAGCAGCGAGCCACGGCCGGCATTGGCCAGCGCGCTGTCAGGGGCTGCTGGACGGAACAGATCGCTGACCCGCTCGCGCAGTTTCTCTTCGCCCTGGCTCACGCGTGCAGTCTGGCGTTCTTCGCGACGGGCCTGCGCGGCCGCCTCGGCCGCAGCGTCCGCCTCGGCGGTGGCCTGTGGGGTACGCCCGAACTGGCGGTCATAACAGGCCAGGCGGGCGGCGTCGGTGGTAATTGCCGCACATGCGGCCGGCGAGGCTTCGGCGCTGGGCGCAAACTCCTGTGCGGCCAACGGCGCACTGGCCAGGGCCAGTGCAAGCGGTGCGAGGCGGGGAAGCAGCGGAGACAGGGTCATTGCAGCAGGCCCTTCGGTGAATACGGGAATCGCACAGTGTGGCGGCTGTACCGGATCACGGCCAGCCCCCACGGTTTATGCACGGCCACCGCGTGCGCGCGGCGTGAAGAAAGTGCCGCTCACAGGAACCAAGCGAAGGCAAACAGTCCCAGCATCGCGATCACCACGGCCAGCTTCAGTGCCAGGCCGAGCAGGATGCCGAGCCATGTGGCCAGGCCGACCTTGGTCGAGCGCCCCAGTTCGCGTGTGTGCCAGTACTCGCCGAGCAGGGCGCCCAGCAGTGGGCCTGCAAACAATCCGATCGGCATGAAGAACAGGCCGACGATGCTGCCGGCAAAGGTTCCCCAGAGTGCTTTGCGGCTGGCGCCCACCCGTTGTGCTCCCACCACGGTGGCCAGCACGTCCACCAGCAACGAGAGCAGGGTCAATGCCCCCAGCGCAACCAGGGTCGGCCAGCCGACGTGAGCGAAGCCGTCGGCCCAGGCCGCCAGCAACAGTCCGATGAATACCAGCGGGATGCCGGGCAGGGCCGGCAGGATGATGCCCGCAATGCCGACGAGGACAAAAATGACCGCTAGCAGATATAAGATGAATGAGAGTCCCATGCTGTCCCGTATGGTGGCCGTTTTGGGGTTGACAGTGAAAGATTTTGCCAGTTGCTTTTTCGTTTTGGGCGGGTTAAGTTGCAGTCGCTGAGCTTGGCAAGGTCACCGTGGATCGTGGCCTGATGAAGCAAGATCTTCCCGATCCGCTGCATCGATGCACCTCGCTTCCCCCTTGCTTGTCAGCCGCCCACCAGGCGTTTCCTACAACAAGAGAGAGTCACCAGGGAGTTAGTGAGATGTCTGATCGCGAGACCGGTACCGTCAAGTGGTTCAACGATGCAAAGGGCTTCGGCTTCATCAGCCGTGAAAACGGCGAAGACGTGTTCGTGCACTTCCGTGCCATCCAGACCCAGGGCTTCAAGAGCCTGAAGGAAGGCCAGAAGGTCACCTTCACCGTCGTGCAGGGCCAGAAGGGCCTGCAGGCCGACGCCGTGCAGCCGACCTGATCGCGCTGCAAGCCGTCACATGAAAAAGGCCCGCGCAAGCGGGCCTTTTTCTTTGCCGTCGGCCCGGTGCAGATCAGCGCAGGATGACCTTGCCGTTGACTACGCGCACGTAGGTGTTTTCGCGGATGCCGCCCAGGTCGCGCTGATTGACCACGATGGTGCGGCCATCATCCATGCGCACGCTGATGTCGTAGGTATCACTGGTGACGTTCTTCTGGATCTGGTTGCCCGCCAGCGCGCCACCGACCGCGCCTGCGGCGGCGGCGATGTTCTTGTTGCCACGGCTGCCGCCGGTGTGATCGGAGATCTCATGGCCGGCCACGGCACCGACGATGCCGCCGAGGATGGCGCCGGTCGCGCTGGGCGCGGTGCGGCCCGACGGCACGGTGTTGATGCGGGTGACGATGCCACAGTCGGCGCAGCGACCCTGGTTGTAACCACCGTTGTTGCCGTAGCCGCCATTGTTGTAGCCGTTGTTGTAACCACCGCCACCATAGCCGGGCGAGGTGGCACAGCCTGCCAGGGCGAGGGTAGCGATGGCGCTGGCGGCGATGAGCTGGATCTTCATGGGGCGTCTCCTGGCCGTGAAGGCGGGTGCGTTGGGTGGTGCTGCGTCATGCAGCAGGGTGGAGGAATCGTCCCCTTTTGAACGTGAACAAGGCGCCAACCACACCGACATTGTCCGGCTGCAGGATGAATGCGCCTCAGCGGAAGTCCTGGTGGCAGGCACGGCAGTCGGCCTGCAGGGTTTCAACCACCTTGGCCAGTGCGGTGCAGTCACTGGGCGGCGCAGCCAGCGCGGCGTTGAGGTTGCCGCGCAGCTGGCTGGCGTGCTGCTGGAACCGGCCGTTGTCCTTCAGCCCGGGAAAGGCCAGGTCGAGGTCGTTGGAAAGAAGGCGCAGGGCCTGCAGCCGCGGCACGCTGTCGGCGAGGCTGCAGCGGTTCTGCTGCTGGGCCTGCAGCAGCAGCTGCGATTGCCGCTGCATCACCTGCATCAGGCTGTCCGGGAACGGGTCGCGGCGGGCCTGCAGGGCGCGGCCGACCATGACCGTGGCAACCAGGCCGATCAGCAGGCCCAGGCACAGCACGAACAGGTAGCGATGGGCAGTGGACGGGCGGCGAGGCGGGCTGGCGCTCATGGCGGGCTCTCCGGGCGTGCAACGGTGGGTTCGATGCCGGCGCGCTGTAGGCGCTGGCGCCTGCACGTTAAAATAGCCGGATGAACGAACAGGTCAAACAACGCTTCGCCGGCATCGAACGGCTGTATGGTGTAGGCGCGCTCGAGCGCCTGCAGGGCAGCCGCGTGGCGGTAGTGGGTATGGGCGGAGTCGGCTCGTGGGTGGTGGAAGCACTGGCGCGCTCGGCGGTCGGCCACCTGACCCTGATCGATGCCGATGACATCTGCGTGTCCAACACCAACCGGCAGCTGCCGGCGATGGAAGGCAACTACGGCCGCAACAAGGCCGAGGCGATGGCCGAGCGCTGCCGCGCGATCAACCCGGACATCGGGGTCGATGCCGTGCAGGCGTTCCTGACCGTGTCCAACATGGCCGAGCTGCTGGACCGTGGGTTCGACCTGGTGATCGATGCCTGCGACAGCTTCCGGGTCAAGGTCGAGACGATCGCCTGGTGCCGTCGCCGCAAGCTGCCGCTGCTGACTGTGGGGGCTGCCGGTGGTCGCACCGATCCGACCCTGGTGCGCATCCGCGATGTCTCGCGCACCGAGCACGACGCCATGCTGGCGCTGATCCGCAAGAAGCTGCGCAGCGAGTTCAATTTCCCGAAGAATGCCAAGCGCTATTTTGGCGTACCGGCGGTGTACTCGCTGGAAAACGTGAAGTATCCGCAGGCCGATGGCAGCGTCTGCGGCATCCGTCCGAACCTGGGTGCGGATGCGGCACTGAAACTGGACTGCGGCGCAGGCCTCGGTGCGGCAACGCACATCACTGGCGCGTTCGCGTTCGCTGCGGTGGGCAAGGCGCTTGAGATGCTGCTGGAGCCGAAGAAGGCGAAAACTGAGGTGACCGAGGCCTACGCCGACGCATGACGGTGGTGCCAGCCGATCGGGGTTGCCGGCCMGCGGCCGGCACTACCGCCCAATCGTCGGCGACTCAGTCGTTCCGTGGCTGCCGCCGGTAGTGCCGGCCGCTGGCCCGCATCGGGTCCACCGCAGTGGCTGCAGCATGCCGACCAAGGTCGGCACCCACCGTTACATTGCCGGCAGCGCGAACAACCGCCGCGCATTCTCCGTTGTGGCCTGCGCCACCGCCTCCAGTTCCACCCCACGCAGCGCTGCCACGTGCCGGGCAATGGTCGCCAGCCGCGCTGGTTCGTTTCGCTGGCCGCGGATGCCGGCGTCGGGCTGGTCCGGCGCATCGGTTTCCAGCAGCAGCTGTTCCAGCGGCATCTCCCGCACCAGCCGCTGCAGTCGTTGCGCGCGCTCGTAGGTCAACGGGCCGCCCAGGCCGAGCAGGAAGCCCTGCCGGTGCAGCTGTGCGGCCTGTTCCGGGCTGCCGGAAAAGCTGTGCACCACACCGCGCAGGCCGCCGACGCGACGGATCGCGGCGATCACCGCATCCACCGCGCGGCGCGCGTGAACGATCACCGGCAGGTCGAATTCACGGGCCAGTTTGAGCTGGCCGATGAAGTAGGCCTGCTGGGTGTCCGCATCGAGTCCCTCGACGAAGAAGTCCAGCCCGCACTCGCCGATCGCACAGGGGCGCTCGCGCTCGATCCATGCGCGCAACAGCGGCAGATGCTCGGGCCGATGCGCCGCCAGAAACATCGGATGCAGGCCATAGGCCGGGTACAGCCCCGGCGCCTGTGTGCAGACCTCGCGCAGCTTCGGCCAGCTTGCGGCGGTGACTGCCGGCACCACCTGGACATGGACGCCGGCCGCCTGCGCGCGCGCGATCACGGCCGCGCGGTCAGGGTCGAACTCACTGGCATCGAGGTGGCAATGGCTGTCGACCAGCACGCTCAACGCTGTTCCAGGGGCGGCGGCGTCGCGGTGTTGCGGCTTTTCCAGTTGGCCAGCAGCAGGGTACCGAAGCCCAGCACCAGCTCGTCGACGAACGGGATCGGGTCAGGGATGAACAGGGTCAGCACGAACAGGCCGGCGGTCAGCTTGAACAGGGTGGGGTAGCGCAGCCGGCGGGCCCATTGCAGTACCGGCAGCAGCATCGGGTTGGCCATGGCCAGGATCCTCGTGGGGAATATGCAAACGCTACCACGGGCCCAGCATTTCCCGATGCTGAATGGGTTACGGAAATGAGCAGGAAATGTGGAGATTCCGTTCAGGCAGCGCATGCTGCAATCTGGTCCGAGAACGTTGCGGATGGTCCGCAAGGAGCAGGTCATGAAAAGCACAACTACAACTGTCCTGGTCGCAGCGGGCGCGCTGCTGGTCGGTGGCATCGCCACCGCTGCCTTCATGAAGAGCGGCGGTTCGTCGCCCGATTCCATCAGCGCCGGAACCCCGAATGGTGAATCGCGTCTGGTCGATGGCAATGCCACCGACGATGGCGTGCGTGGTGACACGCTCGACCCGTCGGCACCGCGTGGGCTGGAATATGCCGATGTGCTGAAGGTCGACCCGATCACCGAGAAGCAGAAGGCCTACGCCACCGTGATCGGCACCGATGCCGTGCGTGAAACGTCCACGACCCAGACGCCGCATGAAGTCTGTCAGGACGTAACAGTGCAGGAGCGCCTGCCGGAGCGTGACGGCAACGTTGGCGGCACCGTGGTCGGCGCGGTGGTCGGTGGCCTGCTCGGCAACCAGGTGGGCGGTGGCAATGGCAAGAAGGCCGCGACCGCTGCCGGCGCCGTGGCCGGTGGCCTGATCGGCAACCAGATCGACAAGCGCCATGTGGGTGGCCGCGTGGTCAACCGTACCGAGCGCCAGTGCCATACCGAGACCGCCACTTCCGAATCGAGCCGTGTCACCGGCTACAACGTGACCTACCGCAACGAGGATGGCACCACCGGCACCATGCGCATGGCCAGCAAGCCGGGCAACCGCATCGCCATGGGCACCAACGATGTGGTGAAGGGTTACAACGTGACCTACCGCTACGACGGCGCCGAGAAGACCGTGCGCATGGATAGCAAGCCGGCCAGTGATCGTCTGCCGGTGGTTGACGGCCAGCTGGTCACGCAGACCGCCGCCGCCGGCGCCACTGCCGCCACGCGCCAGTAATCCAGGCGGCCCCTGCGGTACCTGACGGGTCGGCACATGCCGGCCCGTTTCGTTGTGCGCGCCGGCATTCATCCCTGTGGCGAGGGAATCCACCATCATGGTGGCCCCTTCGACATGGAGTCGGCATGAGCATCTTCGACCTGCGCCTGGAAACCGAGCGGCTGATCCTGCGCCCGCTGCTGCGCGAGGACTACGAACCCTACCTGGCGTTCTGTGCCGACGAGGAAACGATGCGCACCCTGGGCGGGGTACAGCCGCCATCGGTGGCCTGGCGCGGTTTCTGCAGCCTGGCCGGTGCCTGGCAGCTGTTCGGCTTCTCGATGTTCAGCGTGATCGAGAAATCCAGTGGCGACTGGATCGGGCGGATGGGCCCCTGGCAGCCGCAGGACTGGCCGGGCACCGAAGTCGGCTGGGGGATCCGTCATGCCAGCTGGGGCCGGGGCTATGCACCGGAAGCAGCGGTCGCCGCCATCGACTGGGCCTTCGATACGCTGGGCTGGGACGAGGTGATCCATACCATCGCCGAGAACAACGAGAACTCGAGGGCCGTGGCGCGCAAGCTCGGCAGCACGCTGCTGCGCATGGGTGAGCTGCCGCCGCCCTACAACGACAAGCCGATGCAGATCTGGGGCCAATCGCGCGAGCAGTGGCGCCAGCGCCGTTCACCGTTGTAGAGCCGAGCCCATGCTCGGCTGTTGTCCGCCAAATGCAGCCGAGCATGGGCTCGGCTCTACGGATTGTCGGCATGCTGCACCCGCGCTTGGCATTCCCTGGTGCACTTGCCAGACTGCATGCAGCCGGCCGTCGGCCGGACGTGATGGAGCAGACAATGGTGGAAGCGCGCGTCCCGCTGACGGTGCATGGCATGTCGGTCTCGGGCAACTGCCACAAAGTTCGCCTGCTGCTGGAGCAGCTCGGCAGCCGCTACCGCTGGGTGGAGGTGGACAGTGCCCACGGCCAGACCCGTACTCCCGAGTTCCTGGCGCTCAACCCGAATGCCAAGGTGCCGCTGATCGTGCGCGACGACGGCCGTGTGCTGACCGAATCCAACGCGATCCTGTTCTGGCTGGCCGAAGGCACGCCGTACCTGCCCAGCGATGGCTGGGAACGCGCGCAGGCATTGAGCTGGATGTTCTTCGAGCAGTACACGCATGAGCCGTGCGTGGCGGTGGCGCGCTTCATCCGCGGCTGGACCGCGCTCGATTCCCCGCGTCGCACTGAACTGCCACGCCTGCACGAGCGTGCCGTCACCGCACTGGCGGTGATGGAGCAGCACCTGCGCCAGGCACCGTGGTTCACCGGCGGCGGGTACGGCATCGCCGACATCGCCCTGTTCGCCTATACCGATGTGGCGGGCGAGGGCGGCATCAGCCTGGAGCCGTTCCCGGAGGTTCGCGCCTGGCTGCAGCGTGTGCGCGAGCAGCCGCGCTTCCTGCCGATGCCTGCAGTGACCGCCGAGGTGCGCGCACGCTTCGAGGCTGCATGATTCCCACAGGGTAGCGCCGGGCCGGGCCCGGCGGAACGCAACAACGACACGGAGGGTGTTCGATGTTCGCTGTGGTTCCAGATCCGATTCCCGCACGCATGCGCGTGCTCAACCGCGCCGATGTGTGCGACGTAAACTTTCTCGAGGCGGTGCGTGCCTGGCGTGGGACGCCGCGTCCGCGGCCCGCGCTGGATGCGCCGATCCTGCCGGGCAGTACGCTCGCCGCTGCGGCGTTCGGTGAACTGTTCGATTCGCAGCTGGCCAGCCGCCAGCTCGACCTGATGGCGCGCGTACTGCGCGTGCAGAACAAGGTCTTCTACACCATTGGTTCGTCCGGCCATGAAGGCAACGCGCTGCTGGCGCGGGCTTGCCGTCATACCGATCCGGCCTTCCTGCACTATCGCTCCGGTGCCTTCATGGCCGAGCGTTCGCGGCAGGTGCCGGGCATCGACCCGCTGCGCGATGCCGCCCTCTCGTTCGCCGCCAGTGCCGAGGATCCGGCCAGTGGCGGCCGCCACAAGGTGTGGGGCAGCAAGCCGTTGTGGGTGCTGCCACAGACCTCGACGATCGCTTCGCACCTGCCGAAAGCGCTGGGCACCGCGTTGGCCATCGAGAGCGGCAAGCGGCTGGGGCAGGCGCTGCCGGTTCCGGCCGACAGCATTGTGCTGTGTTCGTTTGGTGATGCCTCGGCCAACCATGCGACCGCACAGACCGCCTTCAATACCGCGATGTGGTCGGCCTACCAGAAGCTGCCGGCGCCGATCCTGTTCGTCTGTGAGGACAACGGCCTCGGCATTTCCGTGAAAACGCCCGATGGCTGGATTGCCGAGCGCTTCAGCCGGCAACCGGGGCTGGACTATTTCTTTGCCGATGGACTGGACCTGGCCAAAGGCCACGCGCAGGTGCAGGCCGCGGTGGAGCACTGCCGACGAACCCGGCGGCCGACCTTCCTGCATCTGCGCACCACGCGCCTGATGGGCCATGCCGGCACCGACTTTGAAGTGGAATGGCGCGCGCTGCCGGAGCTGTGTGCAGCCGAAGCGAGCGACCCCCTGCTGCGCTCGGCGCAGATCGCGCTGGAGTCCGGCTGGATGGATGCTGCGGCCATCGAGGCCGCCTACGAGACGATGCGCGCGCGCTGCATGGCCGCGGCCGCCGATGCCGAAGGCAGTGCGAAGCTGCAGTCGCTGCAGGAGGTAATGGCGCCATTGGCGCCGTACACACCCGCAGCAGTGCAGGTTGAAGCGCAGCGCGAGGTTGCTGCCGAAGCACGCGAGTCACTCTATGGTGGTGCCGAGGCATTGCCCGAGCGACAGGCGCCGCGGCATCTTGCGATCCAGATCAACCATGGCCTGCAGGAACTGCTGGCCAAGTATCCGCAGAGCCTGTTGTTCGGCGAGGACGTCGCGCAGAAGGGGGGGGTCTACACCGTCACCAAGGATCTGCTGCGCCGCTTCGGGCCGCGCCGGGTGTTCAACACCCTGCTGGACGAGACCATGATCCTGGGCATGGCGCAGGGCTTGGCCAACATGGGCATGCTGCCGATTCCGGAAGTCCAGTACCTGGCCTACCTGCACAACGCCATCGACCAACTGCGTGGTGAAGCCTGTTCGCTGCAGTTCTTCTCCAACGACCAGTACCGCAACCCGATGCTGGTGCGGGTGGCCGGGCTGGGGTACCAGAGGGGCTTCGGTGGTCACTTCCACAACGACAATTCGATCACGGCGCTGCGCGACATTCCCGGCCTGGTGGTCGGTTGCCCGTCGCGCGGCGATGATGCGGTGATGATGCTGCGCACGCTGGCGGCGCTGGCCCGCGTGGATGGACGTGTGGCGGTGTTCCTGGAGCCGATCGCGCTGTACATGAGCAAGGACCTGCATGAGACGGGCGATGGCCAGTGGCTGTTCGACTACCCGGCCCAGGGCCGGGTGCTGGTGCCGGGCGAAGGCCGTGTGTACGCGTCGGAGGCCGGCGACCTGGTGGTCTACACCTATGGCAATGGCGTGCCGATGGCGCTGCGTGCGGCGCGGGCCATCGAGCAGCAGCTGGGCTGGCAGGTGCGGGTGGTCGACCTGCGCTGGCTGGTACCGCTGGATGCCGGCTTCATCGCTGGCCAGGCCGCCAGTGCCCGCCGCGTGCTGATACTGGACGAAGGCCGCCACAGCGGTGGCGTGGGCGAGGGGGTGATCACCGCCCTGGTCGAGGCCGGTTTCGGCCATCTGCCGCTGCGTCGGGTCTGCGGTGCCGATACCTATACCCCGCTGGCGGGGGCAGCAATGTTCGGGCTTCCAAGCGACAATGCAGTAATTGGCGCCGCCCTTGAACTGGCGCAGGAACCTTGATGCATGTGTGGATTGGCGGGAATGTTGTTGCCGGCGCCGGTGGTGTCGGCCGAGGTGCTGCAGGCACAGGTGCTGGCCATGGGCGAGGCGCTGCACCACCGTGGGCCGGATGATGGTGGCAGCTGGGTCGAGGCCGGGGCTGGCATCGCGCTGGCGCACCGTCGGCTGAGCATCCTCGACCTGTCGCCGCTGGGCCACCAGCCGATGGCCTCGTCCGATGGTCGCTACGTGATGGCCTATAACGGCGAGGTCTACAACTTCGCCGCGCTGCGTGCCGATCTGGAGCCGTTGGGGCATGCCTTTCGTGGCCACTCCGACACCGAAGTGCTGCTGGCAGCAGTCCTGCAATGGGGCATGGAAGACACCCTGCAGCGCTGCAACGGCATGTTCGCCATCGCGTTGTGGGACCGCCAGGAACAGTGCCTGTGGCTGGCACGCGACCGCGTCGGCAAGAAACCGCTGTACTACGGTTGGGCCGGTGACACGCTGGTGTTCGGTTCCGAACTGAAGGCGCTGTGGCAGCACCCGGCCTTCGACAACGATATCGACCGCGACGCACTGACCCTGTTGCTGCGGTTGGACTACATTCCGGCCCCGCACAGCATCCACCAGCGCTGCTACAAGCTGATGCCGGGCCGCGTGCTGCGCCTGGACGCGGAAGCCGTAGCGGCAGGTGCCGCCGCACACCGCCCGGAGCAGGCGCAGCGCCCGTTCTGGGATGCCCGCGCACGCATGCAGGCCGCGCTGGCTACGCCGTTCCAGGGGCGCATCGAGGAAGCCGAGGAGCAGCTGGATGGGCTGCTGCGCGACGCAGTGGCGTTGCGCATGGTGGCCGACGTGCCGGTGGGCGTGTTCCTGTCCGGCGGCACCGATTCGTCGCTGGTGGCCGCGCTGATGCAGGCGCAGAGCGGGCAGCCGGTGCGCAGTTTCAGCATCGGATTCACCGGTTCGGGCCACGACGAGGCGCCGCTGGCCAGGGAGCTGGCTGCGCATCTGGGCTGTGACCACACCGAGCTCTACGTCAGCGGTGCGGATGCACTGGCAGTCGTGCCGCAGCTGCCTGCAATGTTCGACGAACCTTTCGCCGATGCCTCGCAGGTGCCGACCGCGCTGGTCGCGCGCCTGGCGCGGCAGGGCGTGACCGTGGCGTTGTCGGGTGACGGCGGTGATGAGCTGTTCTTCGGCTATACCCGCTACGTGCGCGCGCTGCGCAACTGGCAGATGCTGGGCCGCGTGCCGGGCCCCCTGCGGCGATGGATGGGGGCGCGCTCGCAGCAGCAGGGCGAAGCCTCGCGGACCGGTGGCCTGGCCGCGCTGCTGGCCGAGTCCGGCGCGCGTGGCATCGGTGACGTGTACCGCAACCGTATCTCGCGCTGGCGCGACCCAGCGGCGGCAGTGCCGGGCGCGCAGGCTGCCGGCAGCTTCTACGACCTGGCCGATCCATTGCACGGTGCAGGCACGCCGGCCGACGCGATGATGCTGGCCGATTACGTGACCTACCTTCCGGATGACCTGCTGTGCAAGGTCGACCGCACCTCGATGGCGGTCAGCCTGGAGGCACGCGCACCGCTGCTGGACTGGCGTGTGGCCGAGTTTGCCTGGTCGCTGCCGCTGGGCTTCAAGCGCAGCGAAACCACCAGCAAGGTGCTGCTCAAGCGCGTTCTTGGCCGCTACGTGCCGCAGTCGATGGTGCACCGGCCCAAGCGCGGTTTCGGTGCGCCGGTCAGCGATTGGCTGAAGGGCGATCTACGGCCGTGGGCCGAAGATCTGCTGCAGCCGGCACGGCTGGAACGCGAGGGTGTGCTGTCGGCGGCGGCGGTACAGCCGTTGTGGCAGCAGTTCCTGGGCGGCCAGCGCAAGTGGCACACCCATCTGTGGAACGTGCTGATGTTCCAGGCCTGGCGGGCCCATTGGCGGCAGGTGCGGGCCGGCGTAACCGGCGGCTGATCTTCACCGGGCGGCACGGGCCCCGCGTCTAGGCTGGGCCTCCCGCACCGTGAGGAGTATGTCCTGATGTCTGTCCCCACCATCGCCGTGTTCGTCGGCAGCCTGCGCAAGGATTCCTGCAACCGCAAGCTGGCCCATGCGCTGGAGAAGATTGCTGGTGACCGCGCGCGCTTCCAGTACGTGCAGATCGGCGATCTGCCGCTGTACGACCAGGATTTCGACGGCCACTATCCGGCGCAGGGCACCCGGCTGAAGGATCAGGTGCGTGCCGCCGACGCGGTGCTGTTCGTGACCCCCGAATACAACCGATCGGTGCCGGGCGTACTGAAGAACGCCATCGACATCGGCTCGCGCCCCTATGGTGACAGCGCGTTCGGCGGCAAGCCGGCGGCGGTGACCGGCGCCTCCATCGGCCAGATCGGCACCGCCGTGGCACAGCAGCACCTGCGCAACAGTCTGGCCTTCCTGGACATGCACGTGCTCGGCCAGCCCGAGGCGTTCATCCACTTCAAGGACGGCCTGATCGATGCCGACGGCACGATCCACAACGAGGGCACGCAGAAATTCCTGCAGGGCTATGTAGACCGCTTCCTGGCGCTGATTGCGGTGCACGTGAAGGGCGATTGACGGCAGCGGCCGCCGCCCCCATCTGCGATAATGGCCTGCTCGGGCACCGCAACGGCGCCCGTCGCAGGTACTGCGACGCCCTCGCGCCAGCATGGCCAGGCACCGGCGGATATCCCCCGTTTCTCCACGGCTTATCCACAGGCTTGTCCATGGCCGCCGGGGGCGGCGCATGCCTACACTCGTCCGGCCCACTTTTGCAGGAAATACCGCAGCATGTCCGCTCGTCCCGGCTTCCGTTCCAACCGCAGAGAGCGCGGTGATGGCTTCGATCGCGATCGCGACGAATCGCGCATCGACCAGTTGCGCGTGCCGCCGCATTCGGTGGAAGCCGAACAGGCGGTGCTGGGTGGCCTGATGCTGGCGCCGGAGGCCTATGACCGGGTCAACGACCAGCTGACCGAGGGTGATTTCTACCGTCGCGACCATCAGATGATCTACCGCGCGATCCGCGAGCTGTCCGAGCGCGAGCGGCCGTTCGATGCGGTGACCCTGGGCGAGTGGTTCGAATCGCAGGGGAAGCTGGAGCTGGTGGGCGATGGCGCCTATCTGATCGAGTTGGCCAGTACCACGCCGTCGGCGGCCAACATCGTGGCTTATGCCGAGATCGTGCGCGACAAGGCGGTGCTGCGGCAGCTGATCCAGGTCGGCACGGACATCGTCAACGATGGTTTCCAGCCGGAAGGGCGCGACAGCAGCGAACTGCTGGCCTCGGCGGAAAAAAGCGTGTTCGCCATCGCCGAGCAGGGCGCGCGCGGGCGTACCGATTTCGTGGCCATGCCCGGCGCGCTGAAGGACGCTTTCGAGGAGCTGCGCAACCGCTTCGAGAACGGCGGCAACATCACCGGCCTGCCGACCGGCTACAACGACTTCGATGCGATGACCGCCGGCCTGCAGCCGACCGACCTGATCATCCTCGCCGCGCGCCCGGCCATGGGCAAGACCACGTTCGCACTGAACATCGCCGAGTACGCGGCGATCAAGTCGAAGAAGGGCGTGGCGGTGTTCTCGATGGAAATGTCGGCCTCGCAGCTGGCGATGCGCCTGATCTCCTCCAACGGCCGGATCAACGCGCAGCGCCTGCGAACCGGCCAGCTGGAAGACGAGGACTGGAGCCGCGTCACCAGCGCGATCAAGATGCTGAAGGAGACCAAGATCTTCATCGACGATACGCCGGGCGTGTCGCCGGAAGTGCTGCGTTCCAAGTGCCGACGCCTCAAGCGCGAACATGATCTGGGCCTGGTGGTGATCGACTACCTGCAGCTGATGAGCGTGCCGGGCAACAGCGAGAACCGCGCGACCGAGATCTCGGAAATCTCGCGTTCGCTGAAGGGCCTGGCCAAGGAGTTGCATGTGCCGGTGATCGCGCTGTCGCAGCTCAACCGATCGCTGGAAACGCGTACCGACAAGCGCCCGGTGATGGCCGACCTTCGCGAATCGGGCGCAATCGAGCAGGACGCGGACATGATCGTGTTCATCTACCGCGACGATTACTACAACAAGGAAAATTCGCCGGACAAGGGCCTGGCCGAGATCATCATCGGCAAGCACCGTGGTGGCCCGACCGGTTCGTGCAAGCTGAAGTTCTTCGGCGAATACACCCGCTTCGACAACCTGGCCCACGACTCGGTCGGTTCGTTCGAGTGATGCTGGGGCACCGTGGCAGCGCCGGAGGCCGCCGACGCGCGGCCGCGTGTGGCGCGGTGAGCGCACGGAGGTACGCTGATGCAGATGCTCGGTAATCCTGCAACGTTCGCCCTGGAGTTCAGCGTGGACGCCCCCGCACTGGGGTACGGCCGGGCTCGCATGTGGTGCGCCGGCCAGCCCCTGGGGATGTTGAGCGGCGGAGTCTATCTTGACGGCTACGTCCGGGGCTTCCTTCAGGACCTGTTGCGCTTGCCACCCTTGCCCGCGCCGATGCGCGCACTGTCGGCAAGCGAGGCTGATGCGGCGCTTCTGCGCGCGCTGGCGGCGTGGGAGCCTGAATGCGAAGATGCCGATGCCGGCTATGCGCGGGCACAGCGACATCTGCTGGCGTGCGGTGACCTGCTCGACGAGTGGGAGGTGCTTGGCTGGCTCGACAGCCCTGGGCAGATCCTGATTGGCTGGCGGCCACCGGGTACCCGGTCACGCCGATGGGCCGCCGTTTCCGCGGAGGCTGTGGCGGCGGTGGAGATTGCCTTGCGTGATCAGCTCGTGGGCACCAACGGCTAGCATCGCCGTTGTCTGCACGCGGGCGGATTCCCCAGTGTGGGGCCTGCCAGTGCGCGCCTCACGGCCAGCGCGCGCATCGAAAGGGCGAACGTCCGCATGTGGCGTGTAAATGACATGTAACGCGACGCTTCTACGATTCCGCCGCTGCTGCCCTTCGACGCCGCCTTTCGGCGTCCAGCGTGCCCAAGGAATCCGCCCCCATGCCGTCCCACGCTCCGCTCCGCCGCAATCTGCTGGCCCTGCTGGTCTGTGCTTCGCTGCCGTCGCTTGCCGCCGCTGAAACCGTCCCCGCCACCGACGCCCAGTCGGCCACCACGCTCGATTCGATCTCGGTGATCGGCCGGGGCGAAGCCCGGCAGGTGCAGCGCGTGACCGCCGAGGACATGAAGGTGCTCCCGCCCGGCGCCAACCCGCTGAAGCTGCTGGCGACCAAGCCGGGCGTGCATTTCGAATCGTCCGATGCCACCGGCGCCTACGAATGGTCCACCACCATCAGCCTGCGTGGCTTCAACCAGAACCGCCTGGGCTACACGCTCGATGGCATTCCGCTGGGCAACATGGCCTACGGCAACAGCAATGGCCTGCACATCAGCCGCGCGGTGATCAGCGAGAACCTCGGTGGTGCCGAAGTCTCCACCGGCATCGGTGCGCTGGGTACGCCGTCCACCAGCAACCTCGGCGGTGTGTTCCAGTTCTATTCGATCGATCCGTCCACCGAGTATGGCGTGGTGCTGGCACAGAGCTTCGGCAGCGACAGTGCGCGCCGAAGCTATGCGCGCCTGGAGACCGGCGAGCACCAGGGCTTTGCTGCCTACCTGTCCGGCGTGTATTCCGAAGGCGACAAGTGGAAGGGCAAGGGCTCGCAGGAACTGAAGCAGGTCAACGGCAAGGCCACCTACAACTTCGGTACGGACAGCAGGATCACTGCGCTGTTCAACGCCTCGCGCCGCGTCGAGGCCGACTACCAGGACCTGTCGCTGGAGATGATCGATCGCCTCGGCTGGGACTGGGACAACTACGCCCCGGACTGGGATCGCGCGGTCGCCGCCGCACGCGGAAAATTCAGCGGCGGCGTCAACAGCCCGTGGGACGCGTATTACTCCGGTCACGGCCTGCGCAATGACGACCTGTCCAGCATTGCCGGCGATTTCGGCCTGAACGAGTCGATGCGCCTGAAGGTCAACGTCTACAACCACAGCAACCGTGGCCAGGGCCACTGGTTCAGCCCGTCCAATCCATCCAACCCGGGCACCAGCCGCGAGATCCCGATCTCGATACGCACCACCGAGTATGCGATCGACCGCACGGGCGTGACCTCGGCGTTCACCTGGAGCGTGGCGGGCCACGAACTGGAAGCGGGCCTGTGGTACGAAGACAACGGCCACAGCGTGCAGCGCAATTTCTACTACATCGACGGCCCGATCACCGACGATTTCTTCCTGCGCAATCCCGACCAGCGCGTGTGGCACCAGCGCTACACCACCATTACCCGCCAGTTCTACGTGCAGGACCGCTTCCGCCTGTTCGATGACCGCCTGACCATCGACATCGGTGCAAAGTCGCCGAATACCCGCACCAGCGTGCGCACGCCGCTGGGCAGCTACGCCAACAACAGCAGCCTGACCTCGAAGAAGGCCTTCCTGCCGCAGGCCGGCTTCAACTTCAAGCTCAACGAAGGCAACGAGATCTTCGGCTCGTTCGCCAGGAACATCGCCGCCTATGCGCTGGGCGTGGGCAGCCCGTTCAACGTACCGCAGGCCGCATTCGATGCCAGCGCGAAGACCCTGAAGCCGGAACAGTCGCGCACCATCGAGCTGGGCTGGCGCGGCTACGGCCAGGGCTATGAAGCCTCGGTGGCGGTGTACGACGTGAAGTTCGACAACCGCCTGCTGGCCATCGCGCAGTGCGTGGGCATCCTTGGTTGCCCGGCGCTGTTCTCCAACGTCGGTTCGGTGACCAGCCGCGGTGCCGAGGCGACCCTGCAGCTGAAGCCGATGCAGGACCTGACCTGGTCCAACGCGCTGTCGTGGAATGACAGCACCTACGACAACGACTACGTGAACAACGGCGTGGTGCCGACCCGCGGCAAGAAGACCGTCGACACTCCGGAATGGATGTTCGCCAGCAGCCTGGCCTGGACGCCGGGCCCGTGGAACCTGCGCCTGGCCGCCAACCATGTCGGCAAGCGTTACGTGACCTATACCAACGACGTGTCGGTGCCCAGCTACTGGCTGCTCAACGCTTCGGTGGCCTATGACTTCGGCAAGCTCGGCCCGGCACAGAACCTGACCGTGGCGCTGAACCTGACCAACCTGACCGACAAGCGTTACCTGTCCTCGATCAACACCAACGGCACCTACGCCGCCGACCCGACCCGAAGCCTGGCGACCATGCAGGTCGGTGCGCCGCGGCAGGTGATGGCCACCGCCACCGTGCACTTCTGATGCGCGGGCCTGTTGATCCGGAGAGCCGCCGTCGCCTGTTGCGCATGGCGTGGAAGGGCACGGGGGCAGCGATCGCACTGGCGGCGATGCCGGGGCTGGCCACGGCTGGCCCACGCCCGCGGCTGGGACGTGATCCGTTCACCCTGGGTGTCGCTGCCGGCGATCCGGATCCGCAGGGGGCGGTGCTGTGGACGCGGCTGGCGCCGGACCCGCTCAACGGTGGCGGCATGCCGTCGCGGGCGGTGCCGGTGCGCTGGTTCGTGGCCGAAGACCCGGGCATGCGCCGGCTGGTGCAGCGTGGCGTCGCCGCGGCGGTGCCCGAGCTGGCGCACTCGGTACATGTGGAGGTCAACGGCCTGCGTCCGGGGCGAGACTACTACTATCGCTTCGCCTGCGATGGTGATGAGGAAAGCGCGGTCGGCCATTTCCGCACCGCACCGTTGCTGGACACGCAGCTGCAGCAGCTGCGGCTGGCGCTGTGCACCTGCCAGGCCTGGAACAGCGGCTACTACCCGGTGCTGCGTGACATCGCGCAGAGTGACGTCGACCTGGTGCTGCATGCCGGTGACTACCTGTACGAGTACAGCCCGCTGCAGAACGCACGCGGCCAGACGTTGGATGCCGCGCGTTTCGGCGGCGAGACCGTCAGCCTGGAGCGCTATCGCGACCAGTATGCGCTGTACAAGCTCGATGCCGATCTGCAGGCCGCGCATGCCGCACACGCGTTCGCGGTGATCTGGGATGACCACGAAGTGCAGAACGATTACTCCGGCATCCATCCGGAGAAGCCCGGCGTCTCGACGGAGGACTTCATCGTGCGTCGCGCGGCGGCCTACCGCGCGTTCTACGAGCACCTGCCGATGCGCAGCACGCCTGCGGGCAATGGTGGCCTGCGCGTGCATCGGCGCCTGCGTTACGGCGATCTGGCTCAGCTGACCCTGCTCGACTGCCGCCAGTTCCGCCCCGCTAATCCGTGCGGGGTGGGCGAGTCGCCGCGCTGCGAGGCGGCCCTGGACCCGCGCATGAGCATGCTGGGCGTGGGCCAGGAAGCCTGGTTCGCACAGTCGATGGCCGCCGCACGCGGCACGCGCTGGAACGTGGTGGTGCAGCAGCTGCTGATGGCGCAGCTGCGGCTGGACGGCGGCTCGCCACGCGAACGCTTCTGGAACGATGCCTGGGATGGCTATCCGGCAGCCCGCACCCGCCTGCTGCAGGCGATGCAGGCGGGCGGGCAGGGCAATGCCATCGTGCTGGGCGGCGACTGGCATTCCACCTTCGTCAACGACCTGAAGCTGGATTTCGACACGGCCGAAGCCCCGGTGCTGGCCACCGAGTTCATTGCGCCGGCGATCAGCAGTGGCGGCGACGATACGCCCTATGGCCCGTACTACGGTCCGTCGATTCCGCAGAACCCGCATATCCGCTATTTCGATGGTGATCGCCGAGGCTGGTGGAAGCTGCAGCTGAACCGGCAGACCGTGGACGCCGAGCTGCGTTTCGCCGACAGCGTGCTGCGCGCCGATGCGCCGGTACGCACGGCCGCCCGCTTCCAGGTGACCCATGGCCGCCCGGGCGCACTGCCGGTGTGAATCCGTTCGGTAGTGCCGGCCGCTGGCCGGCAACCTCCTGAATCTCCGGTTTCCCCACCACCGGTTTCATCGCCCCCAGCCCGGTTTCGTCGCAAACCGTTTGCGGGCAGCGAGGGCGGGGCGCCATGGTGTCCACAGGCGGCAGGGTGCCGCCCCAAGGAGACCGTGATGAAGACCCTGTTCGCACTCGGTGTGTGGTGCCTGCTGTTCGTGCTGTGCTGGCCGCTGGCGATTCTCGCCCTGATCGCCTGGCCGTTCGTGTGGCTGCTGAGCCTGCCATTCCGCCTGGTCGGCATCACCTTCTCGGCGCTGTTTGCGTTCCTGCGCGCGCTGTTCATGCTGCCGGCACGGTTGCTCGGTGGCCGAGCGGTGGCTGCATGAGGACGGTGCTGCTGGTGGGGCTGGTCCTGCTTGCGGGGCCGGTACTGGCCACACCTCCAGCGCCGCCCTCGGTGTGGCTGGAACGCCAGCAGACTGCTGCGGCTGACGAGGCGAACGCTGCAGCGGTCTCTGTGCAGAAAGCCAAGGAGCGCTGCAGGGTCACGAAGGAATGGAAGGTTGGCGAGACGGTTGTGCAGCACCGGGTCTGTGAGGATCCACCAAAGAAGCCGGCTGGAAAGGTGTAGCGCCGAGCCTGTGCTCGGCTCCACACCGGCGCAGGTAACAAAAGAGGCCTGTGTTAAGTCCCTGGTACGACATGGCGGCGCTTGGAACTATTTTTTAGACAAACAGTTAGCACCGACGGCGCGCTCTTTCGCATCGGCGCTAGATTCGCCTAGGAGCCAAATAGGAGCCACGGTGAGGCATCGGCTTCGCGCTAGGTCGGGCCAAATCTGTGTGGTTCTCCAAGGTCCGCGACGAACGTACCCCATCGTTCAATGCTTCAATAGAGTTGATATCGTATGATTTGATGAACGGCGAGGAGGCGTTGCGGGCCGCCGTCGATGACGTGACCAAATAGATGGACATCCAGCGGACGCCAAGGGAAGTGAGACCATGGAAGGACAGCCACTCGATTCTCCGACAGGGAGAGTCGCCGCCGAGTTTGGCTACTACCCAAGGTCCTGCGATCTAGACACAGACCGTTTTTCGGTCCGAACGCTCACCACTCTCCAAGAATCCATTGCGGCGGTGACGGAAGATTCCTGCACCGTAAAAGACTGGATCTACTCCGGAGCGCAAGGCCATCTGGGCGTACTCAGCGGGAAGACCCGCTTGATGCCCTATCCAGCCCGGGTCTTTGGACTGCCCAAAACTCACGTCCTGACCCTTCATCAAAGCACCAACTCACTCGACCTCGAGTTCGTCGTGTGGTGCCTTGCCTTCTTTCTGGGCATGCCGTTGACGACGACCGCGGCCGGCTTTCTTGATGCGGCACCGACGAAGCCCGGCAAGCTCGTGGACTTCGTTCTGACTCGCCCAGGCGATGAGTCCGATGCCATCGGATTGGCGTTGGACTTTCTCAATGCTGAGCCCGCCGATTCAAGGGCCCCCAAGCGGGTGGCGGCCGTCATCCATGCTTTGTTCCTGTCGCACTATCCTCAGAGCCTTCCCTTTGAGCGGTTCCAGTACCTCTACATGGCACTGGATGGGTGCTTCCAGCTCATTTCAGCCAAGGGAGGGGCAAAGCCCCCTCGAATCCACGGCGAGCGCATTCAGTGGATGTGCGCGGTGTTCGATATACCGGTCCCTGATTGGGCCAGGCACGTCACCGCAGCGCCGTCGTCGCTTTCGATTGTTCGCAATAACGCCTTTCACGAGGGGCTCTTCTTTGGCGAACCGCTTGGATTCTCGATCTATGGTGGCAATCAGCCGGCAGCAGATCCTGGCAACACGCCGCTCCAGATGCAGGCGTTAGTCAGCCGACTCTTGGTTGCCATCCTTGGAAAGCCAGAAGCAAGCTACGTCAAGTCACCCGTCAACACGCGTCAGCGTCATGGACTCAACCTCCGTGAGTGAACTGACGAATTGGAAAGATCGATGATCAGCCGGATCTGGAGGAAACTCATGCCATCGAAAGCAGAAGAACGCGCTCCAGTCGCACCGTCCGAAGCAATCAAGAATTCCGGGAATGAGATGGCGGATCGCAACGTTCACGTCAAAGAATACCTGCGCTACTACCTTTCGCTGCCCACTCCGCCGGGGTTCGCGGTTCTTCTGGATGGCCCATGGGGAATCGGAAAGACCTTCGTCATCAAGAAGTTCCTGGACACGCTGGACAAGGAAAAGTCGCCGTACATTTATGTCAGTCTCTATGGCATCCGATCGATAGACGACATCGACGACGCCATCCTGCAAGGCATGTATCCCGTGCTGGCAAACAGAGGCGTTGAACTGGGGGGCAGGGCGCTCAAGTCGATCGGGAAGTATTTCAACGTGGAGCTGGATCTGAAAGCGAAGGACTTCCTCAACAAGTCCAAGGCCAACGTCTACGTCTTTGACGATCTGGAGCGAAGTGAGATGCCCATCAACACGGTGATGGGTTACATCAACGTGTTCGTGGAGCACGAGGGGCGCAAGGTCATCCTCATCGCGAACGAGAAGGAGATCGACGATAAACCGAAGTACAAGCGAGTTCGCGAGAAGCTCGTCGGTAAGGTATTCGAAGTGCAGTCCTCCCTCGAGGAGGCACTGCAAGGATTCTTCGTCGCGGTCAAGGACGAGGCCGCAAGAAATTTCATCTCCTCCAGTGCTTCCATTATTTCGGAGGTCTACCACCAGTCTGAGATGAACAACCTGAGAGTTCTGCAGCAAACCATCTTGGACTTCGAACGACTCTACATCGTCTTGGAGGAGGCGCATTGGAAGAACGATGAGGCGATGAAAGCCCTGCTGGCTCTCCTGTTCGCGCTCTCATTTGAGGTCAAGGCAGGACGACTTGCCGCGGACGACATGAAAAATCGCCGGACCCATATCATGTCTTCGTACATACGTAACAAGCAGGAAGACTACGTTCCCCCCAAGATTGTCGCCGTCAACGATCGATATTCCCTTGCGCGGGTCGACGCGGACCTTCTCTCGGACGATACCTTGATCGACCTGATCGTGAGAGGCATCGTTGACCGGCAGAAGATCCGCGATGAGCTGAACGGAAGTTCTTTCTTCTTTAGGGCCGAGCAGGAGCCCGCCTGGCGGACCGTATGGAACTATCGTGAGCGCACGGAAGAAGAGTTCAACGTGGCCCTTGCCGAGATGACGCGGGCATTCGCCGCGCATGAATACATGGTTCTTGGCGAGATTCGGCACATTTTCGGCATTCAGCTTCGGCTGTCTGCGATCGGTGTGACGACGGCCAATCGCGCACAAGTCGTTGCCGACGCGAAGGCCTATGTAGACTACCTGTACGATCAGGGATTACTTGAGCCCATTGAACGGCAGCACGACGGATTCAATATCAATTTCGATAGCTATGGTGGCTTGGGCTACATGGAAGCCTCTTCAGCAGAGTTCAGGGATCTATCCGAGTACTTGAGCCAGAAGCGCCATGCGGCTGCTGTCGATCGTCGGCCCGCTATCGCCAAAGACCTTCTTACATTGATGTTGGAGGACCCCGGCCAGTTCCTTCGCCGGATCTGCTTGACCAATCACGAGGATAATGAGTTCTACGACATTCCAGTCCTGGCGACCCTGGACGTGCGTAAGTTCGTGGACGCCTTCCTTAGCCTTCATCCAGAAAAACAACGAACGGTGATGCTGGCACTCAAGATGCGCTATCAAGATGGCCTGATCGATCGTTATCTAGCGAACGAACGGCCTTGGGCAACCGAGGTCAGAGACCAGCTGCGGGCAGCCAGTGCTGCAATGTCTCCGGTTTCAAAGGATCGATTGCACGGGCTCGTCGCCTACGGTTTTGATGAAGCGCTGGATTCCGCAAAGGAATCGTAGGCCTTACTGGGGAGCGTGTTTGCCTCGCCGGAACCCGCGATCCCCGTCCATGGAGGCCTCGAGCATGAACGGAATAAGGGCCGCTGCGTCGACGGAGTTGCCGTAGGCCTGCGCGTGCATCGCCGCCTAGCGATCCAGCTCCGCCTTCAGGGCCGCTGCGCAGACAAAGGTCAGCCGGGTGACCACACGCACCCACTGCGGAGGCGATGTGTTCTACACCTGGCGCCGCAGCATGGCCATCGCATCAGCCAGGGTGGGCACTCCCTCCCAGCGTAGCTCCATGTTGTAGCTCGGCCCGCCGCGGATGACATGGATATGGCTGTCGATTTGCCCCGCAATCAGTCGGCGGCCAGGAGCGGGAGACGCCCACAGAAAAGCGATCCAGTACCGGGCTACAGTCAGCTTGAAACAAAAAACCCCGCCGAGGCGGGGTTTTTTGTTTGCTGGGGTGTGCCGGCCWGCGGCCGGCACTACCAGCGAACGATCAGTTCGCCTTGTGGATGGCGCGCTTGCTGACCGCCATTGCTGCGTCGTGGATCACTTCGGACAGCGACGGGTGGGCGTGGCAGATGCGGGCCAAGTCATCGGCCGAGCCGCTGAACTCCATGGTCAGCACGCCTTCGTGCACCAGCTCGGAGACGTTGGCGCCGACCAGATGCATGCCGAGGATGCGATCGGTTTCGGCATGGGCCAGGATCTTCACGAAGCCTGCCGGCTCGATCATCGCCACGGCACGGCCGTTGGCGGCGAACGGGAAGCTGCCGGCCTTGTACGGAATGCCCTCGGCCTTCAGCTGGGCTTCGGTCTTACCGACCCAGGCCAGTTCCGGCTCGGTGTAGATGACCCACGGAATGGTGTCGAAGTTGACGTGGCCCGGCAGGCCGGCGATCAGCTCAGCCACCGCGATGCCTTCCTCGAAGCCCTTGTGCGCCAGCATTGGGCCGCGCACGCAGTCGCCGACCGCCCACACGCCGTTGACGCCGGTGTGGCAGTGCGCATCGACTTCGATCTGGCCGCGCTCGTTGATCTTCACGCCGGTGCCTTCAGCCAGCAGGCCCTTGGTGGCGGCGCGACGGCCGACGGCCACCAGCAGCTTGTCCACGGTCAGGGTCTTCTCGCCTTCAGCGTCGGTGTAGGTAACAACGACTTCCTTCTTCTTGCCCTTGCCGGTGATTTCGGTCTTGGAGACCTTGGCACCGAGGCGGATGTCCAGGCCCTGCTTCTTGAATTCCTTGGCAGCGGTCTTGGCCACTTCGGCGTCGGCCACGGCCAGGAACTCCGGCAGTGCTTCCAGGATGGTGACTTCAGCGCCCAGCCGCTTCCACACGCTGCCCAGTTCCAGGCCGATCACGCCGGCCCCGATCACGGCCAGGCGGTTCGGCACTTCGGTGAAGTCCAGGCCGCCGACGTTGTCGACGATGGTCTCGCCGTCGAACTTGGCGAACGGCAGTTCGATCGAATCCGAACCGGCGGCGATGATGACGTTGGTGCCCTTCAGCTCGACGATCGAGCCGTCATGCTGGGTGACCTTGACCACGTTGCCCGGCTGCAGCTCGCCGAAGCCGTAATAGGCCGCGACCTTGTTGGCCTTGAACAGCATGCCGATGCCGCCGGTGAACTGCTTGACGATCTTGTCCTTGCGGCAAACCATCGCCTCGACGTCGATCTTGGCATCCTTGAAGCTGATGCCGTGGTCGCCAAAGATGTGGCCCATGTTCCAGAACTGGCGCGAGGAATCCAGCAGCGCCTTGGACGGGATGCAGCCCACGCGCAGGCAGGTGCCACCGAGGGCGGGCTTGCCGTCCTTGCCCAGCGCTGCGTCGATGCAGGCGGTCTTCAGGCCCAGCTGGGCCGCGCGGATGGCAGCGTGGTAACCGGCCGGGCCGGCACCGATGACGACGACGTCGAATTGTTCAGCCATTGAATTATTCCTTGATGCATTACCAGAACCCCTCCGCGCAGGCGCGGAGGGGCGGGAGGTTTCTTACAGGCCGAACAGCATGCGGCCCGGGTTTTCCAGCTGGTTCTTGATGTCGACCAGGAACTGCACCGAATCCTTGCCGTCGATGATGCGGTGGTCGTACGACAGCGCCAGGTACATCATCGGCGCGATCACGACCTGGCCGTTCTGGGCGATCGGACGCTCCTTGATGGCGTGCATGCCCAGGATGGCGCTCTGCGGCGGGTTGATGATCGGGGTCGACAGCAGCGAACCGAAGGTGCCGCCGTTGGTCACGGTGAAGGTGCCGCCCTGCAGTTCATCCAGGCCCAGCTTGCCGTCACGCGCCTTCTTGGCGTAGTCGGCGATGGTCTTCTCGATGTCGGCGAACGACATGCGCTCGACGTTGCGCAGGACCGGGGTGACCAGGCCCTTCTCGGTCGACACGGCGATCGAGATGTCCGAGTAGCCGTGGTAGATGATGTCGTCGCCGTCGATCGAGGCGTTGACCAGCGGGAAGCGCTGCAGCGCGTTGGCAGCGGCCTTCACGAAGAAGCTCATGAAGCCCAGCTTGATGCCGTGTGCCTTGACGAACTCGTCCTGCAGTTCCTTGCGCGCAGCCGAGACCTTGGACAGGTCGACTTCGTTGAAGGTGGTCAGCATGGCAGTGGAGTTCTTCGACTCCATCAGGCGCTCGGCGATGCGCTTGCGGATGCGGGTCATCGGCACGCGTTCTTCCGGACGTGCACCACCGGCCTTGCCGGCGCCGCCGTTGCGGGCGAAGTTGACGATGTCTTCCTTGGTCACCGCGCCGCGACGGCCGGTGCCGTCGACGTCGGCCGGGTTCACGCCTTCGGTGATGGCGGTGAAGCGGGCGCCCGGCGGCWGGGTGTCGGCGGCCGACTTGGCCGCCGGGGCCGGAGCGGCGGCAGCGGCCGGAGCAGCGGCGGCCGGGGCAGCGGCCGCCGCCGGAGCGGCTTCAGCAGCCGGAGCCGGGGCAGCAGCCACGGCGCCTTCTTCGATGATCGCCACGACCTGGCTGGAGGTCACGGTCGAACCTTCGGCGAACTTGATTTCCTTCAGCACGCCGTCGACCGGCGACGGCACTTCCAGGACGACCTTGTCGGTTTCCAGGTCAAGCAGGTTTTCGTCGCGCTTGACGGCGTCGCCCACCTTCTTGTGCCAGGTGGCGATGGTGCCGTCGGCGACGGATTCGGGCAGTACCGGGGCTTTGACTTCGGTGGCCATTGCGGGAGCTTCCTGGTTTGTCTTCTAAATAGGGGGAGGATTATTCAGCGAACGTGTCGTTGAACGGGTTGACCAGTGCGTCGGCGACCAGCTGCTGCTGTTCGCGGACGTGGTCAGCCATGTGACCGGCAGCCGGCGAAGCCGAGCGTGCGCGACCGGCGTAGTGCAGGTTCTGGCCATCGGCCAGGCAGAACTGCAGGTGGTGGCGGATCTGGTACCACGCACCCTGGTTCTGCGGTTCTTCCTGCGTCCACACCACGTCGGTGGCCTTGCCGAACTTCTTCAGCTCGGCAGCCAGCAGCGCCCGCGGGAACGGATAGAGCTGCTCCACACGGATGATCGCCACGTCGTCCTGGCCACGCTTGGTCTGGTCTTCCAGCAGGTCGTAGTAGACCTTGCCCGAGCACAGCACCACGCGCTTGACCTTCTTGGCGTCCGCGTTGGCGTCGCCGATCAGGTGCTGGAACTCGCCGTTGGCCAGTTCGTCCAGGGTCGACACGGCCAGCTTGTGGCGCAGCAGCGACTTCGGCGACATCACCACCAGCGGCTTGCGGGTGGTCAGGTGCAGCTGGCGGCGCAGCATGTGGAAGGCCTGGGCCGGGGTGGACGGCACCACGACCAGCATGTTTTCCAGTGCGCACAGCTGCAGGAAGCGCTCCAGGCGCGCCGAGCTGTGTTCCGGACCTTGACCTTCATAGCCGTGCGGCAGCAGCAGGGTCAGGCCGGAAATGCGGCCCCACTTGGCTTCACCGGCGGCGATGAACTGGTCGATGACAACCTGGGCGCCGTTGGCGAAGTCGCCGAACTGACCTTCCCAGATGCACAGCGTGTTCGGATCGGTGGTGGAGAAGCCGTACTCGTAGGCCATCACCGCTTCTTCGCTCAGCAGCGAATCGATGACGGTGGCCTTCTCCGGCGAATCCACCAGCTGCCGCAGCGGCATGTAGTAGTTGTCGGTCTTCTGGTCGTGCAGGATCGCGTGGCGGTGGGTGAACGTACCGCGGCCGACGTCCTGGCCGACCAGACGCAATGCATTGCCTTCGTCGAGCAGGGTGGCGTAGGCCAGGTTCTCGGCAAAGCCCCAGTCGCCCGGGATCTCGCCGGCGGCCATCTTGCGGCGGTCGTCGTAGACCTTGGCCACGCGCGAGTGCAGCTGCACGTCTTCGGGAATGGTGTTGATCAGCTTGGCCAGCTCGACCAGCTTGTTCTTCTCGACCTTGGTCGAGATCGGGTCGGACAGCTTGCCTTCCAGCAGCTTCGGCCAATCGACGAACAGCGGGCTGGTCGGCGGGGTCTTCTCGACCTTGGCCAGCTCGGTGGTCACTTCACCGGCATCCAGCTTCTCGCGGTAGGCATCGACCATCGCCTTGCCGGCACCGGCGGCGATCACGCCCGCCTTTTCCAGCTGCTCGGCGTACATCTCGCGGGTGGTGGCGTGCTTGCGGATCACCTGGTACATCAGCGGCTGGGTGATCGCCGGCTCGTCGGCCTCGTTGTGGCCCCAGCGGCGGTAGCACATCAGGTCGATGACCACGTCCTTGGCGAACTTCTGGCGGAACTCGAAGGCCAGCTGCGCGGCGAACACCACCGCTTCCGGATCATCGCCGTTCACGTGCAGCACCGGGGCGGCGATCATCTTCGCCACGTCGGTGGCATAGCGCGTGGAACGCGTATCCAGCGGGTTGGAGGTGGTGAAGCCGACCTGGTTGTTGACCACGATGTGCACGGTGCCGCCGACGGCGAAGCCGCGGGCCTGCGACATCTGGAACAGTTCCATGACCACGCCCTGGCCGGAGAAGGCCGCGTCGCCGTGGATCAGGATGGGCATGACCTGCTTGCGCGCGGTGTCCTTGCGGCGCTCCTGGCGCGAACGCACGGAACCGGCCACGACCGGGTCGGCGATTTCCAGGTGCGACGGGTTGAACGCCAGCGCCAGATGCACCGGGCCGCCGTCGGTAGCCACGTCGGCGGAGAAGCCCATGTGGTACTTCACGTCGCCGGCAGAAGCGTGCTCGTCGTGCTCGAACTTGCCTTCGAATTCGTCGAACAGCTTGCGCGGATTCTTGCCCAGGGTGTTGACCAGCACGTTCAGGCGGCCGCGGTGGGCCATGCCGATCACCACGTCCTTGACGCCATCCTTGCCGGCGCTGCGGATGATGGTGTCCATCATCGGAATCAGCGAATCGCCGCCTTCCAGCGAGAAGCGCTTCTGGCCCACGTACTTGGTGTGCAGGTAGCGCTCCAGACCTTCGGCCGCGGTCAGGCGCTCCAGGGTGCGGCGCTGGGTGTCAGCGTCCAGCTGGTAGTTGCCACCGGCCAGTTCCAGCTTCTTGTAGATCCACTGGCGCTGCTCGACCTCGGAGATGTGCATGAACTCCGCACCGATCGAGCCGGTGTAGGTCGCCTTCAGGCGTGCCAGCAGGTCGCGCAGCTTCATGCGCGGCTGGCCACCGACGCCGCCGGTGCTGAACTCGCTGTTGAGGTCGCCATCGGACAGGCTGTGGAACGGCAGGCCCAGGTCCGGGGTGTTGACCGGCGTGGTCAGGCCCAGCGGGTCCAGGCGGGCGTCCAGGTGGCCGCGCGAGCGGTAGGCGGTGATCAGACGACCGACATTGCGCTCACGCTCGTCGCCCGCACCGTTGCCGGTGCCGGCCTTCAGCGCTTCCTTGGCCGCGTCCGCAATGTGGGAGATGACGGCCGAGTGC
Source organism: Stenotrophomonas maltophilia (assembly GCF_013464485.1). Lineage (GTDB taxonomy): Bacteria > Pseudomonadota > Gammaproteobacteria > Xanthomonadales > Xanthomonadaceae > Stenotrophomonas > Stenotrophomonas maltophilia_AW. The sequence goes on from NZ_RAUX01000025.1 coordinate 75,004, forward strand.
GGAATGTCGCCTGCTTCGCGGCCCTTGAAGCCGTCGAAGTAGGTCTTCCATTTGGGATCGACACTGTCCGGGGAGACCAGGTACTGCTCGTACAGGTCCTCGACATAGGAGGCGTTGCCGCCGGCGAGTTGCGAAGATTGCGCAAACTGCTTCAGTTGATTGTCCACGATGGAGGGTGTTGATTCGCTTTGTGGGGTATGGCTTCAGAAGGACCCGGCAGGAAGATGAATAGCCCTGCGCGGGCGCGTTCAAACAGCCAAATTGTACCCCCATCCGGACACGAAGGGGCACCACCACAGGCATCCCGGGTCCCCCGGTGCCGCTTCCAGACAGGTTGCGTAGGCGGTGCCCGCTCAGATGCCGAGCGCACGCAGTTCGCTGCAATCGCGCGAACGGTCCCAGACGCGCTGCAATTGCTGCTCGAACGGCTGCGAACGTGCAGGCAGCGCGATGCCGGCCTCTCCGTCGAGGCGATGACCGATCAGACGAAAGTAGAAGTCGCCTGCATCGTTGAGCAGGCAGGCCGAGGCCAGTGCACGGTCGACCGGGTCGGTGACCTCGCGGAACTGGATCACGCTGGGCAGGCGCTGGGCCAAGGCCAGCAGTGGTGCACCGGCTGAGGCGATCGCTGCTGCATCGTGCACGATCACCCGCAACTGCTTGTCGTGGCGGGCGGTGACGAAGCGTCGCAGAGCGGCCTGCACGGGCGGTGCGTCGATCAGGCCCGGATCCAGCTGGCGGCTGTGCAGCCACAGCTGGCGACGGGCGCGGTGGATGATGGCGGTGGTGATGGTAACTGCCTCGGCGCGGCTTTCGATGGCACTGGCCGCACCGAGGCGGCGGCGCATCTGCTGGTGGCCGATGCCAGCCTCCTCGAATACCTCGCCCTCTGGCAGGAAGCCCTGGCGTGCATAGAAATCGCGGGCCGGCAGCTGTGCATGCAGGTTCAGTTCGGCCAGGCCGAGCCGGCGCCCGGCCTCCACCAGCGCCTCCAGCAGGGCCTCGCCAACGCCCTGGTTGCGGTGGCTGGCCAGCACGGCCATGCGGCCGATGCGGCCATCCGTGGCCAGGCGCCCGGTGCCAACCGGTTGGCCATCGGCGTCCAGCGCCAGCACGTGGGCGCAGACCGGATCCAGTGCATCGCGTTCGAGCTCGGCGGCGATGCCCTGTTCCTGCACGAACACCCGCTGGCGCACGTCGTGGATGGCGACGTGAGCGTCGGCGTGGCTGACGTGCTGGACCCGGATCATGACAAGGTTCAGGCGCGACCTTCGTCGCTGTCGTCCTCGTCGTGGTCTTCGAAGTTGACGATGACCTCGATACCGTCGTCGTGCACGGTCACGGTGTGGACATCGTCGGACACTGCGTCGGCATCGATCGCGTCGACACGGTCACGGCCTTCGACCACTTCGCCGAGCACCACGGCGTCTTCGCCGTCGTCGTCGTCTTCGGCGTCATACGCCTCGTTCGGATCGATCAGCTGGAACACACCGCCGACCAGCAGCTGCTGGACCACCGCGCGGCCCTTGTCGGACAGGCCGCGATAGGCGGCGGCGTCGAGCTGTTCGGCGCCGGCCAGGCGCTGGGCGTCCTTCACCGGCAGCGCGAAGTCCTGGCCGCTGACGTACAGGCTGGCGCCACGCTTGGCCCGGCGCCAGGCCAGCCGCGCCCACGGATGGCGCTGCAGCAGCAGCCCGGCCGCCAGCGCTTCGACCACCTCTTCCTGTGTCGGCGCGGCCTGGTGGGCCATCACTTCGCCAGCGGCGCGGTAAGTGGTGATGAAGCGGCCGAACCAGTCGCCCAGCTTGTCCGGGTCGTTCATGCGGATGGCGTTGAGCGCGGTGATCACCCGCGCCATCGCCACCGTGTCGATTTCGTTCGGGTCGGCCGGCACCTTCAGGTCGGCATCCTGGTAGCGGATGTTCTCGTCGGCATCGGCGATCAGGGTGTCCAGGTAGTCGCTGATCAGCTCGGCCGAGGCCGGTGCGCGCATGCCGAACGAAAAGGTCAGGCACGGATCTTCGGCGACCCCGTGGTGCGGCACGTTCGGCGGCAGATACAGCATGTCGCCCGGCGCCAGCACCCAGTCGTGGGTCGGCTTGAACACCTTCAGCAGCTTCAGTTCCACGTCCGGGCGGAAGCCCAGCGGCGGCTGCTTGCCCTTGATCGATTCGCTGGCATCGATCTGCCAGCGGCGGTGGCCATGGGCCTGCAGCAGAAACACGTCGTACTGGTCGACATGGGCGCCAACCGAGCCGCCGGTGGCGGCGAAGCTGATCATGACGTCATCCATGCGCCAGCGCGGCAGGAAGCTGAAGTGTTCGATCAGGGCGCGCACGTCCTTGTCCCACTTGTCCACGTCCTGCACCAGCAGGGTCCAGTCGTGGTCGGGCAGGGCGGGGAAGATGTCTTCCTGGAACGGGCCGCTGCGCACGCGCCAGCTGTCCTCGGCCTTGTCGTGTTCGATCAGGCGCGCCAGCACGCCTTCCTCGCAGGCCAGGCCGGCCAGGTCTTCCGGCTGAACCGGGGTCTGGAAATCGGGGAAGGCGTTGCGGATCAGCAGCGGGCGTTTCTGCCAGAAGTCGCGCAGGAAGGTGGCCGGCGCCATGCCCAACGGCTGGCCGGGGCGGGCGGTGACTTCGATGAGCGGGGCGGAGGACTTGCGGGCGGCCATGGGGGAATCCTTGCAGCGGAAAGCGGGAGGGGCGGCGCGGCGGGCCGCCAAGGGGTCCATTGTCCGACGTTCGTTGGGATTGCGCACGTGTGGTGGTTTGTCGCGGGGTGCCGGCCAACGGCGGAGCCCCTCGTGGCGGGTGGGTGGGTAGAGTCGACTGTTAGTCGACTGGGCTGCTGAGTTGGGCCGGGCGGGGGGGGGGGGGGGGGGGCCC
>NZ_RAUX01000026.1 GCF_013464485.1 Stenotrophomonas maltophilia
CCGSCACTACCCTGAGGCGATCAACCGCAGCTGGCGCGCTCGATGCGGTTCTGCGCATCCACCTGCACGGTCACGCGGTCCTGGCGGAAGTCCATGGTCACCGCCATGCCCGGCTTGACCACCCGTGCACCGCGCGCGCCGCTGTCAGCCACCAGTTTCTTGATCGTGGCTTCGTCGGCGGTCTTGCCGGTGAAGGCCTCCAGCGCCTCCGGCCTGCATTCGTGCGCGGCATCGGCCACGGGCGCTGGCGCGGGATCGTGGGTGGTGCTGCTGCCGGCGTGACTGCAGGCGGCCAAGGGCAGGATGGCGAGCAGGACCAGAGGGTTGAGGCGCATCGTCGGGCTCCAGGCGTGGATGGTGGCGGCAGTGTCACCGCTGCCACCGTCAGGCTGCGTCAACGCCTACTGCCCGACCAGCGCCAGGGTTTCGCGCTCACGTTGTTCTTCCCGTACCAGCCGCTGCAGCAGCAGGGCCAGGGTCACCACGTCCTGGTGGTTGTGGTCGGCCACCCGGCGCAGGTTCACCGCGTCGCCGCCGCGCAGGAAGCGCAGCCATGCGCCCGGCGCTTCAGAACCGGGCAGGTCGTCCTCGCGCACCACGCGCAGCAGCTGGCGTTCGATGGTGGACAGCTTACAGTTCTCCCACGTGCCGCGATAGCGGCGGCGGGTCGGATAGAGCAGGTCGACGTGATCCAACGCGCTGATCGGGCAGCGCTGGCGGGCCAGCCGGTAGCGCGCCTTCAGCAGCGGCGCATCGTAGCTGCGGCCGTTGTAGCTGCAGAACACGGTGGACGGCTGCAGCCAGCGGGCGAAGGTGGCCAGCATCGCATCCTCGGCGGCCATCGTCGCCATCAGCAGCTGGCGGATGCGCAGGCCTTCGCCGCGTTGCGGGCACACATGCCAGTCGGCGGCACCGATCATGAAGGCACGGGTGCCGGTGCCGCCGGCCAGGCCGGTGGTCTCGGTATCGAAGAACAGCAGATCGCGTGGGGCCACGTGTTCGCCTTCGCGGCGGGCGAAATCCAGTGACAGCGGCTGCGACGGAATGGGCTGCGGCTGCAGCGATTCGATCAGGAACAGGCCCGGTGCGATCTCCTCACCGGGCAGCTGGCGATCCTGCGCGCTGGCGCGTGCCGGCGCGGCTCCACCCCGCGAACGCAGGCCGAGCAGGCGATGCAGGCTGCCCACTTCCGGCCGACGCAGCGGTGCGGGTGCCGGTGTGGAGGCCGCTGCACCGGTCGGCTTGTGGCGGATTTCCTGTTCGACCCAGGCGAACACCGAACGCTCGGCCGGTGGTTGCCGCGCATCGTTGGCGGCAACCGGTGCCGCAGGTGCTGCGGGCGGCGGCTCGGGCGCAGCCGGCGTGACTGCCTTCGGGTCACCGGCCTGCTTCCGCAGCAGGCGCAGCTTGTCCAGGCTCAGGCTCACGGGGCCAGCAGCTCCATCGGGTCGCGGGTGGTCACCACCACGTCGGGCACGTGCCGGCAGGCCTCGGCATCGAACAGGTCCAGCACACGCAGCGCCAGCGCGCGCGGCGAGGTGTCATCCTCTTCCTGCGCGGCCAGCACCGGGCCGACACAGGCCGGGCAGCCGGCCTTGCAGTCGCAGCGCTGCACCAGTTCGCGCGCGCGCTGCACCAGCTCGGCCTGGCGCTGCCACAGCGGTTCGCTGAGGCCGACGCCGCCGGGGAAGTTGTCGTACAGATACACGGTGGGCACGAACTCCTGCAGCAGTTCCACCACACCGGGATCGCCCTCGCTGCCGCGCAGCTGGCCACGGCCGCTCTGGTCGGCAATCGCGAACCAGGAACCATCGCCGTTGCCCACCGACTTCTGCAGGTCACGCGCATCGGCCATCACCGCTACGGTGGCGACGATGTGCAGCGCATACGCGGCGCCGAGGAAGCCATCCAGCGCATCCTGCTTGCTGGCGAAGGCGCGCAGCAGCAAGGCCTGCGGCAGCTGCCACCACACCGCCGTGGTGTGCAGTTCCTGGTCGGGCAGGTTCACCGGCCCGTAGCCGATGTTCTCGTGGGTGTAATAGCGGATCTTCTTGTAGCCGGCCACGCGGCGCACCACGTGCACTTCGCCATGGTGCGAATCGCCACGGCCGGCCACGCCGCCATCGAAGCGGTCCAGCACCTTGAGCCTGGTGAAGTCGATGCTGTCGGTGTAGTAGTCCACGTGGGTGCGGGTGACATAGGCCTTGCGGCCCTCCCAGTCCAGCGTTTCCACCTGGTACGGGGTGGACTGCACCATGTGGATGGCGCCTTCATACAAGGTGAGCGCGGCGGCGGAGTAATCCACTTCGGCGATGATCTGCTGGCGGCCATCGCTGCGGTCGACCACCACGAAGTTGCCATCGGCCACCGCGCGCAGGCTGACCGCGTTGGCCGGATAACTGTCGGCGATCCATTCCCAGCGCTCGCCTTCGCGGTGGATCACCTCGGTTTCGGCCAGCGCTTCCAGGAACACTTCCGGATCGATCGGGCCGAAGCCATCGCCGACCCGGAACGGCAGCTCGAAGGCTGCACAGCGGATGTGGTCGAACAGGATCAGCGGCTGGTCCGGGGCGATGCGGGCGTGTTCGGGCGAGGCCTCGGCGAAGAAGTCCGGATGGCGAACCACGTACTGGTCCAGCGGCTGCGAGCTGGCCACCATCACCCCCAGCGCGGGCTGCTGGCGGCGCCCGGCGCGGCCGAATCGCTGCCAGGTGGCGGCCACGCTGCCCGGGTAGCCGTTGAGGATCACCACGTCCAGGCTGCCGATGTCCACGCCCAGTTCCAGCGCCGAGGTGCTGACGATGCCGTCGATGTTGCCGGCACGCATCGCACGTTCGGTCTCGCGTCGCTCGGTGGGCAGGTAGCCGCCGCGGTAGGCGCGGATGCGCGGTGGCTTGCGCGGGTCGTGGTCGAAGATGTCCTTCAGGTACTTGGTCAGCACTTCCACCATCAACCGCGTCTGTGCGAACACCAGCGTCTTCAGCCCGGATTTGATCGCGATGCGGGCGATGCGGTTGCTCTGCGAACGCGCCGACGCGCGCAGGCCCAGGTCCGGGTTGATCACCGGCGGGTTCCACAGCAGCACCTGCTTGGGCCCACTGGGCGCGCCGGATTTGGTGATCGCGGTGACCGTTGCCTCGATCAGCGCCTCGGCATGCGCCTGCGGGTTGCCGATGGTGGCCGAGCACAGGATGAACTGCGGTTGCACGCCGTAGAACGCGCAGATGCGCTTGAGCCGGCGCAGTACGTTGGTGACGTGGCTGCCGAACACGCCGCGGTAGGTGTGTACTTCATCGATGACGATGTAGCGCAGGTTCTCGAAGAACTGCGCCCACTTGGTGTGGTGCGGCAGGATGGCCTGGTGCAGCATGTCCGGATTGGACACCACGATGTCGCCATGCAGGCGGATCGCCTGGCGCGCATCGCCGGGGGTGTCGCCATCGAAGGTGAAAGCCTTCACGCCCAGGTCGCCGGCACGGTTGAGTTCCAGCAGTTCGGCCACCTGGTCCTGGGCCAGTGCCTTGGTCGGAAACAGGTACAGCGCTTTGGCCTTGTCCTGCATCGCCGCGCTGACCACCGGCAGGGTGTAGCACAGCGACTTGCCGCTGGCGGTGGGGGTGACGATGGCCACGTGCTCGCCGCGCTGGCTGGCCTCCCACGCCTCGGCCTGGTGGCTGTAGAGCTGCTCGATGCCACGGGCCTTCAGCGCGGCAGCCAGGGCCGGCGGAACCGAATCGGGAATGGGCGCGTAGCGGCCTTCGCGGCCCGGAATGGCAAAGCTGCCGGTGATGCGGTCCTGGTAGCGGCGCTGCAGGCGCGCGCTGAGCAGGGCGCCGTCGCGCGCGGGCAGGCCGTCGCGGGTGGCGAGCTTCTGCTCGGCATCGGCGGTGCGCTTGGCGAGTTCGTAGGCCATGGAAAGTGGAGCCGGGACGGATTGCGAGGGGTCACATGGCACCACATCCACGTCTCAGGATGTGAGACATCGGCGTGGGATGCAGTGAACTGTTCAGAGCCCCCGGCGTCGCAGCTGTTCCGCAGGCTGAACAATCGCCGCACCGGCAACGAAATCTGAAGCCCGCATCCGTATCCTTGGGCGCTGGACGCAACCAACAGGGTGGGTGGCTGTGGCACGACGTGGAACGCAGGGAGGACTGCTGGCCAGCCTGTTGCTGGCGGGCATCGCGCAGGCGCAGCAGGCAGTGCCGGTAGCGGTCCCCGATCCTGCGCCCATTCCCCCGGCAGATGCTTCGACGGCAACCACCGGACCGGTTTCCACCGCCCTGCCGCATGACAACGTGACCACCCTTGGCGAAGTGCGCGCACTCAAGCCGGAAGACGAGCCGCTGGACCTGTACCGCTTCAAGAACCCGGTGAAGTTCGGCGACAACCGTTTCAGCCGCGATTGGCAGGAACCGCCCACGCCCGAGCAGGTCAGCCTGGGCGGCGGCTACATCATGATGGGCGTGGTCAAGGGTGTGCTGGCGGCGGGCCGCGGGCTGAACAAGCTCACCGGTGGTCCGGACCAGATCCAGGCGGCGGTCGCACGGCCGCCGCCGGCGCTCAGCGCCGAGCAGCAGCGGCGCGCGTTGCAGTTCTCCCAGGAGCAGGGTGCCGGCGATGCATCGCCAGCGAAATAGCCGCGACGATCAGGCCGGTTGGCCCGGTGCCGGGCGTGCTTGCAGGTCGGCGTCGAGCGCGCGTCGCCGGGCGCGGGCGCGGAGGATGCTGCGCGCCAGCAGGACGGCCTGCACTACGATCAGCCCCAGTGACAGCAGCAGCATCAGGCTGCTGGCCGCCGCACGCTGGATGCGGTCATCGGAGGCGCCGGGCTCCACGCGCAGGCGCAGACCGCCTGCGTCCTGCCAGGTGGACAGCACGAGTCCCTGCAACGAGAACGGTACAGGGGTTGTGACCACCGCCTCTGCTTCCTGCCAATGATCGAGCAGCGTGTCGGAACGTACGGGCTCCTGCGGTGCGTGATGCACCCCGGAGCGCAGGTCATCGGGCATTTCCAGCACCACGCCGCCGCGCTGCAGGCTGATCAACTGCGGGGTGAGCGCTGCCAACCGGGTAGCGATGGCGGCACCGGCATGCTCGCGGGCGATGCCGCGAAGGGTGCCGAGGTCGCCCTCGGTCATGGACATCCCGTCTTCGCCCTCTGCGGCCAGCCGGCGCATGTGCATGGCCAGTTTCGCCCAGTCGTCCAACGCGGTGTCCTGACCGTCCACGTCCACTGAAGCACCGAGCGCGTGCACGATGGACTGCTGCAGCCCCGCACAATCGGGCAGGCCGACCGTGCAGGCGGCTTCGACCGTATCGACCATGCGGCCGAGCGCCGTCACTATCTGCTGCTCGCCACGCGCTGCCATCAGCGCCTGCTGATAGGGGTCGCTGATCTGCTGCATCATCAGCATGCGTAGCATTGACGTATAACCGTCCTTCTGCGCATTGACGAAATTGCCGCGGTACAGCAACAGCAGTGGGTCGGGCACCGACAGCGCAGGCAGCACCACTGCCGTGGCGCCCCAGTGCATCCGCGTGCAATCCGGAAGCACCACCTCCGTGCCGGTATCGGCCAGCCGGGTCAACGCGAGCTCGCATTGACCTTCTCCGTTGAGCCGTACGCGGTCACCAGGCTGCGGAGGATCCTGCAGCAGGCTGTCGGCGTTGCTGTCAGTCCGCGTCTGGGTGCCCTGCAGGCCATGCCAGGCCAGGCGTAGATCGTTGGAATCACCGGCCAGCATCGCGGTCACCGCCCCCAGCAGCGCAATCACCAGGAGCAGCAGGGTGCCGCCCCAGCGGATGGGTGGGAAACGGCGCTGTTCATCCACCCGCGACCAGTGAGGGCCCATCGACAGGACCTCGCCGGTGGCCTGGGCGATATCCAGGTGCACGGTCTGCTGCAGCGGAAGGCGCCCGCATTGCTGCCAGTGCGCCGGGAGTTGTACCTGAAGGCTGTCGCCGACGAAAAAGCGTTGCAGCCGCAGTGCGGCATTCCTCGGATTGGGCATGTCCAGCCGATGCAGCACGCCCTGCACGCGATGGACCCGCCCAGGCCGGACCTTGCGCAACGGTGGCCGCACCTGGCACACGATACCAGCCAGGGCCGCTGCAACGGCCAGCAGCATGACCAGCGGCAGCGCATCTCCCACGTCGGCGACGGTGGCCGTCAGCAGCAGTGAAAGTGCGAGGATCCAGAAGCCGGCTGGCAACCACCCAAACGCGGGCCGCTGCCGCAGCAGGGTTTCCTCGAGGGTCTCGGCACGCTCTTCCAGCGTCGTGACTGGCTGGGCGGGCATGGACGGGGGCGCGGGCAGTGGTGGGGCGCCAGGCGGGAGCCCGTCAGCGCGGCCATCATGCAGGCTGCGGCTGCGTCCTTCGACAACGGAAAAATCATTGAGCCGCACGACGATGGCTTGACGCGCCGTCAGCACGACGTCGGCGACGTTGTCCTCGGCCAGGAACAAGGGGGCATCGTAGGGCAGCAGCACGTCCACACCGCCGAGGGTGTCGTGTAGCGTCTCGACGCCGTTGGCGATGATGCCATGGCGGCTGAAGCGACCCTGCAGGCGACGTACACCGGTTTCCCACGCAAGACCGTGGGCGACTCGGAGGGGCTCCAAGGCCAGTGCTTCGTCGTCCTGCAGCTCACGGACTACCTGCGTGCGGCGCAGGTCGGCCAGCGCATTCTGGTTGTCCTTGCGCCGCGACTGGTAGTTCAGCCAAGCCACCAGCGCCACGAGCAGCAGGATGATCTTGACGATGATAAAGAAGCTCATCGACGCACCTCGGCCGAAGGCGGCTGAGGTGCGATGGCGGGGTGTGGGGATGTGGGTGATGCGCACGACATCGTGTCGATCATGGCTCCCTCCAATGGAGCTGTCCGTCCGCGCATCAGTCTGCCTCGGGTGGCCCGTGCAGGGCAAACCCGAGGGGGCCGGCACTCTCTGATCCGGGCACGCAGGTTGATATGCGCGTAAGGGAGACGGCTGCTGTCGAGGTGGAGGGCTACGCGCTGTCGCCTGTCCTATGGCGCTGAATGCGTCAATCGAGAGCCGCGCACGCGCCGCCGCTCCAACCACCACAGCAGCGCGGCGCACAGCACGAAGGCCAGCCACCATGGCCAGCGCGAACCCGGCACCGGCCGCGTGGCCTGTGCATTCGCCGGTGCGCTGCGGACCAGCGCCTGCGTGGTGGCATCGATCATCGCCTGCCGATGCAATGCAGGTGCCTCCTTGGGATCGAACACATAGCGCCAGACAACGTTGTCGCCATGCTGCAGGCGCTGCCAGCCTGCCTCACGGGGCCACCAGCCGGCGCAGCGCAGCGCCGACGTCGCGCCATCGACGATCAGGGGTACATCGTCGCCACGCTTGTTGAAGACCTGCAGTGGCGCCTGCACGCCGCATAGCACCTGTCGTTCCCCCGCCCAGCTGATCGGCTGCGGTGACCACAGTGCATCAGCGCCTCCCCGTGCACGCGCCAGCGCGGCCACCACGCTGCTCCAGAGTTCGCCGTGGCGGTCATCCCGCCCGGCCAGTACCCAGCGCCAGCTGTCAGTCAGCGGCAGCAGACCGATGCGGCCCTTGCCGGCCGCACGCCAGCCGCCGACGGCCTTGCCACCCCGATCGTGCAGCAGCGTATTGCTGCCCGGTGCCTGCAGCGCCAATGCTTCCAGCGAAGGCAGCGCGGCGCTGTGCGAGCTGCGGTCGGCTTCTTCGCCGTAACCGGTCGGCAGCGTGCCGGCGGCAAGCGGGCCACGGCGCGCGGCGAGCATCGCGCTTTCGCCATCGCCAGGAAGGTCGAGGGGGTGGCTGCTGCCGTCACCCTGCACCGGCAGCCCCAGATCATGCAGGTGCTGGCGCGCGCTGGCCGAAGGTGCGCCAGCACTGCGCACCAGCACGCCCAGTCCATCGCGCAGGGCCTCGCGAACCGCGGCCAGCTGGCCTCCACTCAATGCCGCCAGGCGGCGCTCATCGAGCAGCAGCAGGTCGCTGCGCGCCAGCGTTGCAGCATCGAGCGAGACCACGCCATCACCCACGCTGAGCCCGGCACCGGTGTCGGCCTGCGCTTGCACGCGCAGGCCCGCGTCCGTGGCCCAGCGGCGCAGATACTTCAGTTCCGGCCCGGGCGCGCTGGCAAGCACCAACAGGCGCAGGGGTGCCGCCGACAGTGTCTGCTGCGGCACCGGCACGCTGTCCACCACATGGCCTTCCGCGTCGAGCAGGCGCATCCGGAACACACTGCGGCCTTCGGCGCGGGCGATGCCGGTGAGCTGGACGCGGCCGTCCTCGGCAACGTCCGCGCGATCGACCACGGTGTCGGCCGGGTCCAGCAGCTCGGCCTTCGCCTTTGCCGCGCCACGCGCCTGCGCCTGTACCTCGAAGCGTCCGCCGGGAGCAACACCGGCCGGTGGCTGCAGCGCGACCCAGCCGCGCGGTGGGGGTGCCGGCTGCCAGCGCACCTCACGCGGCAGTTCCGCGTCGCGATCGCGTGCGACCAGACCAGCACCGACCAGGGTGAGCGTGGACGCTGGATGCTGGCGCAGCGCGGTGGCCAGGTCGGGGATACGCTGCCCACCAGGTACATCGCCCGCTTCCGGCAGCAGCAGCAGCGGACCTTCGCTGGCTGGCAGCGCAGCCGCCTTGTCGGCCTCGGCGCCGAGCACGACCAGGCCGGCGGCAGGTCGCTGATGCGTAGGAGGTACCAGGCAGAAGTACAGCAACGTGGCGACGATGATCTGCAGCACGATCATGATCCACCGATGGCCTGGGTGCGTTGTGCTTCCACGCAACTGGCGCACGCTGGCGATGACCACGACCAGGGCGAGTGCCAGCGCAATCCACAGGCTCGAACCGGAGGCGTTCATGGCTGCGCCTCCAGCGCGTCGAGATACCGTTGCCCCATCGCGTCGGCGGCACTGCGCCGCATCACCTGCGGCAACGGACGCTGCAGGGCACGCCACAGCTGCGCACGCAGGCGCTGGCGGCAGTCGCGGCAGCCGGGCTCGATGCGCAGCTGCTCGATGGCCGCAGCCAGGTCCAGTGCATCGGGCAGGTAGGTGGCGTTGCGTTGCTGCCAGCTGGCGAGCGCATCGAGATCGGGTGTGCCGATGTCCTCGCCGAGACGCTGCCAGGCTTCGATAATGGCCGGGTCCGGCGGCGCGCGTGCAGCCAAGGGCAGTTCACGGCTGGACAGCCCGGCGCGATCACCGCCCAGCCGGCGGCTTTCGTCGATGGGTGGCAGCTCCGGCCCGACCCGGGCCAGGTAAATGCGCTCGGCCTGCTGCACCTGCTTGATGAAGCCCAGCGCCTTGTAGGCGAATGGCAGGGCCTGTTCCGGACGTCCCTGGCGCAGCTCGCCTTCGGCCGACCACATCTGGTCCAGTGCTGCCTTCAACGTCGCACGGGTCTGCGGGTCGAGCAGGGTGGCCGCCTCGGCATGGTCGTGGGTGTGGCCGTACTGGGAGAGCACGTCGGTGGCGCTGCCGAACACCGGTGGGGTATCTGCGTTGGCTGTGCCGCCATGATCATGGCCATGGTCGTCGTGCCCACCGGCCTGCGCGCCATGGTCGTGCTCGTGATCGTCGTCATGGCCATCTGCGGTCGGCGCATCGCTGGTGGGCAGGTCGCTGGTCGGCGGCGGCTTCGGTGCGCCCTCGCTTTCCTCGCCCAGGAACTGGCCGTAGCGCAGGCGCAGGATGCGCTGGTCGACACCGATCGCATCGCTGCGCTTGATGAAGTCATCAGCGGCCAGGCCATGTCGCTGCCGGATCAATGCCTCGGCATCGATGATGATCTGTCGCTGGCTGCGGAAGTAGGCCGGCAGTGTCTTCTTGATGCGGCCTTCCAGCTCGGCATCCAGCGCAACCTCGGCACTGGGCAGGCGCAGGATCACGCTGCTGCTGCGTCCGGTCTGCGGTGTGGGCGTGTGGTTGTCGCGCACTTCCAGCTGGGCGATCACATCGTTGCCAGGTTGCGCACCCAATGCGGCGAGGTTGAGCGTATGCGCGAAGCGTCGTGCGGTCGGCTCGCCACTACCGGAGAGGCTGACGCTGCGACGCACGAAGGTGATGTTCTCACCGCTGCCCTGGGTGGTGGTGATCGACAGCGTTGCCTGTGCGGCCACGCCGTAGTCGTCACTGGCCTCGAAGCGCAGCGACCATTGGCGCTGTCCGGGCGAGCCCAGCACCAGGCTGGCAGCGGGTTCCAGCACGCGCACGTTGGGCGCACGGTCGGCCACCACGTCCAGCCGATGCAGGCGGGTCTCGGCCAGTGCCGGTTCGCTCACCACGCGATACAGCACCGGCGCGCGTGCCACGTCCTGCGCCTGCCATTGGCCGTCCTGCTCGTTAAGCGGCAGGCGTCGGCCATCATGGAACTGCAGCCACGCTTTGTCCGGTGCGCGGTCGAAGCGCAACGACCACGACAGCTGGCTGTCGGCAGCAACCTTGGCATCCAGCGCATTCTGGGTGAGCGTGGCCTGGCCGGTATAGGCCGGTGCGTCGATGCGCAGGCGGGTGGACTGCAGGTGCAGTGGGCCCGCGGGGGTGATGCCGCCGTGCGCCGTGGGTGCAACGGCGGCAGGGCCGCTGTTGGAGCGCGGCCAGCCGAGTGCCAGCAGTGCGATGGCCAGGCCCGCAATCCAGCACAGGGCCAGCACCACGCGCGGCCAGCGCGGTCGCAGCTCCGGCATGTTGCGCCCCAGCGCGGCCAGCACGTGCGTGCGTTGGCGCTGCTGCAGCGGGTTGAGCGTAGCGGCATCGGCGAACAGCAGATCGGCACTGTCCTCGCTGGTGCCGCTGGCATCGAGCTGGCGTTGCAGCCATTGCCGGTCCAGCCGACGGGCGTGCTCAGTGGCCAGCGCCGCGCAGGCGAGCAGGCTGAGCGTGCCGACCACGCAGGCGATATCGAAGCCGGCCAAGCGCAGCGCCAGCACGGTCGCAGCCAGTGCCCACGGCAGGCCCAGCAGCAGGGTGATGAGCGCACGGCGGCGGCGCGCGCGTTGCCAGGCGTGCTGCAGGGTGTTCATGCGGCCACCCTGCGCCGGGCGCTGCTGGCCATCCAGCGTTCCAGCGCGAACAGCAGTACGACGGACAGCAACAGCCAGGGGGTGGGCTCACGCACCGGGGGCGTCGTCGAAGGTAGTGCGGCCGCGCGCGGTGCCTGGTCCCGTGCATCGCCCAGGCGCGGTGACGCTGGGGGCTGCAGGGCCAGCAGCAGGGCACGCGGCAGCTGCGGATCGCGCAGTGCTGCGTTGCTGGCGGCATTCCAGTCGCCAGGCAGCGACAGCAGATGACCTTGGCCGATGCGTTGGTGCCAGAGCAGCGGTGCACCGTTGGCGTCGCGTAGCAGTACATTCGCCTCTGCGCCGGGCTTGCTTGCAGCCAGTACGTGGCCGCCGTCGCGCAACCATCCCTGCCAGTTGGCAGGCAACGGCTCGCTGCGGCCCCATACGCCTGTCTCGCCAAGTTCGGGCAGTGCATCTGCTGACAGCGGCGAGAGCGCCGCCTGCGCGCCCCAGGCGCGTTGCAGCGCATCCAGCCAGTGCTGGGCTGCGGACGATGTACCGACGTGTACACGCAGGCGCGGCGAGGCCGCCGCAGGATGCCGCTTCGCGATCGGCATCGGCTGTGGCCGCCACTGCACCTCGCGCGACAGCTGCAGCCGCGCGCCATCCAGGCTGGGCAGTGGATCGGGCACATGCACTGTCAAGGCGGTACCGGCGGGCAGCTGGGCATCCAGTTCCCGCAGCAGGCTGGGCAGGGAAGCGCTGGAGACCGGTGGTGCCTGGTCAATGGTGGGGAAGCCAGCTGCCAGCCAGTGCCAGTTGCCTTCCTCGGCCGTTCCACGCAGTGCCATGGCATCCAGTCCCGGCGCTACCACGGTCCACGCAGTGTTGACCGGCGCGGGGCCGGTCAACGCCGGCCGCGCCAGCAGCAGAGCCAGCGCTGCCAGCAACAGCAGGCGCACCAGCAGCAACGACCAGTCATCGAAACGGATGCGCTGGCGCGGGCGGATCTGCGCGCGCAGCCAGCGCAGGGCCGCGAAATCCAGCGGCGTGTACGGATGGCGGCGGGCCAGGTGGATCAGCAGCGGCAGCAGCCAGGCAGCCAGTGCGGCCAGGCCCAGCGGGAACAGCAGGTTCATGCGCTGCCCCGGCGGCCGAACAGGGCCTGCAGTGGCTGGTCCAGCGGTTGGTCGAGCCAGCCGGTCGCGCTGGCGATGCCGGTGGCCTGCAAGCGTGACTGCAGGGTGGTGCGCGCGGCAGCGAAGCGCTGCAGGTAATCGCTGCGGATTGCCGCGCCATCGCCCAGCAGTTCGTCGCCGGTTTCCGGATCGCGGAAGCGATGGCCGGCATCGAACGGGAAGTCGCGTTCGTCGGCGGTCAGGATCTGCAGCAGCATCACCTCGCGGCGCGCGCCAGCCAGTTGTTCCAGCAAGGCGATACCGCCTTCGTCGAAGCCGTCGCCGATGGCCAGCAGCAGATCGCCGGGGCGCACGCGCTCCCACAGCGGGCGCAGGCGCTCGGCCACCGGCCACGCGCCGCGGGCCTGCAGGGCATGCAGTTGCAGATGGATGCGATCGCGCTGGCGTGCACCACTGGCGGCCGGCACCAGTTGCAGGCCATCACCGTTGATTGCCAGCAGGCCGAAGCGGTCGCCCTGCTGCAGGGCCAGTTCCAGCACACACGCGGCGACGCCACGCATGTGGTCCAGGCGCGTGCGCTGCGGTGCTGCATGGTCGGCCTGGCCGGCCGAGGCGGTGGCATCCAGCAGCAGCCAGACCGTGATCGGGCTTTCGCGTTCGGATTCGCGCACGAAGAAGCGGTCCGAGCGCGCGTACAGCTTCCAGTCGATCTGGCGCAGTTCGTCACCCGGCTCGTAGGCACGGTACTGGGCGAATTCCAGGCCGGCACCGCGGCTGCGGCTGGCGTGCTGGCCGATGCCGCTCGCCCCGCTGGCCAGGCGCGGCCGCAACCGCAGCAAGCGCAGGCGCGCACGCAGTTCCGGAGGCAACGTCAGCGGCGCACCTGCATTCACGCGTGGATCAACCCGGGAACGGCACGGCCTGCAGCAGCGTGGCGACCACGTCGTCGGCACGCTTCTGCTCGGCCTCGGCGGCGAACGACAGCAGCAGGCGATGGCGCATCACCGGAGCGGCCAGCGCCTGCACGTCCTCGCGGGTGGCGGCGAATCGGCCCTGCAGCAGTGCGCGCGCCTTCGCAGCGAGCACCAGCGACTGGCCGGCACGTGGGCCAGCGCCCCACTTCACCCACTGGTTGATTGCCGCAGGTGCGCCGTCACCCGGTCGGCTGGCACGTATCAGGCGGGTGATCCAGGCCAGCACATCGGGGCTGACATGCACCTGGCGCGCGGCCGCCTGCAAGGCGATCACGGCCCCGGCATCCATCACCTTCGGAACCCCATCCGTGGCACCGCCGGTGGTCTGTTCCAGGATCTGCCGTTCCTCGTCCTCGCTGGGGTAATCAACCAGCACGTGCAGCAGGAAGCGGTCCAGCTGCGCTTCCGGCAGCGGGTAGGTGCCGGCCTGTTCGATCGGGTTCTGCGTGGCCAGCACGAAGAACGGTGCGGGCAGCGCATAGGTGGTTCCCGCATAGCTGACCGTGCGTTCCTGCATGGCTTCCAGCAGCGCCGCCTGAGTCTTGGGCGGGGTGCGGTTGAGCTCGTCGGCCAGCAGCAGGTTGGTGAAGATCGGGCCCTGCTGAAAGCGGAAATGGCGATGGCCGGTGCCGTGGTCTTCCTCCAGCAACTCGGTGCCGAGAATGTCGCTCGGCATCAGGTCGGGGGTGAACTGCACGCGCCGGAACTGCAGTTCCAATGCCTGGCCGAGCGAACGCACCAGCAGGGTCTTGCCCAGCCCGGGCGCACCTTCCAGCAGGCAGTGGCCGCCGGCCAGCAGGCCGATCAGCAGCTGTTCGACCACGGTGTTCTGGCCCACCACCGCGCGTGCGAGCGCAGCGCGCAGATCGTGCAGGCGCGGCAGCAGGGAATCGAGGTCGGGGGTGGTCATGGGCGTGCAGGTCCTATCAATTGTTCAACGCGTACATCACGATGTTGACGCCGAAGCGGGTGTTGTCTTCGGCCAGGAAGCGCTTGTTGCGCCAGTCGTAGTCCCACTCGCAGCCGTAGTCCTTGTTGCTGTAGAGCAGGCCCAGGCGGCCGTCGACTTCGATGCCCTTCAGGTAGTCGTGAACCAGATCGTCGCCCCAGCCGTTGAGCTCGAAGCTGGTGGCGGGCGGGCCGTCGGGGAAACGGAAGAAGCTGCGGTACAGCGGGTGGCTGTTGGGCAGCTTCTGCAGTGCCTTGGGTCCGAACAGGCGACCCATCTGCGCTTCGAACGAGGTAGCGAACAGGCCGTCGATATCGTGGTTGCAGTCGTCGACGAAGACGAAGCCGCCATTACGCACATAGCGCACGAAGTTCTGCCGCTCGGCGGCGTTGAACTCCACCAGCGTGTGTCCGGCCAGGTAGCAGAACGGCGCTTCCAGCATGCGCGGGTCGGCCAGCGCTACCACGTGTTCCTGCGGGTCTACGCGCAGCGAGGTGTAGTCGATCAGCGAGGTGATCAGGTTGGACGGCATGCGCGCGTCCACGTCCCAGTCGCCGGAGTCGTACTGCAGGCGGGTGAACCAGAAGTCGTAGCGCGAACTGCGCGGGCCCGCCTGCGCGAACGCTGGCAGCGCCGCCGCCGAAGCGGCAGCGGCCAACCAGCGCAGGCAGGCCCGGCGATCCATCAGACCGCGTCGGACAGCGAGGTGAAGGTGAAATCGCGCAGCTTCATCGGCGGGATCATCATCACGTAGCTGGATTCATCCCCGGCCACGCGCACCGGCTTGCCCAGTTCTTCGATGTTGTTGAGCATGATCACCGGCGATTCGTTGAAGCGGAAGTTCTTCACCGGGTGCTTGATCTGGCCGTTCTCGATGTAGAAGGTGCCATCGCGGGTCAGGCCAGTCAGCAGCACGGTCTGCGGATCGACCATGCGGATGTACCAGGTACGGGTGACCAGGATGCCCTTCTGGGTGCCACGCACCAGCTCGGCGGTGCTCTTGTCGCCGCCACTCATCAGCAGGTTGCCCGGCGTCGCCTTGGCGGTCTTGCCCTGCTTCTGTGCCCAGAAGCGCGAGTAGTCCAGGTTGGCCACCTTGCCGTTCTCGATGATGGCCATGCGCTCGCGCGGCATGCCTTCGCCATCCCACGGCAGCACCGGCGCTTCCGGGTGCCAGGGGTCGGCATACATGCTCACGCGCGGGTCGTACACCTGCTCGCCCAGCTTGTTGCCGCCGCCCTTCTTCGACAGGAAGCTGCGGCCTTCATCGGCCGAGCGCGCGCTGAAGAAGTTCATCATGAAGCTGATCAGGCCGGCGGCTGCGGCCGGCTCCAGGATGACCGTGTACTTGCCCGGTTCCAGCGCCTTGGCCTCGGCCGACTCCGTGGCCTTGCGCATGGCGATGCGGATGTCCTGCTCGGCCTTGAAGTCCGCCGCATCCTTCAGGTTGCGGCCGACCCAGCCCGAACCACGGCCGTCTTCGGTACGCACGGTGCAGGTGTAATCGAAGTTGGTGGTGCGCTGGTAGGCGAAGTTGCCATTGCTGTTGGCAGTGGCCTGGAAGCCCTGGCCGTCCTCCAGGAAGCCAGCGGCAATGAGTCCGTTGCCACGACACGGCGCGATCGAATCGGCGGCAACCTTGGCACGGAAGGCCGGATCAATTGCCGCAGTGGACTCGCTGAAGGTCGGGCTGGCGCGGTAGCTCTGCTTGCCGATGGCCGGCATGAACTCCGGGTTTTCCGGGGCCAGGCGCGCCAGGTCTTCGGCACGGCGCACCACGCGTTCCAGCGCGGCGTCGTCGAACTCGTTGATCGAGGCAGTGCCGACGCGCTTGCCGAAGGCGACGGTGACCGCCAGCTCGGTGTTGTCGACGATGCCGCTGGTGGAGACATTGTTCAGCGCGAAACGGATGTTGCCGCTGATCGCGCCAGCCAGCACGGCGGTGCATTCGTCGGCCTTGGACAGGGCGATGACCTTGTCGAGGATGGCCTTGGCCTGGGCTTCGGTGAAGATACTCATGGTGTAAGGGCTCCTGACCGATCAGCCGAGGCTGCGTGCGGTGTTGATGACGTTGATGCCGTTGAAGCGCGCGGTGGACGAACCGTGCGAGACCGCCGAGACCTGGCCCGGCTGGCCCTTGCCGTCGAAGAACGAACCGCCCAGGCGGTAGTCACGCTCGTCGGCCACGGCGGTGCAGGCGTTCCAGAACTCCGGCGTGCGGATCTGGTAGGCCACGTCTTCCAGCATGCGGGTGATCTGGCCGTTCTTGATCTCGTAGAACAGCTGGCCGCCGAACTGCGCGTTGTAGCGCTGCTGGTCGATCGAGAACGAACCATCACCGATGATGTAGATGCCGTTCTCCACGTCCTTGATCAGGTCCGGCACGCTCAGCGGCTTCTTGCCCGGTGCCATCGACACGTTGGCCATGCGCTGGAACTGCACGCTGGACCACGAGTCGGCGTAGCAGCAGCCGTCGGACTCGGTCTTGCCGAGGATGTGGGCCTGGTCGCGGATGGTCTGGTAATCCACCAGCTTGCCATTGCTGATCAGGTCCCAGCGCTTGCACTTCACGCCTTCATCGTCGTACGCCACCGCGCCGAGGCTGCCCGGCTGGGTCTTGTCCGCAAAGATGTTGACCAGCTCGCTGCCGTACTGGAAATGTTGTTCGCGCTTGTCCAGGGTGGCGAAGCTGGTGCCGGCGTAGTTGGCCTCGTAGCCGAGCACACGGTCCAGCTCCAGCGGGTGGCCGATCGACTCGTGGATGGTCAGCCAGGTATGCGACGGGTCGAGCACCAGGTCGTACTTGCCCGGCTTCACCGACGGGGCCTTCAGTTTTTCCTGCGCCTGCCTGGCGGCGGCGATGGCGTCTTCCTTCATGTTGTAGGAAGAGCTGTAGTTGACCACACCATTCGGGCTGACCACCTTGCCGGCGGCCGCACCATCCAGATACTCGTAGCCCAGGCCCATCGGCGAGGACAGGCCTTCGCGGGTACGGAACTTGCCGCTGGACTTGTCGATGGCGGTGATCGTCATCGGTGCCCAGATGCGGTGCACGTCCTGGTCGATGTAGGAACCATCGGTGGAGGCGAAGTACTTCTGCTCGTTCACCAGGAACAGCATCGAATTGACGAAGCTGGCGCCAGCGCCCATCGCCGCGGCATTGACGTCCAGAAGCAGGTCGACCTTCTCCTTGATGGGCACTTCCATGGCGTTCTTGCGGATCGGCGTCTTCCAGCTCACCTCGCCCACGCCCGGCGCCTTGGCCAGCTGTACCGGTGCGGTCTGCACGCCGGCGTTGGCCTTGGCGATGGCGGCCGCCTGCTGCGCGGCCCTGGCTACATCGGCAGCGCCCAGTGCGTTGGTGGCGGCAAAACCCCACGCGCCGTTGACGATCACGCGGATGCCCACGCCGGTGGATTCGGTGTTCACCACGTTCTGCACCTTGTCCTCGCGGGTGATCACGAACTGCCGCAGGTAGCGGCCGATGCGCACGTCGCAGTAGGTGGCACCGGCCTGGCGGGCGGCGGCCAGCGCCGCATCGGCCAGGCGCTTCTTCAGCCCCAGGTCCAGCGTGCTCTGCAGCTGTTCGGCGGCAATCGCCTTGCCGAAGAAGGAGGGCACGATCAGCCCGCCCGCGGTAAGCCCGGTCAGGGCCAGGAAGTCACGTCTTTGCAAGGCTGCTCTCCATGTCGAAGGATGGGTGGCTCAAGCGCCGAGACTGCGCGCGGTGTTGATGATGTTGATGCCGTTGAAACGGGTGGTGGACGAACCGTGCGAGACCGCCGAGACCTGGCCGGGCTGGCCCTTGCCGTCGAAGAACGAACCGCCCAGGCGGAAGTCGCGTTCATCGCAGATGGCGGTGCAGGCGTTCCAGAACTCCGGCGTGCGGATCTGGTAGGCCGCATCCTCGACCATGCCGGCGATCTTTCCGTCCTTGATCTGGTAGTACAGCTGGCCGCCGAACTGGGCGTTGTAGCGCTGCTGGTCGATCGAATACGAGCCCCGGCCGTGGATGTAGATGCCGTTCTCCACATCCTTGATCATGTCCTCCACGCTGAGCGGCTGCTTGCCCGGTGCCAGCGAGACATTGGCCATGCGCTGGAACTGCACGCTGGACCAGGAATCGGCATAGCTGCAGCCATGCGAGGCGTCGCGGCCGAGGATATGGGCTTCATCGCGGGTGGCCTGGTAATCGACCAGCACGCCGTCGCGCACCAGATCCCAGCGCTGCGTCTTCACCCCTTCGTCGTCGTAGCCGACTGCACCGAGACTGCCGGGCTGGGTCTTGTCGGCGAAGAAGGTGACGATGTCGCTGCCCCAGCGGAAGCCGGCATCGCGCTTGTCCAGCGTGGCGAAGCTGGTGCCGGCGTAGTTGGCTTCGTAGCCAAGCACGCGGTCCAGCTCCAGCGGGTGGCCAACGTTCTCGTGGATGGTCAGGAACAGGTTGGACGGGTCCAGCACCAGGTCGTACTTGCCGGGCTTCACCGACGGCGCTTTCAGCTTCTCGCGCGCGTGGCGGGCGGCGGCGATGGCATCCTCGACCGGGTCGTAGGAATCGCGGTAGGCGGTGATGCCGCCGGGCAGCTGTACCTTGCCGCGTGCATCGCCGTCCAGGAACTCGTAGCCCATGCCCATCGGCGAGGACAGCCCGGCACGGGTGCGGAACCTGCCGCTGGCCTTGTCGATGGCGGTAGCGGTGAACGGCAGCCAGATGCGGTGGATGTCCTGGTCGATGAAGGAGCCGTCGCTGGAGGCGAAGTACTTCTGTTCATTGACCAGGAACAGGGTGGAATTGATGAAGTCGGCACCCGCATTCAGCGCCGCGGTGTTGAGCGCCAGCAACAGCTCGACCTTGTCCTGGATGGGCACCGCCATCGCGTTCCTGCGCACCGGCGTCTGCCATCGTACCTCGCCGACCGAGGGCGTCGGCGCCAGCTGCACCGGCCGCGTCTGGATGCCGGCGTTGGCGCGGGCGATTGCCGCAGCCTGCTCGACCGCAGCGCGCACGGCGGCCTCGGTCTGTTGATGGGTTGCAGCGAAGCCCCAGGCCCCGTTGACGATCACCCGAACGCCCACGCCGGACGATTCACGGTTGGTCACATTGCCGACCTGGTGCTCGCGGGTGATGACCGACTGGTTGAGATAGCGGCCGATACGGACGTCGCAGTAGCTGGCCTTGGCGCTGTGTGCGGCCGCCAGCGCGACCTCGGCCAGGCGCCGACGCTGGGCGGTATCGACCGGGGCGAGCAGCTGCTCGGCGGCGATGGCACGGGAATGCGGCAGCAGCAGGCCCGCCAGGCCCAGACCGGAAAAAGCCAGGAACTCACGTCGTTGCACAGCGTTTCTCTCTCTCGCTTGCGTGCGGTTGGCAACGGGCCGGACCGATCACGTCAACTCCTCGACTTTCGCCAGCACGGCGGCTTCGGGCAAGTGACTGCAGTCATGGTTGGTGGGGGGCGGCAGGGCTTGCAGCCCTGCACCTGCTTCAAGCCAGGGCAACGKCAACGKCAAAAGCKGGCATTCCGTGGGTTGGCGGGGCGGTGTCGGATTGCGGGGACGCCGTGAATCCGTCCATGGAGGCTTGGCAGCCGCATCCATGCGGCTGACACCCCGCAATCCGACACCGCCCCACCTCTGACAGATTCCTGCGGCTGTTGGTAGGTGTCGACCTTGGTCGACACAATCTGTCAGATATCGAAATGAATCCGGGGTCAGATMCGTTTTMCTGCGGAAAACGGATCTGACCCCAAGAGCCGTTCCAACAGACCACGTAAAACTGTCGAAGGCGGGGTGGGTCCGGTTGCGGGGGCGTGAGCGCCATGGATGGCGCGACCGAGCCTACAGGGACGTATTCACGGCGTCCCCCGTAACCGGACCCATCCCGCCATCCCGCAGGAAGCCCGTCGTTGCTGTTGCTTCGGCTGTTGCCGTTGTTCCGGCTTCGGCAGGTGCAGGGCGCCGCCCTGCCGAGCAACACCCCCTCGTGCACAATGGGGCCGACTCCGCCTGGACACCGTCCCTGATGTCGAGCAAGCCGTATTCAGAAGCCTGCGAGCGCAACCGCGAACCGATCGCCGCCGCACTCGACCCGTGGATGGGCGACCGCCATCGGGTGCTGGAAATCGGCAGCGGCACCGGCCAGCACGCCGCCTTCTTCGCCGAGCGCTGGCCGTGGCTGCGCTGGCAGCCCAGCGATCATCCGGACCATCTGCCTGGCATCGAGGCCTGGCGCGCCGAGGCGGCGCTGCTCAATCTGCTGTCGCCCGTGGCGCTGCAGGTGGAGCTACCGCCCGCGCCGGGCCTGGTACTGTCCGAGGGCAGCACGTTCGACGCCGCATTCAGCGCCAACACGCTGCACATCATGGGCTGGGAGTACGTGCAGGCGCTGTTCGGCGCGCTACCGCCGCTGCTGCGCCACGGTGCGCTGCTGGCGGTGTATGGCCCGTTCAATTATGGCGGCCGCTACACCAGCGACAGCAATGCGCAGTTCGATGCCTGGCTGAAGGCGCGTGATCCGCGCAGCGGCATCCGCGACAGCGAGGCCGTGCAGGCGCTGGCTGAGGACAACGGCTTCACCCGCCTGCGCGACGTGGCGATGCCGGCCAACAACCGGCTGCTGCTGTGGCGGCTGGGCTGAACCGCCGGTAGTGCCGGCCGCTGGCCGGCAATCGATGGCCAGGAAGAGGCCGGCCAGCGGCCGGCACCACCTTCAAGCGACCTGCACGATATGCAGCGCCTTCGGGTTGCGCCACTGCGCCAGCAGCGCCGCTTCCCGTGCCTTGGCCTGTGCGAAATGGGCTTCCTTGACGTGGCCGAAGCCGCGGATGTGCTCGGGCACGCTGGCAATCTCCACCGCCAGCGACAGGCGGTCGTCCTCCAGCCCGTCCAGCAGCATCTGCACCGTCGCCTCGTAATCAGCAATCAGCTGGCGTTCCATGCGGCGCTCTTCAGTGCGGCCGAACACGTCGAGTCGGCCGCCGCGCAGGAACTTCAGCCTGGCCAGCAGGCCGAAGGCCTTGAACATCCACGGGCCGTATTCCTTCTTCAGCAGGCGGCCCTGTTCGTCCTTCTTCGCAAACAGCGGCGGCGCCAGGTGGAAGCGCAGCTGGTAGTCACCCTCGAACTGCTGCTGCAGGCGGCGCTGGAAGTCGCCGCTGGTGTACAGGCGGGCCACTTCGTACTCGTCCTTGTACGCCATCAGCTTGAACAGGTAGCGGGCCACGGTCTCGGTCAGCGCGGTGGAACCGCCGATGCGCTCGCCTTCGGCCGCGCGCACGCGTGCCACCAGATCGCGGTAGCGCGCGGCATAGGCGGCATCCTGGTAGTCGACCAGGAACGCGGCACGGCGTTCGATCATTTCATCCAGCGAACGCGACAGGCGTGCGTCGTCCAGCGGCAGGAACGCCACGTCGCCACCGTGCGAGGGCAGGCCGCGCAGTTCGCGTTCGTCGCCGGTGTTGCGCGGTGCGGCGGTGGCACCCCATTCGTTGCCTTCCCATTCGCCCGGTGGCAGCGGGTGCAGCGGGCCGGGGGTGGACTCGGTATCGGTGTGGCGGTTGCGCACCAGGCCGGCGGCCTGCTGCACGGCCTGCGGGTCGACCGCGGCCAAGCGGCCCCAGGCGAAGGCCTGCTGGTTCATCGCCACGGCGGCGCCATTCAGTTCGATGGCACGCATCAGCGAATCGAACGACAGCGGCACCAGGCCCTGCTGCCAGGCATAGCCCAGAATGAACAGGTTGGCGGCGATGGCATCGCCCAGCAGCGCGGTGGCCAGCTGGGTGGCATCCAGCAGCAGCGGCTCCTGGCCGCCCAGCGCCACGCGCACGCCAGCGATGATGTCGGCCGCCGGGAACTGCATGTCCGGGCGGGTGGTGAAGGTGCCCGGCATCGCCTCGTAGGTGTTCAACACCACCTGCGAGCGGCCGGCGCGCACCTTCGACAGGGCCCAGTAATCGTTCACCACCACCATGTCGCAGCCCAGCACCAGGTCGGCCTCGCCGGCGGCAATGCGCACGGCGTGGATATCGTCCGGGCGCCGCGCGATGCGGATGTGCGTAGTCACCGCGCCGCCCTTCTGCGCCAGGCCGGTCTGGTCCAGCACCGAAGCACCCTTGCCTTCCAAGTGGCCGGCCATGCCCAGCAGCGCGCCGATGGTCACCACGCCGGTGCCACCCACGCCGGTGATCAGGATGTTCCAGGGCTGTTCCAGCGTGCCACGAACGGTCGGCGCCGGCAGGTTGTCCAGCAGCGTGGAGGCATCGCGCTTGCTGCCCTTGCGCGGCTGGCCACCATGCACGGTCACGAAGCTGGGGCAGAAGCCATTCACGCACGAATAGTCCTTGTTGCAGTTGGACTGGTCGATTTCGCGCTTGCGCCCGAACTCGGTGTCCTTCGGCAGCACCGACACGCAGAAGCTCTTCTTGCCGCAGTCGCCGCAGCCTTCGCAGACCAGCGAATTGATCAGCACCCGCTTCTGCGGATCTTCCAGCTTGCCGCGCTTGCGGCGGCGGCGCTTCTCGGTGGCGCAGGTCTGTTCGTAGATCAGGATCGAAACGCCCTTCACCTCGCGCAGGCGCTTCTGCACTGCGTCCAGCTCGCTGCGGTCGTGGAACTCCACGTCGCCGGGGAAGTGCTCGCGCTGGCCGGTCCACTTGCCGATGTTGTCCGACAGCACCACGATGGTGTGGATGCCCTCGGCGCGCATCTGCCGGGCGATGTCGGGCACGCTCAGCGGGCCGTCCACCGGCTGGCCGCCGGTCATGGCCACCGCATCGTTGTAGAGGATCTTGTAGGTGATGTTCACCCCGGCCGCCACCGCCTGGCGGATCGCCAGCGAGCCGCTGTGGAAGTAGGTGCCGTCGCCCAGGTTCTGGAACACGTGCGGGGTATCGGTGAACGGTGCCTGCCCGGCCCAGGTCACGCCTTCGCCGCCCATGTGGGTGAAGGTGTCGGTGCTGCGGTCCATCCAGGTCACCATGTAATGGCAACCAATGCCGGCCAGCGCACGCGAGCCTTCCGGCACGGTGGTGGAGGTGTTGTGCGGGCAGCCCGAGCAGTAGTGCGGCACGCGCGGGAAGCTGGCGCGCGGCAGCGCAAGCTCGGCTTCCTTTTCCTGCATCCACTGCAGGCGCTGCCCGATCGATTCGTTGTTGAAGAACTTCTGGATGCGGCGACCGATCACGCCGGCGATGGTGGCCGGGGTCAGTTCGCCGGTGGAGGGCAGGATCCACTCGCCGCTCTCGTCGTACTTGCCGACGATGGACGGGCGCTGGCCCCAGCTGGCCGGCCAGTTGAAGAACTGCTCCTTCATCTGGCGCTCGATGAAGGCACGCTTCTCCTCCACCACGATGATGTCTTCCAGCCCCTGCGCGAAGCGCGCGATGCCCTGCGGTTCCAGCGGCCAGGTCATGCCGACCTTGTACACGCGGATACCGATGTCGGCGCAGGCCGCTTCGTCCAGGCCCAGGTATTCCAGCGCCTGCAGCACGTCCAGGTAGCTCTTGCCGGTGGTGACGATGCCCAGCCGCGCGCGCGGCGCGTCCATCACCACCTTGTCGATGCCGTTGGCGCGGGCGAAGGCCTGCGCGGCCTTTACCGCATAGCGGTGCAGGCGCATCTCCTGGTCCAGCGGCGGGTCCGGCCAGCGGATGTTGAGGCCGCCCGACGGCATCTCGAAATCTTCCGGCAGCACGATGCGGCGTGCCATCGGATCGACCTCGACCGAGGCCGACGATTCCACCGTCTCGGCGATCGTCTTGAAGCCGACCCAGCGGCCGGTATAGCGGCTCATCGCCCAGCCCAGCAGGCCCATGTCCAGGATGTCCTGCACGCCGGCCGGGTTCAGCACCGGCATCATCGCGCTGACAAACTCGTCCTCGCTGCCGTGCGGCAGGGTCGAGCTGCGGCAGGCATGGTCATCGGCGGCCAGCGCCAGCACGCCGCCGTAGCGGGAGGTGCCCGCCGCATTGGCGTGCTTGAACACGTCGCCGCAGCGGTCCACGCCCGGACCCTTGCCGTACCACATGCCGAACACGCCCTGCACGTTGGCGCCGGGGAACAGGTTGGTCTGCTGGGTGCCCCACACCATGGTGGCGCCCAGGTCCTCGTTCAGCCCGGGGGTGAACTTCACCTTCGCCGCCTCAAGATGCTTGCGCGCGCGCCACAGTTCCAGGTCGAAGCCACCCAGCGGGCTGCCACGATAGCCGCTGACGAAGCCGGCACTGTCGATGCCTTCGGCGGCATCGCGCAGGCGCTGCATCAGCGGCAGCCGCACCAGCGCCTGTACGCCGCTCAGGTAGATCCGCCCCTCGTTGCGGGTGTACTTGTGGTCGAGCGTGTAATCACGGTCGAGCAGGTCGGCGGAAGAGGGCGAAGTGAGTTGCGCGGTACTGGTCATGGCTGGCCCGGTAGGATCGGCTGGCACCGGCCGCGTGCAGGCACGCGGCGGGAAAGGCGCGAATTGTAGCAGCGGGGCCGTGGTGGCCCCGGCACTCGCGCCCGCGGCGGCGCTGGGGTTAGGATCGGGTAGAGAGAGGGAGGCTGCAGTTGCGGCCTGGGGAGAAGGGATGTCAGTTCCAGGAAAGGTCCTGGCCAGCATGCTGCTGGCCTCGGGCGTGGTCACTGCGTGGGCTGCGCCGGTGTTGCCGGCACCGCAGGAGTTCTACTTCGACAACGACCCGGCGGCTACGCCGATGGTAGCGGTGCAGGGCGAGGGCGACGATCTGGTCGCCCAGCTGGTCAAGCTGCGTGAACGAGGCCGGCGCGCGGTCGAGGCGACGGTGCAGCTGGCATCGGTGGCCGGTGCGCAGGGCCGTGGCGAGCTGGCCGAGCAGTTGTATGGTGAGGCCCTGAAGGAGGCGCCGGCGCAGAGCAGCGTCGGTCGCAGCGTGCGCTGGAACTACGGTTGGGACCTGTTGCGCCAGGGCAAGCCGGAGACGGCACTGGAACAGTGGCAGGCATCGGCCGGCAATGCGCGAACGAAGCCCAGCTGGGTGCCGCCCACCTATGCGCTGGCGCTGTGGCGACTGGGGCAGAAGCAGGAGGCGGTGCAGTGGTATGCGGCCGCAGTACGTACTGAACCGACGCAGTGGAGCACGAGTGCCCAGTATGCGCAGCTGCTGCCGCACTGGCGCGAGGACGAGCGTGCGTCGCTGGCCGAAGTACAACAGGCCTGGGCGGCCGCACCGCCGGCGTGGCCCTGAGGTTGGGGGGCGGCCGGGTTGCACCCGGCCTCAGGCAGTTTCCTGCGGCTGTTGGCAGGTGTCGACCTAGGTCGACACGGCAGATGCACGCCAGGCGTGGATGAATCTGCATCGGAATCGACTACTGGAACTCTGATCGAAGAGCAGCCGAGCGTGGGCTCGGCTCTACAAACCGCGGCCAACCACGGTTGTTGCGTTGAGCGACCAACCACGAGGGGCTGCGCCGTTCGCGGGAAACCTCAATCGTCCGCGGAAACCGTCCGCCCCGACGCCCACGCCCGCAGCGCCTCCACCTGCTCGGCCATCAGCACCGACAGCGGCCGGGTGGCGCGGATTTCGGTCATCAGCAGCTCGGTATCCAGCGGCCGGCCTTCGGCGTGCGCGGCATACAGTCCGGCCACGATCGCCTGCTCGATCTCGGCACCGGAGAACCCATTGGCGGCCGCCGCCAGCGCGGGCAGCGCGAAGT
Organism: Stenotrophomonas maltophilia; assembly: GCF_013464485.1. Taxonomy (GTDB): domain Bacteria; phylum Pseudomonadota; class Gammaproteobacteria; order Xanthomonadales; family Xanthomonadaceae; genus Stenotrophomonas; species Stenotrophomonas maltophilia_AW. The sequence goes on from NZ_RAUX01000026.1 coordinate 25,743, forward strand.
CGTCGGCGTTGAGCTGGCGGCGGCCCAGATGCAGCCGCAGCAGCTCCACGCGTACTTCAGGCGAGGGCAGGTCGACGAAGAAGATCTCGTCAAAGCGCCCCTTGCGCAGCAGTTCGGCAGGCAGCTCGTGCACCTGGTTGGCGGTGGCCACGATGAATACCGGCGCCTTGCGCTCGGCCATCCAGGTCAGCAGGTAGCCCAGCACGCGGCGTGACACGCCGCCGTCCTCGCCACCGCTGGCCAGGCCTTTCTCGATTTCGTCCATCCACAGCACACAGGGCGCCAGCTGCTCGGCCGAGGCCAGTGCCTGGCGCAGGTTGGCCTCGGTTTCGCCGTGGTACTTGTTGTACAGCGCGCCCACGTCCAGGCGCAGCAATGGCACGCCGAAGCCGGCGGCGGTGGCCTTGGCCAGCATCGACTTGCCGCAGCCCTGCACGCCCAGCAGCAGCATGCCGCGCGGCGGATCCAGCCCGGCCGGGGCCGAGCCGGCGATGAATGCCACCCGCCGCTGGTTGATCCAGCGCTTGAGCCGGTTGGCGCCGGCCACGTCGCCGAAGCGTGCGCTGTCATGCTCGAAGAACAGGTGCCCGCTGCGGTTCAGCAGCTCGAACTTCAAGCGTGCCAGCTGCGGCAGGTCGTCGTCGCGCAGCGCGCCATCGGCATAGATCAGCTGGCGCGCGATGCGACGCGCATCGACCAGGCTCAGGCCCTGCAGGTTCTTCAGGATCTTCTTCACCGCCTCGCTGTCGACTTCGACACGGCGTCCGCCGTGTTCGCGCGCATAGGCATCGGCCTCCTCGCGCAACATCTTCAACAGGGCGTTGGCATCGGGCAGACGCGGGTTGAAGCGTACTGCCAATGCTTCCAGCTCGGCCGGCAGTTCCACCTTGGCGCCGATCAGCACCAGCACGTGTGGCTCGCTGTGGCGGCGCTGGATCAGATCGCGCAGGGCGCGCTGGTGGCTGGCATAGCCCAGGTAGGGGTGGAAATCGAGCAGCAGGTAGACCCCGCGCTGCTCGGCCTGGCGGATCATCTGCAGCGCCGCGCTGGCATCGGGCGGCCCGACCGCCGGGTCTTCGCTGTCCAGGTCGATGCGGCGCAGGCCCTCGGTGATCGACCAGCGGTGCAGGGCCCGCCACACATGCATCAGCGTCTGCCGGAACAGTTCGACGATACGACCCTCGTCCTGGGTTTCAATCACGATCAGGGGGGTGTTGGCGCGGATCAACGCGCTCAGGTCCTGCAGTTCGCTCATGCCAGTTCGATCCTTCGGGGGCGCCACGATAGCAAAGGCGATGGGCACAGGTTCAGCGCGGTGCTACCTCCCGTCACCACCGCCGGTGTACGCTCGGGGCACGTACCCGGAAGCGAGGCTGGCATGAAGACGATCCTGGTGGCCGGTTCCAAAGGCGGGGTGGGCAAGACCACCGTCGCCACCCACCTGGCCGCGTACGCGGCATTGCAGGGCAAGGCCACGGTGATTGCCGATGCCGACCCGCAGGGCTCCAGCACCCGCTGGGCACAGCGCCGTGCCGGGCTGGAAAGCGCAGTGCTCCCCATCGATGTGTATCGGAAGAAGCAGTGGGCGCAGAAGCTGCCCGACGGCACCGAAACCGTCATCATCGACGCGCCGGCGGGTGCATTGGCCGACGATATCCCCCATTTCCTTGACGCTGCCGACGCGGTCGTGGTGCCGGTGCTGCCCTCGGCGCTGGACATCGAAGCCATCGTTGGCTTCCTCAACAGCCTGGCCCAGAACGCGCGCGTGCACAGCCGCAAGCTGCCGGTCGGGCTGGTCCTCAACCGCACCAAGCCCTGGACCCAGACCTCGCAGCAGGCGCTGCAGATGCTGGCCGAATGGCCGTACCCGGTGGTCGCGCAGCKGCGCGACAGCCAGAGCTACGTGGTCATGACCGGCCTGGGCCGCAGCCTGTTCGACTACCGCTCGGCGCAGGTGCGCGAACACCAGGCCGATTGGGAACCCCTGCTGTCCTGGCTGAAGCTGTAAGTACTGCAAGCCTCCACCCTTTACATGGAACCTCGCGATGCGTGAACTGATCCTGCTGCGCCATGCCCATGCCGAACCGGCTACCCCCGGCCAGGCCGACCTTGACCGGCCGTTGTCGCCGGTGGGGCTGGCCGAAGCCGAAGCCGCCGGCAAGTGGCTGAAGGAAAACAACCTGCTGCCGGACTGCGTGCTGTGTTCACCGGCGCGGCGTACCCGCGAGACCCTGGAAGCCGTGCTCGGCACCATCGGTTATGTCGAGAAGCGTCTGGAAGACCGCATCTACGAAGCCACTCCCGGCACCCTGGCGGCGCTGGTGGACGACCGTCGTGACCTGGACAGGGTGCTGATCGTCGGCCACAACCCCGGCCTGGAACGCCTGGTGGCGTTGATGACCGAAGGCACCAGCAGTGATTACCGCGGCATGCCACCGGCCGGCATCGCCGTGCTCGGCTTCCCGCGCGAGGCCTCGATCGAGCCCGGCGTGGCCAGCCTGAACGCATTCTGGTGGCCGTGATCCGATGAGCCCGGCGCGGCGCAGCCGCTATCTGCTGCCCGCGCTGCTGGCCCTGGGGCCGGCCTGGGCTGCTGCGCCACCGCCGACGCCATTGCCGCCGGTGGTGGCCGAGGCGCAGCGGGTACTGCGCCTGGATACCCAGCGTTCGCAGATCGGCTTCGAGGTACGCACGCGCTTCGGCCAGCGTATCGAAGGCCTGTTCCCGCACTTCGAAGGGCGCATCGAGATCCTGTCCGATGGCCGCCACCAGGTGCACTTGAAGATGTTCACGCGCTCGGTCGAGATCCCCGGCAAATCGCGCTATACCGGCTGGATGCGTGGCGAGGAGTTCTTCGATGCCGGTCGTCATCCGGTGGTCGAGTTCGACTCGCTGCCGTACTGGCCCGAGACCGTGGAAAGTGGTGGCGACATCAACGGCCGGCTGACCCTGCGCGGGGTCAGCCACCCCGAGACACTGAAGGTCGAGAAGGCGGACTGCGCCCGACCCGGCTATGATTGCGACGTCGTCAGCCGCGGTACCGTTCAGCGAGGCCGGTATGGCATGGACAGCTGGCAGCTTGCCTTGAGTGACCGAGTGACCTTCGTATTGCGTGCGCGCCTGAGCGAGGCGCCGAAACCGTGAACCTCCTGCTGCGTGTCCTGGCGCTGGCAACCGTGTTGCTGGGCAGCGGTTGCGCATCGCTCTCGCATGCCGAGCGCGATCGTGCCGAAGCGATCGCCGTGCAGGCGCGCTCGACCGTGGTTGATTGCCAGCGTGCCGATCGCTGTGCACAGGACTCGCCGCTGCGGGCCCTGGCCGGCCGCGCGTTCACCGAATCCACGCCGGAACGGCCACGCCACTACGCGACCCTGCTGGATGAGGGCGAGGGCGCCCTGGTGGCGCGCCTGAACCTGCTGCGCAGCGCCACCCGCAGCATCGACCTGCAGACCTACATCTTCGACAAGGATGACAGCGCCCGGCTGGTCATCGATGAACTGCTGGCTGCGTCGCGCCGCGGAGTGAAGGTGCGGGTGCTGATCGACCAGCTCTCGGCGATTTCCGACCTGCAGATCCTCGGCGCGCTGTCCGGTGCCCACGAGAACTTCCAGCTGAGGGTCTACAACCCGACCTTCGGCAAGGCCCGGCTGAACTACTTCGACTACGCCGGCAGCGTGCTGTGCTGCTTCCGCCGCTTCAACCAGCGCATGCACAACAAGCTGCTGGTGATCGATGATGCGATCGGCGTGGTCGGTGGCCGCAACTACCAGGACGACTATTACGACTGGGACCGCGAGTACAACTTCCGCGACCGCGACGTGCTGATCGCTGGCCCGGAAGCGCGCGCGATGGCGGCCAACTTCGATGCCTTCTGGCGTGCGCACCGCAGCGTGCCGGCCGAACGGCTGAACGACGTCGGGCGCACGCTGCTGCGTGAAGGCGTGCCCACCCTGCCACCGGCCACCTTCCGCCGCCCGGAACGGGTGCAGCGGGTCAGCGCCGAAGCCAACGACAACGACTTCGTCACCCGTTCCTTCGTCGATACCGCACTGCCGGTGGCGTCGGTGCGCTATGTGGCCGACCTGCCACGCAAGCATCGCCGCGAGAAGGCCGATGCGCCGCTGGCCGGCCAGCATGTGACCGAGCCGCAGCTGGATGCGCTGATTGCCAGCGCACAGGAGGAAGTGATCCTGCAGACGCCGTACCTGGTGCTGTCCAAGCCGGCGCAGAAGCTGTTCCGCGAGCTGCGCAAGCGGCCGCAGCCACCGCGCGTGGTGGTGTCCAGCAACAGCCTGGCGGCCACCGACAACCCGATCGTGTATGCGCTGTCGTACAAGTACAAGCGGCGCAACATGCGCGAACTGGGCTTCAACATCTTCGAATACAAGCCGTTCCCGCTGGATGCGCCGGTCGACTACCGCAACCTGCTGCCCGACCCGATCGCCGCGCCTGAGGGTGACGATGACGGCGGCCGCAATCCCCTGATCGGCGGCAGTGCCGCCGGCAGCAATGCAGGCGGAAGCAGCGATGGCATCAGCGGAGGGGACCTGCCCACGACCCGCAAACCCCGCACGGTGAACCATCCGCGCACTGGCAGTGCCTACCAGAACGCACGCGAGCGCCGCCGTGCCGCAGGCAGTGAAGTGGAAACGCGCCTGCTGCGTACCGAGACGCGTCCCTCGTTCCTGGGCAGCAAGGCGGTCAACAAGCCGCTGCCGGTCACCCGCAAGGGCGCGCGCATGGGCCTGCACGCCAAGTCGCTGGTGGTCGACCGCCGTATCGGCGTGGTCGGCACCCACAACTTCGATCCGCGCAGCGAGAACTACAACACCGAAGGCGCGGTGATCATCGACGATCCGGTCTTTGCCGAGCAGCTGGCCGAGAGCATCCTGCGCGACACCCATCCGCAGAACTCCTGGACGGTGGCGCCGCGTGCCAAGCCGCCGGTGCTGTCGGGGCTGAACTACAGCGTCGGCAAGGCTTCCGAAGCGCTGCCCATCCTCGATTTCTGGCCGTGGCGCTATGCCACCGACTACGAATTCAAGCCCGGTCCGGACTGCCCGCAGCCGCTGCCACGGCAGGACCCGGATTTCCATCGCTGCTACGTCGCTGTCGGCGACTTCCCCGAAGTCAACGTCGGCCCCAAGTGGCTGCTGGTGCGAATGCTGACCGCATTCGGTGCCGGCCTCGTTCCCATTCTCTGAAGGTGCCCGCATGACCCAGGTGTTCCGCGAAGCCGTTTCCATCGAGCAGCTCAATGCGCTCAGTCGCAACACGGCCATTGAATCCCTGGGCATCGTCTTCAGCGCCGCGGGCGAAGACTGGCTGCAGGCCACCATGCCGGTGGATGAACGCACCCGCCAGCCCTACGGCATCCTGCACGGCGGCGCCTCGGTGGTGCTGGCCGAGACTCTGGGCAGCAGTGCCGGCAACCTGTGCGTGGATACCGGCAAGCAGATCTGCGTGGGCCTGGAAATCAACGCCAACCACGTGCGTGCAGTCCGCTCGGGCACGGTCACCGGTACGGCCCGCGCGCTGCACGTGGGCCGCAGCACCCAGCTGTGGGAGATCCGCGTCGAGGACGAGCAGGGCCGGCTGGTGTGCATCTCGCGGCTGACCCTGGCGGTGGTGGCCGCCGGCCACGGTTGAGCGCCCGGCGGGCGTGTTGACGGCGGCAGAACCCAGCGTTCCCCGCCGATTGCCCTGGTCAATGGCGGTTATGGCCTAAATCGGCTGGCAGCTGCTGCGGCGCTCCGGTATCGTGCGCGGATGACTTCCCCCACTCCGGCCCCCCGTGGCGGCGTGGCGCGTGTGTGCCGTTACCTGTACCGCGTACCGCTGCTGTTGGTCCACATCACCGTGTTCCTGCCGCTGATCCTGATCGGCATGCTTCCGCCGTGGGGCGAGCTGCGCGTGGGCGAGGATACCTTCGGGGCGAAGGTGGTGAACTGGTGGCAGGGGGGCCTGATGTGGATCTTCGGCTTCCGCCTGTCACGGGTGGGCCAGCCGCTGCCGGGAGCCGTGCTGTTCGTCGCCAACCACGTCAGCTGGGTCGACATCTCCATCCTGCACAGCCAGCGCATGATGGGCTTCGTTGCCAAGCGCGAGATCGCCAGCTGGCCGTTGGTTGGTTGGCTCGCCGCGCGCGGCCAGACCATCTTCCATCAACGTGGCAACACCGAATCGCTTGGTGGGGTGATGCAGGTTATGGCTGATCGCCTGCGTGCCGGCAAGGCGGTCGGTGTGTTCCCGGAAGGGCGCACCCGTGGTGGCCACGAAGTGGGGCCGTTCCATGCCCGCATCTTCCAGGCCGCGGTTGAAACCGGCGTGCCGGTGCAGCCGGTGGCGCTGGTGTACGGGATGAAGGGCGACGCACAGACCATCGTCGCGTTCGGCCCGGGCGAGAGTTTCGCCGCCAATTTCCTGCGCCTGCTGGGTGAGCCGGCGCGGCATACCGAAGTGCATTTCCTGGAGCCGATCGGCACCCAGGACCTGGAAGGCCGTCGGCGCATCGCGGAAACCTCGCGCGCGCGCATCGTGGCGGCCATGAGCACCGAGTGACGACGCGGTGGCCCTGATCCCGCCACCTGTCCTGGACGCCGGTACGCCGACGTTGCATGCGGCTGACTACCAGCCGCCGCGCTGGCTGCGCAATCCGCACCTGCAGTCGATGCTCAGCTCCAGCCGCATGCGCCTGCAGCGTGGCCTGCTGCTGCTGGCGGCTACCGGTGCGGTCAGCGAAGAGCTGATCCTCGACGGCGGCGACGGCGTGCGCCTGCAGGGCTGGCACAGCCATGTCGAAGGCCGCGAACCACAGGGCATGGCACTGCTGCTGCATGGCTGGGAAGGCAGTGCCGAATCCAGCTACATGCGCATGGCCGCCGCGCGCATGCTGGAACAGGGCTTCGACGTGGTGCGGCTGAACTTCCGCGACCACGGCAACACCCATCATCTCAATCCCGGCATCTTCCACTCCAACCTGATCGACGAAGTGGTGCATGCTGCCGGCGATATCGCCCAGCGTTGGCCACAGCTGCCGCTGGTGGCCGCCGGCTATTCGCTGGGTGGCAACTTCGTGCTGCGCCTGGCCCTGCGTGCACCGGCCGCCGGCGTGCCGCTGCAGCGCGTGGCCTCGGTGTGCCCGGTGCTGGATCCGGCGCTGACCATGGAGAGCATCGAGAACGGCCCGGCGATGTACGACTGGTACTTCCGCCGTAAATGGGCCGGCTCGCTGCGCCGCAAGCGCGATCTGTTCCCGGAGCTGAGCGACTGCGACGACCGCGTGCTGAAGCTGGACATCCGCGCGCTGACCGCCTGGCTGGTCGAGCGGCATACCAGTTTCGGCTCGCTGCAGGCCTATTTCGACGGCTACTCGATTGCCGGCGACCGACTGTCCACCCTGCAGGTGCCGGCCGACATCCTGATGGCCCAGGACGATCCGGTAATCCCGTACGCGACCTTCAGCAACTGGCAGCTGCCGCGCCAGGCACATCTGGAAACCGCCTGCTGGGGCGGTCACTGTGGTTTCATCGAGAACTGGCGTGGCGACGGCTTCTCCGAGCGCTGGGTGGCGCAACGCCTGCAGCGGGTGCTGCAGGGCTGAACCGGGAGTGGCACGCAGCCCGCTACAATGCGGGTTTGCACTTGAACCGGACTGCCATGCAAGACCAGATCATCCAAGCGTTGCGCCAGAACCAGGCCGACCAGGCCGTGCAGCTGGCCCATACGTGGACCCGTGATGAACCCGGCCAGGCCGCGGCCCACCGCTGGCTGGCGCTTGCGCTGCAGCAGCAGGGCAAGGCCGAGGATGCCATGGAGGCCCTGCAGCAGGCGTTGCAGCTGGCACCGGATGACGCCCAGCTGCACCTGCAGCACGCCGGCCTGCTGCTGGCCCTGCGTCAATACGAAGGCGCAGACGAAGCGCTGGCACGCACTACCGGGCTCGATCCGAACTCCTTCTCCGCTTACCTGATGCAGGCGCACCTGGCGATCGGCCGCAACGATTTCGATGAAGCCCAGCGCTTGTCCACCCTGGCTTCGCGCGTTGAGCCGGATCACCCGGAACTCTTGACCATCGACGGGATGATCGCGCTGCGCCGCGACGATCCGGACCGTGCGCTCACGCTGTTGTCGGCGGCCAACCAGGCGCAGCCCAATGACACCCGCGTGCTGTATGCACTCGGCTTCGCCTATCTGGGCAAGGACATGCTGGCGTTTGCCGAGCAGGCATTCCGCCGCGTGCTGGAACTGAACCCGGCCATCCGCTCGCTGCATGGCCTGGTCGTGCAGCTGGCGCTGCGCCAGGGCAACCTGGAGGCCGCTGCCGAAGCGATGCGGATTGCCCTGCAGCAGGATGGCCTGGATACGCCGCCGATGCGCCGCTTGGCCGGTGAACTGGCACTGCGTGGCGGCCAGCCCCTGCAGGCGCTGGACCATCTGCTGCCGTTGCTGGAATCGATCCCCGACGACCGCCAGGTGCTGCAGCTGCTGCTGATGTCCTGGCAGCGCCTGGGCCGCGAAGACGAGGCGCGTGCGCGCCTCGACGCCGCCCTGGAGCAGCATCCACAGCTGCACGACCTGTGGCTGGCACGCCTGGCCGTGGAAGAAGTGGGCAGCCCTGTTGCCGCCTCAACCGTCGAGCGCTGGATGGAGGCAATGCCGGGCCACCTGCCGGCACTGGAGGCACGCCTGCGCCTGCATGACATGGTGGGCGAGCATGCGCAGGCTGAAGCCATCGCCGAGCGCATCGTCACGATAGAGCCGGGCCGCGTCAGCGGCGAAACCCGTCTGGTCGAAGGCCTGCTGAAGCGCGATCCTGCTGCCGCAGTCGCCCGCGTGCAGGCGCTGATCGATATCGCGTCGGAAGGCCATCGCGCCGACCTCCGCACCTGGCTGGGTGAGATCCAGGACCGTGCGGGGCAGCCGGAGCAGGCGCTGCAGACGTGGATGGCGCTGCAGACCGACCAGGCACCGCAGCGCCTGCCGCTGCCGCCCCAGGCCAAGGCACCGCCGAGCTGGCCGGAGAAGGGCCGTATCGATGGCGATGTCAGCTCCGCGCCGATCTTCCTGTGGGGTGCGCCGGGTTCGGGCGTGGAGCGCGTGGCGACCGGTCTGGCCGCTGCCAGCCCGGTGCTGCGCAGCGACCGCTACACCAGCACGCCGCCTGATGATGCATTCCAGAACTACAACACGCTGCAGGACCTTGCGTCCGGCGTGCTGACCCCGGAGCGGCTGGTGCAGCGCTGGCGTGAACAGCTGCCGGCACGTGGCCTGCAGAGCGACACCGTGATCGACTGGCTGCTGTGGTGGGACAACGCTCTGCTGTGGGCGCTGCGCCCGCAGCTGCCGCAGGGCCGCCTGGTGCTGGTGCTGCGCGATCCGCGCGACATGCTGCTGGATTGGGTGGCCTATGGTGCTGCCGCGCCGCTGGCGATGACCTCGCTGGCCGAAGCCAGTGAATGGCTGACCCGCGCGCTGACCCAGATCGCCACGCTGCACGAGGAAGACCTGTACCCGCACGTGCTGCTGCGCATCGACCAGATCGGCAACGATCCGCAGGCGATGGCCGAACTGCTGGGGCGCCTGTTCGAGCGGCCGATGCCGCCGGCGGCACAGCTGGGTGCCCCGCGCCTGCCGGCCGGCCACTGGCGCAACTACCGCGACGTGATGAGCGCCGCCTTCGCCAAGCTCACGCCGGTTGCGGTGCGCCTGGGTTACCCGGAAGAGTGAGGAGAGTGCAATGCAGCTGACCAGCCACAGCCTGACCAATGGCGCGCCGATCGACCGCGCGTTCGCTGCCGGTGATGCCAACGGCTTCGCACCGGACCGCAACCCGCACCTGGCCTGGAGCGGGGCGCCGGCCGGCACCCGTTCGTTCCTGCTGGTGTGCGTGGACCCGGACGTGCCGACCGTGCCGGAGACGGTTGGCCGCAGCGACATGACCGTCCCACGCGACCAACCGCGCTGCGACTTCGTTCACTGGGTGATGGCCGACATTCCGGCCACAGTGCAGGAGATTGCAGCCGGCAGCTGCAGCGATGGCTTCGTGGTGAAGGGCAAGCCCGCACCGGCCGGCCCGGCCGGCAGCCGCCAGGGCCTGAACGACTTCACCGGCTGGTTCGCGGGCAACCCGGACATGGCCGGTGACTACCTGGGCTACGACGGCCCGTATCCGCCGTTCAACGACGAGCGCGTGCACCGCTATTTCTTCCGCGTGTTCGCGCTGGACGTGGCCTCGCTGGAGCTTCCGGCGCGCTTCACCGCCGCCGACGCGTATCGGGCCATGCACGGCCATGTGCTGGCCGAAGCCGCACTGCACGGCACCTACACGCTGAACCCGGCGCTGTAACCGCAACTCCGGTAGCGCCGGCCGCTGGCCGGCGTTGCATTCTGTAGCGTGGAGCCGTGCTCGACTCAGCGTAAAAGCAGCCGAGCATGGGCTCGGCTCTACACTGCGCAACGAAGAAGGGCGGCCTTTMGGCCGCCCTTCACCAGTCAGCCGAATGACAGTCGGCTCTACATCACTTCTCGATGGCCGACTCGACCACCATGTCCAGCACGTACGCCTGCGACGGCGCATCGGCCGGCGGGTTCTTCACTTCGTAGCGCTTCACGCGCACCACGTTGCGCACGCCGTCCTCGTGGGTGTAGCCCTCGATGTTGCCGTAGAAGTTCTCGAACTTGCCCGGCTCACCCTGCTTCAGGCCCTTGTCGTCGAACTTGACCTCACGCACCTGCAGGCACTGGTAATCCGGGATCAGCGGGTGCGAGCACTTCTCGGTCTTGGCGGCCACCTCCAGGAACACGGTCTCGCCGGCGCCGCCATAGCGGGTTTCAGCGGTCGGTTCCGGGTTGAAGACCAGCTTGTCGCCCTTGGCGGTGGTCAGGGTCAGTTTGCCATCGGCATCCTGCTCGGCCTTCAGCTCGCCCTGCAGGCGGCTCGACACGGCCTCGTCCAGCGCCATCAGCGCCTTGTCGGTGCAGGCCATCATGGTCGAGGCCATCGCACTGACCGTCAGCTTGCCGTCGGCCAGGGTGTAGCCGCCACCCATGTGGTTGCAGGCGTTGCTGACCGACAGGCGGCCATCAGCGAAGTCCAGGGTGACTGGCTTGTCTTCGCGGGCGAACAGCGCGTCGATGCGCTTGCCGTCGGCGGCGGTGGCCTGCTGCAGCAGCCAGTGCTGGCTCTGCAGGCGCTGCGCGTCCAGGTGCGCCAGCGTCTGCTGGTCTGCTGCCTTGGTCGCGGCCGGGGCCACGTCGTCGCCACCGGTGCCGGGGTCTGGCTGCAGGCGGCCATCAGGGCCAGCGGGAGGAGCAGGGTGAGCTTGCGGTTCATGGTGATTCTCCTTGGGGAACCGKGGCGGAAMCGGGGGGGGGCCGGCATCGGGGTTACCGTGCCCCGGCGCTGTTCAGCTGCCGGACGGCAACCACAGCAGCAGTGCCGCGCCCAGCGCGATGCGGTAGAAAGCGAAGGCGGTGAACCGGTGCGACTTGATGTAGCCCATCAGCCACTTCACTACGACGAAGCCGGTGACGGCCGCGGCAAGGAAGGCCACGCCCACCTCGGTCCAGTTCTCGCTGCCCAGTTGCCCGGCCTTGGCCATCTCCAGGAAGGTGTAGGCGCTGGCGGCGAACATGGTGGGAATGCCGACCAGGAAAACGAACTCGGCGGCGGCCGCGCGGCGGCTCAGGCCCAGCAGCATGGCCAGGAAGATGGCCGAGGCCGAGCGCGACGTGCCGGGGAACACACCGGCCACCACCTGCGCCAGGCCGACGCCGATCGCCACCGTCCAGGTCACCTGGTCGCGGTCGGGCAGGCGCGCGGTATAGGCCTCCACCAGCAGCATCCAGACACCGCCGATGATCAGTGCCCACGCGACCGGGCTGACCGTCTCCGGCAGCGACCAGCCGGCCTTGCGCACCACCAGGCCGACCACGGCGGTGACCAGGAAGGCGGCGCCCAGCTTGAACACGTACTCGCGGTTTTCGCGCTGGTTGAGGCCGGTAGCCAGCTGCAGCAGGCGCTGGCGGAACACCAGCACCACGGCAACGATCGCGCCGGCCTGGATGACGATGTTGAAGAAGTCCGAGCGGGCACCCAGCCAGTGCTGGGCGATGAGCAGGTGGCCGGTGCTGGAGATCGGCAGGAATTCGGTCAAGCCTTCGAGGATGCCCAGCAGCAGGGCGGAGAGCAGGTCGGACATGGACAGTGCGGGCACGCGCGGCAGGAAGAAGAAGGTCGAGAGGATAGACGATCACCGCCGCACCAAAGGGGTGCGTTCGGGTGCAAATGCACCCATTTGGTGCGAACCGTTGTGCACCCATCCGGGGCACCCTTTTTCAAATCAATGACTTGCGCCAATGAAAAAGTTGGCACGGTCGTTGCTCTACATCAGCAGGCATTCATCCCCATCCGAGGTCGTACCGATGTCCGTGGAAAACGTTGAGAAGCTGATCAAGGACAACCAGATCGAATTCGTCGATCTGCGCTTTGTCGACATGCGTGGTGTCGAGCAGCACGTGACCTTCCCGGTCAGCATCGTCGAGCCGTCGCTGTTCGAAGAAGGCAAGATGTTCGATGGCAGCTCGATCGCCGGCTGGAAGGGCATCAACGAGTCGGACATGGTGCTGCTGCCGGATCCGTCCAGCGCCTATGTCGATCCGTTCTACGCCGATCCGACCATCGTGATCAGCTGTGACATCCTGGACCCGGCCACCATGCAGGCCTATGGTCGCTGCCCGCGCGGCATCGCCAAGCGCGCCGAGGCCTACCTGAAGTCCTCCGGCATCGCCGAAACCGCGTTCTTCGGCCCGGAGCCGGAATTCTTCATCTTCGACTCGGTCCGTTTCGCCAATGAAATGGGCAACACTTTCTTCAAGGTCGATTCCGAAGAAGCCGCCTGGAACAGCGGCGCCAAGTACGACGGTGCCAACAGCGGCTACCGTCCGGGCGTGAAGGGCGGTTACTTCCCGGTTCCGCCGACCGACACCCTGCACGACCTGCGCGCCGAGATGTGCAAGACCCTGGAACAGGTCGGCATCGAAGTGGAAGTGCAGCACCACGAAGTGGCCACCGCCGGCCAGTGCGAGATCGGCACCAAGTTCAGCACCCTGGTGCAGAAGGCCGACGAACTGCTGCGCATGAAGTACGTCATCAAGAACGTCGCGCACCGCAACGGCAAGACCGTCACCTTCATGCCCAAGCCGATCGTCGGCGACAACGGCAGCGGCATGCACGTGCACCAGTCGCTGTCCAAGGGCGGCACCAACCTGTTCTCCGGTGACGGCTACGGTGGCCTGAGCCAGCTGGCGCTGTGGTACATCGGCGGCATCTTCAAGCACGCCAAGGCGATCAATGCCTTCGCCAACTCGGGCACCAACAGCTACAAGCGCCTGGTGCCGGGCTACGAAGCACCGGTGATGCTGGCCTATTCGGCCCGCAACCGTTCGGCCTCGTGCCGCATTCCGTGGGTCTCCAACCCGAAGGCGCGCCGCATTGAAATGCGCTTCCCCGATCCCATCCAGTCGGGCTACCTGACCTTCACCGCGCTGATGATGGCCGGCCTGGACGGCATCAAGAACCAGATCGACCCGGGTGCACCGAGCGACAAGGACCTGTACGACCTGCCGCCGGAAGAAGAGAAGCTGATTCCGCAGGTCTGCTCCTCGCTGGACCAGGCGCTGGAAGCGCTGGACAAGGACCGCGAGTTCCTGAAGGCCGGCGGCGTGATGAGCGATGACTTCATCGACGGCTACATCGCGCTGAAGATGCAGGAAGTGACCAAGTTCCGCGCGGCCACCCACCCGCTGGAGTACCAGCTGTACTACGCCAGCTGACCGGACGCGATGGCGGCGGGCTTCCCCCHCCCSCCCGCCGCCATCGCTTCCGTCTTCGCGGTTGGGGAGCCGCAGGGCGGGCCCCGGTCCGCCGTGGTAGAGCGGGCCGCTGGCCCGCTGCAGTAGAGCGGACTGTTAGTCCGCTGAAACAGGGGCAAGAGAAAGACCGGATACGCGACCAGGGCCGCCCTCCCTCCCGCGTCGGTCGTGCAAGGAGAGAGGCACGGCCGTCCCGGCCCTGTAAGTGTCCGGTGCAACAGCCACGGTCATCACTCTGATGGCCGGTGGTTGCCTGATGCCAACGCGCACTGGCGCGCTGGCCCCATCCACCCTCGGGACATGCGCATGAAACTGATCTCCGCCATCATCCGGCCGTTCAAGCTCGACGAGGTCCGCGAGGCCCTGTCCGACGCAGGCGTGTCGGGCATCACCGTGACCGAAGTGAAAGGCTTCGGCCGCCAGAAGGGCCACACCGAGCTGTATCGCGGCGCCGAGTACGTCGTCGATTTCCTGCCCAAGATCAAGATCGAAACCGTGGTCACCGACGAGCGTGCCGACGCGGTGATCGAAGCGATCCAGTCGTCTGCAGGCACCGGCAAGATCGGTGACGGCAAGATCTTCGTCACTGCCGTCGAACAGGTCATCCGCATCCGCACCGGCGAAATCGGTGCCGACGCGCTGTAACCCCCTTCCGGAGACTCCCCCATGAAGATGCGCCTTCTCACCGGGTGGCAAGCCCGGTTCCATCTGGTGTGCCTGTTGATGCTGCTCAGCGCGCTGGCCGCGGGTGCCTGGCCGGGCAGTGCTCACGCCCAGGTGCAGGTATCGCCGCTGCCGAGCGAAAGCGTGGCCGTTGAACCACTGCAGGATCCGGTCGCCGCCGCCGCCGCTGCGCCGGCCGTGGCCGAAGCGGCGGCCGCCTATGACCGTGGCGATGTGGCCTGGATGCTCACTTCCACTCTGCTGGTGCTGCTGATGGTGGTGCCGGGCCTGGCGCTGTTCTACGGCGGCCTGGTGCGTTCGAAGAACGTGCTGTCGGTGCTCAGCCAGATCCTGGTGGTGTTCTCGCTGGTGCTGCTGCTGTGGGTGGCCTACGGCTACAGCGCGGTGTTCAGCGCGGGCAATCCGTTCTTCGGCTCGTTTACCGAGTTCGCCTTCCTCAAGGGCTTCACGCCCGACTCGGTCGGCAACACGCCGATCAAGGGCCTGCCGGATTACCTGTTCGTCGCCTTCCAGTCGACCTTCGCCGGCATCACCACCGCGCTGATCGTCGGTGCTTTCGCCGAACGCATCAAATTCCGTGCCGTGCTGCTTTTCTCGGCGCTGTGGTTCACCCTCAGCTACATCCCGATGGCGCACATCGTCTGGGGTGGCGGCTACCTGGGTGAGATGGGCGCGATCGATTTCGCCGGTGGCACCGTGGTCCACATCAACGCAGGTGTGGCCGGTCTGGTCGCCGCGTGGTTCGTCGGCAAGCGCCTGGGCTATGGCCAGACCGCGCTGAAGCCGCACAACGTGCCGTTTACCTACATCGGCGCGATGCTGCTGTGGGTCGGCTGGTTCGGCTTCAACGCGGGTTCCGCCGCTGCCGCCGATACCGTCGCCTCGCTGGCCTTCCTCAACACCGTGCTGGCCACGGCCGCTGCCGTACTCGGTTGGACGCTGGTGGAAGCGATCAGCAAGGGCAAACCGTCGGCACTGGGCGCCGCCTCGGGTGCGGTGGCCGGTCTGGTCGGCATCACCCCGGCCTGCGGCACAGTCGGCCCGCTCGGCGCGATCGTCATCGGCTTCGTCGCCGGCGTGGTCTGCGTGTGGGGTGTGACCGGTCTCAAGCGCCTGCTGAAGGTGGACGACACCGCCGACGTGTTCGGCGTACACGGTGTCGGCGGTATCGTCGGCGCGATCCTCACCGGCGTGTTCAGTGCGCAGTCGCTGGGCGGCACCAAGGCCGATCTGGATATCGCGCACCAAGTGTGGGTGCAGGTGGTCAGTGTTGGCCTGACGGTGGTCTGGTCGGCGGTGGTGACCACGCTGATCCTGCTGGTGGTGCGCAGCGTGGTTGGCCTGCGCGTGACCGAGGAAGCAGAGCGCACCGGCCTGGATGTGACCTCGCACGGTGAATCGGCCTACGAGGCCTGATGCATGACGGGCGGCCCTGCGGGGCTGCCTTTTGCGTTGGGTGGGTGCCAGGCTTGCCTGGCACTGCTCCTGCTCTGATGGGTGCCAAGCTTGCTCGGCACGGCGGCATGCATCATCGCGCCTGATCGCGCACAATCAGGCCATGCACCCGATCCGCACTGTCCTGATGCTCTCGGCCTGCCTGCTGCTGGCCGCCTGTGCGTCCACACCGCAGGAAACCCGCAATCCGCTCGCCACCTGGGTGCCGTCACCCAATCAGAACGCGCGCACGCCGGTCATCATCGTCATCCACCACACCGAGCAGAGATCGGTGCAGCAGAGCCTGCATACGCTGCGTACCGCCAACAGCGGTGGCCGCGTCAGTGCGCACTACCTGATCGGTGCCGATGGCCATCGCTACCAGCTGGTCGCTGATGAGCGCCGTGCGTGGCATGCCGGTGCCGGACGCTGGGGCACCATCACCGATCTCAATTCAGCCTCGATCGGCATCGAGCTCGACAACGATGGCCGCAGTCCGTTCAGCCCAGCGCAGATCGAATCGCTGATCGTGCTGCTGCGCGACCTCACTGAACGGTTGAACATCCTCCCGCGCCAGGTGATCGGCCACGCCGATCTGGCGCCGACGCGCAAGCAGGATCCAAGCCGTTTCTTCCCTTGGCAGCAGCTGGTCGAGGCCGGATTCGGCGTCTGGCCGCGTGCGGCCGATGGCGCTGCGCCGGAGGGCTTCGACGCGTGGAATGCGCTGGCCCGCTTCGGTTATCCGCTGGACAACCGCGAGGCTACCGTCGCCGCCTTCCACCGCCGTTTCCGTGGTCGCGACGATCTGCCGAAGACGCTGGATGCCGAAGACGCGCGCATCCTGCACTCGCTGCTGTTGCAGACGCCGTAAAGAGGGCTGCCGGCTTGCAGCCGGCAACGGGCTAATCCCTCGGCAATCTGATCGGAATCACGGAATGGATGGCTGTGGGAACTTTTTGCAATCCATTCGATGTTGTTCAAGGAGGTGAATGCCTAAGGTCGCCCGACATCGTCAATCGAGCGAATTGCCTCTCATGCGCTACTCCAAAGCCCAGGTTCTGCTGCACTGGATCTCTGCGGTCATCATCCTTTGGGCCACCATCAGTGGTTTCTGCGTGGCGCTCCTTGACGTGCCGCATACCGTCGCGGAAGCCATCGCCTTCTTCAACGTATCCATCACCTCGGTGTTGATTCCGTTGTTTGCCGTACGCGTGGTGATTGCCGTCTCAAATCACGGGGATGCACCCGCCAGCGCTGCGGAATGGGCCGCGTTGATTGCTCACGCCGCGTTGTATCTTGTCACGATCGTTGTGCTGCTGACCGGCGTGCTGATGATGGAGCGGGAGATCAACGTGTTCAACCTGGTGACCTTCCCACAACCCGTTACCGACCCGCAGATGACAATGGCATTCAATACTGCACATCGATATGCATGCGTCCTGCTTGCCGGGCTCCTGTTCCTGCATATCGGTGCCGTGGTCAAGCATCATCTTTCGGGCAATGCGATCCTGAAGCGGATGAGTTGGTAAACCTCATGAAAAGCTGCTCTGCAGCGTGTCGTTTGCACTACATTTGACCGATGACCACATTCAACACCCAATCGAACCGCAGGTACTGGAGCCTGGGTGCCCTCGTACTGATGGCGGGGTGCTCCACGTTGGGAACACCACCAGCAATGTCGCCTGCCCCGTCGCCCGCGACCTACGCCAGGACCACATGGAGCGCATTGCCTCCGGTCTCCGACAGTGATCTGAAGGCCGGCTTCGTTGCCTGGCGCAGCAGCTGCACCCGCCTGAAGAACGATGGGGTCTGGGCCAAACCCTGCAGCACGGCCGCAGCGGTTTCAGACAAGGATCCAGCCGCGATCCGCCAGTTCCTGCAGCGCGACCTTGATGTCTACGCGCTGCGTGCCGGTGGCCACCAGGCCGACGGATTGATCACCGGCTACTACGAGCCGATCTACCCCGGCAGCCTCACCCGCACCGACAAGGCGACGGTGCCGGTCTACGGCACGCCGGATGATCTGGTGGTGGTGCAGCTGGACAGCCTCTACCCGGAACTGAAGGGCAAGCGTCTGCGTGGTCGCGTCGAGGGCAAGGCGCTCAAGCCCTACGACGACGCCGGTACCATCGCGGCCAAGGGCGCCAAGGCGCCAGTGCTGGCCTGGCTGACCGACCCGATGGACCTGCAGTTGCTGCAGATCCAGGGGTCCGGCCGGGTGCGCCTGGCCGATGGCAAGCAGGTGCGTCTGGCATACGCCGAGCAGAACGGCCACCCCTACCGTGCCATCGGCCGCTGGCTGGTGGACCAGGGCCAGCTGAAAAAGGAAGACGTCACCATGGACGCGATCCGCGCCTGGGCCCGGGCCAATCCCGCGCGCGTGCCGGAACTGCTGCGCAGCAATCCCAGCTACGTGTTCTTCGTGCGCAACCCGGACAGCCCGGAAGGCCCGCGCGGTTCACTGAACGTGCCGCTTACCGCCGGGTACAGCGTGGCAGTGGACCGCACCGTGGTGCCGTTGGGCAGCCTGCTGTGGCTGTCCACCACGCGCCCCGACGGCAGCCCGGTGGTGCGCCCGGTGGCCGCGCAGGACACCGGCGGTGCGATTGCCGGTGAAGTGCGCGCCGACCTGTACTGGGGCAGCGGCGATGCCGCTGGCAAGCTGGCCGGCGACATGAAGCAGAAGGGCAACATCTGGATGCTGTGGCCGAAGGGCGTAGCGTTGCCGGCGCCGGCTCAATGAAGCGCTCACCTGCGCGCTGCGAGGTCGGGCGATAATGGCGCCATTCCGAACTTTCCGGCCGCGCCTGCGGCCAGGACCCCTGCAATGACCTACGCAAAGCACAACGCAAGACCCGGCGCGAAGTCCGCCGCAAAGAAGTACTACAAGCACTGGGCCGAATCGGGCCTGGGCAAGGGCAACGTGCTGATGGAAGCCCGCGGCGAGAAGATCGTGCGCCAGGTGGAAATCTACGGTACCAAGATGGTCTGGGCCGACGAGCATGCCCACAGCGACGACCGCTTCCTGCTGGCCGACCAGCCGGTGTCGTTCCTGGATTTCGACGAGGACGACGAAATCTCCGCGCGCGAATTCGAAAGCGCCTGGAAGAAGGCCAGGGAAGCCACCGGCTACCCGGTGTAATCGCATCATTCGGCACCCGCGCCTGTAAGGTCGAGCCACGCTCGACTGCTTCACCGCCCTTGTAGAGTCGAGCCATGCTCGACTGCTTTTGGCTGCGGCAGTCGAGCAGGGCTCGACTCTACAAAGAGTTGCGGACGAAATGTTATATAATTACATTTTGTCCGCACCCTTCCGCCCCGATGAAGACCCCCACGCTGGTGGCCGCCCTCGCAGCCGCGCCGTTTGCCCCCAACGTACTCGCACAATCGGCCGACGCCGCGCTCACCCTAGGCAAGGTCCAGGTGCACCAGCACGGCGAAGGCCAGCTCAGCGCGCATCAGGTGCTGACCTCGGTGGACGTGCTGGGTGCAGACCAGATCGAAGACCGCAACGTCTCGCACAGCTGGGAACTGCTGGGGCAGATGCCCGGCATCCAGCTCACCGAAACCCGGCAGGGCGCCGAATCGGGCAAGGTCAGCTTCCGCGCCTTCAACGGCGAGGGCTACCTCAATGCCATCAAGACCCTGATCGACGGCATTCCCAGCAACGTCAACAGCGGCAACCAGCGCTTCATCGACATGCTGTTCCCGCTGGAAATCAGCTACATCGAAGTGGTCCGCGGTACCAACGACCCGCGCTACGGGCTGCACAACATCGGCGGCAACGTGAACTTTGGTACCCGCCAGGGCGGCAACTACACCGACGCGCGGCTGGCCTACGGCAGCTACAACACCCGAGATACGCAGCTGGCGATGGGGCGCGAAGCGGATGGCTTCGCGCAGAACTACTTCATTGGCACCCAGGCCAGTGATGGCTACCGCGACCACGACACCTCGAAGAAGTATTCGCTGGGTGGCAAGTGGTTCTACGGCTCACTGGACGACGGCCTGCGCGTGGGCCTGACCGCGCGCGCCTACCACCACGAAGCCGACGAACCGGGCTTCATGACCGCCGAGGAACTGCGCACGCACCGCCGTGGCAGCGACCTGCGCAATGCCAACGATGGCGATGACCGCGACATGCGGCAGATCGCTGCGCACGTGGACCTGAAGCTGTCCGACGCGCTCACCTTCGGCACGCGGCTCTATTACAACCGCTACGAGGACGACCGCCGGGTGACCTTCAGCGACCTGCCCACCGGCAATCTGCCACGCCAGCGTCGTGTGTGGGACGAACGCCAGGCCGGCCTGATCAGCACGCTCACCTGGCAGGCCGGCCCCGCGCTCACCGTGGAGGGTGGCCTCAACTACGAACAGCAGGACAACGGCTATATCCGCCAGCGCTACGCCTACGCCGAACCCACTGATTACCACCAGCCGCCGGCGCGGGTGCAGAACGATGATCGCCACAGCTTCGACAACTGGGGCGCCTATGTGCAGGCCATCTACCAGCCCGCCGATGCCTGGAAGATCGTGCCGGCCTATCGCGTGGACCGTTTCAGCGGGCGCACCCGGCTGATGAACGGCGTCAGCGGCCGGCTGCAGGACTACGGCAGCATCGGCCAGCCCAAGCTGAGCGTCATCCACAGCCTGGGCGAGAACACCCACGTCTATGCCAACTGGGGCCGCACCTTCCAGGTGCTGACCGGTTCCACCGCGCCGGCCTACCTCACCCCGGGGCAGGCGCCGATGCAGCCCTCCACCAATACCGGCATGGAGCTGGGCCTGAAATTCCAGCCTTTCCGCGGCGCCCAGGCGCGGCTGGCAGTGTGGCAGCAGGACGCGGAAAACGAGGTGTCCAACATGCCAGCCACCGGCACCACGGTCACCCTGGGCAAGACCCGCCGCCGTGGCGTGGACGCGCAGATCAGCGCGCAGCTGGGCGCTGACTGGACCGTGTGGCTCTCGCACGCCTACCAGGAGGCGAAGATCACCCGCGACGACCGCGATGCCAGCGTTTCCCTGCAGGGCCGCGAAGTGGCCGCCACGCCGCGCCACATCAGCAACCTGGGAGTGGACTACCAGGCCAGTAATGCACTGCGGCTGGGCCTGCAGGCGCGCGCGCAGGGCGACTACTACCTGGAAGAGCGGAACGTGGCCGGCAAGTTCGGCGGCTTCGCCGTGCTCGACCTCAGCGCCGCGTACCAGATCAACCCGCGCTGGAGTGTGGACCTGCAGCTGAAGAACGTCACCGGCCGCGAGTACGCCTACGCCTGGTACGACAGCTTCTTCTGGGACAGCGCCCGCCCGATGTTCTCGCCGGCCCCGGGCCGCAGCGTGTTCGTCGGCCTGAACATGATGCTGTGACCGGCCATGCATCCGGTAGTGATCGAGCTTGCTCGACCTGCTGTGGTCAGAGCCCTTCCCTGCTGGGAAGGGATCTGACCCCGGACAGGTTCATGCCACCGCGTTGTAAGGCTCGATCCGCGCCAGGACCTCAGCCAGCTTCTCCTTGGTCATCGCCGCATCGAAATCGGCCTGCAGACCGATCCAGAACTTGTCGGACACGCCGAAGTAACGGGATAGCCGCAGTCCGGTATCTGCCGTCACGGCGCGCTGGCCGGTAACAATCTCGCCGATCCGGCGCTGTGACACGCCAATGGCCTTGGCCAGGCGGTACTGGGTAATGCCAAGTGGCTCCAGGAACTCATGCAGCAGGATCTCGCCGGGAGCGGGGTAGGGGACGGTTCGCATGCGCGCGACTCCTTAAGTGGTACCACCTCGGCACGCGCTGGCCATCGAACAGCGCCTGCGTGCGTTTGCAGGCAAACGACTGGATCTGCATGGTAGTAACGGCTATCGATAGTATCGTAAGGCGTTAGTATCCGATCAGCAAGCCTGACAGGTAATTCCCGGGCACGACGTCCGGTGACGTACTCGACGTGATCTGATGCTCGTCCTCGGTTTTGCACTACATTGGTGCAATGCCCGACCCCGCACCCCCGCCGTCACTCGATGCCCTGGGCACGCCGCTGGCCTGGGCCGGGGCCGATGGCTGCATTGCCGGCTGCAATCCGGCCTTCGCCCGCTGGCTGGGCGTCAGCGTCCGGCGCCTGTTGGGTCGGCCGCTGGCTGCACTGGAAGTGCAGGGCGAGGCACTGGCCCATTTCCTGGCCCGCGATGAGCGCGACAGCCTGCGCCTGAACCGGCTGGCGCTGGCGGTGCCCGGCGAGGCGCCGCGCTTCGCCGAGGGCTGGATGAGCCGCCGCGACGATGGCGGCTGGCTGCTGGAGGCGCATCCGGTCGATGAATTCCCCGGGCTCGACCCGACCCAGGCCCTGCCCAGCGCGCTCAGTGCGGCGCTGAAGGGGCTGGCCCATGAGCTGCGCAACCCGCTGGCCGGGTTGAAGGGCGCGGCCCAGCTGCTGGCCCGCCGCGCGGCCCAGCGCGATGCCAGCGAACGTGAGCTGATCGAACTGATCGGCTCGGAGATCGAGCGCCTCAACGGCCTGCTCGACCAGCTGCTGTCGCCGGCACCGGCCGCGCCGCACGCCCCGCTGAACATCCACGCTTCGCTGGAGCGCGTGCTGCGCCTGGCCGAAAGCGAGGCAGGCTGGGCGGTGCGCCTGCAGCGCGACTACGACCCCAGCATTCCCGAACTCGCCGGCGACGCCGACCGCCTCACCCAGGCCGTGTGGAACCTGGTGCGCAACGCCATCCAGGCCGGCGCCGGGGTCATCACCCTGCGCACGCGCGTTGAACATGGCGTGCGCATTGCCGAACAGCTGCACACCCTGGCGCTGCGCCTGGAGATCGCCGACGACGGCCGTGGCGTGCCCGAAGAACTGGCCGAACACCTGTTCCTGCCGCTGGTCAGCGGCCGCGCCGAAGGCACCGGGCTTGGCCTGGCGCTGGCCCAGCAGGTCACGCGCGAGCATCGCGGCACGCTCACCTACCGCTCGCGCCCGGGCCATACCGTGTTTACCCTGCTGCTGCCGATCGGCAACGGCACCGCCCCGGCCGAGGAGGCCCCGCGCGATGTCTGAATCTTCTTCGTCCCGGCAGCGCATCTGGGTGGTCGATGATGATCGTGCCGTGCGCTTCGTGTTGTGCACCGCGCTGCGCGAGGCGGGCTACCAGGTCGTCGATTTCGACAGCGCCGCCCCCGCCCTGCAGGCATTGAGCGAAGGCCCGCCGCCGGCGCTGTTGTTCACCGATGTGCGTATGCCCGGCGACGATGGCCTGGTGCTGCTGGACAAGCTCAAGGCCGCGCTGCCGCAGCTGCCGGTGGTGGTGATGTCGGCCTACACCGATGTGGCCAGCACGGCCGGTGCCTTCCGTGGTGGCGCCCACGAATTTCTGTCCAAACCGTTCGATCTGGACGATGCGGTGGCGCTGGCGCAGCGTGTGCTGCCGGCCGTTGTACCGGCACTGGCGGCGCCCACACCTGCGGCCGAAGCGCATAGCGACCAACCGCCGCAACTGGTGGGCGATACCCCGCCGATGCGCGCGCTGTTCCGGGCCATCGGCCGCCTGGCGCAGGCGCCGCTGGCGGTGCTGATCACCGGCGAGACCGGCACCGGCAAGGAGCTGGTGGCCAATGCGCTGCATCGCGAATCGCCGCGCGCGCAGGGGCCGTTCGTCGCGCTCAATACCGCTGCAATCCCGTCCGAGCTGCTGGAAAGCGAGTTGTTCGGCCACGAGGCTGGTGCCTTCACCGGCGCGCAGCGCCGCCATATCGGCCGCTTCGAGCAGGCCGATGGCGGCACGTTGTTCCTCGATGAGATCGGCGACATGCCGCTGCCGCTGCAGACCCGGTTGCTGCGCGTGCTGGCGCAGGGCGAGTTCTTCCGCGTCGGTGGCCGTGAACTGATCCGCGTCGACGTGCGCGTGGTTGCCGCCACCCACCAGGATCTGGAAGGGCTGGTTGCACAGGGGAAGTTCCGCGCCGACCTGCTGCACCGCCTGGACGTGGTGCGCCTGCAGCTGCCGCCGCTGCGTGAGCGCCGCGAGGACATCGCGCAGCTGGCCAGCACCTTCCTGGCCGCCGCCGCGCGCAAGCTGGATACGCCGCAGAAGCGCCTGACCGCTGCCGCACTGCAGGCGCTGCGCGAACACGACTGGCCGGGCAACGTGCGCGAACTGGAAAACGTGTGCTGGCGGATGGCGGCGTTGGCCGCCGCCGACACCATCGGCGTGGCCGACGTCGATACCGCGCTCAACCGTACGCGCGGTCGTCGCAGCAGCACCAGCGGTGCCGATCCGGGGCAGTGGGAAGCGCTGCTGGCCGAATGGGCACGCCGTCAGCTGGCCGAAGGCGTGGAAGGGCTGCACGCGCAGGTGCGCGAGCGGGTCGACCATGCCCTGCTGGAGGCCGCGCTGCAGATCACCCATGGCCGCCGTGCCGAAGCCGCTGCCCGCCTGGGCCTGGGCCGCAATACCCTTACCCGCAAGCTGGGCGCTGGCCGCCGCCGCGGGGGCCATTGAACGGTCCCTGCACGCGATCCTCGCGCCCGCTTGCCGAACCGTTGATCGTTCATGGACGATGCCGTCCGTAGTGTCACCTGCAAGGAGTCTTCGATGCGTCTGTCCTTTGCCATCCTGCTGTTGTCCGCTGCCGCGTTGCTGTCTGCCTGTGGCAGCGCGCCGAAGAAGCCGCAGCCCACACCGCCGCCGCCAACCGTGGTCAGTACCGCCAAGCAGGCCGAGGCCAATCTGTCGCCAGCTTCGGCCAGCATCGTCAGTGGCCGCCTGGTATTGATGGTGGAACCGGCTGGCATCCACATCACCGGCCTGATCGGTGGCCTGCAGCCGATGCAGCAGGCCGGTTTCCACATCCACGAGCGCGGCGACTGCAGCGCGGTGGATGCCAGCAGCGCCGGCAACCACTTCAACCCCGGTGGCGCCGCGCATGGTCGCGCCGGCACCGGCAAGCACCACCTGGGCGACATGGACAACCTGCGTGCCGATGCCCAGGGCCGCGCCAACGTCGATATCCACCTCAAGGGCGTTACCCTTGGCGGAGGCGCCGCCACCGATATCGCCGGACGTGCACTGGTCGTGCATGCCAACGCCGACGACTATCGCAGCCAGCCCGCCGGCAATGCCGGTGTCCGCATCGCCTGTGGCGTGATCCGGGTTGTCCGCTGATCACCGCAGGCTTCATCCAGGGAGAGATTCCAATGCGTCTGATCCACACTTCGCTGTTTGCGGCCATCGCCGCGCTGGGCCTGGCGGCCTGCGGCCAGCAGCCGGCCGCTCCGCAGACTGAAACCCCGCCGGCCGCGCCGGCCGAGGGTGCAACCACTGAACCGGCCGCAGCACCGGCACCCGCTGCCGCCCCGGCGGCCGACGCCTCGGCCACCGCCGAGCTGGCACCGACCCAGGGCAACGAGGCCAAGGGCAGCGTCACCTTCAAGGTGGTTGACGGCAAGGTCCACGTGACCGGCCAGATCAGCGGCCTGAAGCCGGGCAGCGAGCACGGCTTCCACATCCACGAGAAGGGCGACTGCAGCGCGCCGGACGGCATGAGCGCCGGTGGCCACTTCAACTCGGGCCACCAGGATCACGGCAATGTGGCCACCGATCCGCACCACGGCGGCGACATGCCCAACATCAAGGCCGACGACAAGGGCGTGGCCACCATCGACGGCCCGGTGTCGAGCAACGTCAACATCGGCAAGGGTGATGACTTCGACATCATCGGCCGCGGCCTGATCGTCCACGCCGATGCGGACGACTACAAGACCCAGCCGACCGGCAACGCCGGCGCGCGCCTGGCGTGTGCGGTGATCCAGAAGGCGCAATAAGCCATCAGAAAACGCCGGCGCAAGCCGGCGTTTTTCTTTGCATCGCTTTCTGTAGAGCCGAGCCCACGCTCGGCTCTACAACACGCGGCGGCCGTTTCCTATCAGCGCGCCAGCAGTTCGCGCGCGTCCTGCCCGGCCTCGCAGTGCACGAACAGCACCGGCACGCCGTGCGCTTCCAGCACCGCGGCCATCTGCCGCTGGCGCATCAGGAACTGCTCGTAGATGCCCTTCAGGCGGTCGCAGTCGTTGTTGCCGTGGTTGTAGTGCGCGCACCAGCCGGCCGGGTCGAACAGCGCCATGCGTGCTTCGCCATGGGTATAGCGCAGCAGCGGCTCGGGCGCGGCATTGAGCCACTCGTCCTCGCCCGGCGCCATGATCGCGGTCTCGATCAGCGGCCACAGCGCGGCCAGGCCCTGGTTGTCGTACTGCATCGACATCATCGCGGCCAGATCATTCACGGTGAAGTAGCGCGCATGCTCGATGCGTGCACCAAAGGTGTTCTGCGCCATCAACGCGGTGTCGGCATGGGCCATGCCGTTGGCCAGCAGCGTATCTTCCAGCGCCTCGGCCACCGCATTGGTGGTGGCCACGTCACTGCCGGTCAGCAGGAACGGCACCACACGCAGGCCACCACCCACCAGGCTGGCATCGGCCTGGAACGGCAGCGGCACGTCACCCTGGGCGTCAGTACCGAACGCCAGCAGGCGCGGGCCCTGGTTGCGGCCCGGCGCACGCATCTGCAGTTCTTCCAGGCGGCGGTGGATCGGCCAGCCCGGGCGCAGCACCTCGGCCGGGTCGAAATGGGCGGCGGCGAACACCAGGTCCAGCTCGGCCACCTGCGGCACCAGCTTGGACAGGTCGCGGCCGACGCGATCGGCCAGTTCACCGGCCTGTTCGGCGCTGAGTACCGCCTGGCCGGGGATTTCGCCGCCGGCCAGTTCCAAGGCCAGCACGCCAAGGGCATTCATCGCGGGGTCGGGTTTGCTCATGGTTCCACGGTTGGCCCATCACAGGGCGGCAGCTACACTTGGCTCCATTATGCCTGCTCCGTCGTGCAGGCCATGTTGCAGACACCCTCATCCATGCCAGGTATCTCCATGCCCAACGCTCGTCCCGTCGCCATCCTCGGTGGCGTCCGCATTCCGTTCTGCCGCCAGAACACCGCGTATTCGGATGTCGGCAACCTCGGCATGTCGGTCCGTACGCTGGGCGCGCTGGTCGAACGGTTCGGCCTGCACGGCCAGCAGCTGGGTGAAGTGGCGATGGGTGCGGTGATCAAGCACTCCAGCGACTGGAACCTGGGCCGAGAAGCCACGTTGTCCTCCGGCCTGTCGCCGCTGACCCCGGGCATCACCCTGCAGCGTGCCTGCGGTACTTCGCTGGACAGCATCATCACCGTCGCCAACAAGATCGCGCTGGGTCAGATCGAATCGGGCATCGGCGGCGGTTCGGACACCACCTCCGACGTGCCGATCGTGTATGGCAAGAAGCTGCGTGCGCGCCTGCTGGCTGCCAACCGTGCCAAGAGCACCGGCGACAAGATCCGCGCGCTGACCGCCGGCTTCAAGTTCTCCGAACTGAAGCCCGAGTTCCCCGGCGTGGCCGAGCCGCGCACCGGCAAGAGCATGGGCGACCACTGCGAAGACATGGCCAAGGAATGGAACATCTCGCGCGACTCGCAGGACGAGTGGGCGGTGTCCTCGCACAAGAAACTGGCTGCCGCTTATGAGCGTGGCTTCTTCAACGACCTGATCGCCCCGTTCCGTGGCGTCGAGCGCGACAACATCCTGCGCCCGGATACCTCGCTGGAAAAGCTGGCTACGCTGAAGCCGGCATTCGACAAGGTCTCCGGCCGCGGCACGCTGACCGCCGCCAACTCCACCCCGCTCACCGATGGCGCCGCTGCGGTGCTGCTGGCCAGTGAGGAATGGGCACGCGCACACGGCCACGAACCGCAGGCCTACCTGCGCGATGCGCACGTTTCGGCGGTGGACTTCGTGCATGGCGAAGGCCTGCTGATGGCGCCGACCGTGGCCGTGCCGGAGATGCTGAAGCGTAATGGCCTGACCCTGCAGGACTTCGACATCTACGAGATCCACGAAGCCTTCGCTGCGCAGGTGCTGTGCACCCTGCGTGCGTGGGAGAGCGAGGATTACTGCCGCAATCGCCTGGGCCTGGACGCACCGATGGGCCGTATCGACCCGGACAAGATCAACCTGCTGGGTTCGTCGCTGGCCACCGGCCACCCGTTCGCCGCCACCGGCGCACGCGTGATCGCAACGGCGGCCAAGCAGCTGGCCGAGCGCGGCGGCGGCCGCGCGCTGGTGTCGATCTGCACCGCCGGCGGCATGGGCGTGGTGGCGATCGTCGAACGCTGATCGCATCCACCACGCGCCAACCAAGGTTGGCGACTACCGGGTTCCACATATGAAAACGCCGCCCGATGGGCGGCGTTTTCGTTGTTGCTCGGATTGTTGCTCTGGTGGGTGCCAAGCTTGCTTGGCACGGTGCCAAATTCACCGGTGAAAGCCGGCCAGCGGCCGGCACTACCAATCACGGCAACCGCGGGTTGCCGAATTCGTCGCGTTCCTCGTTGGCGTCATACACCGGCGGCTGCACCGCGATCGGCTGCTCTTCCACCGTGGCGCGCGCCGGGGCCGCAATGCCGCGCACCAGCTCCACGCTGTCCTCGCCACGCTGCAGGCGCAACGCATTGGCCAGGCACTGCGCCGCCAGTGCGTGATCGCCACGCTGGGCGAACAGTTCACCCAGCGCTTCCCACGCCGGTGCACCGGCACCGGCAGCGATGGCCTCATGCAGGAACGCATCGGCGGCGTCCCACTGCTGCTGGCCCAGTGCCACGCGGCCCTGGGCCAGGCGCAGCGCGGCCGAGTCGTCATGCACGTTACGCCAGCGCGCCAGGTTGGCTTGGCGCGTGGCCAGCCGCTCTGCGGGCAGGCGGCCATACAGCGCCACCAGTGCGTCGTCCCAGCGATGGTCCAGGGCCTGTTCCAGTGCCAGCAGCGCGGGCTCGTCCCAGTTCAGTGCCACCGCGCGGCTGGCATAGGCGCCCACCACGTCCGGGGTGGGGCGCAGCGCCTTCGGCGTGGTTTCCCATTGCGCGGCCAGCGCGTTGACGTCGGCCGCTTCCAGCAGCGCCTGTGCGGCCAGACGGGCTTCCAGTTCGCTGTTCGACTCGGCCGGAAGCACCTTGCTCTGGCGCAGCGCACCCAGCTGGCCGTAGGCCTCGTGGGCACGACCCGCGCGGGCAAGCGCTTCGGTGCGCAGCCACAGGCCACGTGGCGGCAGCGGCTGGATCGCCGCCACGTCCAGGGCATTGATCGCATCCACCGGAAGATCGCGCGCCAGCAGCTGTTCCGCACGCAGCAGCGCCTGCAGGGTGGCATCGCTTTCACCCAGGCGCTGCAGCAGCGCTTCACCGGCGGGGCCATCGGCACGTGCCTGCGCGCTGCGTACGGCATTGGCCAGTGCCACCGCGCTCACTTCCGGGTCCTTGGCGGCGCCGTCCAGCAGCTTTTCGGCGCGCTGCCACTGGCCATGTTCGTAGGCCTGCAGGCCGTCGATCAGGCGCACCCGGCCCTGCTTGCGGCGGTAGCGGCCCCAGGCGCGGAACGGTGCAGCGATCAGGCTCCACAGCAGCCACAGCACCAGCACCGCGATCACCGACAGCAGCGCCACCTTCGGCAGGTTGCTGTGGTAGTCGTAGCCGCCGTAGCGCAGGGTCACTTCGCCGAAGCGGTTGAGGTCATCGGCGCCGAGCCATTGCGCGGCGACCACGCCGATGGCTACGGCCAGCAACAGCACGACCAGGGATTGCAGGGGTTTCATGTGGGCTTACCTCCGGTCGGTCTGGGTACGCAGCTGCTGCAGGGTGCTGCCAAGAATGGAGTTGCTGGACTGCAGCGGAAGTTCGCGCAGGGCCCTCAGTTCAGCACGTTGCGCGCGCAGGGCCGGTGAATCCGGCCAACGCTGCTGCGCCCAGTGTTCCACGCGCGCCAATGCGGTATCGCGGCCGGTGCGGTCGCCACGTTCGATCGCGGCACGTGCCAGAGTGAGTTCCAGCTGCAGTGCATCGTCGGCATTGCGGCGTTCGGCGATGGTCAGCGGACCATTCTGGCGGCTGGGGGTGATATCCACGAACGGGGCCAGCGTGGATTGCCACCACGGTCTTGCCGTGTGGGTCGCCGCGTCGGCGCTCACCTGAGAAGGCAGGCCCTGCAGGGCCTTGGCCAGAGCATCCAGGCGCTGCAGGGATTGCGCGCGCGGGCCACTGCCGAGCGCATCCAGTGCGTCGCGCTCCTGCACCAGCGCCTGGCGCAGGTTCAGGCCTTCGCTGTCGGGCAGATCAGCCAGCGCGGTGGCAGCCTGTGCGTACAGGCGGCGCGCACCGTCCACGTCGTCGGCGTAGTTGAGGCGCTGCGCGGCCTGGGTCAGCAGCAGCTCGGCCTCATCGCGCTGTACCGCCTGGCGGCCCTGGTTGGCGCTGTCGGCCAGCTTGGACAGGTTCTCTTCCAGTAGTGCACTGCGCTGCGAGAGGCCCAGCATCTCGTCGCGCAGCACGCGGTTGGTGGCCGCCGCATCCTGCAGGCGCTGGCTGGTCGCGCGCTGGTCACGGCGCAGCGCGTCCAGCGTGGCCTGCAATCCCTGCAGCTGCACGGCTGTAGTCTGCGCCTGTGCGTGCTGTTCATCCTGTTGCTGTTGCCAGAGGTACCAGCCGGCATAGCCACCCGCGCCAAGCACGACCACCCCGGCCAGCGGCAGCAGCCAACGCACGGGTCGACGGGGCGGGGAAACGGGCGGTGTGTCGTTCATCGGGCTTCCTTGTCGGCAACGTCGCCGGGCGGGGGCCGGCAGGCCGCGTTGTGCACAGCATCACTGTTGCCGACGACAGCGGCAAGCGTGACGCCCGTCCCTGTTCAGGTCGCTGCCGGGCCGGTGAGCGTGGCGTGTGCGGCTGCTGCCAGCTGTGCCGCCGTTGGACCGGCCGCGTGTGCCACGCGCTGCAGGCCCAATGCACGCGCCTGTTCGCCAAGCCGCTCACTGGCCACCACCGTGCTGGCGCAGGCCTGCAGGCGCTGCTGCAATGTCGGCGGAAGCTGGTGCCAGAAATGCTGCAGCGCTTCGCCACTGCTGACCGCCAGCACCCACGGATATGCTGAATGCGCCAATCGAGCCAGTGCGCGTGGCGACAGGCGCAGCAGCCGACGCTGATAGACGTCGGCGCGCTCGATGATGGCTCCGGCGTCCTGCAGGTGTGCAGCAATCAGGCCGCGCCCGCCGGGGGCGGTGACCAGGCCGATGCGCAGGCCCTGCACCTCGGCCAGGACCGGCAGTGCGAGCAGGCCTTCGCTGTCCATCCGCTGCGGTGCATGCACTTCGGTGATGCCGTGCGCCCGCAGGGCGCGCGCGGTGCCCTCACCCACCGTCAGCCATGGGCTGTGCTGCGCACTGGCCAGCGGCAACAGCGCCGCGGCTGCGGCCACCACAGCCGGACTGGTGAATACCACCCGATCACAGTTCAGCGCGCGTTGCAGCTGGTGCACCACTGGCGTGCCGTGCAGGCGCTGCAGGCGCCAGGGCGCCAGGGCCAGTACATGTCCGCCCAGCCCAGCAACGGCGCGGCGCAGCGCCGTATTCTGGCCCTGCGGCCGCAGCGAAATGAAGGTCCAGCCCGCCTCGGAACCGGCGGCGCCAGTGGGTATCGTATGGTCGGCCATTGCCTGCATTATGCGGGCCCTTCGTTGTCGTGGTCGCTGCTCCGATGTCCGTTGATGCTCTGACTTCCTCGTTGGCCGCCCTGCAGGACGTGCTGGACTGCATGCCGGCGGTCCGCGCCATGCAGATCCAGCTCGACGGCTATGCCGATGGCGTGCTGCGCATCACCGCGCCGCTGGCCGCCAACGTCAACGACAAGGGCAATGCTTTCGGCGGCAGCCTGGCCTCGGTACTGACCCTGTCCGGCTGGGCGCTGGTCAGCCTGCGCCTGCGCCTGGCCGGCCATGATGCCGAGGTCTACGTGGCTGACAGCAACCTGCGCTACCTGGCGCCGGTCTACGAAGACCTGCACGCGCATGCCGAAGCGGCCGAAGCCAGTGGCTGGGATGCCTTCCTGAACACCTTCCGGCAGCGCCGCAAGGCCCGCATCAGCATCATCGCCACCCAGCCCGGTGCCGATGGCAAGCCCGCCGCCGAGTTCAGCGGTCGCTTCGTTGCCTTCGCCAAAGGGTAGGATGGCAGGCTGACGTTCTGGGGAAACCACCGATGCGCCGCCTGATCCAGTTCCTGATCTGCTCCCTGCTGCTGGCCAGTGCCATGGCTTCGGCCGACGATCTCAGCCGCAAGCAGCGCAAGCTGCTGGAAGAGACCCAGATCGCCTACGGGGCGACCATCCGCTGGGGCAGCATGGACGATGCCATCGGCTATCTCGACCCCAAGCTGCGCAAGGAAAAGCCGCCCACCGAGTTCGAACTCAACCGCTACGCACAGCTGCGCGTGTCGTCGTACCGCGAGCGCAGCAGCGCCGCGCTGGACGGGGGCCTGGTCGAGCGCCGGGTTGAAATCGGGGTGATCAACCAGAACACCCAGGCCGAGCGCACCGTGGTGGTGGTCGAGCGCTGGCGCTGGGATGCCGAGGCCAAGCGCTGGTGGCAGACCGCCGGCCTGCCGGACCTGTGGAAGGGGCAGTGACGGGCCGCGTCCGGCTTGTGCGACAATCGGCGCCCGCTTAATCGACCCGTGACCTGAGTGAATTACGAAGAGTTGCTGGCCTTTGCAGGCCGAAACCCGATGCTGTCCGCGGCCCTGGTCGGCCTGACCGTGGCCATCATCGTCACCGAGATCCGCCGCCTGTTCCGGGGCTTCAAGGGCATCAAGCCCGCCGAACTGACCCAGCTGATGAACGCGGGCGGCACGGTAGTGGTCGACCTGTCGGCCAGCGGTGACTTCGAGAAGGGCCACATTGCCGGCAGCCGCAACGCCCAGGCCAGTGCCTTCGGCCCGGACAACAAGCTGGTGGCCAACGCCAAGCAGTCGCCGGTGGTGCTGGTGTGCCGCAGCGGCAACGCGTCGGAAACCGCAGCCAAGGCGCTGAAGAAGGCCGGCTTCGAGAAAGTCTATGTGCTCGACGGCGGCATCCCCGCCTGGCAGCAGGCCGAGCTGCCGCTGGTCAAGGGCCGCAACTGATTGCCGCAGGTGGCGTATCCGGCCTTGTATGGGCCTGATGCCGCCCCCATCGCAGTAATTCGACCCTCGTTTTCATTGCATTCATTGGAGTTACTGGAAATGTCCGAAGAGATCACCAACGGCGCCGCTGCGCCGGTCGATGCCGCTACCGGCCCTGCTTTCACCGTCGAGAAGATCTACGTCAAGGACGTTTCCTTCGAGTCGCCGAACGCTCCGATCATCTTCAATGACCAGGTGCAGCCGGAGCTGCAGCTGAACCTGAACCAGCAGGTGCAGCGCCTGGGTGAGAACGCCTTCGAAGTCGTGCTGGCCGTCACCCTGACCTGCCAGGCCGGCGATCGCACCGCCTACGTGGCCGAAGTGAAGCAGGCCGGTGTGTTCGGCCTGGTCGGCCTGGACCCGCAGTCGATCGACGTGCTGCTCGGCACGCAGTGCCCGAACATCCTGTTCCCGTACGTGCGCCAGCTGATCAGCGACCTGATCCAGGCCGGCGGCTTCCCGCCGTTCTTCCTGCAGCCGATCAACTTCGAAGGCCTGTACGCAGAAACCCTGCGCCAGCGCCAGGAGCAGGGCGACGCACCGTCGCTGGCTGACTCCGAGCCGGCTGGCAACGCCTGATTCCTGCCGCGACGTCACGGATGAGCACTACCGCTGACAAGATCGCCGTGCTGGGCGCCGGTTCCTGGGGAACCGCGCTGGCCAGCCTGCTCGCACGGCACGGTCACCCGACCGTGCTGTGGGGGCGCGACGCTGCCGTGGTCGAAGCCATCGACCAGCGCCACGAGAACCCGCGCTACCTGCCGGGCATCCCGTTGCCGGACAGCCTGCGTGCCACCACCGATCTGGCGTCGGCGGTGCAGGGCGCGGCCTGGATCCTGGTGGTGACCCCGTCGCATGCCTTCGGTGAAACCGTGCGTGCGCTGGCGCCGCTGCGTCCGGCCGGTGCCGGCGTGGCCTGGGCCACCAAGGGCTTCGAACCCGGTTCGGGCCGCTTCCTGCATGAAGTGGCGCGCGAAGTGCTGGGCGAGGACGTGCCGCTGGCCGTCGTCACCGGCCCGTCGTTCGCCAAGGAAGTGACCCAGGGCCTGCCGACCGCGATCACCGTGCACGGCGACGTGCCCGAGTTCGCACAGACGGTGGCCGAGGCGATGCATGGCCCGGCGTTCCGCGCCTACACCGGCGACGACATGGTCGGTGCCGAGCTGGGCGGTGCGATGAAGAACGTGCTGGCCGTGGCCACCGGCGTGGCCGATGGCATGCAGCTGGGCCTGAACGCCCGTGCCGGCCTGATCACCCGTGGCCTCAACGAGATGCTGCGCCTGGCCGCTGCGATCGGCGCCAAGCCGGAAACGCTGATGGGCCTGGCCGGTCTGGGCGACCTGGTGCTGACCTGCACCGGCGACCTGTCGCGCAACCGCCGCCTGGGCCTGGCCCTGGGCCGTGGCCAGACGCTGCAGGACGCCGTGCGCGAGATCGGCCAGGTGGTCGAGTCGGTGCAGACCGCCGACGAAGTGATGCGACAGGCACGCCGCCATGGCATCGACCTGCCGATCTCCGACCGCGTGCGTGCCGTGCTGCACGGCGAGCAGACACCGGAAGAAGGCCTGCGCGCGCTGCTGGCGCGGGAACAGAAACCGGAATACCCGGACACGCTGTTCAAGTGAATCGAAAAACCCCGGCTACGTGCCGGGGTTTTTCATCTGGGAGTACACATGCGGGTGCCGGACGGGAGACAGGCTTTGGTGGGTGCCAAGCTTGCTTGGCACCACGCGCGCTGCATATCCACGCATGGCGTGGATTTACTGCAACGCCCGATCACCGCGCCCGTGGCGGCGCGCTGGTGTTGTCCATGTCGGAGAAGATCAACCACGGCCCATCGCCCACGCGCTTCAGCGTGAGCGTGAACTTGCCGGTATCGCCCACGTTGTTGCCGTAGCTGTACGCACCGATGATGTAACCCGTGTTCCCCTCCACCGCATACGCCAAGGCGCGCAACCGCAACGGGCTGCTGCCCTGGCCGGCATACGCGGCCTCGATCGCGCTGCGCCCGCGCAGCGGTGGGTGATTGCTCTGCAGCACGAAACCATCCACGGCGAAGAGCGCGGCGAGCGCCTTGGCATCACCTTTGCGCCATGCCTGCTCGTAGTCACGCAGCACGCGGTGCAATGACGGCGGCAGGGGGGCATCCGGTAGCCGGGTGGCGACGGGCGTGGCTGGCGGGTTGCCGGCAGCCAGCAACGGGCCGGACAGGGCGAACAGCAGCAGGCAGATACGCATGGGCTCCGTCCTTTGGTGCGCCGGTGAATGGAACGGCGAGTATCCCCCATCCGCGCCCGCCAGGCGTTGGCGCTGGCCCCATTGAAAGCGTGCGGCCGCTTCGGCATGCTCGCTGACAACCGGGGGAGGGGACGCATGCACTTTTTCCAGCTGGACCAGTTCGCAGGTCATCTCAACGAAACCTTCAGTGCCGATATCGAGAATACCGGCGTACCGTTCGTGCTCGTCGAGGCCGCACCGCTGCCCGATCAGCGCCTGACCGGCCAGATGCGCGCGCCGTTCTCGCTGCTGTTCCGCAATGAATCGGCCGTGCTGTTCCCACAGCGCACTTACACCATGCGCCACGACGGCCTCGGTGAATTCGGCATATTCCTGGTACCGATCGCACGCGATCGAACCGGCTTCATCTACCAGGCGCTGTTCAACTGACAGCCGTGGCCACCCAGCGCATCCGCAGGTGGCTGCCGGTATCCCCCTCGGTGCGGAACGCGAGGCGTTCGTAGAGCCTGCGCGCTGCCAGATTCTCCCAGGCGACATGCAGCACGACACTGTGCAGTTGCACGGCGCGCGCCATGCATTGCACCCAGCGCACCAGTGCCGAGCCGATGCCACGGCCGCGTACGGCATCCAGCAGGGCGATATCGATGAGGGTGGCCTCGTGCTCGTCGCAGTGCAGGTACAGGCGCCCGATCGGCTTGCCGCACTGCTCCACCAGCAGGTAATGCGCGGGCTGGTAGTGCCGGGTGTAGTGCAGGTGCTGCAGCGCGAACTGGTTGTCGAGGAACGCCTGTCGCAGCGCATCCGGCCACGGCACGTTGGCCAGCTCGGCTGCGCGTGACTCGGCATAGAGCTGCTGCAGGAAGGGCAGGTCACCGTCCTGTGCTTCGCGCACGCTGATGCCTGCCGGAAGGCCCTCCCCCGCTGCAGGCAGCCAGGCTGCCCGCTGCAGGGGAAAGGCCAGCGTCGCGTTCACGGTCACGGCCGCTGCGGAAACACGCCGGACAGGCAGATGCAGAAGTTCAGGGTGAGATACGGTTGCCGGTTCTCATGGGGTTGGCTCCCTCCCGCAGCGCCCACCGTGGTGAGCGGGAAGGTGCTGGTAACCGTCGGTGTCGCCGCCAGGATCGGGCTCGACTCCGGTGTGATCAATGCATTGCCGCTGGCCGGCACGCCACTGCGGTGCGCGGTATCGGGCTGGTTGTAGATGCGTGCGCCATGGGTGTGGTTGGGCATCTCGCTGAACAGCAGCGTGACGCTGTCGCTGCCGAAGGTCTCGCCCATGGCGCGCGGGGTCAGGGCGGGGCCCGCGCCCTGGCCGCATGCGATGTTGTTGGTGTAGTTCGGCAGCTGGTAGTTGCTGCTGCCGTTGCCGCCGAAGGTGGTTCCCAGCAATGAGAACAATGCGGTGTTCTGCTGGATGGGCATCAGCTGCCCCTGGCACATCGCCCAGTTGTAAGGGGCGAAGTTGAAGCCGAACATCTGGATTTCGCCGGTAAAGGGATCGCTCATGGTGTGGGTCCTGATAGGCGGTCGATGATCGTCAGCCTTGCGACGGGAAGACGCCGGCCCATGCGATGCAGTAGCGGGCGACCAGCGAGGGCATGGTGTTGTCGTGTGGCTGGTTGCCGCCAACGGCGCTCACCGATGCAGGCGCCAGGTTGCCACTGCCCAGGCCGCTGGTGCTGTCGGTGTACAGCGTGTCGCCGCTGACTGCGCCGAGCTGCAATGTCGGCCCGGGCGCCGGTGAACTGGCTGCGGTGTTCACCGCATTGAACGCGTGGGTATGCGCGGGCAGCTGCGTGTTGATCAGGGTGACCGATTCGCTGCCGGCTGCCTGGCCCAGGACATAGGTACCGAGGCCGACGCCGGTGCCCTGGTGGATGGGTACCCGTCCACACAGATTGGGCAGGCCGAAGGTGGAAACACCATCGCCGCCGTAGGTGGTACCGAGCAGGGTGAACAACACTTCGTATTCTGAAATGGGCAGCAATCGGCCATCACAGTCGAACCAGCCCACCGGCGCGAAGTTGTAGGGGAACAGACGGACCTCGCCAACAAAGGGTTGTGACATGGCAGAAACTCCGGTCAGTTGCGCGAGGGGAAGATTCCCCGGAGTGCGATGCAGAAGTTGATGGCCAGGTACGGCTGCAGGTTCGCATGTGGCTGCGTCTGGCCGCTGGCATCGAGCACGTTCAAGGGCACCTGTGCGCCGCTGGACGCGCCGTAGACATTCTGCGTTCCGGTTTTGCCAAGCAGCACATTGCCCTGCGGAATGCGCGTCGTACCGTTACCGGTGGTGCCGCCGAAAACGTGCGTGTGCTCGGGAATCTGCGCGGCAATCAGGGTGACGTTCTCCAGGCCGCCTTGTTCGCCCATGTTGCTGCCGTTGGTGGATCCCCGGGGCGTGCGGCCACGCAGGTCCGGAAGCTGGAAATTGGTGGTGCCGTTGCCGCCGTAGGATGTGCCCAGCAGCGAAAAGAGCGCCTGGTTCTGTGCGATGGGCAACACCTGGCCATTGCAGAATGCGAAGTACCTGGGCGCGAAGTTGAACGCCACGGGCATTATCTGCCCGAGAAAGGGTTCCGACATACGATATTCCCCCTGGGATAGGCGCCGGCACTCAGCCCCCGGCCGGCAAGTAACTCTGGCGCATTATCCTTGGTGTTGACAAGTGCCGGTATCTGTGGGCAAGAATATCGCGCTGCCCGCCCAAGGGATGCAGGGATTAAAGGGGGGCAGGACCGCCAGGCAGGGCCAGGGAGCCTGCAGGGTGGGGAGGTCAGGAACCGCGGTTGCCGGTGCGGGAGCCACGGCGGTTTTCTCACTCGCGCCAAACGGCGCAGCGCCCGTCGGGAAGGCGGGCATGCAGGGGGCACAACATGTGGCACGCAGAGTCGATGCATCGCGACGCGATGCGCTATGGGCTCGTCCGCCGTTTCTGGGGCCACCTGGGGGCGATGCTGCTGCTGGGCATCTCGCTCGCCCTGCCTGATATCGCGCGCGCGGCCTGTACAACCTTCACGCCGGTCAATGCCAGTGCAGGCGCGCCGATGGCCGCCGGCAGCACCATCACCATCGATGCGTCCAGCTGCCAGGGCGTTGCAGGCTTCGGTATCGGCAGCGTGACGACGCCGGCCAGCAATGGCACGGCCACCGTCACCAGCCACGCCGCCTCGAGAATCTCCTATGCCCACAGTGGCAACGGATCGACCACCGACACCTTCGCCTTCGACGACGGTACCGGCACCAACAACGTGCTGGTCACGGTGCACATCCAGGCCGCTGCCTCGCCGATCACGATCCTGCCGGCCACGGTACCCCCGGCGACGGTCGGCACGCCCTACGCCGGTGCCTCCTTCAGCGCCAGCGGTGGCGTCGCGCCCTATACCTACACGGTCCCCCCCGGCACGTTGCCGAACGGCATGACGCTGAGCAGCAGCGGCAGCCTGTCCGGCACGCCGACCGCGCAGGGCACCTTCGCCTTCTCGGTTACTGCGAGCGACAGCACGGCGGGAACGCCGCTCACCGGTACGGCAAGCTACTCGATCACGGTGGCAGCACCGACCATCACCGTCACCAACACGCCGACCCCGGCAGTCATCAATTCGCCATACACCTTCGCGCTGGCGGCCAGCGGCGGCAATGGGCCCTACACCTACTCCCTCGACGCCGGTACCAGCCTGCCGCCGGGCCTGGTACTGGCCGGCAACGGCACCATCAGCGGCATGCCCACGGCGTTGGGGCTGACCAGTTTCACCGTGCGCGTCACCGACAGCAGCACGCCTACGCCGTTCTTCGCGCCAGCCAACCTGTCGATCAACGTGCAGAACGTGGTGCCGCCGGTGGCCGGCGCGGTCAGCGCCACCGTGGCCCACGGCAGCAGCAACAACCCGATCACCCTGAGCCTGTCCGGCGGCGCGGCCACCTCGGTCGCGGTCGCTGCCCAGGCCACGCACGGCACGGCCACCGCCAGCGGCACCACCATCAGCTACACGCCCACCGCCAGCTATTCCGGGCCGGACAGCTTCACCTACACCGCCACCAACGCCGGCGGCACCTCGGCGCCGGCCACCGTCACCATCACCGTGTCGCCGGCCACCATCAGCTACGCACCGTCCAGCCCGGCAGCCGGCACGGTCGGGGTGGCCTACAGCCAGTCGCTGGCCGGCGCCAGCGGCGGCACTGCGCCGTACACCTATGTGATCACCAGCGGCAGCCTGCCGCCGGGCATCACCCTGGCCAGCAATGGCACGCTGTCCGGCACGGCCAGCGCCAACGGCACCTTCAACTTCACCGTACGCGCCACCGACAGCAGCACCGGCACCGGGCCGTTCAGCGCCACCAGTGGCCCGCTGACGCTGACCATTGCCGCAGCAACGCTCACCTATGCACCGACCAACCCGCCGACGGCGACAGTCGGCGTGGCCTACAGCCAGTCGCTGGCCAGCGTCAGCGGAGGCGTCGCGCCGTACACCTACGCGATTGCATCGGGCAGTCTGCCGCTGGGCATCACTCTGGCCAGCAACGGCACCCTGTCCGGCACGCCGAGCGCGGGCGGCAGCTTCAACTTCAC
Organism: Stenotrophomonas maltophilia; assembly: GCF_013464485.1. Classification (GTDB taxonomy): domain Bacteria; phylum Pseudomonadota; class Gammaproteobacteria; order Xanthomonadales; family Xanthomonadaceae; genus Stenotrophomonas; species Stenotrophomonas maltophilia_AW. Next base: position 65,598 of record NZ_RAUX01000026.1, read on the forward strand.
GGTCACCGTGACCGACAACAGTGGTGGCAGCGGACCGGTCAGCGCCACCAGTGGCCCGCTGCTGCTGACGGTGAATGCACCGACGATCACGATCACCCCGCCCACGCTGCCAACGGTGAGTGCCGGCGTCGCCTACAACCAGAACCTGACCGCTGCCGGCGGTAGCGGTGCCTACACCTATGCGGTTACCGCAGGCGCCTTGCCGCCGGGCGTGTCCCTGTCCGCTGCAGGCGTGATCAGCGGTACGGCGACGGCTGCGGGCACGTTCCCGCTGACGATCACCGCCACCGACAGCAGTGGAGGCAGCGGCCCCTACACCGGCAGCCAGCCCTACACCCTCAACGTGACTGCGCCGTCGCTGACGCTGACGCCGACGGCAGGTGCCCTCTCCGGCACGGCCGGCGCACCGTTGAACGTGCCCTTCAGCGCGGGCAATGGCACCGCGCCGTACACCTTTGACATCAGCGCCGGTGCACTGCCCAACGGGGTGACCCTGTCACCCACCGGTACGCTGTCCGGCTCGCCGACGGTGTCCGGTCTTTTCACCTTCTCGGTGCGCGTCACCGACAGCACCACCGGTACCGGCGCGCCCTTCAGGCGAACCCAGAACTACGTCCTGTCCATCGCCGCACCCACCATCACGGTATTGCCGGCAAGCCTGCCGCCGCCGCTGGCGGGGGTTGCCTACAGCCAGACCATCACCGCCAGCTCCGGCCAGCCAACCACCTTCACCTATGCCGTCAGCGCGGGGCAGGTACCGGTCGGCCTCAGCCTCAACGCTGCAACAGGTGAATTGAGCGGTACGCCCACCCAGGCCGGCCCGTACAACTTCACCGTGACCGCCACCGACGGCGGTGGCTTCACCGGCAGCCAGGCCTACAGCGGCGCGGTCGGCGCGCCGGTGCTGTCACTGGCGCCGAGCACGGTGGCAGGCACCACCGCGGGTACGCCGTACAGCACCACCTTCGTCGCCAGTGGTGGCAACCCGGGCTACAGCTACCAGCTCACCGGCACCCTGCCGAATGGACTGTCGTTCTCGCCGGCCGGCATGCTCAGCGGCACGCCCACGCAGGCGGGTACCTTCAACTTCAGTGTGAGAGCGAGCGACAGCACCACCGGCACCGGCGCACCGTTCTTCATCGTCAACAACTACACACTGTCGGTGTCGGCACCGACCGTCGTGGTCGATCCAACCACGCTGCCAGCGGCGACCGGTGGCGTGGCCTACTCGCAGGCGATAACGGCCAGCGGGGGCAACGGCACCTACACCTTCAGCCTGACCAGTGGCGCGCTGCCGGTCGGCATGAGCTTCAGCAGCGCAGGCGTGCTGTCGGGTACGCCAACCGTGGCCGGCACCTTCACCTTCACCGTGCAGGCCACCGATGGCAATGGCTTCACCGGCAGCCGCAGCTATTCCCTGGTGGTCAACGCACCGACCATCACGCTGGCCCCGACGACGCTGCCGGGCGGCTCGGGCGGCGTGGCCTACAGCCAGGCGCTCACCGCGAACGGAGGTGTGGCCAGCTACACCTACAGTCTGTCGGCGGGTGCACTGCCGCCGGGCATCGCGTTGAGCAGTGCCGGCAACCTCAGCGGCACCCCCACCATCTCCGGCAACTTCAACTTCACCGTCACCGCCACCGACAGCGTCGGCTTCACCGGCAGCCAGGCCTACGCCTTCAGCGTGGCCGCGCCGACGATCACCATCACGCCGGCGACGTTGCCCGCCGCCACCGGCAGCATCGCCTACAGCCAGCCGCTCAGCGCCAGCGGCGGCAATGGCGGCTACACCTACAGCCTGACCACCGGCACGTTGCCGCCGGGCATCGCCTTGAGCAGCGCCGGCGTGATCAGCGGTACGCCGACCACCACCGGCAGCTACAGTTTCACCGTGCGCGCCACCGATGGCTTTGGCTTCACCGGCAGCCAGGCCTACACCGTGACCGTCAACGCACCGGCCATCGTGTTCGTGCAGACCACGTTGCCGGGCGGACAGGTAGCCGTGGCCTACAGCCAGACCGTCAGTGCAGGCGGCGGCAGCGGCAGCTTCACCTACAGCGTCAGCGCAGGCGCATTGCCGCCGGGCATCGCGCTCAGCAGTGCCGGCGTGCTCAGCGGCACACCCACCGCACCGGGCAGCTACAGCTTTACCCTCACCGCCACCGACAGCTTCGGCTTCACCGGCAGCCAGCCGTTCACAGTGGCCATCAACCAGCCGGTACCGGTGGTGGTGAACGATGCAGCAACCACGCCGGCCAATGCACCGGCCAGCATCGACGTCACCGCCAACGACACCGGCCCGATCACCAGCATCGCCATTGCGCAGGCGCCTTCGCACGGCACGGCCACGGTGAACGGACTCAACGTGGCGTATACGCCGGGCAGCAACTTCTTCGGCAACGACAGCTTCACCTACACCGCAACCGGTCCAGGGGGCACTTCTGCGCCGGCTACGGTCAGCATCAGCGTGACGCCGCTGGCGGTGCCGGTGGCAGCGGCGCAGAGTGCCACGGTGCTGGCCGGGCAGTCGGTGACCGTGCAGGCCGAGGCCGGGGCGATCAATGGGCCGTTCACTGCGGTGACCATCAGCCGCGCACCCTCGTCCGGCACGGCGGTGGTGCAGGGCGCCAGCATCGTCTACAGCGCTGACGCCGATGCTTCCGGCGTGGTGGACTTCGAGTACACGCTCAGCAATCCGTTCGGTGCGTCGGCACCGGCGCGGATCAGCGTGACCGTCAACCCACGGCCGGTGGCGTCGGCGCTGACCGCCACTGCCATTGCCGGGCGCGAGGTCAAGGTCGATCTGACGTCCACCGCGCGTGGTGGTCCGTTCACCGCCGCTGCGGTGGTTTCGGTGTCGCCGGCGGATGCGGGCAACGCCACCATCACTGCCAGCGGCGCCGGCTACACGTTGGCCTTCACCTCGGCGGCGACGTTCGGTGGTGCGGTGCGCATCACCTATACGCTCAGCAATGCCTACGCCACCTCGGCACCGGGCACGGTCGATGTGATGGTGAAGCCGCGCAGCGATCCCTCGCGTGATGCCGAAGTGCTGGGCGTGCTGGAAGCCCAGGCCGAAGGTGCACGGCGCATGGCGATCGGCCAGATCAACAACTTCCAGCGCCGCCTGGAAAGCCTGCGCGCCGGTGGCGGTAGCGCCGGCTTCAGCAATGGCATCACCTTCAGCTCGGCCAGCAGCCAGCGCCGCACACAGCAGGATGATCTGCTGCGCAAGGGCATCGGTGCCAGCGGTGAAGGGCTGTCGATGATCGAAGCGCCCGCAGTGCAGGGCGACGCAACGCCTGCCGCCACACCGTCCGATGGATTCGCTTTCTGGACCGGCGGCGCGGTGAACTTCGGCAAGCTCAAGCCAGGTGCCAGCAGCGACGGCATCGACTTCACCACCTCCGGCATCAGCCTGGGTGCAGACCGCCAGATCGGTCCGTCGCTGACGCTCGGTGCCGGACTGGGCTACGGCCACGATGCCTCGGACATCGGCCGCAACGGCAGCCGCAGTACCGTGGATGGCTACAGCGTGGCCACCTACGGCAGCTTCCATCCCGAAGGCGGGTTCTACGTGGATGGCCTGCTGGGCTACCAGTGGCTGAAGTTCGACGCGCGCCGCTTCATCACCGACAACGGCAACACCGCCCATGGCAGCCGCGATGGTACGCAGTGGTTCGCTTCGTTCTCCACCGGCTACCAGCATCGCAGCGATGCACTGCTGCTGACCCCGTACGGCCGCCTGGATCTGGCACGGGCCACGCTGGATGGCTACCGCGAACATGGCGACGAGGTGTACGCACTCGACTACCAGCGGCAGACGGTCAACACCAGCACCGCCACCGCTGGTGTGCTGGCACAGTGGCTGGTGAAGCGTGACTACGGCATGTGGACGCCACAGCTGCGCGCCGAGTTCGGCCACGACATGCAGGGCTCCAGCCAGGCCTTCATGCGCTATGTGGACCTGATGTCCGGGCCGGTCTACCGCGCCACGCTCGATCGCCAGTCGCGCAACCACACGCTGCTGGGCGCCGGCATCGGCCTGCAGACGCTGAAGGGCTGGACGCTGCGCGCCGAGTACCAGAACCAGCTGGACAGTAGCAGCCGCGACAACCAGGGCATCCAGATCAGCGTGCAGAAGACGCTGCCGCCCTGATCGATACAGCGGCGGCGGCCTGCCGGTCGCCGCCGCACGCGGCCGGTATCCGTACAATCGTGTCTCCGGCGGGTGCGCAACGCGTATCTGCTCCGGATACCGGATGGATGGAACAGGACAGGGAATGAAGATTCAGACGATTGCGATGTCTTCGATGGTGGCGCTGCTGGCCGCCTGCGGGCAGGCGCCGGAAAAGACGACCGGAACGACGCCTGCGGCGGCCGCCGCCGCGCCCGCCGAAGCACCGGCCGCCACCGCCACTGCGGTTGAGAGCGCGCCGTCCATCGAAGACGGTGTGGACCCCTCGGTGTGGGACAACGAAGGCGAGCCGGAAAGCGAGCCGCCCCCGGCCGCAGAGGCCAAGCTGACCTGCGCGGACAATCCGCTGGCGACCTACTTCTTCACCCTGGTCGGTGGCAACAGCGTGGACGACTGCGGCCGCAAGGACCCGAAGGTGCTGGCGGCGTTCGATGCGCTGATGAAGGGCACGCAGGACGCCGAGTCCTCCGACACGCAGATCCCGCCGCTGCGCAAGCGATTGCTCAGCGGCCCCAGCGCACCGGGGCAGCCGATGCAGCTGCAGGGCGAGACCTGGTGGTTCTACACCGCCTGCCAGGCCCACGACTGCCCCGGCACTGCGTTGGCGATGCTGTACTCGCCCACGCAGACGAAGATGGTCGGGCGCCTGACCGCGCGCTGCAAGGTCTGGTGGCTGGGCGAGCCGAGTGCCGAACAACGCGCGCTGATCGAGCGCGAGCGGCCGTTGGACGAAGCGATGCTGAAGAACGAAGGCGACGCCTGCGAGTGATCGATGGCAGCGCCGGACGTTGCTCCGGCGCTACTCCTCCGGGCGCATCCGCGTGCCGATCTGTGCGTTCAACGCCAGCGAGGCCATGGCCAGCCCTTCCAGCACGCGGTCGCCCACGTACTCGGCCTCGGCGCCGTTCTGACGGACGCCGAGGCAGCCAACAGCAGTTCCAGGGTGACGCGCTGGCCCGCCACGGCGCAGTCGGCATCGCCCAAGCCCATGCGCCGGCCGGGCATCTGGTGGCGCTCGGGCCAGGGGTGGCCATCGGCGGCGGCACCCTTGCCGATGCGGTCGAGCGTGGCGATGAAACCGAGGGGATCGCGCGCGTGCGGTGCCTCCGAGGGCGCGTCGGCGTTGGCAGACACGTACTGCGCGCGCAGGCGGGAGGATTCAGGTGTGCTCATGGCAGGTGCTCCGTGCAGGACAGACGGTAGCCGCCACGCAAAGGTGGCGGGCGGAGACGTGGCTCGAAAACCGGGAGATCACGAACAGACCGGCAGGCACAGGGCCTCCACGCTCCGCCCGCCATGGCCGGCAGACGGATTGCCGACCGGCGCCACACTGGGTGACGCCGGCCGGCCGGCGCAAACAACGTTCGTGATCTAACGGGTTTTCGAGGCCCGGCCACCCTTTTCCGGTGGCCCGTCATCTGTACCGCTGTCGCTGCGAAACGCCAATCAGAAGAGTTGCAAATGGCGTTGGAACGAAGACGCTTTCAGCATTCTTGCATGCTGTTAAGTAGCCGCAGAATGAGGCGGCGCAACGGCCGCAGTGGGTTTGGCAATATGCGACATGGATCGAAGTTGAGGGTGCTGGATGCGGCTGTACCACCAAGGCAATAGCGACAGCGACACGTCGGATCCGACACCGACACCGCGGAGCCTGGCTGGCCAGCGAATGCCTCACACGTGAGGCCATCAGGGGGCCGCAGTAGAACGGCTGCGCACGCCGCCTTGGCCCGCGGCTTCCTGAGTTCCAGTACGCCGATGGGCGTTTTACTTGCTCGCGCGCCGCGTGCCTTTTTCGTCTTCGTCCTTTACATCACCACGGCTCTGCGCGAACTCCGGGAACGTCTTCGCGATCGAATCCTTGTCCGGCAGGATGTAGAACACGCCCCCCTTCTGGAACGTGGACGCCACGATCTGCTCGTAGAACGCGGCGGAAACATTGATGCAGCCGTGGGTGACGCGGTTGTCGTCCGGCGAGGGCGAGGCCAGTCGTTCGGCGCGCTTCTCTTTCGGCGTGCCCGGCGGCAGCGGGTGCAGTGAGACGGCCGAATCGTAGTCCACCCACAGCACGCGTCCGGCATCGTCGGAGGGGCCGTAACCGCCGATGAAGCGGCCGGCGGGCGTGGTGCGGTCGCGGCCCGGAATCGCGCTCAGTGCGAGCTTGGCCACGCCGGGTGCAGAGTGGTCGCCGACGGCCGAACCGAACAGCGCCGGGGCGGCGCCGCGCAGCTTGCCGTCGCCGCCGAACACCAGGACCTGTGCTGCGGCCTTGTCCATCACGGCGAACGGATAACCCTGATTGTCCTTGCTGGCGACAACCCAGCCGGCCAGTTCAATCACCGTCTCGGAAACGTGCTGGTCCGGCGGCAGTTCATCCGCAGCCGAAACCGTTTGTGCGGGTGCGTCGTCCTTCGCGCCCTTTGCGTTGGCTACGCCACTGCACGCGATGGCCAGCGCCATGGCCATTGCGGCGTGCAGGGCGCGGCGTGCAGGGGAGGAGGAGGTACGAATGGGACGGCTCCTTGCAATGCAATCTTGAGTGGAGGGAGGCCAGTGGCCGGCGAAGGCCACTGGCTCCCGATACAGAGATGGATCAGTTCAAACGGTGAGGGAGCGGTTACCCGCGCGGCTTGCGGCCAGCCGGTGCCCTTTCAAGCTGCTGCACGCGACCTTCGATCTGGTCCAGACGCTGGTTGGCCTGCTGTGCGGACTGGTTGGCGGATTCAGCGCTCTGTGCGGCGCCCTGCACCTTTACATCGAGCTGGTCGAGGCGCGAGTTGATGGTGGCGAACTCGTTCTTGTAAGAGGCACAGGCGCCAAGGCTGACGGTTGCGATGAGCGCTACAGCAAGTGCGCGGGCCGTCTTCATGTGTTGCGGGTTCAGGTTCATTGCACTCCCTCCTTCGTCTGGGGAAGCTGGAATATAGCGGCGTTTGTTCCCCGCGCTGACAAGCGCTTTCAGCTGGAATTGGAAGACGTGGATGTGCTGTGAAATCTGCTCGTCAGCAAAGCTTAACGAGTGAGATCAGGCGAGCTGATGTGCAGGGTGGCGATGGCCTTGTGCCTGCTCGATGTGGCCAATTCATCAGTCTGAAGGCGGCATCATCCCTTCGCGTTTTCCACCCGCGCACATGCGGGACGCCATTCACTTGCGGCCAGCAGTACCGGCGCACTTTCAGGACGCACCTCCAGCAGCGTGGCAATGGCCCTGCGTCTGTCGGCGGCGCGTGCAACGTAGGCAGCGGCAATGAGGTAGCCGATCCAGTAGCCAAGATCGCCGCGACGCACTTCATCGCCTGGGCCGTTGTACAGCCATTGCGAAAGATCGGTGCCGGTGCTGTCCTGTGCGAACTGAAGCTCCAACGCGCATTCCCGGCCCTGTGTCCAGCGGCGCAGATGCGCGTTGGCCGGCTGCCCGGAGATCAGCTCGGCCACGTACTCGGCGCCTCCTTCCAGCAGCGTCTGATAGAGCAGGGTCGGCTGTGCTACCTCCGTCTCCGCGCCCGGCTGCTGGATGTGCACATATTCATGGGCGATCAGGTGCACGAAGCGATCGCTCACATCAGCCTGCATCCAGTCGGCGTTGCACAGCGCTTCCAGTCCGATGACTACGCCGGTGGCCGTAGTGACGCCGCCGCTGTTGCCGCGGCCCACCAGCACCGTCACCGCTGGGAACCGTGCATCCGGCAGCAGCGTACCCAGCCGGCCGAGGGCATCGGCGACGCGGGTGCGGATGGTGGGCAGGGCGGTCGCGCAGCGGCGTGCCTTCTCGAACAACGCCGGCCTGTCCTGGATGGCGCGCGCCAACCGTTCCATCGAACCGATGCGGCTTGCGGTGAAACCGTGCAATGCATTGCTGCCCGGATCCAGGTAGTGGCGCTGCAGATCCTGCGCGCTCGGCCGTCCCTGGTTGGCATCGAGCACCTCGAAGAAGCGTGTGACATCCTCGGTCTGGATGACCACCTGTTCTGCGGCAGGCGTGCGCGCGGCGGCTTGCGCGGGCAGTGTAGAAGCAAGCAGGAACAAGGGCAGCAATACCTGCAGGAGTCCGAAGAGGCGGCGCGGCGCAACGTGCGATGCAACGGATGACGGCTTCATCAGGTTCCCCAACCCCAAGCACAGACGACCACGATAGCGCGCCGGTGTCGCGCTGGAGTTCTACCTGGCCCGCGCTGAGTTCCCTGAACGGGAACCATATTTATATACCAGTCAGTTCAATATTCAGGGTCGATTAGACCCCCTAACGGATAATTCACACCTGTCGACCGCCTCCTCTCTCTCCCCCTCCCGGGAGGCGGTCGACGAAACCAAAATAATTAAAGGTGTGTCCCGATGAACAAGAATTCGCTGCTTGCCCTGGGTCTTCTGGCTGCCCTGCCGTTCGCTGCATCGGCAACCGACGGCCTGTCGTACAACTACGTTGAAGGCGGCTACGTGAACACCGATGCCAAGGGCGGCGACGCCGATGGCTGGAAGGTGAAGGGTTCCGTTGCGGTGCACCCGAACTTCCATGTCTTCGGCGACTACAGCGCCCAGGAAACCGACAAGTTCAAGAATGACGTCGACCAGTGGCGCCTGGGTGTCGGCTACAACTATGGCATCGCACCGAACACCGACCTGGTGGCCCGTGTTGCGTACCAGAAGTACGACGAGAAGCGCGGCCTGGACTTCAACGGCTACTCCACTGAAGTGGGCGTGCGTACCGCGTTCAACCCGTACGTGGAAGGCTACGTGATGGCCGGCTACGAAGATTTCAGCAAGAAGCACGGTTACAACCCGGACGGCGAGTTCTACGGCCGTGTCGGCGCCACCGCCAAGTTCAACCAGAACTGGGGCCTGAGCGGCGAAGTGAAGCTGGCCAAGGCCGGCGACCGCGAGTGGTTCGTGGGCCCGCGCTTCACCTGGTAACAAACGCCTGTCGTTAGTGCGTGTTGTGCTGGCGTGTGACTCTCTCTCTCTCTCCCACACGCCAACCGAAGCCCGGCCTCGCGCCGGGCTTCACTTTTATGGGCCCTGTGGCGCCACAATGCGGTATGGGCGACCCTTCCCCCCTCGCAGGTACTGGCACGGCCTACCAGGAGCATCCGGCGCCTGCGCCGCTGCGCGGCCACTTTGGTCAGCTGTGGCAGAGCCAGCTTCCTGCCGATACCGATGGGCACATCACCGTACTGCCCGATGGCTGCGTGGATATCCTCTGGCGCGACGGTGCGTTGTTCGTGGTTGGCCCGGACCGTGTGGCCGCGCACCCGGCGTTGGCACCGGGCGCGCAGGTGCTGGGCGCGCGCTTCCGCCCCGGCCAGGCGTTGGCGGCGCTGGGCCTGCCCTTGGCCGAGATCATCGGCCAGGCGGTGCCGCTGGCTGATCTGAAGGGAGCGTGGGCGAGCAAGGCGGCGGCCTCCATTGGTGACACCGCACCTGCGCAACGCCTGCAGCGAATGGCGCACTGCCTGCAGCAGCATATGGGTGCGTCCGCGCTCGATACCCCGGCGCAGCGTGCACATGTCCTGTTCCGGGCGCTGGCCGCCAGTGACGCCACGCTGGATACGCTGGCGGCGCACTTGAGCCTGAGCCCGCGCAGCCTGCGACGTTTCAGCCAGTGGCAGTTCGGCTACGGGGCCAAGACGCTGGAGCGGATCCTGCGCCTGCAACGCTTCCTGCGCCACAGCCGCGCGCAACCGCAGCACTCGCTGGCGATGCTGGCCGCCGAGACCGGCTATGCCGACCAGGCCCATCTCAGTCGCGAGGCGCGTGAGCTGAGTGGCATGACCGCACGCGAACTGCGTCTGGAGTGGGGCCAATGATGGCCGTTTCGTTCAAGACCGCCGTGCCGCATTGATCGACACTAGGCTCCCACCACGGAGCTACGCCATGAATCCCGCAACAACCCACGATGCCGAACGTTGCATCGACAACATCGAATTCAACGTCGCTGACATCGCGCGCAGCAAACGCTTCTACGGTGAGGTGTTCGGCTGGCACTTCACCGACTATGGCCCGGCCTACACCGAGTTCGACGACGGCCGCCTGAAAGGGGGATTCGCCGCCGACGCGCCGGTGCGCGCACAGGGTGGTCCGCTGGTGATCCTCTACTGCGCGGACCTTGCCGATGCCCAGCAGCGCGTGCTCGCCGCCGGTGGCCAGGTAGTGCAGGCGGCGTTTGCGTTCCCCGGTGGCCGCCGCTTCCAGTTCCGCGATCTGGATGGCTACGAGTTGGCGGTCTGGAGTGATGTGGATTGAGGTCTTCGTACCTTCGCTGGTGGACGGAACGAGAACCGCTCCGTCCCCGGTCAGGCGGTTCCGCTATGATCGCCCGCACATCGCCACGCGATGCGCCCGCCTCAAGCCAGCAGGAACCGCCGTGAACTCCCAGCCCGCACCGATCACCGCCCTCAATCACACGCTCGACAACGAGCCGCAGCAGATCACCGCGCCGCTGACCCATTCGGCGGCGTTCCTGGTGCTGAAGGTGAAGGATGACGAAGCGTCGATCGCCAAGGCACGCGAGGTGCTGGCCAGCACCGATGACCTGATCAAGAACACCGCCATCCGCGAGATCGAGCGCACCTTCACCTGCAACGTGGCCATCGGCCACCGCGTGTGGCAGCCGCTGGTGGGCACCACGCCGCCGCGCGAGCTCAAGCCGTTCCGCGAGATCAAGGGCGCGACCCATACCGCTGTGTCCACCCCGGGTGACCTGCTGTACCACATCCGTGCACGCACGATGGACCTGATCGTGGCGTTCGAGCGCAACCTGTTGATGGCCTACGGCGATGCGGTGGAGACGGTCGATGACGTGGCCGGCTTCCGCTACTTCGATGGCCGCGACCTGCTCGATTTCGTCGATGGCACTGCGAACCCTGAAGGGCTGTCGCTGCCGGAAGCCACGATTGTCGGCGACGAGGATCCGGACCACGCCGGCGGCAGCTACGTGGTGGTGCAGAAATATCTGCACAACCTTGATGCGTGGCGCGCACAGAAGACCGAGGCGCAGGAAGCCATCATCGGCCGCACCAAGCACGACAACATCGAGCTGGATGACGCACCGGCGGATGCGCAGAAGTCGCACAAGACCTTGTGCACCATCGAAGACGCCGACGGCGAGCACGAGATCCTGCGCGACAACATGCCCTTCGCCAATCCGGGCCGTGGCGAGTACGGCACCTACTTCATCGGCTACACGCGCCGCCTGTGGGTCATCGAGAAGATGCTCGAGCGCATGTTCATCGGCAATCCTGCGCCGCTGCACGACCGCATCTTGGATTTCTCCACCGCCACCACCGGCGTGACCTTCTTCGCGCCCTCGCGCAAGGTGCTGGCCGACCTGGGCGATTGATCGCGCCGGGCCATCACGGCCCGCCATCTGCCTGTCATCTATGGCGCCGACCATGGCGCGCTGGATGGGAGTGCAGGAGGCAGGCGATGGTCAAGACCAGAAACAGGACCGACGCACGCCGCTGGTGGCGGCCGCTGGCCGCGTTGTTCGGTGCGCTGGCACTGGGGAGCGCCGCGGCGTCCGCGCAGGAAGCCCCTGCACACTGGATGGCCTATGCCGCCGCCGTGGGGGGGCAGTTGCAGCAGCGCCTGCAGCAGGAGCAGGACCCGCAGGCGCAGCGCGTGCTGGAATGGCTGCAGGCACATCCGGACGCACCGACGCCGCTGCCGGTGAGCGTGTGGATCGCGGCGGATGGCCGCATCTCGAAGCTGGAATTCGACAGCCTGGGTGATGCCCAGGTTGACGCAGACCTGCGCGCGACGCTGCAGGCGGCACCTTTGCAGGCAGCCCCGCCGGCGGACATGCGCCAGCCGCTGCGGCTGGGCCTGCTGCTTACCCGGTAGATCCACGCCATGCGTTGATGTGCTGGGTAGATGCCGACCCTGGTCGGCACGCGCGCCAACCAAGGTTGGCGACTACCGGTAAGCCCCAGCCACGCATGGCCTGGCTCTACTGCGTTGCCATCTGTGGTTCACGCGCGGCCGCGCTCCATGCGCGCAGGCCGAACACGGCCAGGCCCAGGAAGAACACGTACAGCGCGGCAGTCACGTGCAGCGACTTGAACAGGTACGCGCCCACGTAGACCACGTCCACCGCGATCCACACCCACCAACAGGCCACGTGGCGGCGTGCCTGCCACCACTGGCCGACCAGGCTCAGCGCGGTCAGCATCGCGTCCAGCCACGGCAGCGCGGCGTCGGTGAAGCTGTGCATGCCGGCTCCCAGCGCCACGCCACCGCACAGGCCGATGGCCAGGTCACGCATCAGCTTGCCGCGCGCCAGCGGCACGATGCGGATGCTGCCCTCATCGGCGGCGTGCTGGCGCCAGTTGAGCCAGCCGTAGACCAGGAAGCCGCCGAAGGCGACCTGCAACAGGGTGTCCGAGTACAGCTTGGCCTCGGCGAACACCAGTCCGTACAGCGTGACCGACAGCAGGCCCACCGGCCACGCCGACAAGCGGCGCCGGGCCATCAGCCAGACGCCGAGCACGCTGCACAGTGCAGCGGTCCACTCGAGCACGATCCCGCTCACAGCGCGAACGTCACCGACAGGCGGGCCTGTCGCGGTGCGCCGGGGAACAGGTAGTAGTCACCGCCGCTGCTGCCGGTATCACGCCAGTAGAAGCGGTTGAACACGTTGTCCACCGACAGGTTCCAGGTCACCGACCGCTCGTTCAGGCGATGCTGGAAACGCAGGCCGGCGTCGAACACCGAGTAGTCGGGCGCGCGCACGCCGCCATCGGCACGGGCCACGTTGGCACCGGCATAGCGCCAGCCACCGGTCACGTCCAGGCCCTGCACGAACGGCAGTGCGTAGGCCACGTGCACGCTGGCGCGCACCTTCGGCACGTTCACCAGCTGGTGGCCCTCGTAGGCCGGCGTGCCGGTATCGCGCGCACGCGCCTGCAGCACGCTGGCGCTGGCCACGATCTGCAGCGCGTCTGTCAGCTGGCCGTTGGCGGTCAGTTCCAGGCCGGTGTGGGTCTGCGTGCCTTCCTCGACGAAGGTGTAGCCCACGTCGCTGTTGTCCGGCTTGGCGTACTGGTACGGCTGCGAAATGCGGAACACGGCCGCAGCCAGGGTCAGCGCCTCGACCGGCACGTACTTGACGCCCACCTCCAGCTGCCGCGACTGCACCGACGGCAGGAACGTATCGGCGTTGCTGGTCCAGAACGGCGCTTCCTGGCCCAGTGAAATGCCGCGCACGTAGCTCGCGTAGGCGTTGAGCTGGTCGGTAGCCTTCCACACTACCGCGGTCTGTGGCAGGAAGCGCGACAGGCGGCTGTGCCGCTGCGGAGTGCCGCGCTTGTCATAGGCGCGCTCATTGAGGCGCACGAAGCGGCCACCGGCCAGCCACTGCCAGTCGTCACCGAAGCTCATCCGGTCCAGCGCGAAGAACGCGGTCTGGCGGCTGTCCAGGCGGTGTGCGGACGGGCCCGGCATCTTTGGCGACGGCTCGAACACCGGCACCGGTGCTTCGTGGATGTTGCTGGTGCCCACGTACTCGTTGACGCTCGGGCGCTTGTCCACGGTGCGGCGGAAGTAGTCGGCACCGAGGGTCAGCTGGTGGCCGACGCTGCCGGTCTCGAAGCGGCCACGCAGTTCGGCACGCGCCTGCTGGTTGCGGCGGGTGTCATCCGGGCTGCGGTAGTCGTAGATGTCGTAGTCGCCGTTGGGCGCGAAGTAGTTGCCCGGCACGCTGCCATCGGCGCATTGCGCGGCGTAGTAGCAGCCGTAGGCGAAGGCGACATTGTCATCGATCACCGAACGGCTGTGGCCGACCGAGACGCGCGACTGCCAGGCGTCGTTGAAATCGTAGGTGTGCAGCGCGGTGATGTTGGTGCTGGCGATATCCACCGGGCGCTGCCATGGCTGGTAGCCGAGCAGGTGCTCGCGGTCGACGCCGCGCGGCAAGTCGCGTGCGCCCAGCAGCTGGTAGCCGGACACCGAACGCTGCGAGCTGGTCTGGTAGTTGGCATCCACCTCCAGCTTGCCGCGTTCGCCGATCAGCCAGTCGGCGGCCAGCGAGTAGAAGTTGCGACGGCCATCGGCGTGCTCGACATAGGAATTGCTGGAATCCCACGCGGCATTCAGGCGCAGGCCGAGGCGCGGGGTGATCCAGTGGCCGACATCGACGGCGACGTAGCGCGAACCTTCCGAATCGGTGCCGAGCGTGGCGGTGCGCACTTCGGCCGGGCGCTTGCCGATGTAGTTGATGATGCCGCCCGGCGCCATCACGCCTGCGGCCAGGCCGGCCTCGCCCTTCAGGATCTCAACCGACTGCACGTTCTCCAGCGCCAGGCGCTGCTCGCCGGCGATGGACAGGCCGTTGAAGCGGTAGCCGGTAGCCGCGTCCAGCGCGAAGCCGCGGATGGCGATGTTCTGGTAGTAGCCCACCGGCGCATAGGCGTCGCCCAGCGAGGCATCGCTGCTGGCCAGTTCGGACAGCGAACGCACCTGGCGGCGATCGAGGTAATCGCGCTCGAGCACGTTCACCGAGGCCGGTGTGTCCTTCCAGCTGCCGCCACCGAAGGCATTCACGTGGGAGGTGTCGGTCTTCGGTTTACCGGCCTGCACGCGCACCGCTGCCAGTTCAGTTGGCGAGCGTTCGGCGCCGGTGGCAGCCGCATCGGGGGATGCCTCGGCCTCGCTGGCATGCAGCGGCAGCGCGGCGCAGAGGGCGAGGGAGAGCAGGGTGGGGCGCAGGCAGCGGTTCATTCGGTTCGTCTTCGGACAACAAGGGAGACGAAGCGACGGCGCGCAGGTGCACCGGCCCATGACGGGGGTGTGGCTGCGGCTCAAAGCTCCCTACGCCGGTGCAAACCGGATCAGGTTCCAAGGGACTCTCTCAGCCTGGCAGATCCAGGCACCCCCGCTTCAGGTGACCATTTCACTACAAATGGTACGGATTTGCGAGCCGGTGTCCTTCAGGCTGCCGCGTGCAGGGCCTGCAGCAGTGCCTTTCCGGGGGTGCTGTGGAACCACATCGGATGGCCCAGCATGAAGGGTTGCCAGGCCACGTCCGCATTCGCGGTCGAGCCGGTGATGCCTTCGAAGTACTCCACTTCGGACAGTGCGAAGTCGAAATGGACCATCGGCAGCAGGTCGGCCAGCAGGTGCACGCGGGCGGCCGACAGCGGCAGCAGCTGGCGGTAGCCCTCGAGCAGCGCCAGCGCGATATCGATGCGCACCGCCTCCATGCCGCGCTCCAGTTCCAGCCACGCCACCGCGTTGCGCTCGATCGCGGTGGCGAGGTCGAACAGTGCACTGGTGGGCGAGGCCAGGCCGAAGTCCAGCACGGTGCTGACCTGCCCTTCGTGCCACAGCAGATTCGAAACATGCCAGTCGTTGTGTGCCCACAGCCGTGGCTCGTCGCGCAGCCGCGCGGCCAGGCCGGCATGCCACGGCAGCACGTCGCGTTGCAGCTGCGCTTCCCATGGAATGCGGGCGAGGTAGCGGGCCAGCCCCGGGCGTGAAGGCAGATCGGCCTTGATCGCCGCGATCGGATCGTCGGCGCGGATCAGGTCATCGCGCGCAACCAGCAGGTAGGTGCTGCGCTGTGGGGCGTGGTAGCTGGCGGCGGCGCGGTGCAGCGTGGCCAGCATGCGGCCCGCTTCGCGGGCCTGTGCGACATCGGTCAGCAGCGACCACGACACGGCGTCGCGGTACAGGTCGTCACCGGCACCGACGGCGTGCAGTTCAAAGGTCCAGTCGCCGCGTTCAATGGCGGTGTGGCCATCGGTTGCCGGCAGTACCTGCACCACCGGCACGCCGCCAGCGGCGAGATGGGCGATGAAGCGGTGCTCCTCTTGCAGGCACGCCGCGCTGCGCACGCTGTGGTGATGACGCTTGATGAACACCGCGCCGTCCACGCCGTTGACGATGGCGGCGGCCGACAGTGGCCGCGGGCTGTGCCATCGGGGGCGGCTGCGCGCGTCCAGCTGCGGGTAGCGCTGGCGCAGCCAGTCAATGTCCTGCGTGCTGATCGGTGGCCAGTCGGCAGCAACCTCGTCGTTGTTGAGGCCCTGCACGCGGTGGGAGGAAGACGTCATGCCGCAGCCCGAAAGGGGAAAGTCACATCCAAGGATGCGCATTCAACGCCATGACCGCGGCCAACGCAAACGGGCAGGTCATCGACCCGCCCGTCCCTGCATCCGCTGCGGTGATGCAGCCGCGCTGCCTACCAGCCGCGATGGCGGCCGCGATCGTGGTAATAGCGGTTGTCGTAGTAGCGCTGGCGCTGCCAGCGGCGGTCGTCACCGCGGTCGTAGTAGCCGCTGCGGTAGTAGCCGCGATCGTAGCGGCGGTCGTAGCGGTTGTCATAACGGCGATTGTCGTAGTAACGACGGTCGTGGCGGTCGGAGGTGGTCAGGTTGCCGATCGCACCACCAGCCACGGCGCCACCGACGGTGGCGGCAGGATCGCCGTTGGAGAGCAGGTTGCCGGCAACGCCACCGACCACGGCGCCGACCAGGGTGCGCTTGTCCTTCCTCGACATCGCGCTGGCATCGCTGACCACGGCAACACCGGCCACCAGTGCCAGGGCCATCGCCAGACCACGGAAGCTGAGTGTGGAAGTACTGAGCATGTTCGTTCTCCTGTGAGGTGCATGCCACGCTGGGCAGGGAGGGCGCGGGCGCCCCGGCTGCCGTGATGTCCACGCTGGCGTTCCAACATTGCCGGAACATTGCCTGGTCCACCGTGCGGCTTGCGCATTCATCTAGCGGCAGGCGGCATGAAGCAAGGCTGAAAGTTCATTCGCCCGATGGACGGGGTTCAGATTTTGCCGTCGCGCAGGTAGTCGAACAGCTCGGCGTCACCCTTCAGGCCCAGCTTGAGCATGGCGTCGCCCTTCTGGCGGCTGATGGTGCTGACGCTCTTGTGCAGCTGCAGCGAGATTTCCTTCACCGTCATGCCGGTGCCGAGCAGCCGCAGCACTTCCACTTCGCGTGGTGACAGGGGCTTGCCATCGCCCTCGCGCATGCGCCAGCTGCCCGCGGCCTCAACCCGCTCGCGCAGGCTGCGGCTGATGTAGGGCTGGCCCCGGTAGACCGACTGGATCGCCTGCGGCAGTTCGTCCATCGACGAGCTCTTGTCGACCAGGCCGAGCACACCGCTGTCGAGCACCATGCGCAGGATTGCCAGGTTGCTGGAGACGCTGAGCATCAGCACCGGCAGGTCCGGGTAGCGGCGGCGGATCATGCCGATCATGGCGAAGCCGTCGGCCTGTGGGCTGCCCGGCATGGAGTAGTCGGTCACCAGCAGGTCGCAGGGCTGGCTGCCGAGCAGGGCCATCAGCGCCTGCGCGCTGTCGGCCTCACCCACCACGCGGCCGACCCCGCTCGATTCGATGACGGCGCGGGTACCGATACGGACCACCGGGTGGTCGTCTGCGATGATGATGCGCAAGCTCATGCTCTAGTATGGCTACCGGGCAGGCCGGACCGCGACCATCGCGGACCCTGGCAGGATTCTAGGAGATCGTCGCCGATGCGTAGCTGGGCTGTTCGCGGGCTGGTCCTGCTGCTGGCCGCACTGGTGCCGCCAGTGGCCTTGGCGCAGGCAGCGCCGGGGCTGCTGCCGCTCAGCCCCCCGCAGCGCGAGTACCTTGCCGCCCATCCGAGCATCGTCGTGGGCCAGTATGACAGCGGCTGGCCACCGTTTGAGTTCCTCCGGGATGGCCAGCAGGTCGGCCTGGGCCCGGACTATCTGTCGCTTCTTGCCCATCATCTGGGTGTGAAGGTCGAAGCCCGTCGCTACCCCGATTGGACGTCCGTGCTGGATGCGGCATGCCGTGGCGAGATCGATGTAGTCATGAACGTCGCTCTGAGCGCCGACCGTACCCGTTGCATGGTCTACACCGCCGCCTATGGCGAGTCGCCGCTGGCCCTGGTGGGGCGGCCGGACGATCTGCGTGCCTCCGACACCCCCGATCTGGATGGCCTGCGGGTAGTGATCGAGCAGGATTTCCTGACCGGTCCGCAGGTGCGCGCGCGTTTCCCGCGCGCGCGGCAGCTTGTCGCAAACAGCTCGCTTGCGGCATTGGAGATGGTCAGAGACGACAAAGCTGACGTCTATATCGGCAACGCCTATGTCGCCAACGAACTGATTGCGCGTGAGCGTCTGCAGGGTGTGGTGCTGCTGAGGCCCAGTGATCTGCCTCCCGAGCGGCTGCATTTCGGGGTTCCCAACGGCAAGCAGCCGTTGGCCGAAGCGCTGGATGTCGCCCTGGCCGCGACCAGCCAGGCCCAGCGCGACGCGTTGGCACAGCGCTGGCTGCCTCCGCCACAGTGGTCGGCATCGGCACAGCTGGCACTGAGCCAGGCCGAGCAGCGGGTGCTGGAGACGCCGTTGAAGGTCGGTTTTGCACCGAACGCAGCGCCGCTGTCGTTCGCCGATGAGAAGGGCAGGCCCAGTGGCCTGGCCAGCGAATACCTGCAGCGGCTGACGCAGGCCGGTGCCAATCTGCAGCCGCAGAACAGCCATGACTGGTTCGAGGTGCGCGAGAAGGCGCGCCGTGGCGAGGTGCAGGCTGTGATGGGCATTCCGGCCGATTCACGCTACCTGGGCCCGGAGTGGGTGTTCAGCCAGCCCTTCATCAGCGTGCCCAACGTAATCGTCAGCCGCCACGACGGGGCGGCGCTGCTGGGCCTGTCGGACCTGCAGGGCAAGCGCGTGCTGCTTTCTGATCCCGAGCGCGTGCGTGGCTACGTGCTGCAGCAGGCGCCACAGGCCAGGATCATCGCCGCGCGCAGTGCGGAACAGGCGCTGCAGCGACTGATCGATGGCGAGGCCGACGCCTACGTGGGCAATCTGGCCGTGGTTGATCATCTGCTGCGCGACCGCTTCCCGGGCCGCCTGCAGGTGGCTGCGCCGGCGGGCTTCAACGACCAGCTGGTGCTGGCGGTGGAGCGCCGCCATGCCGCCCTGGCCACCACCTTCGACCGGCTGCTGCTGCAGATGACCGCACGCGAGCGCGAGGCGCTGCGCGGTGACTGGCTGGCGGTCGAGTATCGCAACGGCATCGACTGGAGCAGTGCGCTGCGCTGGGGCGTGCCACTGCTGCTGGTGCTGCTGACCGCGCTGCTGGTGCATGGCATCGGCTACTGGCGCCTGCGCCGTGAAGTGGCCGGGCGGCGCCAGCTGGAGCAGCGCCTGGCCGAAGTGACCGACAACCTGCCTGCTGTGGTGTACCAGGCCCGCCGCGACGCCGATGGCAGACTCAGCTTCCCGTTCATTGCCGGTGACCTGCAGGCCCTGTTCGGGATCACCCGGCAACAGGCCGAGCAGGACGGCAGGATGCTTCTGGAACGTGTTGAAGAGGATGATCGCGGCCGCATCCTGCAGGCCGTCGAACAGGCCGCGCACCAGTTCGCACCGCTCGTGCTGGAATTCCGCCTGCGTGGCGATGGCGCAGGCCCGCGCTGGGTGCGTACCCAGGCGCAACCCTATGCCGCCGAGGCCGGCGTAGTGACCTGGAGTGGCTACTGGGTGGACGCCAGCGAAGCCCGGGCACAGGCCGATGCCCTGACCACGGCAAAAGCCGAGGCCGAACAGGCCGCCGAGGCGAAATCGCGCTTCCTGGCCACCATGAGCCATGAGATCCGCACGCCGATGAGCGGCGTGCTGGGCATGCTGGAAGTGCTGGCACATTCGCCGCTGGATGCCGAGCAGCAGCGCATCCTGGGAGTGATCGAGGACTCGGCGCAGATGCTGCGGCAGATCCTCGACGACATCCTCGACTACTCGCGGCTGGAAGCCGGCGCAATGCGCCTGGAGCCGGTGCCGCAGCCGCTGCGGCCCCTGCTGGAAAGTGTGTGTCGCCTGCTTTCCGCACAGGCCAGCGCACGCGGCCTTGCCCTGCATGTGCAGATCGATCCGCAGCTGGCACCGGCGCATGAAGTGGACGGCGTGCGCCTGCGCCAGATTGTCTTCAACCTGCTCAGCAACGCCATCAAGTTCACCACGCAGGGCGAGGTGCGCCTGCAGCTGGAGGTGCTGGGCCCGACCGCCGAAGATGGCAGCCAAGCACTGTGCCTGAGCGTCACCGACACCGGCATCGGTATCGCGCCGGAACAGCTGCAGCACCTGTTCGCGCCCTTCACCCAGGCCGGTGCCTACATCCAGCGCGACCACGGCGGTACCGGCCTGGGCCTGAGCATCAGCCAGCGCCTGGTGCAGATGATGGACGGCGATCTGTCGCTGCACAGCACGCTGGGCGAGGGCACCCGCGCCGAGGTGCGGCTGTCGCTGGTGGAAGCGGGCAGCGGCGACGTGGAAGCGTTGGCCGCCGAACAGGAACAGGCCGCGCTGCTGCCTGCGGCACTGCGCCAGGCGTGCGTGCTGGTGATCGAAGACCATCCGACCAACCAGGCGATGATGGCCTGGCGCCTGCAGCAGCTGGGGGTGCCGCATGTGCTGGTGGGGGACGGCCAGCAGGGCCTGGATCGGCTGGCATCGGAGCACTTCGATCTGGTCATTACCGATTGCCGGATGCCGGTGCTGGACGGTTTTGCCTTCACCCGCCTGCTGCGCGAGCGGGAGGGGCGCACCGGTCAGCCACGGCTGACCGTGCTGGCGCTGACCGCCAGCGTGCTGGATGACGATGCGCGTCGTTGCCGCGAAGCCGGGATGGACGAAGTGCTGGCCAAGCCGTTGTCACTGGCCACGCTGCGCGCGGCACTGCTGCGCTGGTTGCCGCAGGCGCAGGGACAGGTGTTCGAGGCGCCGGTACCGGAGAGCGTAGCCGACGATGCCGACGCTGTGCCCGATCTGGCAGCCCTGCAGCAACGCTTCGGCTCGCGTGTCGTGGCCGAGCAGCTGCGTGACAGCCTGCTGCAGGCCAGTGAAAGTGACCTGGCTGCCGTGCAAGGCGCGTTGCAGGCCGGCGACCGCGCCGCCGCCGCGCTGCACCTGCATCGCCAGGCAGGTGGACTGGGTGCGGTGGGGGCGACGGCACTGGCCGGGCAGGCCAATGCACTGGTCGAGCGCCTGCAGGATGCCGCCGAGACCGATCCGGCGCCGTTGTTCGCGGCGGTGGCGGCGTTCGTGGCGCGGCTGCAGCAGCAACTGCAGCGCCTGGCTCACTGAGCCGACTGCTGCTGCAGGTAGGCGATCACCAGCGCACGGCGTTCGGCGCTGGGAAAAGCGTTGTACATGCGGGTGCCGGGTACCACATGGGTAGGCGACTGCAGGAACGCATCCAGGGTCTGCGCGGACCAGGTGATGTCGGCGCGGCGCATGCCGTCGGAATAGCCGTAGTCGGGCAGGCTGCCGGCGCGACGGCCGATCACGCCGTGCAGGTTCGGGCCGAAGCGGTGGATGCCGCCAGGCTGCACGGTGTGGCAGCCGGCACACAACTCGAACGCGCGTTGCATGGCCTGCTGGTGCGCCTGTTCCGGCGTGGCGGGCGCTGCAGGCGGGCGCTGGCAGGCCGTGGCCGCCAGGGCCACGACAACGGTGATGGGCAGGCAGAAAGCGCGCATGGGCGGGCAGGATAGCGACGCAGCGGGGCAGGCGGGCTGCGACACGCCGTCGCAGCCCGGAGCAATCACATGCCCGAGTAGTTCGGGCCGCCACCGCCCTGCGGGGTCACCCAGACGATGTTCTGGGTCGGGTCCTTGATGTCGCAGGTCTTGCAGTGCACGCAGTTCTGCGCGTTGATCTGCAGCCGCGCGTTGTCCGCCTCGCCGACGAACTCGTATACACCGGCCGGGCAGTAGCGGGCTTCCGGGCCGGCGTACTCGGCCAGGTTCACCTTCACTGGAATGCTCGGGTCCTTCAGCGTCAGGTGGCTGGGCTGGTTCTCGTCATGGTTGGTGCTGCTCAGGAACACCGAACTGAGACGATCGAAGGTCAGCACGCCATCGGGCTTGGGGTAGGCGATGCGGGTGTGCTTCGACGCCGGTTCCAGGCAGACGTGGTCCGGCTGGGTGCGGTGCAGCGTCCACGGCGGGTTGCGCACGCCCAGCTTGGGCAGCAGCCATTGCTCCACGCCGGTCATCAGCGTGGCCACGGTCTGGCCCTTCTTGAACCACTGCTTGAAGTTCTTGGCCTGCTGCAGTTCGGTGAACAGCCAGCTGGCTTCGAAGGCCTTCGGGTAGGCGCTCAGCTCATCGTGCTGGCGGTCGGCGGCGAGCGCGTCGAACGCGGCGTCGGCGCACAGCATGCCAGTCTTGATCGCCGCGTGGCTGCCCTTGATGCGGCTGGCGTTGAGGTAGCCGGCCTCGCAGCCGACCAGTGCGCCACCCGGGAACACGGTCTTGGGCAGCGACAGCAGACCACCGGCGGTGATCGCGCGTGCGCCGTAGCCGATGCGGGTGCCGCCTTCCAGGTGCTTGCGGATGGACGGATGGGTCTTGAAGCGCTGGAATTCCTCGAACGGGCTCAGCCACGGATTTTTGTAATCCAGGCCGACCACGTAGCCGATGGCGACCTTGCCGCTGTCGGCGTGGTACAGGAACGCACCGCCGTAGGTATCGCTGTCCAGCGGCCAGCCAGCGGCGTGCACCACCAGGCCCGGCTCATGCTTGGCCGGGTCGATCTGCCACAGTTCCTTGATGCCGATGCCGTAGGCCTGCGGGTCCTTGCCTTCATCGAGCTTGTAGCGCGCGATCAGCTGGCGGCCGAGGTGGCCGCGTGCGCCCTCGGCGAAGATCGTGTACTTGGCCTGCAGTGCCATGCCGCGTTCGAAGGCCGGGCCGATGCTGCCGTCCTTCTCGATGCCCATGTCGCCGGTGGCCACGCCGATCACTTCACCGTTGTCGCCGTACAGCACCTCGGCTGCGGCGAAGCCGGGGAAGATCGCCACTTCCAGCGCTTCGGCCTGCTGCGCCAGCCAGCGGGTCACTTCACCCAGGCTGATGATGTAGTTGCCTTCGTTGTGGAAGCACTCCGGCAGCAGCGCATTGGGCGTGCTGCGTGCGCCGGTTTCGCTGAGGAACAGGAATTCGTCGCGGGTGACCTTCTGCTTCAGCGGTGCGCCGCGCTCGGCCCAGTCCGGGAACAGTTCGGTCAGTGCGCGCGGATCCATCACGGCGCCGGAAAGGACGTGCGCGCCCGGTTCGGAGCCCTTCTCCAGCACGCACACCGACAGTTCGCGGCCGGCTTCGATCGCGCGCTGGCGCAGGCGGATCGCGGTGGCCAGGCCGGCGGGGCCGGCGCCGACGATCACCACGTCGAACTCCATTACTTCACGCGGGGGCAGGGCGTTGGCTTCAGCGCTCATCGATTGCATGACTCGTGGGTAGTGCCGGCATCGGGGCCACCGGCGGTTGCCTGGGAATCGCGCGTGCAGCCACGAGCGAAACGGTTGTTTGAATGTGTCAGGGTACCGGGCCGCGCGTGATCGAGCTAGATCGGCGATGTTCACCTCATGATTGCTGCAGTGCAGCGTACGTCCGCAGCCGGGTGGGTGCCGACATTGGTCGGCACGCTCTGCCCGGATGACCGACAATGGCCGGGTCCTGACTGCGTGTGAGTGCCATGGCTTTGCATCCGTACGATCTGTTCGATGTCCGTTCCCTGCTCAACGAGGAAGAGCGCGCCGTACAGGAGAGCGTCGCCCGCTTCACCAATGAGCGGGTGCTGCCGATCATCGGCGATGCCTTCGACCAGGCGCGTTTCCCCGACGAACTGGTGCCGGAGATCGCGTCACTGGGCCTGCTCGGTGCGACCCTGCCGACCGAGTACGGTGGCGGTGGCCTCGGCGCGGTCAGCTATGGCCTGATCTGCCAGGAATTGGAGCGCGGCGATTCGGGCCTGCGCAGCTTCGTGTCGGTGCAGAGCTCGCTGTGCATGTACCCGATCTACGCATACGGCAGCGAGGAGCAGCGCCAGCAGTGGTTGCCGGCGATGGCGCGCGGCGAGTTGATCGGTTGCTTCGGCCTGACCGAGGCGCACGGCGGTTCCGATCCGGCCAGCATGAAGACCCGCGCGGTGCGCGACGGCAGCGACTGGCGCATCAGCGGCAGCAAGATGTGGATCACCAGCGGCCCGGTGGCCGATCTGGCCATCGTATGGGCGCAGACCGAGGACGGCATCCAGGGCTTCGTGCTGGAAAAGGGCATGGCCGGTTTCACCACGCAGGAAATCAAGCACAAGATGAGCCTGCGCGCCTCGCTGACCGGTGCGCTGTTCTTCGACGACGTGCGTGTGCCCGACAGCCACCGCCTGCCGAACGTGAGGGGCTTGAAGGGGCCGTTGGGTTGCCTGACCCAGGCCCGCTACGGCATCAGCTGGGGCCCGATCGGCGCGGCGATTGCCTGCCTGGATGAAGCGCTGGGCTATGCCAAGGAGCGTGTGCTGTTCGGCCGCCCGCTGGCGGCCACGCAGAGCGCGCAGATCAAGCTGGCCGAGATGGCCCGCCGCATCACCACTGCGCAGCTGCTTGCGCTGCAGCTGGGGCGGTTGAAGGAAGCCGGCCAGCTGCAACCGCAGCAGGTCAGCCTGGCCAAGTGGAACAACTGCCGCATGGCCATCGACATCGCCCGCGAGTGCCGCGATCTGCTGGGCGGCGCCGGCATCACCACCGAGCACGTGGCGATCCGACACGCGCTGAACCTGGAGTCGGTGATCACCTATGAAGGCACCGAGACCGTGCACCAGCTGGTGATCGGCCGTGAGCTGACCGGCATCAACGCGTTCTGAAACCTGGTTCCGGTGGGTGCCAACCTGGGTTGGCACATCGCTCCATGAATCTCTGCGGTGACCTTGACCTGCTTTTGGTAGGTGCCAACCTTGGTTGGCACATTCCTTCAGCGCGCGGACATGCATCCGTGCGGACCAAGGTCCGCACCCACCAAGGGCGGTCCGCACCCACCACCAGCGGTCTGCGGCGTTACGCGCCCCCGGCGAACCCATGCTGCCGCCACGCTTCGTACATCACCACGGCAACGGTGTTGGAAAGATTGAGGCTGCGGTTGTCCGGCCGCATCGGCAGGCGCAGGCGGCGGCCATCGGGCAGGGCATCGAGCACGTCCTGCGGCAGGCCGCGGCTTTCCGGGCCGAACAGGAACGCATCACCGTCTTCGAACGCCACGCTGTCATAACGGACGCTGGCACGCGTACTGAGTGCGAACAACCGCTTCGGTGCGATCCGCGCCAGCGCGGTATCCAGGTCGGGGTGCACCTGCAGGCGCGAGTACTCGTGGTAGTCCAGGCCGGCGCGCTTGAGCTGCTTGTCTTCCAGTGCGAAGCCGAGCGGCTCGACCAGGTGCAGCTGCGCGCCGGTGTTGGCACAGAGCCGGATCACATTGCCCGTGTTGGGCGGGATTTCCGGTTGGAACAGGATCACGTGGAACTGGGGCGCGGCATTCATCGGCGCAGTGTACCTGCGACGGCCGCCGCCTTTACGGCGCACGCCCTGCGCGAGGCAGGGCGGCACCGGTTACGGGCGCAGCAGGACCTGGGCGGTTTCGGTGGCCAGGGCCTGCAGGTCGGCAGCGCTGGGGCGCACCTGCAGTGCCGGCAGGTTGACGATGACCGAGTGGGCGACGTTGGTGGCAGCGGCGGCCAGAGTGGCGGCGTAGCGCTGGGCTTCCAGTTCGGCGGCCAGAGCGACGCGCTGTTCCAGGCTCGGGCGCACTTCCACCGAGGCCAGGGTGGTGATCGGCATTGCGGCAGCAACCGGGGCGGCCACGTAGCTGTTGCGCTCGGCCAGCTGGTCGGCGCTCGGGCGCACTTCCACGGTGGCCAGGGTCGGGATGCCGCTGGCCTGTTCCCAGGCCTGCTGGGCCAGCTGGTCGGCGGCCGGGCGGACCTGCACGGTGGACAGCGTCTTGATGGATTCGGAGGCCTGCACCGACGAAACAACCGCGGTGCCGGCGATCAGGGCGATGGCGATGGCAATGGTCTTGGCGTTCATGACGGGGCCTGTTTAGTGTTGGTGAGCAGTGGTGTGGTAGTAATGTATTACACCAATTCTGGGCACGCAAGGAAAATTTTGGATTCCCTGCATTTGTTCAGTCTTCAGTCAGCTTTCGTCTGAAGCCCTTCCTGGCGCAGGAAGTACCAAGCAATCCCTGTGCCAACTTTTAGTCATTGATTTGAAAGGGTTTTGTTTGGGTCGGAAAGTGTCCGGTGGGCGGACACCTGTCCATTCGATGCGCCGCGGACACTGTCCGGACGCCTGCTGCGGGCGCATGTGACTGCCCACGCCGGCCTGGGAAGGCCAGGCGGATGGCGCACAGGGGCAAACACCCCCAGTGACTGGCGACCGATTCCTGCCATGGCGTGCGCACGCTAGGATCGGAGTTCACCTATGTGACCAAGGACCCGGATATGTCTCTCGCCCTTCGCCCGCGCGCTGCACTGCTGGCCGTCGCCCTCAGCACCGCCCTGGGCACGCTTGTGCCTTCCCATGCGCTGGCGGCCAAGCCGGCCGCGCCGGCCAAGGTCGATATTCCGTATGAGCAGTTCACGCTGCCCAATGGCCTGCGCGTGATCGTGCATACCGATCGCAAGGCGCCGATCGTCGCGGTCAACGTCTGGTACCACGTGGGCAGCAAGGACGAACCGGCCGGCCGCACCGGCTTCGCGCACCTGTTTGAACACCTGATGTTCCAGGGCAGCGAGAACCACGACGGCGAGTTCTTCGAGCCGTTCAAACAGGTGGGTGCCACCAACCAGAACGGCACGACCAACACCGACCGCACCAACTATTTCGAGAACGTGCCCACCACCGCACTGGACATGGCGCTGTGGATGGAATCGGACCGCATGGGCCATCTGGTCGGTGCGATCGACCAGGCGGCGCTGGACGAGCAGCGTGGCGTGGTGCAGAACGAGAAGCGCCAGGGCGAGAACCAGCCTTACGGCCAGGCCTGGGACCAGCTCAACAAGGCGCTGTACCCGGTCGGCCACCCCTACCACCACGGCGTGATCGGTTCGATGAACGATCTGAACGCCGCGTCGCTGGACGACGTGAAGAACTGGTTCCGTACCTGGTATGGCCCGAACAACGCGGTGCTGGTGCTGGCCGGTGACATCGACCTGGCCACCGCCAAGGAAAAAGTCGCCCGGTACTTCGGCAGCATCCCGGCCGGCCCGACCATGGCGCAGCCGGCGGTGAACGTGGCCAAGCGCAGCGCCGACACCCGCGAGACGATGACCGACAAGGTGCCGCAGGCGCGCATCTACCGCGCCTGGAACGTGCCGCAGGTCGGCACTGCTGATATCGATCAGTTGCAGCTGTTCGCGCAGGTGCTGGGTGGCGCCAAGTCATCGCGCCTGAGCCAGCGCCTGCAGCACCAGGACAAGCTGGTGGACAGCATTGCTTCCGGCCTGTCGGCGTCGCAGCTGGGCTCCAACTTCGTGATCATGGCCACGGTCAAGCAGGGCCAAGACCCGGCCAAGGTCGAGAAGATCATCGACGAGGAACTGGACCGGCTGATCAAGCAGGGCCCGACCGCCGCTGAGCTGGAACGCGCCAAGACCGGTGCACGCGCCGGCTTCATCCGTGGCATCGAGCGCATCGGCGGCTTCGGTGGCAAGGCCGACGCGCTGGCCGAATGCGCGGTGTTCACCGGCGATCCGGGCTGCTTCCGTACCTCGCTGGCCAACATCGAGAAGGCCAGTGCTGCTGATCTGAGCCGGCTGGGTGCGCAGTGGCTGGACAAGGGCAGCCACACCCTGGTGATCGCCCCGGGCGAGCGCGTGGCGCTGAAGGAAGACCCCAGCCAGGCGCCGAAGCCGTTCAACGTGCCGGCGGTGGACCCGAAGTACAGCACCCTGCCGGAGCAGGTGGACCGCAAGGCCGGCGTACCGCAGACCCGCGAGTTCCCGCAGCTGAAATTCCCGGCGCTGCAGCGCGCCACGCTGAAGAACGGTACCCAGGTGATCCTGGCCGAGCGCCATGAGATTCCCGTGGTGCAGTTCAGCTACCAGTTCCCGGGCGGCTTCAGCGCCGACCAGGGCCGCAAGCCGGGCACCGCCAACTTCACCATGAGCCTGATGAGCGAAGGCGCCGGCAAGCTGGGTTCGCTGGCTTTCGCCGATGCCGCCGACGCATTGGGTGCCAGCCTGGATGCTTCGGCCGGCCTGGACTCGATGAGCGTGGACCTGTCGGCACTGAAGGAAAACCTGGCACCGTCGCTGGCGCTGTATCGCGACCTGCTGCGCGAACCACGCTTCGAGCAGGGCGAGATCGACCGGGTCAAGGCCAGCTGGATTGCCGGCATCCAGCAGGAGAAGGTCAACCCGGGTGCCGTGGCGATGCGCGTGCTGCCGCCGCTGCTGTACGGCAAGGGCCACCCGTACGCCATTCCGTTCACCGGCAGCGGCGACGAGGCGGCGATCAACAGCCTGACCCGCGAAGACCTGGTCGACTTCCACAACGACTGGCTGCGCCCGCAGAACGGCACCCTGATCGTGGTCGGTGACACCACCCTGGCCGAGATCGTGCCGCTGCTGGACAAGCAGCTGGGCGACTGGAAGGCCAGTGGTGAGGCTCCGCAGGTGAAGGCGGCCACCGACGTGGCGTTGCCGAAGGTCCCGCGCGTGTTCCTGATCGACCAGCCGGGCGCAGTGCAGGCCAACCTGTTCGCTGGCCAGGTGGTGGCGCCCTCCAGCGCCACCAGCTCGACCCGCTTCGACATCGCCAACGGCGTGATCGGTGGCGATTTCACCTCGCGCCTGAACATGAACCTGCGCGAGGACAAGCACTGGTCGTACGGTGCGCGCAGCAGCGCGATCAACTCGGTGGGCCAGCGCCCGTGGATGGCCAGTGCGCCGGTACAGATCGACAAGACCGGCCCGGCCATGGCGGAAATGCGCAAGGAAATCGCCGCGTTCGCTGATGGCAGCAAGCCGGCCACCGCCGTCGAGGTCAACCGCATCCGCAACATCCAGACCCTCAGCCTGCCCGGTGCCTACGAGACCGCCAGCGCGGTGGCCTCGACCATCGGTTCGATCGTGCAGTTCAAGCGCCCGGACGACTACGTGCTGCGCCGCAAGGCCGAGATCGAGGCGATGACCCCGGCACAGGTGCAGCAGGCCGCCGCCGAGATCAAGCCGCAGGCCCTGACCTGGGTGGTGGTGGGTGACCTCAAGCAGACCGAAGCGGCCGTACGCGCGCTGAACCTGGGCGAGGTGACGGTGATCGACGCCGAAGGCAATCCGGTGAAGAAATAAGGGAGCTGCCTGCCCGCCACGGCGGGCAGGCCTCCCCGGTAGCGCCGGCCGCTGGCCGGCAACCTGGTGACCCGAAGACGGGGTCAGAGCCCCCTGCGGGGGCTCCGACCCCTCTGCCGACCCAGGCCCCGGCTACCCCCGATTCAGGCTGTTCAGGCAGAATCCCCCCATACCCCTCCAGGATCTGCCCATGCGCGTTCTGCTGCTTTCCTCCCTGCTGCTCACCGTCACCGCCTGTACCTGGGTGCCGATCGAACCGGCCGGCAAGGCGACCCGCGTGCTGCCGGCAGGACCGGTTCCGGCTGGCTGCATCGCCAAGGGCGAGGTGGTGGTGACCGTGAAGAGCAAGGTCGGCTTCTACAACCGCAACCCGCTGCGCGTACAGGAAGAGCTGGAAACCCTGGCCCGCAACGAGGCCCCGAGCGCCGGCGCCAATGCCGTGCAGGCCGCTGCGGCCCCCGCCGATGGCAGCCAGCGCTTTGCCGCGTTCCAGTGCCCGCCGCGCTGAACGCTTCACCATACGGCCAAGGCTGAATTCGTAAAGATGCGGTGAAGGCCCGGGGGGTTATAGAATAGCGCCCCCTTTTGCCTGAGCCTTGGCGCTAACCTCGATGCTCTTCAAGAATGTCTCGATCGCCGGCCTGGCACACGTCGACGCGCCGCACACGCTGACGACCAAGGAAATCAACGAACGCCTGCAGCCGACGTTGGATCGCCTGGGCATCCGTACCGATGTGCTTGGCGACATCGCCGGCATCCATGCGCGCCGCCTGTGGGACAACGGCGTGCTGGCGTCCGATGCCGCGACCATGGCGGGCCGCAAGGCACTGGAAGACGCAGGCATCAATGCGACGCAGGTCGGCCTGCTGGTCAACACCTCGGTCAGCCGCGACTACCTGGAGCCGTCCACGGCTTCCATCGTGTCGGGCAACCTCGGCGTCAGCGACGAGTGCATGACCTTCGACGTTGCAAATGCCTGCCTGGCCTTCATCAACGGCATGGATATCGCCGCGCGCATGATCGAGCGCGGTGACATCGACTATGCGCTGGTGGTGGATGGCGAGACTGCCAACCTGGTGTACGAAAAGACCCTGGAGCGCATGACCGCGCCGGACGTCACCGCCGACGATTTCCGCAACGAGCTGGCGGCGCTGACCACCGGTTCGGGCGCCGCCGCGATGGTGATGGCGCGTTCGGAGCTGGTGCCGGATGCTCCGCGCTACAAGGGCGGCGTGACCCGCTCGGCCACCGAGTGGAACCAGCTGTGCCTGGGCAACCTGGACCGCATGGTCACCGACACCCGCCTGCTGTTGATCGAAGGCATCAAGCTGGCGCAGAAGACCTTCACCGCCGCCAAGATCGCCCTGGGCTGGGCCGTGGAAGAGTTGGACCAGTTCGTGATCCACCAGGTCAGCCAGCCGCACACTGCCGCGTTCATCAAGAACTTCGGCATCGACCCGAAGAAGGTCATGACCATCTTCGGCGAGCACGGCAACATCGGCCCGGCCTCGGTGCCGATCGTGCTGAGCAAGCTCAAGCAGCTGGGCAAGCTGAAGAAGGGCGATCGCATCGCGCTTCTGGGCATCGGCTCGGGCCTGAACTGTTCGATGGCTGAAGTGGTCTGGTAAGACCTCCTGTAGAGCCGAGCCATGCTCGGCTCACGCGCGCAGCGCGGCTCTTCCGCAGCGGACCGGAGAGCAGCCGAGCATCGGCTCGGCTCTACACCGCGCCGCGATTCTCCTTAGGTGCTCCGCATGCGCGATCTCCCCGGTTACCCCGCCCACCCGCAGCGCTTCGAAGTGCGCCCCGGCCTGTCGATGAACTATCTCGACGAAGGCCCGCGCGACGGCGAGGTGGTGGTGATGGTGCACGGCAACCCGTCGTGGAGCTACTACTGGCGCACGCTGGTGGCCGGCCTGTCGGACAGGTACCGCTGCATCGTGCCGGACCACATCGGCATGGGGCTGTCGGACAAGCCGGACGACAGCGGCTATGAGTACACGCTGCAGTCGCGCGTGGACGATCTTGATGCGCTGCTGAAGCACCTGGGCATCACCGGCCCGGTGACCCTGGCCGTGCACGACTGGGGCGGCATGATCGGTTTCGGCTGGGCGCTGTCGCACCACGACCAGGTGAAGCGCCTGGTGGTGCTCAACACCGCCGCCTTCCCGATGCCGGCAGCGAAGAAGATGCCGTGGCAGATCGCGCTGGGCCGCCACTGGAAGATCGGCGAGTGGATCATCCGCACCTTCAATGCGTTCTCGTCCGGTGCCTCGTGGCTGGGCGTGGAGCGGAAGATGCCGGCCAACGTGCGCCGCGCCTATGTATCGCCGTACAACAGCTACGCCAACCGCATCAGCACCATCCGCTTCATGCAGGACATCCCGCTGTCGCCGGCCGACAAGGCGTGGTCGCTGCTGGAACGTGCCGGCAAGGCGCTGCCGTCGTTCGCCGACCGCCCGGCCTTCCTCGGCTGGGGCCTGCGCGACTTCGTGTTCGACCATTATTTCCTGAAGGGCTTCCAGGCCGCGCTGCCGCAGGCCCAGGTGCATGCCTTCGAGGACGCCGGCCACTACGTGCTGGAAGACAAGCACGAAGTGCTGGTGCCGGAGATCCGCGCGTTCCTGGACGCCAACCCGCTCTGAGGGGCGTGCCGACCAACGGTCGGCACCCACCGGGAGAAGGATTGGGTAGGTGCCGACCGTTGGTCGGCACACTGGACGGGTTCATGAGGTTGCCGGCCAGCGGCCGGCATTACCACTACGCGGCAACCGGCGCCTGCGGCGGCGAGGACGGGCTGTTGCCGTTGTCGTCCGGATGGTCGTCGTCATTGTCGGCGTCATCGCGCCAGCGCCAGTCGGCCAGCGTCAACGGATCCAGGCCATAGGCGATGCGCGCCTTGTCGCACTGCGGGCTGGCCTTGCCGTACTCCCACGACGCGTCCACCTCGCGGCACACGCTGGGCCGGTTGGGGTGGATGGTGCAGCGTGAATACACGCCGATCTGCGCATCCAGCGCCACGCAGCGCACCGGCTTGGAGTGGGTGCCGCGCATGCACAGGCGATGCGGGTCGAGCACCTCGGTCAGCTGGTGCGGTACGCCGCCGGGGGTGACCTCGTCCGATTCCATCCAGTGGAAGGCCACGCGGTACTGGGTGCAGCAGGCGCCGCAGGTCATGCAGGGATGTTGCATGGGCAAGCCGCCTCGGGCGGCAGTCGGAATCAGGAACGAGGGTGCGGATTTTCCACGAAGTGGGCCGCCGCGCAAGAAATTCCGTAAGCGGCGACAATGAACGGATGAACCGACCCTGCAATATTGCCGCCCGCTTGCCTGAACTGGCGCGTGAACGGCCAGACCAGATCGCCATCCGCTGCCCTGGCCGCCGTGGCGCCGGCAACGGCATGGCCGCCTACGACGTGACCCTGGATTACCGCCAGCTGGACGCCCGCAGCGACGCCATGGCGGCCGGCCTGGCCGGCTACGGAATCGGCCGCGGGGTGCGCACGGTGGTGATGGTGCGGCCGTCGCCAGAGTTTTTCCTGCTGATGTTTGCCCTGTTCAAGCTGGGCGCGGTGCCGGTGCTGGTCGACCCGGGCATCGACAGGCGCGCGCTGAAGCAGTGCCTGGACGAGGCGCAGCCGGAGGCCTTCATCGGCATCCCGCTGGCGCATGTGGCGCGGCTGGTGCTGCGCTGGGCGCCGTCAGCCACCCGTCTGGTGACCGTCGGCCGCCGCCTCGGCTGGGGCGGGACCACCCTGGCTGCGCTGGAGCGCGCTGGCGCAAGCGGTGGGCCGATGCTGGCCGCCACCGACGGCGAGGACATGGCCGCGATCCTGTTCACCAGCGGCTCCACCGGCGTGCCCAAGGGCGTGGTCTACCGGCACCGCCACTTCGTTGGCCAGATCCAGCTGCTGGGCAGTGCCTTCGGCATGGAAGCGGGTGGGGTGGACCTGCCGACCTTTCCGCCGTTCGCGCTGTTCGACCCTGCGCTGGGGCTGACCTCGGTCATTCCGGACATGGACCCGACCCGGCCGGCGCAGGCCGACCCGGCGCGCCTGCACGACGCCATCCAGCGTTTCGGCGTGACCCAGCTGTTCGGCTCGCCGGCGCTGATGCGGGTGCTGGCGAAGCATGGCCGGCCGCTGCCGACGGTCACCCGGGTGACCTCGGCGGGTGCGCCGGTGCCGCCGGACGTGGTCGCCATCATCCGCAGCCTGCTGCCCGCCAATGCGCAGTTCTGGACGCCGTATGGCGCCACCGAGTGCCTGCCGGTGGCGGTGGTTGAAGGCCGCGAACTGGAGCGTACGCGCGCCGCCACCGAGGCGGGTGCCGGGACCTGCGTGGGCAGCGTGGTTGAACCGAACGAAGTGCGCATCATCGCCATCGATGACGCACCGTTGCCGGACTGGTCGCAGGCACGCGTGCTGGCCACCGGCGAGGTAGGCGAGATCACCGTGGCTGGGCCGACCGCCACCGACAGCTACTTCAACCGCCCGCAGGCCACGGCCGCAGCGAAGATCCGCGAGACGCTGGCCGATGGCAGCACCCGCATCGTCCATCGCATGGGCGACGTGGGCTACTTCGATGCGCAGGGCCGCCTGTGGTTCTGTGGACGCAAGACGCAGCGCGTGGAGACCGCGCGCGGACCGCTGTACACCGAACAGGTCGAGCCGGTGTTCAACACCGTCGCAGGCGTGGCGCGCACCGCGCTGGTCGGCGTCGGCGTGGCCGGGGCGCAGGTACCGGTGTTGTGCGTAGAGCTGCAGCGTGGCCAATCCGACAGCCCGGCACTGCAGGAAGCGCTGCGTGCGCATGCCGCAGCGCGCACGCCTGAGGCCAGCCTGCAGCACTTCCTGGTACACCCAGCGTTCCCCGTCGATATCCGTCACAACGCCAAGATCGGCCGCGAGAAGCTCGCCGTCTGGGCCAGCGCCGAACTGGAGAAGCGCGCATGAAGATCCTGGTCACCGGTGGTGGTGGTTTCCTCGGCCAGGCACTGTGCCGTGGGCTGGTCGAACGTGGCCACCAGGTGCTGGCGTTCAACCGCAGCCACTACCCGCAACTGCAGGCGTTGGGCGTGGGCCAGATCCGTGGCGACCTGGCTGATCCGCAAGCGGTGCTGCACGCGGTGGCCGGCGTCGATGCGGTGTTCCACAACGGTGCCAAGGCCGGTGCCTGGGGCAGCTATGACAGCTACCACCAGGCCAACGTGGTCGGCACCGACAATGTGATCGCCGCCTGCCGTGCGCATGGCATCAGCCGGCTGGTCTACACCTCCACGCCCAGCGTGACGCACCGCGCCACTCATCCGGTGGAAGGCCTCGGCGCCGACGAAGTGCCTTACGGCGAGGATTTCCAGGCACCGTATGCGGCGACCAAGGCGATTGCCGAACAGCGCGTGCTGGCCGCCAACGATGTCTCGCTGGCGACGGTGGCGCTGCGCCCGCGTCTGATCTGGGGCCCGGGCGACCAGCAGCTGGTGCCGCGCCTGGCCGAACGTGCACGGCAGGGCCGCCTGCGCCTGGTGGGCGATGGCAACAACAAGGTCGATACCACCTACATCGACAACGCCGCGCTCGCGCACTTCCTCGCCTTCGAGGCACTGGCTCCGGGCGCTGCATGTGCAGGCAAGGCCTACTTCATCTCCAACGGTGAGCCGCTGCCGATGCGCGAGCTGGTCAACAAGCTGCTGCAGGCGGTGGGGGCGCCGACGGTGGACAAGGCGATCAGTTTCAGGACCGCCTATCGCATCGGCGCTGTCTGCGAGCGCCTGTGGCCGCTGCTGCGCCTGCGCGGCGAACCGCCGCTGACCCGCTTCCTGGCCGAGCAGCTGTGCACGCCGCACTGGTACAGCATGGAACCGGCGCGCCGCGACTTCGGCTACGTGCCGCAGGTCAGCATCGAGGAAGGGCTGCGCAGGCTGAAGGCTTCATCTGCCGCATAGGTCGCCATCACTGGTTGCACACCGCCAGATCGGGAGGATGGACCCACGCCATCCAACGGCCCGGACATCTGCGAGGAGCGCCATGCTGCATTACGCCGTCATCTTTTTCGTCATCGCCATCATCGCCGCCGTGCTCGGCTTCTCCGGCATCGCCGGTGCCGCCAGCAACATCGCCTGGATCCTGTTCGTGATCTTCCTGGTGCTGGCGGTGATCTCGATGTTCCGCAAGCGCGGATAGAACCCGCAGGGCGTGCCGGTCGCCGAC
>NZ_RAUX01000027.1 GCF_013464485.1 Stenotrophomonas maltophilia
GCACGCCGCTTCCCGGTGGAAGCCGACCTCGGTCAGCACACCATCGTCTGGTAGGTGCCTACCTTGGTAGGCACACCCTTTGTAGAGTCGAGCCATGCTCGACTGCTTTTCATGAGTCGAGCGTGGCTCGACTCTACAGATCTACAGAAGCGCCCGATCCGCTGCATGGCGCTCCAGCGCCAGCTCGATCAACCGCGTGATCAGCGTGGTGTAGTCCACGCCGCTGGCACCCCAGAGCTTCGGATACATGCTGATGCGGGTGAAGCCCGGCAGCGTGTTGATCTCGTTGATGGCGATCTCGCCCTCCGCGGTGAGGAACACATCGACCCGCGCCATGCCCGCGCATTCCAGCGCCTGGTAGGCCTGCAGCGCGATCTGCTGGATGCGCGCCTGGGTAGCGGCATCGATGTCGGCCGGCACCACCACGTCAGCGCCATTGGCATTGATGTACTTGGTGTCGTAGGCGTAGAACTCGTCGTGCACCACCACCTCGCCGCATACGCTGGCCTGCGGCTGCTCGTTGCCCAGCACCGCGCATTCGATCTCGCGGCCGACCACGGCCGATTCCACCAGCACCTTGTGGTCGTAGCGCAGCGCCAGTTCCAGCGCATCGGCGAAATCCGCGGCATCCTTGACCTTGCTCACGCCCACCGACGAACCCTGGTTGGCGGGCTTGACGAACAACGGCAGGCCGAGCTGGGCGATCACCGCATCGACATCGACCGTTGCGGCCTGATGACGGCGGATGCACAGCCACGGCGCCACCTGCAGGCCGGCATCGCGCAGCAGGCGCTTGGTCACGTCCTTGTCCATCGCAGCGGCCGAGCCCAGCACCGGCGAACCGACGAAGGGCAGGTTGACCATGCGCAGCAGGCCCTGCAGCGCACCGTCTTCGCCGAGTGGCCCGTGCACGATCGGCAGCACCACGTCGATCTGGCCGAGCGCGCTGGCCGCATCGCACGGCTGCAGCTGCCCCTGTTTCACACCCGGACGCACCGCCAGCGACGTGCCGGACCGATGCAGCGCGATACGCGACGGATCATCGGCATTGACCAGGAACGTCTCCGGCTGGCTCAGATGCCACTGGCCCTGCTTGTCGATGCCGATCAGCACCGGCTCGAAGCGTTCGCGGTCGAGCGCATCGAGGATGTTCTTCGCCGACTGCAATGAAACTTCGTGCTCGGAAGACTTGCCACCGAAGATGATGCCGACCCGGGTCCGTGCCATGGGGAATGCGATGTCCTGTGCTTGCGTGGCCTCATAGCATGAACCTTCATCGGCCCTCCGCGTGAGGCACAGATGAACCAGAAATCCATCCACGCATGGCGTGGATCTAYCGTGTCGACCAAGGTCGACACCYACCAACAKCAGCGGGAACCTGTCGAAGGCGGGGTGGGTCCGGTTGCGGGGGCGTGAGCCGCATGGATGGGGCGACCGAGCTTACATGGACGTACTTGCAGCGTCCCCCGCAACCGGACCCACCCCGCCATCCCACGGATAGCCCGCTTTTGATGTTGATCTTGCCGGCCAGCGGCCGGTGCCTCTGCGGGTGCCGGGCGGCCGCCCGGCCCAAGCCCCCCACCCACGCAGGTAGAATGCGTACATGGCTCTCTCCCTGCTCAAGTCCCTCAAGCCGGTCGCTGGCCGCGCCCTGCAGATCGCCCTGAACCGCGCACTGGCGCTGGATCCGGATACCCGCCATGCCTTGGCCAGCCTTGACGGCCGGCATATCGACCTGACTCTGGAAGCACCGTCGCTGGCCATGCGCATCAGCGTCGACGGCGACCAGTTGCGGGTCGGTCCGGTGGACACGCAGGAAGCCGACCTGGCCGTACGCAGCAGCCTGGCTGGCGTGCTGGCCCAGCTGCCGCTGCTGGCCAACGCCCGCCGCGGTAACGACAACGGCAAGGGCCGGGTTCGTGTAGCGGGTGACGCCGAACTGGCGCGCCGCCTGCAGCAGCTGGCCAAGGGCTTTGATCCGGACTGGCAGCAACCCTTCGTCAGCGTGTTCGGCGAAGTACTGGGCGTGCAGGTCGCCAACACCCTGCGCAGCGCGCTGCAGCACGCGCGCCAGGGAGCGATCGACCTGGCCCACAGCGCCGCCGAGTTCATCACCGAGGAATCGCGCGACGTGGTGCCACGTGCCGAGCTGGATGCCTTCCACGACGACGTGGATGTGCTGCGCGATGACGTGGAGCGCCTTGGCGCACGCGTGCAGCGCCTGCGGGGTGCCGCATGAAGGCCGTGCTGCGGGCCAGCCGCATCGGCCGGGTGATCCTGCGTTACCGTCTCGACGATCTGCTGCAGGGCACACCGGCCGAACGCTGGTTGCGCCTGGCCAAACCCTTCGTGCCGCGCGCCTCGGCCAGCATCGCTTCGCAGTCGCGCGGCGCCCGCCTGCGTCTGGCGCTGCAGGACCTCGGCCCGATCTTCGTCAAGTTCGGCCAGATCCTGTCCACCCGCCGCGACCTGGTGCCGCCGGACGTGGCCAACGAACTGACCCTGCTGCAGGACCGGGTCAAACCGTTCGATGGCGAGACCGCGCGCCGCATCGTCGAGGATGCGCTCGGTCTGCCGGTCAGCGAGGCCTTCGCCAGCTTCGACACCGAACCGCTGGCTTCGGCCTCGATCGCGCAGGTCCACGCGGCCACGTTGGCTGACGGCCGCCAGGTGGTGGTCAAGGTGCTGCGCCCGGGCATCGAGAAGCAGATCGACGCCGACATTGCGCTGCTCAACTCGCTGGCTGCGCTGGTCGAGCGTACCCACCCGCGCGCCGACAAGATCCGCCCGCGCGAGGTGGTGGCCGAAGTCGAGAACACGCTGGCCGCCGAGCTGGACCTGCAGCGCGAGGGTGCCAATGCCAGCGTGCTGCGCCGCTTCTGGGAAAATTCCGACGACCTGTACGTGCCGGAAGTGATCTGGAGCCACACTGCCGAGCGCGCATTGACGCTGGAGCGCGTGTGGGGCATCCCGTCCGATGACATCGCCGCGCTGGACAAGGCCGGCATCGACCGCAAGGCGCTGGCAGCCAAGGGCGTGCGGGTGTTCTACACCCAGGTGTTCCGCGACAACTTCTTCCACGCCGATGCGCACGCCGGCAACATCTGGGTCGATACCGATCCAGCGCGCCGTGCCAACCCGCGCTTCATCGCGCTGGACTTCGGCATCATGGGTCAGCTTTCGCAGGAAGATCAGTACTACCTGGCCGAGAATTTCATGGCCATCTTCAACCGCGATTACCGCCGCATCGCTGAACTGCACGTGCAGGCGCGCTGGATGCCCGACCACGTGCGCATCGATGATCTTGAAGCCGCCGTGCGCTCGGTGTGCGAGCCGTACTTCACCCGTCCGTTGTCGCAGATCTCGCTGGCCGAAGTGCTGATGAAGCTGTTCCGCGTGGCGCAGCGCTACCAGCTGACCCTGCAGCCGCAGCTGATCCTGCTGCAGAAGACCCTGCTGAATATCGAGGGCGTCGGCCGCCAGCTGGACCCGCAGATCGACATCTGGGCGGTGGCCAAGCCGGTGCTGGCGAAGATCCTGCGCGAGCGCTACAGCCCACGCCGCGTGGTGCGCGAGCTCGGCAAGCGCCTGCCGGAAATCATGACCCATGCGCCGGACATGCCGCGCCTGGTGCACGCCTGGTTGACCCAGCAGGTGGAAGGCCGCCACGAACTTGCGATGCGTTCGCGCGATCTGGTCGCGCTCGATGCCAGCCTGCAGCGGCTGCAGAAGCGCGCGGTCGGGGCGATCACCGGTGTCGGCCTGCTGGCCATCGCCGCGCTGATGTATGTGGTGCAGCCGCCGGGCTGGTACTGGGGCGACCTGCCGATGTGGAGCTGGTTGTCCGGCGCGATTGGCGTCGTTGCGCTGGCACGCGCGTGGTGGAAGTAGCCGCCATGCTGCAGGCGCTCAAGGACGAGCTGGCCCACTTCGGCGCCGACAATGACGCCCGCGAAAGCGAGCGCGGCCGGCGCATGCTCAACATCACGCCGGACACCGGCGAGCTGCTGTCGGTGCTGGTGCGCTTCGGCAACGCACGGCGGGTGCTGGAAGTCGGCACCTCCAACGGCTACTCGACGCTGTGGCTGGCCGAGGCCGCCACAGCCATCGATGGCCATGTAACTACGCTTGAATTTGCCGAGGACAAGGCAGCGATGGCGCGTGCGAATTTCGCGCGCAGCGGTCTGGGCGAGCGCATCACGCTGGTGCACGGCGATGCCGGGTCGTGGCTGGCGCAGGCCGCCGACGGCAGCATCGATCTGCTGTTCCTCGATTCGGACCGCGAACAGTACGCCGGCTGGTGGCCACAGCTGCGCCGTGTACTGCGGCCGGGGGGCCTGCTGGTGGTGGACAACGCCACCTCGCATGCAGAACAGATGGAACCGCTGCGCGTGCTGCTGGACGCTGATCCGGACTTCAGCACCAGCCTGGTGTCGGTGGGCAACGGCGAGCTGCTGGCCGTGCGCAACGTCTGACCTCCGTGCTGCCCGCGCCTGATCCGGTAGTGCCGGCCGCTGGCCGGCAACCGCGGCAATCAGGCGACCCGGAGGCAGCCGGCCAGCGCCCGGCTCTACCCCATTCAGTGCCCAGCCCCGATAATCCTGCGGTGAGCACCGAACCTGACACCCTCGCCGCGGTCGAGACCGACACCGCGCTCCTGCAGCTGCTGCACCTGGATGAACGCCTGGCCGTGGTCAACAAGCCTGCCGGGCTGATGGTCCACGACAGCAAGCTGGCCCGTGGCGAAGACGATTTCCTGGCCGACCGCCTGCGCGAGCAGCTGGGCCGCCCGATCTTCCTGGTTCACCGGCTGGACCGCGCCACCAGTGGCTGCCTGTTGCTGGCCTTCGACCGCGATACCGCTAGTGCGTTGGGCAAGGCCCTGATGGGCGGCGAGGTGTTGAAGGACTACCTGACCGTCTGCCGGGGCTGGCCGGCCGAACTCTCCTGGCGGGTCGACCACGACCTCGACGGGGGGCCGGGAAAGCCGGTGAAGAAGGCGGCGATCACCGACTTCCAGCGCCTGGCCACCGGCGAGCTGTCGGTGCCGGTCGGCGAGTTCACCAGCTCGCGTTACGCGCTGCTGCGCTGCCAGCCGCAGACCGGACGCTTCCGGCAGATCCGGCGGCACCTCAAGCACCTCTCGCATCACATGATCGGTGACACCAGCCATGGCGATGGCCGCCACAACCGCATCTTCCGCATGCAGGGTGTGCATCGCATGCTGCTGCACGCCGAGCGGCTGCGTTTCCCGCATCCGGACGGTGGCACGGTGGATGTGCGTGCACCGCTGGACCGCGAGTTCCAGAAGGCGCTGGACCTGTTTGGCTGGCAGGTGGACGACGCCTGATGCTGCTGCGGTAAGCCGAGCGTGGGCTCGGCTCTACAGCCAGCGGCCGGGCGTGGCCTGGCGCACCCCGTTATTTCTTTTCCGGCTCGTTGACGATCGCTTCCAGGTCCTTCTGCAGGTCCGCGAACAGCGGCTGCATGCGTGCCTGGATGGCCACCATCACGTTCTGCATCAGCGCCGGGGTCTTGTCCAGCAGGCTCTGGCCGGCCGCACTCTCGTAGAACTCGGCCATCGCAAGCACGTCCTCCTTGCTGAAGGTCTTCTTGTACAGGTCCACGTACATCGGCCGCAGCTGTTGCCATGACAGCGCCTGGCGCAGGGTCTGGCTGGTGCGGGCCTGGATCCGCTTCAGCTGTTCCTGCTGCTGGGCGTTGAGCTGGCGCTGGGCGGCCACCTGCTGGAACTGCTGCTGCTGCATCGCCTCGATCTGCGGCAGCATGGTGTCGATCATGCTCTGCGCGCGCGAGGCCGAGAGCAGGCGGTTGATGTCGCCGTCGGTCGGCGGCGCGGCCAGGGCGGGGACACTGGCCACGGCCAGCGCCAGCAGCAGGGCGGCGCGGCGCAGCAGGGATGGCAGGGCGGGTGCGGAGCGGGTCATGCGGAGCTTCCTGCGGTACATGGGACGGCCAGCATACCCGTAGCCAAGGCGAAGGCGGCGTGTTCGGTACCTGATCGGCGGCATACGGCGCGCGATGCGCACTCCGGCACGTGGCTGCCGCTACAATGCGCGGATGGGCAGTGGACCGGTCAGCATCAGCGCGCAGCTTGAAATCCCCGACGGCGAGATCGTCGAGCGGTTCGTGCGCGCCAGTGGCGCCGGCGGCCAGAACGTCAACAAGGTCTCCACCGCGGTGGAACTGCGTTTCGATGTGGCCAACTCGCCCTCGTTGCCCGAACCGTTGCGCACGCGCCTGCTGGCGCGGCGTGACCGGCGCATGACCGGCGAAGGCGTGCTGGTCATCGACGCGCAACGTTTCCGTACCCAGGATCGCAATCGCGAGGATGCGCGCGAGCGGCTGGCGGCCTTCATCCAGGCCGGGCTGAGCGTGCCCAAACCGCGCAAGGCCACCAAGCCGACCCTCGGGTCGAAACTGCGTCGTCTGGACGCCAAACGCGGGCGCGCGCAGATCAAGCGCGGGCGCTCATCACGTGACTGGGAGTGATTGCTTGAACAAGCCGACTTCGTTGCTGCCGGCCGTGCCGCCGCAGATGCCGCAGGTCAAACCCAACGCCTTCCTGCGCTGGCTGGCGCGCTGCACCCTGCGCATGGGCGGCTGGAAGGTGATCGGCACCCTGCCTGACATTCCCCGGCTGGTCTTCATCATCGCGCCGCACTCGTCCAACTGGGACGGCCTGTGGGGCATGGCGGCCAAGATCGCGCTGGGCATGAAGGTGAAGGTGCTGGGCAAGGCCTCGCTGTTCTGGTGGCCGCTGGGTCCGCTGCTGCACAGGCTGGGCGTGATCCCGCTGGACCGCAGCTCGCCGCAGGGCACGGTGGGCCAGGCGGTGGACCTGTTGCGCAACAACGACAAGATGTGGTTCGCCATCACCCCCGAGGGCACCCGCAAGGCGGTGAAGGACTGGAAGGCCGGCTTCCTGAAGATCGCCCGGATGGCCGACGTGCCGATCCTTGCCGCGTATTTCCACTATCCGGAAAAGACCATCGGCATCGGCCCGCTTTTCACGCCCAGCGGCGATGACGCCGCCGACATGGCTGCCATCCGCGAGTTCTACCGGCCGTGGATGGGCAAGACCCGCGGCACGGTCTGAGCCGGCCGCAGGCCGCTGCAGAGACGCCACGTCCGGCACATGCCGGGCGCGCGCGACAGGAGTAGGGTGGAGGGCTGGTATCCCGTACCGTCTGCCCAAGGAGTGTTTTACATGTCGCGTACCGTAGTCCTGGCCGCCGCCATCAGCCTG
Source organism: Stenotrophomonas maltophilia (assembly GCF_013464485.1). GTDB lineage: Bacteria > Pseudomonadota > Gammaproteobacteria > Xanthomonadales > Xanthomonadaceae > Stenotrophomonas > Stenotrophomonas maltophilia_AW. The sequence continues at coordinate 7,271 of NZ_RAUX01000027.1, forward strand.
GCGCTGGCGGCCTGTTCCGGCAAGGAGTCCACCCCCGTGTCCGATGCCCAGAAGACCCCGGCCCAGCAGCCGGCCGAAGCCTCCACCAATCCGCTGCTGAGCGCCAGCACGTTGCCGTTCCAAGCGCCGCAGTTCGACAAGATCAAGGACAGCGATTACCTGCCGGCCTTCGAGGAAGGCATGCGCCAGCACCTGGCCGACGTGCGCAAGATCGCCGACAGCAGCGAGCCGGCTACCTTCGACAACACCATCGTGGCGATGGAGCGCAGCGGCGAGACCCTGAACCGCGTGTCGCGCATTTTCTTCGGCCTGGTCCAGGCCGATACCAACGATGCGCGCCAGAAGATCCAGGAAGAGGTGGCACCGAAGCTGGCCGCGCACCAGGACGAGATCAACCTTGATCCGAAGCTGTTCGCGCGTGTGAAGTCCATCTATGACCAGCGTGACACGCTGGAACTGGACCCGGTGCAGAAGCGCCTGGTCGAGCACTACTACGACGGCCTGGTGCGCGCTGGTGCACAGCTGTCCGACGCCGACAAGGCCTCGCTGCGCAAGCTCAACGTGGAAGAAACCACACTTTCCACCCAGTTCCACACCCGTCTGGTGGCCGCCACCGCCGCTGCGGCCGTCGTTGTCGACGACAAGGCCAAGCTGGCCGGCCTGGACGAGAATGCGATCAACAACGCTGCCAACGCCGCCAAGGATCGCAAGCTGGATGGCAAGTTCCTGCTGCCGCTGCAGAACACCACCCAGCAGCCGGTGCTCGGCTCGCTGAGCGACCGAGACCAGCGCGCCGCCGTGCTGAAGGCTTCGGAAACCCGCGCCGAGCGTGGCGATGCCAACGACACCCGGCAGACCGTGCAGCGCCTGGCCCAGCTGCGCGCGCAGAAGGCCAAGCTGCTTGGCTTCGATACCTTCGCCGACTACCAGCTGGGCGACCAGATGGCCAAGACCCCGGCCGCCGCGCTCAAGCTGCTCACCGACACCGTGCCGGCGGCCACCGCCAAGGCGCGTGCCGAAGCCGGCGAGATCCAGAAGGTGATCGACGCACAGAAGGGTGGTTTCCAGGTCGCTGCTTCGGACTGGGACTTCTACGCCGAGCAGGTGCGCAAGGCCAAGTACGATCTGGACGAGTCGCAGATCAAGCCGTACTTCGAGCTGGACAATGTGCTGCAGAACGGCGTCTTCTACGCCGCCACCCAGCTGTACGGCATCACCTTCAAGCCGCGCACCGACATTCCAACCTACAACCCGGACATGAAGGTGTACGAAGTGTTCGACAAGGACGGCACCTCGCTGGCGCTGTTCTACACCGACTACTTCAAGCGTGACAGCAAGTCCGGCGGCGCCTGGATGGACGTGTTCGTCGAACAGGACGGCCTGACCGGTGCCAAGCCGGTGGTCTACAACGTCTGCAACTTCACCAAACCGGCCGCCGGCCAGCCTGCGCTGATCAGCTTCGACGACGTCACCACCCTGTTCCATGAGTTCGGCCATGCGCTGCACGGCATGTTCTCGAACGTGAAGTACCCGTCGATCGCCGGCACCGCCACCTCGCGCGACTTCGTCGAGTTCCCGTCGCAGTTCAACGAGCACTGGGCGCTGGACCCGAAGGTGTTCGCCAACTACGCCAAGCACTACAAGACCGGCGAAGCGATGCCGCAGGAACTGGTCGACAAGATCCTCAAGGCACGCAGCTTCAACCAGGGCTATGCGACCACCGAGTACCTGTCGGCCGCACTGCTGGACCTGGCCTGGCACACGCAGAAGGCCGACGCGCCGCTGCAGGATGTCGGCGCCTTTGAAGCCAGCGCGCTGAAGAAGTTCAAGGTTGACCTGCCGCAGGTGCCGCCGCGTTACCGCACCACCTACTTCGACCACATCTGGGGTGGCGGTTACTCGGCCGGCTACTACGCCTACTTCTGGGCCGAAGTGCTGGACCACGACGCCTACCAGTGGTTCACCGAACACGGTGGCCTGACCGCCGCCAACGGCCAGGAATTCCGCGACAAGATCCTCTCGCGCGGTAACAGCGTGGAGCTGTCGACCCTGTACCGCGATTTCCGTGGCAAGGATCCGTCGGTGGAACCGCTGCTGAAGTTCCGCGGCCTGAAGTAAGAAACAGAAAACGGCGGGGGCAACCCCGCCGTTTTTCCTTGTGTAGCGTCGAGCTTGCTCGACGTTTTTGTAGAGCCGAGCCATGCTCGGCTGCCTTTCCAGGAAAACCAGTCGAGCATGGCTCGACTCTACAGAAGCGCGTCACGTGCCCACGTGCACGCGATTGGCCTGCTCGGCCAACCCCAGGTGGTCCAGCGCGATATCCAGCGCCAGCACATAGCTCTGCGCACCATACCCGGCCGCAATGCCCAGGCGCTGGCCGACACCGGCCGGCAGGCACGGCTCGGCCACCGCACCGTCGTCATGCACTTCCACATAGGCGTTGTGCAGGTACGGCAGCAGCCGCTGCAGGCGCAGGCTGTTGGCACACGCACCCGGATCGAGCAGGGTCACTTCGCCGCGGCTGTGGTCGGCCACGCGCAGCGCATCCAGCAGTTCCTGTTCCGAACCGCAGGCACGGATCGCCACGCTGGTGCCGGCGTCGATCGCACGATGCACCAGCGATTTCAGTACCGGTGCCGGCAGCGGCATGGCCGTGCGGATCAGCGCGCCGGCAGCTTCCGGGCCACGGATGATGAAGATCGACATGGCTCAGCCCTCCTGCGCCAGGCGGCGGCCGACAATGGCCAGCGACAGCGGATAGCCGGCCTGCTGGCTGCGCTGGTCGATCACCACCGCGGACGGGCCGTGCTGCAGGTGCAGGCGCGCATCCAGGCCACGCTCGCTCGGGGCCTGCAACTCGATGTACTGCGCCGGCAGCCGTTCCAGCGCCGCCTGCAGTGCGCCACCTTCGGCCTGCCACTGCGCTTCGTCGGCCACGCCGACGTCCAGCAGCACCCAGTCGGCCGAGCGCGCCTGCGGCTGGCACAGGCATTGGCGCACTTCGGACAGGCTGGCGCAGTCGCTGCACAGCACGCGATGGCCGCTCAGCTGCGCCGGCAACTGCGGGCGCGGCGCCGACGGAGACGCGTGGCGGATCACCAGGAGGGTCATACAACACCTTGCGGAATGCGCCCTGCGGCGCGGTGGACACACGATGCGCGTGCTGCCCGTAAAGGTGCGATGCCCGTGGCCGGGTGCGCGCGTAAAACCTGCGTAACCCTTCCTGTAGAGCCGAGCCTACGCTCGGCTGGCGTGCACCTACGCTCGAAGAGCAGCCGAGCGCGGGCTCGGCTCTACAACAAGCCGGCGCGGGAACCTCTTCGGCCCGGATGTGGTCAGATGCCGATACCACCCACCCGGAGCCTGCCATGGACGCTGTTGCCCGCCCTCCCTTTTCCGAACGCGCGCTGGCCTGGCTGAAGAAGGAGGCGCTGCCGCTGCTGGTGATGCTCGGCCTGCTCGCCGCCGCGCGCGATACCCTGGCCAACCACTACGTGGTGCCGAGCGGTTCGATGCAGCCGACCCTGCAGCCCGGCGACCGGGTGGTGGTGGACATGCGCGCCTATGGTCTGCGCCTGCCGTTCACCGGCAAGGAACTGCTGGCCACCGGCACCCCGCAACGCGGCGAAGTGGCGGTGTTCGACTCGCCGGCCGATGGCACCCGCCTGATCAAGCGCATTGCCGCGGTGGCCGGTGACCACGTGCAGATGCGCGAGGGCCACCTGAGCATCAATGGCCAGCCGTTGCAGATGGCCGACCTGCAGGACGTGGAAGCCTTCGGCGAGCGTCGCGCCCGCCTCGACCTGGACATGGGCGGTGGCCCGGACATCGCCGATCTGGTGGTGCCGGCCGGCAAGCTGCTGGTGCTCGGCGACCACCGGGGCAACAGCTTCGATGGCCGCTTCTTCGGGTTTGTCGACGCCGACAAGGTCTATGGCCGCGCGGTGGCGGTGTACTACCGCCGTGGCGACGGCTTCGAGTGGCAGCGCCTGTAAGCTGAATTGATACTTTCCATGTATCAATCATGATCCAACAGGTTATGGATCGACTGGATGGACGGGCCTAGTCTGGGCCCGTTCCTCTCCACCCGGCCGCCCCCACCGGCCCATCGATCCCATGACTGGCGAAACCGCGGCGGCCGTTGAGGGCCGTCCTTCCACTCTCGATACCGGCACCGACACCCGCATCCAGCAGGGCACGCCGGCCTTCCGCCGCACTGCGCTGGCGCTGTTCCTCGCCGGCTTCTCCACCTTCGGCCTGCTGTACACGGTGCAGCCGCTGCTGCCCGAATTCAGCCGCCACTTCGGTGTGTCCGCTGCCGGCAGCGCGATGTCACTGTCGCTGACCACTGGCACGCTGGCGGTGGCAATGCTGCTGGCCGGGTTGCTGTCCGACGCGGTCGGCCGTCGCCCGCTGATGATCGCCGCGCTGCTGGCCTCGGCCATGCTGTCGCTCAGCACCGCGCTGGTGGACAACTGGACCACGTTGCTGGTGCTGCGCACCCTGCTCGGCCTGGCGCTGAGTGGCGTGCCGGCGGTGGCAATGACCTACCTGGTCGAGGAAATGGACAGCCGCGCGCTGGGCCTGGCGATGGGTCTGTACATCGGCGGCAACGCCATTGGCGGCATGAGCGGACGTCTGCTGGCCGGCATCATCGCCGACCACTGGGGTTGGCGCTGGGGCATCGGTGTGGTCTCGATCATCGCCATCGCCAGCACCGCGCTGCTGTGGCTGCAACTGCCGCCGTCGCGGCATTTCCAGCCCCGGCGCGGTGGCCTGCGCCAGTTGCCGTCACGCTGGCGCACGCTGTTCGCCGACCCGGGCCTGCCGTGGTTGTTCGCTACCTCGTTCGTGCTGATGGGCGTGTTCGTCACCCTCTACAACTACCTCGGTTACCACCTGCTGGCACCGCCGTATCACCTCAGCCAGACCGTGGTCGGGTTGATCTTCAGCGTGTATCTGGTGGGTACCTTCAGTTCGGCGTGGATGGGCCAGCAGGCCACGCGCTACGGCCGTGGCCGCATCCTGTCGATCTCCTTCGCGCTGATCGGTGCCGGCATCGCGCTGCTGGCGATGCCGTGGCTGGGCACGATGGCGCTGGGCATCGCGCTGGTGACGTTCGGCTTCTTCGGTGGCCATTCGGTGGCCAGCAGCTGGGTGGGGTCGGTGGCTTGGCCTATGCGGCCTGGGACTGGCTGGGTGTGTGTGTGTTCGCCGCCGTGCTGACCCTGATCGGCGGTGGCATCGTCTGGGCGTTGCAGCAGCGCGCCCCGCAGCCGGTGACGGCCTGATCCAGCGCCTACGGTAGAGTCGACTGTTGGTCGACTGCTCTTCGATCAGACCGCAAAAATCCCGCGCTGCGCGCGAAAGTCGACTAACAGTCGACTCTACCGGCRAACGCCGCGCGCAGCAGCGTGGCGAAATTGCGGATCAACGGCGTTACCCGTTTCCGATGCCAGGCCAGCTGCACCTCCGATAGCATCGGCGCCTGCCGAGGTAGAGTCGACTGTTGGTCGACTGCTCTTCGATCAGACCGCAAAAATCCCGCGCTGCGCGCGAAAGTCGACTAACAGTCGACTCTACCGGCDAACGCCGCGCGCAGCAGCGTGGCGAAATTGCGGATCAACGGCGTTACCCGTTTCCGATGCCAGGCCAGCTGCACCTCCGATAGCATCGGCGCCTGCCGAGGTAGAGTCGACTGTTGGTCGACTGCTCTTCGATCAGACCGCAAAAATCCCGCGCTGCGCGCGAAAGTCGACTAACAGTCGACTCTACCGGCDAACGCCGCGCGCAGCAGCGTGGCGAAATTGCGGATCAACGGCGTTACCCGTTTCCGATGCCAGGCCAGCTGCACCTCCGATAGCATCGGCGCCTGCCGAGGTAGAGTCGACTGTTGGTCGACTGCTCTTCGATCAGACCGCAAAAATCCCGTGCTGCGCGCGATAGTCGACTAACAGTCGACTCTACCCGCGAATGCCGAGCGCAGCAGCGTGGCGAAATTGCGGATCAGGGGTGTCACCCGTTCGCGATGCCATGCCAGCTGCACTTCCGAATGCGCACCAGCATCGGCCAGTGCCACGAAGCGCGATCCTTCCACCCGGATGTGATCGCACGACGACGGCAGGATGGCCGCGCCCAAGCCCGCGGCGGCCAGACTGATCAGCGTTGAGGCTTCACCCGCTTCCTGCACGATGCGCGGCGTGAATCCGGCAGCCGCACACAGCGCGATCATGTGGTCGTGGATGCCGGCGCCGGCACTGCGACGGAACGCCACGAACGGCTCCTGTGCGAAATCGTGCAGCGACAGTGTGCCCTGCTTCGAGAGCCGATGCAGGGCAGGGTGGCCGGCATGGACGATTAACGCCAGCGGATCGACGAACAGGCTGTGCGCCACCAGTTCCGGCGGCAGCGCGCGCTTGCGGATGATGCCCACGTCCAGGCTGCCATCGAGCAGCGCATCGATCTGCTGCAACGTGTTCATCTCGCTCAGCTGCAACCGCACCTGCGGGTATTGCTGCCGGTAATGCAGGATCGAGCGCGGAATCTGCGGCGACAGCGGCGTGGCCCGGGTCAGCCCGATGTGCAGCTCGCCCTGCTCGCCGCGCTGCGCGCGCTGCACCTCGTCCACCGCCGCTTCCACCTGCTGCACGATGGCGCGCGCACGTTCCTGCAGCAGCTCGCCCGCAGGCGTCAGCTGCACCCGGCGATGGCTGCGCACGAACAGGCGCGCGCCGATCAGTTCTTCCAGCTGGCGGATCTGCTGGCTGAGCGGCGGCTGTGACATGCCCAGCCGCTCGGCCGCCTGGCCGAAGTGCAGCGTGTCGGCAACGGCGAGGAAGTAGCGAAGGTGGCGGAGTTCGATGGACATGGGGCCAGTCTATTCATCGCCAGCGGGAAATGGGGTCGGAAGTGGGGGTCAGATCCCGTTGCGCAGCGGCGGGCTTTGACCCCGGTGGATCGAAGGCATCCACGCATGGCGTTGATCTACCGTGTCGACCAAGGTCGACACCCACCCCGCCATCCCACGGAATGCCCGCTTTTGACGTTGACGTTGATTCGGCAGGTGCAGGGCGCAGCCCTGCCGAGCACCTCTCACCGCTCTGAATGCCCGCTCTGGTCGTAGTCGCGCGGACTGAACAACTCCGGCTGGATCAGCTCGATGAACGCCCGCGCCTGCGCCGACAACGCCTTGCCACGTCGCACGATCACGCCATAGCTGCGCTCGGGGAACCAGCGCTTCATCGAGCGCGCCGCCAGCCGCTCGTGGTCGGCCTCGTTCAGGCACAGCGCCGGCACGATGGAAATACCCATGCCCATCGCCACGTACTGCTTGATCACCTCCCAGCCACCGACCTCCAGGGCTACGGTGTAGGCGATGCGATGGCGCTGGAACACCTGGTCGACCAGGCGGTAGGTGATCTGCCGCTTCGGTGGCAGCACCAGCGGATGGCGGGCGATGTCGGCCAGCTCCAGCTCGCCACCGCTGGCCAGCGGATGATCGTGCGGCGCGATCAGCACCTGCTCGAAACGGTAGGCCGGGGCGTAGCTGAGGTCGGCCGGCACATCGGTCATCGAACCGATTGCGAGGTCGGCGGCATCCTCGCGCAGCAGGTCGGTGCCATCGGCGCTGATCGCGTTGTGCAGGGTCAGGCGCACGTCCGGATGGTGCGTCCGGAAGCGTTCGACGATCTTCGGCAGCAGGTACAGGATGGTCGAGCTGTTGGCGGCGATGTTCAGCTCGCCGGCGTCCAGCCCGCGCACCTTGTCGCGAAAGCGCGCCTCCAGCCCATCCAGGTTTTCCACCAGCGGCTGCGCCATTTCATACAGCAGTTGGCCCTCGCGGCTGGGCACCAGCCGTCGCCCGCTGCGCTCGAACAACGGTACCCCCAGCTCACGCTCCAGCGCCTGCAACTGCAGGCTGATGGCGGGCTGGCTGACAAAAAGCGCCTCAGCCGCCCGTGAGACCGAGCCCAGGCGCACCGTCTGGCAGAACGCGCGCAGCGGCTTCAACCGGTCGGATTTGTAGGAAAAACGCGGACTTGGCGAGGGGCGCGTGGTCATGGCGTTACAAGTATTAGCACAATTTATGTAGAGCATTGCAAAAACTGTTTTGCCAAATACTCGGCCCCGGCGGCACCGTGGAGACGTTCCCCCATTGCTGGAGTCGCCTCATGTCCGCCGTCGCTTCCGCTGTTCCCACTCCTGCCAGCAAGGCCACCCCCGGTATCGCCCTGGCGACCCGCGTGGCCGGCCAGGACACCGTGCTGCCGGCGCCGCTGCTGGCGCTGCTGGTGTCGCTGCACCGCGCGGTGGAACCGGGCCGGCAGGCACGGCTGCAGGCACGCCGCGAGCGCCAGGCGTTCTTCGACCAGGGCGGCCTGCCGGATTTCCGCGATGACACTGCCGCCATTCGCAGCGGCGACTGGACCGTCGCGCCGCTGCCGGCCGCGCTGCAGGACCGCCGCGTCGAGATCACCGGCCCGACCGACCCGAAGATGGTCATCAACGCGCTGAACTCGGGCGCCAAGGTGTTCATGGCCGACTTCGAGGATTCGACCTCGCCGACCTGGCGCAACCTGCTGGCCGGCCAGCAGTCGCTGGCGGCAGCAGTGCGTGGTGATCTGGAATTCACCGCCGCCAATGGCAAGCACTACACCCTGCGCCCGTACGACGAACAGGCCGTGCTGATCGTGCGCCCGCGCGGCTGGCATCTGGACGAGAAGCACGTGCGCATCGATGGCCAGTTCATCGCCGGCGGCCTGTTCGACGCGGCGGTGTTCGCCTTCCACAACGCCCGCACCCTGCAGGCCAAGGACCGCGGCCCGTACTTCTACCTGCCCAAGCTGCAAAGCATGGAAGAGGCGGCGCTGTGGGAGACCGCGCTGTCGCACATCGAAGGCATGCTCGGCCTGCCGCACGGCCAGATCAAGGTGACCGTGCTGATCGAAACGCTGCCGGCGGTGTTCGAGATGGACGAGATCCTGCACGCGCTGCGTGACCGCATCGTCGGCCTGAACTGCGGGCGCTGGGATTACATCTTCTCGTACCTGAAGACCTTCCGCCGCCATGCCGACCGCGTGCTGCCCGAGCGCGGCCAGGTGACCATGACCCAGCCGTTCCTGAAGGCGTACTCGGAACTGCTGATCCAGACCTGCCATCGCCGTGGTGCGCATGCGATGGGTGGCATGGCCGCGCAGATCCCGATCAACAACGATGCCGCCGCCAACGAACAGGCGATGGCCCGCGTGCGCGCGGACAAGCTGCGCGAAGTCACTGCCGGCCACGACGGCACCTGGGTCGCGCACCCGGCGCTGATTCCGGTGGCGATGGCCATCTTCGATGAGCACATGCCTACCGCGAACCAGCACAGCGTGCTGCGCCAGGACGTGCGCGTCGGTCGCGATGAGCTGATCGCGCGGCCACCGGGCACCATCACCCGCGCCGGCTTCGAAGGCAACGTGGAAGTCTGCGTGCGCTACCTGGCCGCATGGCTGGATGGCAACGGTTGCGTGCCGATCCATCACCTGATGGAAGACGCGGCCACCGCCGAGATCAGCCGCAGCCAGCTCTGGCAGTGGCTGCATACGCCGGGCCAGCAGCTGGACGATGGCACTGCGATCGACCTGGCCCTGCTCGACGCCACGCTGGCGCAACTCCCGGCACGGCTGGGCGATACCACTGCTTTGCCCGGTGGCGCCCGCATCGGCGAAGCCATCGCCCTGCTGGGCGAACTGAGCCGCAGCAACGAACTGACCGATTTCCTGACCCTGCCGGCCTACGCGCGCATCGACTGACCGACTGCCCGCCATCCCGCCGTTTCCCTCCCCGCTGCACGCACGAACCGAACTGGAGAAAGACATGAGCAAGCTGCCCACTGCCGAACAGATCCAGCACGACTGGGATACCAACCCGCGTTGGGAAGGCATCCAGCGCAACTACAGCGCCGCCGACGTGGTGCGCCTGCGCGGCACCGTCCACATCGAGCATTCGCTGGCCCGCCTGGGTGCGGAGAAGCTGTGGGCGTCGCTGCATGAGCGCGAGTTCGTCAACGCGCTGGGTGCACTGACCGGCAACCAGGCCATGCAGCAGGTCAAGGCTGGCCTGAAAGCGATCTACCTGTCCGGCTGGCAGGTGGCGGCCGACGCCAACCTGGCCGGCCAGATGTATCCGGACCAGTCGCTGTACCCGGCCGATTCGGTGCCGGCGGTTGTCAAGCGCATCAACAACACGCTGCTGCGCGCCGACCAACTGCACCACGCCGAAGGCAAGGACGATATCGATTTCCTGCAGCCGATCGTGGCCGACGCCGAGGCCGGTTTCGGCGGCGTGCTCAATGCCTTCGAACTGATGAAGGCGATGATCGAGGCCGGTGCCGCCGGCGTGCACTTCGAGGACCAGCTGGCCTCGGTGAAGAAGTGCGGCCACATGGGCGGCAAGGTGCTGGTGCCGACCCGCGAGGCGATCGAGAAGCTCAATGCCGCGCGCCTGGCCGCCGACGTGCTGGGCGTGCCGACCCTGCTGGTGGCGCGTACCGATGCCGAAGCCGCCGACCTGCTGACCAGCGACATCGACGGCAACGACAAGCCGTTCGCCACCGGCGAGCGCACCGTGGAAGGGTTCTACAAGACGCGCAATGGCCTGGACCAGGCGATCAGCCGCGGCCTGGCGTATGCGCCCTATGCCGACCTGGTGTGGTGCGAGACCGGCAAGCCGGACCTGGAGTTCGCCCGCAAGTTCGCCGAGGCAATCCATGCGAAGTTCCCCGGCAAGCTGCTGGCCTACAACTGCTCGCCCAGCTTCAACTGGAAGAAGAACCTGGACGACGCCACCATCGCCAAGTTCCAGCGTGAACTGGGCAGCTACGGCTACAAGTTCCAGTTCATCACCCTGGCCGGTTTCCACGCGCTGAACTACGGCATGTTCAACCTGGCCCACGGCTATGCACGCCGCCAGATGAGTGCCTTCGTAGAACTGCAGGAAGCCGAGTTCGAAGCCGCCGAGCGTGGCTTCACTGCGGTCAAGCACCAGCGCGAGGTCGGCACCGGCTACTTCGATGCGGTCACCCAGGCGATCCAGCAGGGCCAGTCCTCGACCACTGCACTGACCGGCTCGACCGAGGAAGAACAGTTCCACGGCGGGCGCAGCGAACGCGCCGCGTGATCCGTAATGCCGGCCGATGGCCGGCAACCATGTGATCCTCCGGGCACCACAGGGAAGCCGGCCAGCGGCCGGCTCTACCGAAGCCTCGAAATCCGATCAGGGTGGCCAGGGAAGGGCCAGACAACGCCGGCCGGTCGGGGGACCTGCCGGCGTTGTTGTATCGATGGAACCGCTGCGAATGCGGGCAGCGTCAATCCGGCGCACCCCGTGTGCCGGCAACTTGGCCAAAACCCTGTGAAACCCGGCATCGAATTGATCCAGCAGGGGTTTTGCCCGGACACCCGTGACCAGAACGGGCCACCACCGATCTTCACATCAATCAAGATCGGCAGAGGGGTCAAAATGAGATAGGGCGCACACTTTAAAGCGGTGCTATGCTCCGCGGCTCACCAGGGGACGCTGGCGGCGGGTGCAGGGAATGACCGGCAGGGGTGCGGCCGAGAACAGTGATGTGACGACAGGTATCGCCCGGGTGGCGATGGCCGAGATCGTGCACGCGCTGCTGTCCGATGCCGAAGTCGCATTGTTCGCCAGATTCGCCCGTCCATGCAAGCTTCATGCCGGACAGTGGTTGTTCCAGCGTGGGCATCGCGGTGAACGGATGTATGTGATCCTCGAAGGCCAGATCGAACTGGACTTCGGCGAGGACCTGGTGATCAAGACGCTCGGCCAGCATGAGTTCTTCGGTGAGCTTGGCCTGCTGGTCGGCGATCACCTGCGCAGCGCCAGTGCACGTGCGCTGGCCGACTGTGAAGTGCTGGAGCTGGGGCCGGCCGATTTCCATCGGCTGGTCGAATCCGATCCCGGCCTGGTCGCCTATTTCCTGCGCCGCACGATCATGCGCGTGCTGACCAACGAGCAGGCCCTGATCAGCCAGTTGCGCCGGCGCAACCATGATCTGGAAACCGCGCTGGACAACCTGTACATCACCACCCACCAGTTGACCCACACCCGTGAGCTGGTGCGTACCGATGAGCTGACCGGTCTGCACAACCGCCGCGGCCTGACCCTGTATCTGCAGGAATGCCGTGCCGATGGCGATGGCGATGGGCAGCCGCAGGCACTGCTGCTGATCGACTGCGATCGCTTCAAGCAGATCAACGATCGTCACGGCCACCAGGCCGGTGACCGCGTGCTGCAGAGCATGGGCAACATCCTGCGCTCGATGGCCGGTGAGCAGGACCTGGCCTGTCGCCTGGGCGGTGATGAGTTCTGCCTGATCCTGCGCCGTGGCAATCATGAGATCGTGCAGCACGCGGCCGAGTTCATTCTCAGCGCGGTGCACGGCCTGCTCGAGCGCAACCATGGCACGCCGCACGTCAGCCTGGTCAGCATTGGTGCCAGCCTGCTGGCACCGGAAGCAGGCTGGAGCGAGTGGTACGCCCATGCGGACCGTGCGCTGTACCAGGCCAAGCGCGATGGTGGCAACTGCCTGCGCTGGGCGGTTGATCCGGACGGCCCATAGGGAGATGCAGGCGATGAATGGCGACAACGGAACGTCAGCCCCGCGTAGCCCCCAGCTGCGCGCCCTGCTGTTCACCGATCTGTGTGATTCGCTGCAGTTGGTCGAGCGGATCGGCGATGTGGCGGCAGCGAGCCTGTTCCAGGAACACGACCGCCTGGTGCTGATATTGCAGCACCGCTGGAACGGCCAGCTGATCGACCGCTCCGATGGCCTGTTCATGCTGTTCGAGCGCGCGGTCGATGCGCTGGGTTTCGCCCTGGACTACCAGCGTGAACTGCATGCGCTGGGCCAGCAGCGCGAGATCGAACTGCGCGCGCGTGCAGGCCTGCACGTGGGTGACGTGCTGACCTGGGAAAACAGTGCAGAGGCCATCCGGGCCGGCGCCAAGTCGATGGAGGTGGAAGGCCTGGCCAAGCCGATGGCGGCGCGGCTGATGATGCTGGCACGGCCTGGCCAGATCCTGCTGTCGGCCGTGGCCGAATCGCTCACCCGCCGTGCCACTGATGCGCTGGGTGAACGTGGCCCGCGCCTGCTGTGGAAATCACACGGCCGCTGGCGCTTCAAGGGCGTGCCGGTGGTGCAGGAAGTGATCGAAGTGGGCGAGATCGGTTCGGCGCCGTTGCGCATGCCGCGTGCCAATGCCAAGGCACGCCGCGACCTGCCGCTGTGGCGTCAGCCGCTGGTGCTCGCCGCCCAAGGCTTGGTGCTGACTGTGGCGGTGCTGGGCGGCTGGCTGCTGCTGCGGCCGGAACCGGCGATCGCGTTCGCCGAGCGTGACTGGGTGGTGCTGGGGGACGTGGACAACCTCACCGGCGACCCGATCTTCGACGACTCGATGCGGCATGCGATCCGGATCGCGCTGGAGCAGTCGCGCTACGTGAACGTGCTGTCCGAGGGCAAGATCCGCGAAAGCCTGGAGATGGCACGGCTCTCGGGCGACACCCGGCTCAACCGGGATACTGCCGTCGATGTTGCCGTACGTGAAGGCGCACGCGCCGTGCTGTTGCCAACGGTGCGGCAGAAGATCGGCGGCTACGAGCTCGCCATCGACGTTGCAGCGCCGGGCAGTGGCCAGGTGATCCAGACGTTTACCGCCAGCGCGGACCGATCCGACCAGATGGTATTCGCGGTGGACGACGTGGTCGGGCGCCTGCGCCGCGGACTGGGTGAGTCGGTGGCAAGCCTGGAACAGTCGTTGCCATTGCCTCGGGCATCGACCCAGGACCTGCGCGCACTGCGTGCGTTCGCCCTGGCCGAGAGCGCGCTGGGCCAGCGCCGCTTTGAGGAGGCACGCAACCTCTACCAGGCCGCGATCGACATCGACCCCGGTTTCGCCCTGGCCTACATGGGCGTGGCCAAGCTGCACGCGCGCGTTGAGGAAGGGCGGCGCGCACGCGACGCCATGCAACATGCACTGGACCTCCAGGATCGCCTCCCGCCACGCGAGCGGCTGTATCTGAAGGCATGGATGGCCGAGCTGGAGCCAGGGGGATGGGCGCTGGAGCAATGGCGCACGCTGGCCAAGGTCTACCCGGATTCGTTTGCCGGGCTGTCCAACACATCCTGGTACCTCCTGCAGGCCAACCAGTTCAGCGAGGCTGAACCCTATGCGAGGGCGGCCGCGGTGCCGCAGGACCCGCTGCGGCTGTATCCGCTGGTCCATCTGGTGCGGATACAGATTGCCGCCAACCAGCCGCACCTGGCCGCCGAAACACTGGCCCAGGCACAAGTCCTGCGTGGCCGGGATGACGCCGACGAGACGGGTGTGGATGTGCTGGTGGCGCAGGGGCAGTACGCGAAGGCAGCGCAACTGTTGCCACAGATCCATGCCACCGATGAGCTGCAGCAACGCATGAAGCTGCGTGCGCAGCTGCTACTGGCAGCCGCGCAGCGCAATTGCGCTGCCATGCAACAGGCGGTACGCGAAGATGCAGCGGTGCCGGCGCTGGTCGATCTCCAGGTGCAGCAACGCCTGCAGCATGCCAGTGTGGCGGCCCTGTGCCCGACCGCGGACCGGGCCGAGCTGCAGGCCATTGCGGCATTGCTGCAGCCGATGCTGAAGGAGCGCGATGATCCCATGTTGCATGCCCGTGGCCTGCAGTGGTTGGCGCTGGTCCACTTGGCGCAGCGGCAGGGCCAGTTCGGGCAGGCCAAGCGCTGGCTGGAGGAGCAGCGCCCGCTGCTGCGCAGCCTGCGTAGCCCGGTGGCGGACCGCTGGCTGCGCATCGTCAGCGCAGTGGATGAACTGCACATGCAGCGACCGGATGCTGCCCGTACTCTGATCGAGCCGATGCTCGATGGCAGCGAGCCGGTCCAGGCGCACGTGGTGCTACTGCTCGCGCTGCGCGCGCAGGGTAATGAAGCCGCTGTGCGACGTCAGCAGGCCTGGCTGGCCCAGCATCGCGGCCAGGCCATTGCCGAGGTGACCGCCCTGCAGATTTGGCAGCCCCTGAACGTGCATGACGTTTCCACGTGGGCAACGCCGGCGACAACCGGCGCGCCCTGAAGGTGGGTCAGCCGATGCGCTCGCCGACCTTGCCTGCTTCGAAGCAGAACACCACGGTCATGGCCGCCACCGACCCGGACAGGTGGGCCTGCAGCCCGTCGCGCACCTGGCGCAGCTCCTCGACCGAAGCCAGGGTGCCGATCTTCATGCAGTCGTTCTCGCCAACGGCACCGTCCAGCCCGATCGAGGCCAGGGCTTTGCCCGGTGATGCGGTGAAGTGGCTGCGGAAATCGTCGTTGCCGATCAGGTGGTCCAGCAGGGTGCTGGCGTCTGCGGCGGAAAGGCGGGGATGGGTGCTCATGGGAATCGTCCGTAGGTTGAGTTTCTCGTATCGGCCGCGACAGCCTGCCATTGAGGGCCGTAGCGTGCACGCTGCTAAAGTTGGCCGCGCTGCGGTCGTTGCTGCTATGCCGGTTCTGCGGCAGAAGGAAGGAATCCCATGCGCTTGCGCCGTTGCGCCAGCCTGATGTTCGAGCCCCGCGAGTCGGTCACCCTGGACCTGCGCGCGATGCTGGCCGGCCACGCTGAGATGGACAGCCAGATCAGCTGGGTGGCGTTGGCTGCCCATCTGGACCAGCCCCTGCCGGTGGATGCCGGGGAACGCCAGCTGCTTGGCGAGCTCAGCGCGCACCGATGGAGTGAACCGCCCGCCGATGCCTCCCCGGCCATGGTGGCGCGCCTGGTCGAGCAGGGCCTGCTGCTGACCGATCCGCCCAGCGAGGTAGGGCACCAGATGCGCGACGAGGCGCTACGGCGCAGCCAGTGGTGGCCGCTGGCCGCGCTGGCCCATCGCCACGCGCGCTGGCAGGCCGTGGACAGCGTGGAGGACATGCGACGGCAGGGCCTGGACACCGCCGCCGGCCTGCGCCAGCGGCTGGGGCCGCCGCCGCCGGTGGTGCAGCCCATGCAGGGCGACTACCAGCCGCTGCCGCGCAGCGAAGAGGCTGCGTTCGACGAACTGCTGGCACGCCGCACCACCTGCCGCAATTTCGACCCGCAGCGCGCGCTGCCGCTGCCGCTACTGGCCCAGGTACTGCAGCGCACGCTGATGGCCCACGCCGTGCAGAAGGTCGAGCGCGATACCGAGTTCCTGAAGAAGAACGTGCCCTCCGGCGGCGGCCTGCATCCCACCGAAGGTTTTCTGCTGGTACAGAACGTGGAGGGGCTGGCACCGGGGCTGTACCACTACCACCCCGTGCAGCACGCGGTACTGCCGTTGCCCTCGCCGCCGCCTGACGCATTGCCCGCGCTGGCACGGCGGATGCTGTCCGGTCAGGAGTGGTTCGCCGATGCGCCGGCGCTGCTGGTGCTGGCGCCGCGCTATGACCGCTGTTTCTGGAAATACCGCAACCATGCCAAGGCGCACCGTGCGGTGACGCTGGATGTCGGCCACATCTCGCAGCTGCTGTACCTGTGCGCGACTGAACGTGGACTGGCGGCGTTCGTCACCGCAGCCATCAACGATGCCGATGTCGATCGTGCATTCGGTTTCGATGGCATCGGCCAGAGCGCGATGGCCATCTGCGGCCTGGGCTGGCGCAGTGCCACGCTGGACACCGCCGAATTCGATCCCGCTGGCCGGATAGTGGTGGGCGACGGCTGCTGAGCGGCCGTCGCCCGGCATTCACGCCGCTTCGAAATCCACCAGCACCGCCCCGTCACCCACCTGGTCGCCGGCCTTGGCGCGATAGCCTTTTACCGTGCCGTCGGCCGGTGCCTGCAGGGTGTGCTCCATCTTCATCGCCTCCAGCACCACCAGCGGCGTACCGCGCTTGACCTCGGTGCCGGCGGCGACCAGCGTGGCCACGATCTTCCCGGGCATCGGTGCCAGCAGGCTGCCGGCATCGGCCACGGCGTGGTCCGACTCGCCTACTGGGTCGTGCAGGGTGAAGCGGTGCTGGCCATCGGCACCGAACAGGTACAGCTGGTCGCCTTCGCGCAGCAACTGCAGCTGCCAGCGGCGGCCATCCAACTGCACTGACAGACGCTGCGCATCGGCCGTGCCGATCACCTGCACCGGCGCGCCGTCATCGCGCTGCACGCGCCAGCCATCGGCCAGCGCCCATACCTTCAGCGTGTGCTTGCGTTCGCCCTGCTGCAGCGGCAGCACGCGCGGTGCCGATGCGCCGAGGCGCCAGCCGTCCTGGGCCTGCCACGGCGAATGCGGGTCGCGCGCGTCGGTGCTGGCATCCGCAGCGCTTGCAACCGCAGTCACGGCGGCCAGCTGCCACAGGGCGTCATCGGTGTCGCCCACCGCGCTCAACGCCCCCTGTTCGCGTTCGATCAGCGCGGTATCCAGCTTGGCGTGGGCAAACGAATCGGTGTTCACCAGCCGGCGCAGGAAACCGGCATTGGTGGTCACGCCCACCACCTGGCAGTCGGCCAGGGCCTGGCTCATGCGGCGCAGCGCGGCGTCGCGGTCCACGTCCCAGACGATCAGCTTGGCGATCATCGGGTCGTAGTACGGGGTGATGCTGTCCCCTTCCTCCACGCCGGTATCCACGCGCACGTTGGCCGACGGGATCGGCAGGCGCAGGCGGCGCAGGGTGCCGGTGGACGGCAGGAAGCCGCGGTCGGCATCTTCTGCGTACAGCCGTGCTTCGATGGCATGGCCGTGGATGGCCAGCTGGTCCTGGCGTAGCGGCAACGGCTGGCCCGAAGCCACGCGCAGTTGCCACTCCACCAGGTCGGTACCGGTGATGTATTCGGTCACCGGGTGTTCGACCTGCAGGCGGGTGTTCATTTCCATGAAGTAGAAATCACCATCCGGGCCGGCGATGAACTCCACCGTGCCGGCACCGACATACCCCACCGCGCGCGCGGCATCGACCGCCGCCTTGCCCATTGCTGCACGCCGTTCGGCGCTCATGCCCGGTGCGGGCGCTTCTTCCAGCACCTTCTGGTGGCGGCGCTGCACCGAGCAGTCGCGCTCGAACAGGTAGACCGCCTCACCGTGGCTGTCGCCGAACACCTGGATCTCGATATGGCGCGGGCGTTCGACATACTTTTCGACCAGCACATGGTCATTGCCGAACGCCGAGGCCGCCTCGCGCTGGCAGCTGGCCAGCGCATCGACGAAGTCCTCGCTGCGCTCGACCTTGCGCATGCCCTTGCCGCCGCCGCCGGCGCTGGCCTTGATCAGCACCGGGTAGCCGATGCCATCGGCCTGCGCACGCAGGAAGTCCGGGGCCTGCTGGTCGCCGTGGTAGCCCGGGGTCAGCGGCACACCGGCCTTGGCCATCAAAGCCTTGGCCGCGCTTTTGTCACCCATCGCACGGATGGCGCCGGCCGGCGGGCCAATGAAGGTGATACCGGCGGCGGCGCAGGCGTCGGCGAAATCGGCGTTCTCGGACAGGAAGCCGTAGCCGGGGTGGATGGCCTGCGCGCCGGTTGCGCGCGCGGCGTCGAGCAGGGCATCGCCGCGCAGGTAGCTCTCGCGCGCGGCGGCCGGGCCGATGTGGATGGCTTCGTCGGCCAGGCGTACGTGGCGCGCGTTGCGGTCGGCATCGGAATACACCGCCACGGTGGCGATGCCCAGGCGACGGCAGGTGGCGATCACGCGGCAGGCGATTTCGCCACGGTTGGCGATCAGGATCTTGGTGAACATGGCAACGGGCTTCATGGGAGCGTGCTCGGTCATGGCATGGATTACATGCGGAACACGCCGAAGCGCGTCTGCTGCGGGGCGGCGTTGAGGCTGGCTGACAGCGCCAGAGCCAGCACACGGCGCGTATCGACCGGATCGATCACGCCGTCATCCCACAGGCGGGCACTGGCGTAGTAGGGGTGGCCCTGCTGTTCGAACTGCTCGCGGATGGGCGCCTTGAATGCATCTTCTTCTTCGGCCGGCCACTGGCCGCCCTTGGCCTCGATGCCATCGCGCTTCACCGTGGCCAGCACGCTGGCGGCCTGCTCGCCGCCCATCACGCCGATGCGCGCGTTGGGCCACATCCACAGGAAGTTCGGCGAGTACGCACGGCCGCACATGCCGTAGTTGCCAGCACCGAACGAACCACCGATCACCACGGTGAGCTTGGGTACCTTGGCGCAGGCCACGGCCATCACCAGCTTGGCCCCATCCTTGGCGATGCCGCCCTGTTCGTACTTGCGGCCGACCATGAAGCCGGTGATGTTCTGCAGGAACACCAGCGGGATGTTGCGCTGGGTGCACAGCTCGATGAAGTGCGCGCCTTTCAGTGCCGACTCGGAGAACAGGATGCCGTTGTTGGCGATGATGCCGATCGGGTAGCCGTTCAGATGGGCAAAGCCGGTGACCAGCGTTGCGCCGTAGCGCGGCTTGAACTCATCGAAACGCGAACCGTCCACCAGTCGCGCGATTACTTCGCGCACGTCGTAGGGCTTGCGCGTATCGGCCGGGATCACGCCGTACAGTTCGTGTGCCGGCAGCAGCGGTTCTTCGCAGGCCTGCACCGCCATTGCCGGTTCCGGCTTGCGCCAGTTGAGCTGGGCGATGATCGCGCGTACCCGCGCCAGTGCCTGCAGGTCGTTGTCGGCCATGTGGTCGGCCACGCCGGAAATGCGCGTGTGCACGTCGGCGCCGCCCAGTTCTTCGGCGGTCACTACTTCACCGGTGGCGGCCTTCACCAGCGGCGGGCCGCCCAGGAAGATCGTGCCCTGCTCGCGCACGATCACGGTCTCGTCGCTCATCGCCGGCACGTAGGCGCCACCGGCGGTGCAGCTGCCCATCACGCACGCGATCTGCGGAATGCCCTGCGCCGACAGGTTGGCCTGGTTGTAGAAGATGCGGCCGAAATGATCGCGGTCGGGGAACACCTCGTCCTGCAGCGGCAGGAAGGCGCCACCGGAGTCGACCAGGTAGATGCACGGCAGATGGTTCTGCTCGGCGATCTCCTGCGCGCGCAGGTGCTTCTTCACCGTCATCGGGTAGTAGGTGCCACCCTTCACCGTGGCGTCGTTGGCCACGATCACGCATTCCACGCCGCTCACGCGGCCAATGCCGGCCACCACGCCGGCGGCGGGCACGGCATCGTCGTACATGCCATGCGCGGCCAGCGGCGCGATTTCCAGGAAGGCGCTGCCGGGGTCGAGCAGGGCATCGATGCGGTCACGCACCAGCAGTTTGCCGCGCGCGGTGTGCTTGGCGCGTGCCGCCTCGCTGCCGCCCAGTGCCGTGCGGGCAAGCGTGGCGTGCAGGTCGTCGACCACGACCTGCATGGCCGTGCGGTTGGCTTCAAACGTATCGCTGCCCGGTTGCAGCTGGCTGTTCAGGACGGTCATCGCGGTGGCCTTACAGGGTGCGCTGGAACAGTTCGCGGCCGATCAGCATGCGGCGGATCTCCGAGGTGCCGGCGCCGATCTCATACAGCTTGGCGTCGCGCCACAAGCGGCCGGTCGGGTACTCGTTGATGTAGCCGTTGCCGCCCAGGATCTGGATCGCCTGGCCGGTCAGCCAGGTGGCCTTCTCGGCGGCGTACAGGATGGCACCGGCCGCGTCCTGGCGGGTGGTGCGGCCCTGGTCGCAGGCGCGCGCCACGGCGTACACGTAGGCGCGGCAGGCGCCCAGGCCTACGTACATGTCGGCGATCTTGGCCTGGATCAGCTGGAAGCTGCCGATCGCCTCACCGAACTGGTGGCGCTCGTGCACGTACGGCATCACCACGTCCATGGCCGCGGCCATCAAGCCCAGCGGGCCACCGGACAGCACCACGCGCTCGTAGTCCAGGCCGGACATCAGCACGCGCACGCCACCGCCGACGGCACCCAGCACGTTTTCTTCCGGCACTTCGCAGTCCTGGAACACCAGTTCACAGGTGGGCGAGGAGCGCATGCCCAGCTTGTCCAGCTTCTGCGCGGTGGAAAAGCCCTTCATGCCCTTCTCGACCAGGAAGGCGGTGATGCCCTTGGCGCCGGCCTCCATGTCAGTCTTGGCGTAGACCACCAGCACGTCGGCGTCGGGGCCGTTGGTGATCCACATCTTGTTGCCGTTGAGCACGTAGCGGTCACCGCGCTTGTCGGCGCGCAGCTTCATCGACACCACGTCCGAACCGGCGCCCGGCTCGCTCATCGCCAGTGCGCCCACCTTGGCGCCGCTGCACAGGTCGGGCAGGAAGCGCTGCTTCTGTTCCTCGTTGCCGTTCTTTCGCAGCTGGTTCACGCACAGGTTGGAGTGCGCGCCGTAGGACAGGCCGATGCCGCCTGAGGCGCGCGAGATTTCTTCCATCGCCACCACGTGGGCCAGGTAACCCATGCCGGTGCCGCCGTATGCTTCTTCCACGGTGAGGCCCAGCAGCCCCTGTTCGCCCAGCTTCGGCCACAGCGCCAGCGGGAACTGGTTGCTGGCATCGGCCTCGGCGGCCAGCGGCGCGACCTCGGCGGCGGCAAAATGGGCCACGCTCTGGCGCAGCAGGTCGATGTCTTCGCCAAGGTCGAAGTTCAGGGATGGCACGTGCATTGTGGTGGCTCCACGGCGGGATGGCAGGAAATGGACGCACCCGGCGGGGGAGCGGGCGGCGGTCTGCAGGACCGCTGCCCGCACGGGCGATTGGACCCCAGCGTAGCGGGGTTCGGGTAAGAAGTGAATACAAATTCAAAAATTGAAACCAGAATCAAAACATGGCCTACAAACGCTCTGCACTGATGGAAGAACGCCTGGCCGGGGCCCGTGAACGGATCCTGCTGGCCACCCGTGAGCTGGTCGCTACTGGCGGCTGGCGCAATGCCCCGGTGACCGCCGTGGCGACCCAGGCGGGGGTGTCCACCGGCCTGATCTACCGGCATTTCCCGTCCAAGGCCGACCTGTTCGTGGAAGTCCTCAATGCCGCCGTGGCCCACGAGGTCGCGATCATGGAGCGCATCGCCAGTGGTCCGGAGGTGGCCAGCGAGCGCCTGCGCCTGGCAATCACCGCCTTCGTCCGCCGCGCCCTGGCCGGGCCGGGGCTGGCGCACGCCTTCATCGTCGAACCGGTCGACCCGGATGTGGAGGCCGAACGCATGCGTGGTCGTCGCGCGTTCGGTGACGTGTTCCTGCGGCTGGTGGAGGAGGGCGTGGCGGCCGGTGAGCTGCCGGCGCAGGACGCGCATGTGGCCGCCGCCTGCCTGGTCGGCGCCTTCACCGAAGCCATGGTCGGCCCCACCGCGCCCAGCCGCGAAGCACACCGCGACGAAGACGCGCTGGTGGATGCGATCTGCAGCTTCTGCCTGCGCGCGATCGGCGCCCCGGCAATCCGGTAGAGCCGGCCGCTGGCCGGCTTCCGCACGATCCATCCGGCAGATGGCGATGCCGGCCWGCGGCCGGCACTACCGAGTAGGCATGTTGCGCCGCACCAGCAGTGACGCCTGTTGTCGCACGCAAGGCGCGTTCTATACTCGGTCCATCACGCAGTCGCTCAGCCGTGGTCCAACGACTATCAGCCAGGGGTAACGAAGAGTGCGGAATTACGATCTGGAGTTCCTGAAACGCTTCTCCATGGTGATCGCGCTGCTGGCGACCATCACCCTCGGCCTCATTCTTCTTGCTGCTTACATCCACACCCGGATCCCACCCGAGGTGTCGCCGACCGCGGCCAAGCGCACCGAACAGCGCATTTCGCCCACCGGCGCGGTCTATGCCGGCAGCACCGGCGCCGCCGCGCAGGCCGCAGCCAAGGCCGCCGCGCTGGCCAAGGCCGCGTCGCAGGTCGCCTACGGCGGCACCAAGGACGGCAAGGTCATCTTCGACAACCTGTGCACCGCCTGCCACACCACCGGTGTGGGCATGGCGCCGACGCTGGACCATTCGCACTGGGACAAGCGCATCGCACAGGGCAAGGACACCCTCTACAAGCACGCCATCGAGGGCTACACCGGCCCGGACGGCGGCATCATGCCGCCCAAGGGCGGCAACCCGGCCCTGACCGAGGAACAGATCCACGCCACCGTGGACTGGATGCTGGGCAACCTGAAGTAGCCGGCGAACGCCCGAACCACCGGACGGTCGTTGGGGCGAACGGTAGATCGGGCGAACGGTAGAGTCGACTGTTAGTCGACTGCTCTTCCCAAGGGCACCGAAAAGCCCGCGCTGCGCGCGATAGTCGACTGACAGTCGACTCTACCCGTCGGTCGCCCCGGTCGCCCCGGTCGCCCCGGTCGCCCCGGTCGCCCCCGGTGCCCCGGTCATCGCCCGGGGTTTTGCCCACCACGGCCAAAACCCCGCTGCGCAAGCGGGGTTTCGCATTTCGGGGTTAGTCTGTGCCCCCTCTTCCCTGGAATCGCCCGTCGATGCGCCGCCGCTCCCTTGCCCTTGCCCTGTCCCTGCTGTTGCCGGCCATCGCCTTCGCCCAGGCCCAGCCGCAGGCCGCACCGGCCCCGGTAACGCCGACCGCGCGCGGCAGTGCCACCGTGGTGCTGACCGCCGCGCCCTCGGACTGGCGTGCGCTGGATGGCCAGCGCGTGCGCATCGCTGCCCCGCTCACCCTGGCCGGCACCGATGGCCTGGAGCGGTTCGGCCAGCTCACCGTGTCCTTTGATGGCCGCCTCTGGCAGCCCACCGAAGTAGCCGCTCCAGGGACTGCCGGCTACGAGCAGGTGATGGCTGACAACCAGCGTCGCCGTTTGCTGCTGGACGATGGCAGCGAGGCACGTGACCCGGGCAGCGTGCCCTACCTGCCGGGCAACCCGGTGCTGCGCACCGGGATGCAGCTGCGCAATGTCGAAGGCACCGTGCGCGTAGATGCGCAGGGCCGCCCGACCCTGAAGGTGGAGGGGGCGCTGAAGCTGCCGGAGCTGCAGCGCCCGCCGGTGCCGACGGTGCCGGGCACCCTGCAGATCGCCGCATTCAATCTGGAAAACTACTTCAACGGTGACGGCCAGGGCGGCGGTTTCCCGACCCCGCGCGGTGCGCGCACGCTGGACGAGCACAAGGCGCAGGTGGCCAAGCTGGTCGCCACCATCAGCGCCCTCGATACCGACATCGCCGCACTGATGGAACTGGAGAATGACGGCTACGGTCCGCAGTCGGCCATTGCCGAACTTCTGGCGGCGCTCAATGCACTGCCGCGCACCGACCCGAACGACGAATGGGTGGCGGTTGATCCAGGTGAAGGTCCGGGCACGAATCCCATCCGGGTCGGCATCATCTACAAGCGCGGGTCGTTCAAGCCATTGGGCCGGCCACTGACCCGTCTGGATGGTCCGTTCGCCGAACACAGTCGCGCGCCGCTGGCCCAGGCCTTCCAGGGCAAGGGACAGCCGTTCATGGTGGTGGCCAACCACTTCAAGTCGAAGGGCTGCCGCGATGCCAGCGGTGCCGATACCGACCAGAACGATGGCCAGGGCTGCTGGAACGCCACCCGCGTGGAATCGGCGCGCCAGCTCAACCAATGGGTGAATGCCGAAGCCGCGCGCCTGAAGGTCAAGGACATCGTGCTGCTGGGCGACTTCAACGCCTACGCAATGGAAGACCCCGTTCGCACCCTGCATGACCTGGGCTGGCAGGATGCATTCAAGGTGGCCAAGGTGGAGCACCCCTACAGCTACGTGTACAACGGCTATACCGGCCGCCTCGACCACGCGCTGCTGAGCGCCAGCATGGCCAAGCGCCTGGCCGGCGCCGCCGAATGGCACAGCAACGCCGACGAACAGGACGCCAGCGGCTACCAGAGCCGCAACGTGCAGGGCCCGTGGCGCAGTTCCGACCACGACCCGCTGCTGCTGGGCTTCGATAAATAATCCTGCGGCTGGGCATCCGCTTGGGTGTGGCGCACACATGGGGCGTCACTGATCCTGCTGTTGCTTTTGATCTTCCAGTCCGCCTTCAAGCGAGCCGAGCATCGCAGGTGAATCAGGGGCGAAGAGGCGCCGATGTCTGAGCGCAGCGAGTTCGGCGCCGTCCCCTGATTCACCGAGAAGCGCAGGGTACCGGTGCACAGCGCCGGCTCGCGATTGGCGGAGCGTTTCTTTGGTTACTTTCTTTGCGCGCAAAGAAAGTGACACCTCTCCGGAGTTGCGGAAACGACTTGCCGGGGATGGCCCGGTACAACCGATACCTCAACCCCAGGCGATCAACCCGATCGCCAGCACCGCCAGCGCCAGTCCGGCGCGGTTCCACTTCGTGGTCGCCTCGCCGAAGGCGAACACGCCCACCAGCGCGCCCAGCACCACCACGCCGATGTTCATGCCGGCGAACACGGTGGCCGGGCTGTCCGGCATCGACTGATGCGCGTGCACATAGAAGAGAATGTTGCCGCCATTGAGCAGGCCCAGCAGTGCACCCGCGCCGAGGTTGCGCCAGGCCAGCAGGCTGCGGCCACTGAAATGCCGCCATAGCTGCAGCGCCAGCATCAGCACGAAGGCCACACTGAAGCTGGCCAGCACCGCCGCCATCGACGGCGTGCCCGACAGCGCCACCTGCTTGAGCAGCACGTCGACCACCGCGAACCCGGCCCAGACGCCCAGCAGCCAGCCCCAGCCACCGGATGAGGACGCCACCGCCGGTCCGCGTGGGCGCAGGCTGATGGCCACCATCGCCAGCAGGCCCAGGCCGAGCCCAGCCAGCTTCCACGGCGTGGCGGTCTGGCCGAAGAACAGGAAGGCGGCGGTCAATGACAGCAACAGCGACAGCCGCTGCGCCACGTCGCTGCGGACGATGCCGGCCACCGCCACCGCGCGGCCCAGCACCAGGAAGATCGACGGCAGCACCACCGCCAGCGCAAGCAATGACAGCCACGGCGCATGCGGCGCGCGCAGTGCATCCAGCGGCGGCTGCAGCACCACCGCCGTCATTGCCGCGGCCACCAGATAGTTCCAGGTGACCATCTGCGCGACATCCAGCTGGCGGCGGTTGGCCAGCTTCAGCAACACCGAAACCAGCACGCTGCAGATCACGGCCAAAGACAGGTAGAGCATGGGGCGGGCACAGGGCAGGGGCGGGGGACGGTATCATGGTGCCATGCACAAGCCCTCGTTCCCCGTCGCCCCCGGCGAAACCGCCTGCCTCGAACTGGACGGCCCGGCCGGCCCGCTGGAAGTGGTCGTCGACCTGCCCAAGGCCGATGTGCCGGTGCAGCCGATCGTGGCCATCATCTGCCACCCGTTGTCCACCGAAGGCGGCACCCTGCACAACAAGGTGGTCACCATGACCGCCACCACCCTGCGCGAGCTGGGCATCGCCACAGTGCGCTTCAACTTCCGCAGCGTCGGTGGTTCGGCCGGTGAGTTCGACCACGGCGTGGGCGAGCAGGACGACCTGAAGGCCGTCGCCGCCTGGGTGCAGAGCCAGCGCCCCGACGACCGCCTGTGGCTGGCCGGTTTCAGTTTCGGTTCGTTCGTTTCGTTGAAGGCCGCTGCCGCGCTGCAGCCCGAAGCGCTGATCTCGATCGCGCCGCCGGCCGGCCGCTGGGATTTCGATGGCATCGCACCGCCGGCACGCTGGCTGGTGATCCAGGGCGAGCAGGACGAGATCGTCGACCCGCAGGCCGTCTACCAGT
The DNA here is from genome assembly GCF_013464485.1 of Stenotrophomonas maltophilia. Taxonomy (GTDB): domain Bacteria; phylum Pseudomonadota; class Gammaproteobacteria; order Xanthomonadales; family Xanthomonadaceae; genus Stenotrophomonas; species Stenotrophomonas maltophilia_AW. The sequence continues at coordinate 33,846 of NZ_RAUX01000027.1, forward strand.
GGCTGGACACGCTGGATTTCCCGCATGAACTGGTGCGCATGCCCGAGACCAGCCACTTCTTCCACCGCAAGCTGATCGACCTGCGCGGCGCGCTGACCCACGGCGTGAAGCACTGGCTGGGCGCGGCGGCATGAGTGCAACCGAGTTGACCCCGTCGCAGCGGTACGCGGAAGGGGTTGCCCGTGGTGATTGGCAGAACGACCCGGCACAGCATGCAGCACTGGCCGAGCTGGACCGCATCCACCTGGGTCTGGTGGACAGCGCCGAAGACGGCTGGCTGGACCGCCTGTCCTCGTTCTGGAAGAAGCCCGATCCGGTCAAGGGCCTGTACTTCTGGGGCGGCGTCGGTCGCGGCAAGACCTTCCTGGTCGACCTGTTCTACGACGGCCTGCCGATCAAGCAGAAGTACCGCACGCACTTCCACCGCTTCATGCGCAGCGTGCACGAGCGCCTGCGCGAGCACCAGGGACAGAGCGACCCGCTGGCGAAGATCGCCCAGGAATGGCGCAGCAACCTGCGCGTGCTGGTGCTGGACGAGTTCTTCGTTACCGACATCGGCGATGCCATGCTGCTGGCGCGGTTGCTGGAGCGCCTGTTCGCCGAGGGCGTGACCCTGGTCACCACCTCCAACACGGCGGTGGAGAACCTGTACCTCAACGGCCTGCAGCGCGAGAGCTTCCTGCCGGCCATCGGCCTGCTGCAGCGCTTCTGCGTCGAGCTGTACGCCGAAGGCACCGAGGATTACCGCATGCGCGCGCTGACCCGCTCGCCGGTGTACCGCGCGCCGCTGGCGGCTGACAGCGATGAGTGGCTGGGCAGCCGCTGGGGCGAGCTGAGCGGTGGGCAGGCGGCCAAGGCCGGCAACATCGAGATCGAGGGCCGCAAGATTCCGGTGCGGGCCCGTGGCAAGAGCATTGCCTGGTTCGATTTCGCCGCGCTGTGCGAAGGCCCACGCGGCCCATCGGATTACATCGAGATCGCGCACGAGTTCAACACGGTGCTGCTGGGCGGCATTCCGGCATTCGATCGCCTGAACGAAGACGCCGCGCGCCGCTTCGTCAACCTGATCGATGAGTTGTACGACCGCCACGTCAACCTGGTGTGCACCGCAAGCACCTCGCCGATCGAGCTGTACACCGGCCAGCGCCTGCAGGGCGCGTTCGAGCGCACCGCCTCGCGCCTGATCGAGATGCAGAGCGCTGAATACCTAGGCACCCCGCACCGGGCGTGAGGGGAGTGCGGGAATGCGTTGCCGGCCAGCGGCCGGCACTACCCCGCTATCGTCCCGGTAGTGCCGGCCGCTGGCCGGCATCCACGGCGCGCTTACCGGCTCGGCGCCACCGCATCATCCTGCGGCTGCTCGCGCACGCTGGCCGCCACCTGCACGCCCTCACTGCGCTGGATCAGCCGCAGCGGCTGCCCCTGGTAGCGCACCTCCAGCGCGTCGTGGGCCTCGGCCACGGCGGCCACCAGCGGGCACAGCGCCTGCGCGCGGGCCTCGATGCGCTCGGCGCGACCCTCCAGCTGCCGTTCCATCTGCGCATCCAGGCGGTCGGCGCGCTCCTCCATCGCGTCGCTGCGGCCGGTGACCATCTGCCACAGCATGCTGCGGGCGATGGACGCGGACAGCGACTCGGCCATGTCCTGCACCTTGGCCTCGAAGCCCGGCCCGAACACCGCCTGTTCCCAGTAGCCCTTGCCCAGCGTGCCGCCGATCCAGTCATCGGCCTGCCGGCGCAGGCGCCGGACCTTGCGGCTGTTGGCGGTGCCGGTGAGGCTCTCATAGACCCCGTCGAGCACGTCGAAACTCAGTCCGCTCACTTCCTGGGCCAGCGCCGTGGCCGCCGGCATCAGCTGCCGCGCCCCGGCCTCCATCTGCCGCAGGCGGGCGGCGTCGGCCTCGCTGACCGGCACGACCGTGTCGTCCAGGCTCAGCACGCCATCGTGGAACACTACCTCGTGCGGCGCCTGCGGACCATGCCGCAGCCAGATGCCGCCGCTGTCCACCAGCACGTCGTAGTCGGTGCGGATGCCGCACTGGTCCGAGCGCAGCTTCGGGGCGTCGCCGGCCAGCACCGGGGCGGTGGCCAGGCAGGCCAGCAGGGCCAGGGCGGGCAGGGGCAGGCGCATGGTGGAATCCTTTCCGGTCAGTGCAGGGCCCCAGCATCCCGCGCCCGCACGGTGACGTCACCGGCCGGAAGTCACTGCCCGATGGCAATCGAACCGGCCATACCGGCTTTCCCACCGGCTGCCCACCACCTATCCACAGGGTTGTCCCTAGCCAGTTTCATCACTGTCATGTGAAGCTGTCATTGTTCCGTTTTCGCGGTGCGTTGTACCACCGCAATGACGCCTTTCGGGCTTGACTGCGCAGCCCGTTCCGGCAGGTCTGAAGCGTCTGATCCGGGCGCCGATGGCACGATCCTTGCGGCGCAAGGGGTTGCCGAATTTCACTACATTTGGCGTTGACGGACCCCATCACCCCCACTATCTTGTGGCCGTCGGTCGCAGCAACCCCAATTCCAGGGGTGCCCGGGGTACCCATCCGCGATCGTCAACGGCAGTGGCAGGCGCAGGGTCTCATCCCCTGCGACGCCGTCCTGCCATCCTGGGCTGTCATGTCCCGGGCTGCGTCACCCGATGCATCGAGCACCCACCAATCACGCCAAGAGGACACACGCCGTGACCACCGAATCCAGCGCCACCATCGAGAAGGAAAGCGAATTCCTGTTGACGTCGCCGCCGACGGCCAACGCGATGAGTGTGACCAAGCGCAATGGCACGACCGAACTGGTGGACCTGAACAAGATCGTGCGCGCGGTGCAGCGTTCCTCCGAAGGCCTGCACGCCGTCGATCCGATGCGCGTGGCCACCCGCACCATTTCCGGCCTGTACAACGGCGCCACAACCCGCGAGCTGGACGAACTGTCCATCCGCACCGCCGCCCTGCTGATCGGTGAAGAGCCTGAGTACGGCCGCCTTGCTGCGCGCCTGCTGGCCAACTACATCGCCAAGGAAGTCTCGGGCCAGGAAATCTACGCTTTCTCGCAGTCGGTCAGCCGTGGCCATGAAGTCGGCCTGATCAACGACCGCCTGCTGAACTTCGTGCAGACCAACGCGCGCAAGCTCAACGATGCCATCGACATCTCGCTGGACCTGAACTTCGATTACTTCGGCCTGCGTACCCTGTACGACCGTTACCTGCTGCGCCACCCGCACACCCGCAAGGTGATCGAGACCCCGCAGCAGTTCTTCCTGCGCATCGCCAGCGCGCTGAGCGAGGACGTGTCCGAGACCCTGGCGCTGTACAAGCGCATGGGCAACCTGGACTACCTGCCGTCCAGCCCGACTCTGTTCAACTCCGGCACCACCCACGAGCAGCTGTCCTCGTGCTTCCTGCTGGACTCGCCGCAGGATTCGCTGGAGTCGATCTATTCCAAGTACGGCGACATCGCCCAGCTGTCGAAGTTCTCCGGCGGCATCGGCGTCAGCTACACCCGCGTGCGTTCGCGTGGTTCGCTGATCAAGTCGACCAACGGCCATTCCAACGGCATCGTGCCGTGGCTGAAGACCATGGACTCGTCCGTGGCCGCAGTGAACCAGGGTGGCAAGCGCAAGGGCGCAGCCTGCGTGTACCTGGAAACCTGGCATGCCGACATCGAGGACTTCCTCGAGCTGCGTGACAACACCGGTGACGAAGCCCGCCGTGCGCACAACCTGAACCTGGCCAACTGGGTGCCGGACCTGTTCATGAAGCGCGTCGAAGCCGACCAGGAATGGTCGCTGTTCGATCCGCGCGTCGTGCCGGAGTTCACCGACCTGTTCGGCGAAGCCTTCGAGGCCGCCTACCTGCAGGCCGAAGCCCAGGGCAAGGCCAACCGCACCATCTCCGCGCGCAAGCTGTACGCCCGCATGATGCGTACGCTGGCCGAGACCGGCAACGGCTGGATGACCTTCAAGGACAAGTGCAACCGCGCCAGCAATCAGACCCTGCGTCCGGGCAACGTGATCCACCTGTCCAACCTGTGCACCGAAATCCTGGAAGTCACTTCCAACGATGAAACCGCAGTGTGCAACCTGGGTTCGATCAACCTGGGCAACCACATCGACGAGCACAACGAGTTCGACTTCGAGAAGCTGGCCGAGACCGTGCGCCTGGCCGTGCGCCAGCTCGACCGCGTCATCGACCTGAACTTCTACCCGATCGAAACCGCCCGCCGCGCCAACCTGCGCTGGCGTCCGGTCGGCCTGGGCTGCATGGGCCTGCAGGACGTGTTCTTCCGCAAGCGCCTGCCGTTCGACAGCGCCGAAGCCCGCGCCCTGTCGAAGAAGATCGCCGAAACGATCTACTTCCACGCCCTGGAAACCTCGGCCGAACTGGCCCAGGAACGCGGCAAGCACCCGTCGTTCAACGACACCCGTGCCGCCAGCGGCGAACTGCAGTTCGACGCCTGGAACGTGGTGCCGGAAGACACCGCACGCTGGGATGCCCTGCGTGAGCGCATCAAGGAACACGGCCTGCGCAACTCGCTGATGATCGCGATTGCCCCGACCGCGACCATCGCCTCGATCGCCGGCTGCTACGAGTGCGTCGAGCCGCAGGTGTCCAACCTGTTCAAGCGCGAGACCCTGTCCGGTGACTTCCTGCAGGTCAACCGTTACCTGGTGAACGAGCTGAAGAAGCTGGGCCTGTGGACCGCCGACATGCGCGATGCCATCAAGCTGGCCGAAGGTTCCATCGCCGGTGTGGCGCAGATTCCGGAAACGCTGCGCGAGGTCTACCGCACCGCGTGGGAACTGCCGATGCGTTCGCTGATCGACATGGCCGCCGAGCGTGGTGCCTTCATCGACCAGTCGGCCTCGCTCAACCTGTTCATGGAAAGCCCGAACATCGGCGCGATGTCCTCCATGTATATGTACGCCTGGAAGCAGGGCATCAAGACCACCTACTACCTGCGCTCGCGCCCGGCCACCAAGATCGCCAAGACCACGGTGAGCACCGCAGCCCCGGCCAAGGTGTTCAGCCCGGACGAAGCCATCGCCTGCTCGCTGGAAAACCCGGAAGCCTGCGAGGCCTGCCAGTAAAACGCGCTGTGCCGGCCCCGCCGGCACCTCGCACCAGTAGAGCCGAGCCATGCTCGGCTGCGGAAAAACACCCACGGTAGCGCCGGGCCATGCCCGGCGTCTCACCCAGGAATTCAAGGAAACACCCATGGCCGACAAGCCCAAGCAGATGCTGCTCGATCCCGGTTTTGAACTGACCCTGCGTCCGATGCGCTACCCGCAGTTCTATGACATGTACCGGAACGCGATCAAGAACACCTGGACGGTGGAAGAGATCAACTTCCAGATCGATATCACCGATCTGCACAGCAAGATGTCGCCGGGTGAGCGTCACCTGATCCATCGCCTGGTCGCGTTCTTCGCCACCGGTGATTCGATCGTGTCCAACAACCTGGTGCTGAACCTGTACCAGCACCTCAATGCGCCGGAAGCGCGCATGTACCTGTCGCGCCAGCTGTATGAAGAAGCGCTGCACGTGCAGTTCTACCTGACCCTGCTCGACAACTACCTGCCGGACCCGGAGGAGCGCGTCAAAGCCTTCGCTGCGGTGGAGAACATCGACTCGATCAAGAAGAAGGCCGATTTCTGCTTCAAGTGGATCGACTCGATCCAGGACCTGAAGCGCATCGAGACCCGTGCCGAGCGTCGCCAGTTCCTGCTCAACCAGATCTGCTTCGCCGCCTGCATCGAAGGCCTGTTCTTCTTCGCCGCGTTCGCCTACGTGTACTACTTCCGTTCGCGCGGCCTGCTGCCGGGCCTGGCCTCGGGCACCAACTGGGTGTTCCGCGACGAGAGCGCGCACATGGAGTTCGCGTTCGAGTCGGTGCGTGTTGTCCGCGAGGAAGAGCCGGACCTGTTCGACGATGAAATGAAGCAGCAGGTCTACGACATGCTGGCCGAAGCCATCGAATGCGAAGTGCAGTTCGCCGAGGACGTGCTGTCCGGCGGCGTGGCGGGCATCTCCACCCGCGACATGCGCCAGTACCTGCAGCACTGCGCCGACCAGCATTTCGCCAAGCTGGGCATGGAAAAGAAGTACAACGTGCGCAACCCGCTGCCGTTCATGGAGCTGCAGGACGTGCAGGAACTGACCAACTTCTTCGAACGCCGCGTCTCGGCCTACCAGGTGGGCGTGCAGGGCGAAGTCGCCTTCGACATGAACTTCTGATCGAACCGGTCAGATCTGTCGCAACGAAAAACCCCGGCCAACGCCGGGGTTTTTTGTTGGTAGCGCCGGGCCATGCCCGGCGGAGCCTGCCTGGTGCTACCGGCCGTCATGCTGCACGCGGGCCTTTGTAGAGTCGAGCTTGCTCGACTGCCGTTCGCGCAAAGCGGTCGAGCAAGCTCGACTCTACAATCAGCGTCGCCCTTCCACCGCTATGCGTACCGCCAGCCCGGCCAGCACCGTGCCCATCAGCCAGCGCTGCACCACCTGCCAGGTCGGGCGCGCGGCCAGGAAACCGGCGATGCTGCCAGCGGTCAGCGCAATCATGCCGTTCACGGTCACACTCACCGCGATCTGGGTGGAGCCCAGCACGATCGACTGCATCAGCACACTGCCCTCGCCGTCCGGATGCAGGAACTGCGGCAGCAGCGACAGGTACATCACCGCCACTTTCGGGTTCAGCAGGTTGGTCAGGAACCCCATCGTGAACAGCTTGCGCGGGCTGTCCTGCGGCAGTTCGCGCACCGCGAACGGCGAGCGGCCACCGGGCTTGAGCGCCTGCCAGGCCAGGTACAGCAGGTACAGCGCGCCGCCGATGCGCAGCGCGTCGTAGGCGAACGGCACGGTCATCAGCAGGGCGGTGATGCCCAGTGCCGCACACAGCATGTAGAACACGAAGCCCAGCGCCACCCCGCCCAGCGAGATCAGGCCTGCCATCGGCCCCTGGCAGATCGAGCGTGAGATCAGGTAGATCATGTTCGGCCCGGGCGTGAGCACCATGGCCAGTGAAACCAGCGCGAAGGCCAGCAGGTCAGAAGTGGCGGGCATGGGCGGTCCTGGCAGTGGGCGTGGCGCAGTGTAACGCCTGCCGCAGGCGCGGCCTGCGCAGGCACCGCTGCCGGGTGACCGTTGCACGTGCATTCCGATGGCCATCACGCCGGTCGCTTAGAATCCGCAGCACCCCACACCGAAGCCCCCCCATGACCCCCATCCCCGAGACCGTGCCGCCCACCGAAGTGCGCATGGCCGAAATCGTCTTTCCCAACCACACCAACCACCTTGGCACCCTGTTCGGTGGCCAGGCGCTGGCGTGGATGGACAAGGCCGCATTCCTGGCCGCCGCCCGTTACTCGCGCCGCACCGTGGTGACCGCGCGCAGCGACCAGGTCGACTTCAAGCTGCCGATCCGCATCGGCCAGATGGTGGAAACCATCGGCCGCATCGTCGAAGTCGGCCGCAGCTCGATGAAGGTGGAGGTGGAACTGGTCGCCGAAGACCTGCACAGCGGCGAGCGCAAGCTGTGCACCCGCGGCCACTTCGTGATGATCGCGCTGGACGAGGAAGGCCACCCGATCGCGGTGCCTCCGCTGCCGGCGGCCTGAGTACGCCGGCTGAACCGGTGCTTGCGGGGGCGCCACCGCGCCCCCATCTGGCAGCCATGACCCTGCCACTGACCGACTTCATCGACCGTGCCCAGCGCCTGTTCGTGCTGACCGGCGCCGGCTGCAGCACCGCCTCGGGCATTCCCGATTACCGGGATGCCGACGGCCAGTGGAAACGCACGCCGCCGGTGACCTACCAGGCCTTCATGGGCGAAGCGGCCACCCGCCAGCGCTACTGGGCGCGCAGTCTGCTGGGCTGGCCGCGCTTCGGCCTGGCCCGGCCCAACGGCACCCACCAGGCGCTGGCCGCGCTGGAAAGCCACGGCAAGCTGCAGGTGCTGCTGACCCAGAACGTGGACGGCCTGCACCAGCGGGCCGGCAGTCGCAACGTGATCGACCTGCATGGCCGCCTGGACCTTGTGCGCTGCATGGGCTGCGAGCGCCGTAGCGGCCGCGAGGACTTCCAGCAGCGCCTGCTGGACGCCAATCCCGGCTGGGATGCCCTGGAGGCCGGCATCGCGCCCGATGGTGATGCCGATCTGGAGACCGATTTCTCCGCGTTCGTGGTCCCCGATTGCCTGTACTGCGGCGGCCTGCTGAAGCCGGACGTGGTGTTCTTCGGCGAAAACGTGCCGCGCGAGCGCGTGGCGGCGGTGCATGAGCACCTGCAGCAAGCTGACGCCGTGCTGGTGGTGGGTTCGTCGCTGATGGTCTATTCCGGCTTCCGCTTCGTGCAGGCGGCGGCCAAGGCGGGGCTGCCGGTGGCGGCGCTGAACCGCGGCCGCACCCGTGCCGATGACCTGCTGCAGTTCAAGGATGAGCGGGACTGCGCCGAGGCGTTGGCGGCGGTTGTCGAACCGCCGGCCGGGTAGAGCCGACTGTCAGTCGGCTATCGCGCGCAGCACGGGCCTTTCGCCGACCGTTGGAAAAGCAGTCGACTGACAGTCGACTCTACCGACCACCCGCCCCCGCGAAACAGCGATCCATCCAGACGGTTGATTCGCAGGCCGTGCGGCGGTGCAATACGCACCCCCTTCGTCGTCCATCACCGTCTTGAGCCAGCTGTTTTCGCCGATTTCGTTCGGCCCCCTGACCCTGTCCAACCGCATCGTCATCGCGCCGATGTGCCAGTACTCCGCCGAAGACGGCCGCGCCAGTGACTGGCATGCCATGCACCTGGGCAACCTGGCGCAGTCCGGTGCCGGCCTGCTGATCCTGGAAGCCACAGCGGTCGAGCCGCGTGGCCGCATCAGCTGGGCTGACCTGGGCCTGTGGGATGACGGCACCGAAGCGGCACTGGCACAGGTGCTGGCCGGCGTCCGCCGCTGGTCACCGATGCCGCTGGGCATCCAGCTCGGCCACGCCGGTCGCAAGGCGTCGGTGAGGCGCCCCTGGGACGGCGGTGGCCAGCTGCCAGCCGATGATGCGCGTGGCTGGGCCACCGTGGCACCGTCGCCGCTGCCGTTCCATGCCGGCGATCCGGCACCGCAGGAACTGGACGAGGCCGGTATCGCCGAGGTCATCGCCGCCTTCGCCGCCAGTGCGGCGCGCGCCGAGCGGCTGGGCTTCGAGCTGATCGAGCTGCATGCCGCCCACGGCTACCTGCTGCACCAGTTCCTGTCGCCGCTGAGCAACCGCCGCACCGATGGCTACGGTGGCTCGCTACCGAACCGCCTGCGCCTGCTGGTGGAAGTGTTCGACGCCGTGCGTGCGGCAGTGTCCGACAAGGTCGCGGTGGGCGTGCGTATTTCCGCCAGCGACTGGGTCGACGGTGGCTGGGACCTGGTGCAGAGTGAAGCGCTGGCGCAGGTGATGGACGCGCGTGGCTGCAACTTCCTGCACGTTTCCAGTGGTGGCCTGGACGAGCGCCAGAAGATCACCGTCGGCCCGGGTTACCAGGTGCCGTTCGCGGCGGCGATCAAGGCCAAGGTGCGCATGCCGGTCATCGCCGTGGGCATGATCACCGAACCGGAGCAGGCCGAATCGATCCTGCGCCATCGCCACGCCGATGCCGTGGCCCTGGCTCGCGGCATCCTCTACGACCCGCGCTGGCCGTGGCACGCTGCTGCTGCATTGCGCGACAGCGTGGAACCGGCGCCGCAGTACCTGCGCTGCGAGCCGCGCGATGCGCGCGGCGTGTTCAAGGCGCGCTGAGGCTCACACCCGCCAGGCCGGCGCCATGCCGGCCTGCAGGTGTTCGAACAGCGCGCGGATCTTGGCGGTGAAGTCGCGGCGGTCGCTGACGCAGAAGTAGACCTCCATCGGTTCCGGGCGCCACGCAGTGTCGGCGTCGAATACGGCCTGCAGGCGGCCATCGCGCAGGTACGGCTCGGCCACGAATGCGGCCAGCCGGGTGATGCCGGCACCGGTCGCGGCAAGCGTCGCCAGCGCATCGATGTCATCGCAGACCATGCTCGGTGGCAGCGCGGCGTCCACGCGCTGACCGTCCTTCAGCAGGCCCCAGCGCAATGGTCGGCCATCGGTGGGGAAGCGGTGCAGCAGACCACGATGGCTGCCCAGGTCGGAGGGTTGCTGCGGGGTGCCGTGCGCTTTCAGATAGGCCGGCGAGGCACAGAACACGAACGGTACGCGCGCCAGTTGCCGCGCGACCACGCCATCTTCCAGCTGCGCACCGATGCGGATGCTGGCATCCACCGCTTCCGGCCCATGCTGCACGGCGCGGTCGGTCAGGCGCAGCTCCAGCTGCAGCTGTGGATAGCGCTGCTGCAGTGAAGGCAGCAACGGTGCCAGCACATGACGACCGAACGCGCTGCTGCTGGCAATGCGCAGTGGCCCGGCCGGTTCGATGTCGCCGGCGGTGACCATGGCCTGCGCACGCGCCAGGTCGGCTTCGATGTGGCGCACCTGGGACAGGTACAGCGCACCGGCCTCGCTGAGGGCCAGCTGGCGCGTGCTCCGGTTCAGCAATCGTACGCCCAGATGGGCCTCCAGCCGGTTGATGTTCTGGCCGACTGCGGTGGCGCTGATGCCAAGGATGCGGGCCGCGGCGGCAATGCTGCCGGTCTCTGCGGTACGGGTGAAGCTGCGGATCAGTTGCAACAGGTTCATGACCAACCAGCTTGCCACGGGGACACCCAAGTATCGCTTGGGACTGAACCAAGCAGGTCGGTTGCATCGGTGACCATCGATCCTGAGGGCAGGCCGCTGCCCTACACTCGGACGATGCGCCCCGATTCCATTCTCACCCTCTCCTGTCCCGACCGTACCGGCATCGTCTACCGCGTGTCCGGCCTGCTGTTCGACCACGGCTGCAACATTCTCGACGCCCAGCAGTTCGGTGACGAGGAGAGCGGCCGCTTCTTCCTGCGCGTGCACTTCGACCGCGACGCCAGCCTGCCGCTGGAGACCGTGCACACGAGCATGGCTGCGCTCGCCGAAGGCTTCGGCATGGACTGGCAGCTGCACGATGGCCGCCGCCGCGCGCGCCTGCTGGTGCTGGTCAGCAAGCAGGGCCACTGCCTCAACGATCTGCTGTTCCGCGCCCACAGTGGCCAGCTGAAGGTGGACATCGCCGCGGTGGCGTCCAACCACGCCGACTTCGCGCCGCTGGCCGCGTCCTACCAGGTGCCGTTCCATCATCTGCCGGTGAACGCGGAAACGCGTGCCGTGCAGGAACAGCAGATCATCGACCTGGTCGAGCGCGAGCGCATCGACCTGGTGGTGCTGGCACGCTACATGCAGATCCTGTCACCCACGCTGTGCCGCGTGCTGGCCGGCCGGGCAATCAACATCCACCACGGCTTCCTGCCCAGCTTCAAGGGCGCGCAGCCGTACCACCAGGCGCACGCACGCGGGGTCAAGATCATTGGTGCCACCGCGCACTACGTCACCGAGGATCTGGACGAAGGCCCGATCATCGAACAGGACGTGGCCCGTGTGGACCACGCGATGGCACCGCGCGAACTGGTGCGGCTGGGCAGCGATACCGAGTCGCAGGTGCTGGCCCGCGCCGTGCGCCGGCACGTGGAGCACCGCATCCTGCTCAACGGGCACCGCACGGTCGTATTCCGGTAGTGGGGGGGGGGGGGGGGGGG
>NZ_RAUX01000028.1 GCF_013464485.1 Stenotrophomonas maltophilia
GCTGCAAGTACGTCCATGTAAGCTCGGTCGCCGCATCCATGCGGCTCACGCCCCCGCAACCGGACCCACCCCGCCTTCGACAGTTTCCGGCGATCTGTCGGGACGATGTTCTCCGCTGCTGTTGGTAGGTGTCGACCTTGGTCGACACGGTAGATCCACGCCATGCGTGGATGAAGCGTTCCTGTAGAGCCAAGCTGATGCTTGGCTCTTTTCGTTTCGGATTACGGCTAGGCTGTGGCGATGAAGATCACTCCCATTCCGTTGGACAAGGCCGTGTCGGATGGTCCGATCGATGCGTTCAGCCATGTCCTGCTGAGCGATTCGCCCATGCTGGATGAGGTGCTGGATTGCCTGGCCTCGCTGCAGGCGGCTGATCCCCTTCATCGTTATCTGTGCACGCTCGACGAAGTCGGCCAGTGCCGCTACACCAGCATGCACGCGTCGGACGACGAGCGCATCGCGCTGTACGAGGACGAAGACCCGGCGACGCCGGAAGATGCGTTGGCGGCACGCGAGCGGTTGCTGGCGCACGTCGTCGCGCAGCTTGAGCATTCCACGCATCGGCTGCAGTGGACAGCGCTGGCGGGTACGTTGATGTGCAGCGACGAGGACATCGAGGCGCTGGTCGCTGCCAATGCGACACCTGATCTCATCATCGATGACGTGATCTGCGTGCAGCAGGTACCCGTAGCCAGTGACGACCTGCTGATTGCCGCCCTGCCCAACGGCTACTTCAGCGCGGACTGGGACATCTTCCAGAACCACACCCTGATCCGGCATCTGCAGGAGCGCTACGACTACCGCCTGTTCGGACTCGGCGCATCGTGGCTCGGTTTCCAGCGCGACCGCGCACCGTCGCCTGCAGAGGCGGGCGCGTTGGTCGCGGACCTGCAGCGCGTCTACGCGGCCGGAACGCACGACACGTGGTCACAACTGGCTGCAACGCTGGCCACCCGCACCACACTGCTATTGGGCTACACCGAAGACTTCAGCGAACAACTACCCTGAGCACCGCTCTACACGAGCTCGCGCAGCGAGCGACCCGCTTCCGCCTTCGCTTCTGATCTGCTTTCCGTGGTGGCCGCGCCCGGAAACTGTCAGGGGCCGTGTGCGCTGGATTCGCGGGGGTATCCGCGCCATGGATGGCGCGGCTAAGCCCCCATGGACGGGTTCACGGCGTCCCCCGCGAACCCAGCGCACACGGCCCAGCTCATGAAACCAACTGCACGAACCACCACGAGGGGCTCCGCCGTTGGCCGCAATCTCCGGCACAATCGCACTCCTGATTCCCCAGAAAACGGTGAACGTGCAATGCGCATCCTGATCCTCGGCGCCGGCGGTACCGGCGGTTACTTCGGCGGTCGCCTGGCCCAGGCCGGCGTAGATGTGACCTTCCTGGTGCGCCCCGCACGCGCCGCCCAGCTGGACCGCGATGGCCTGGTCATCCGCAGCCCGCTCGGCGACGCCAGCTTCCCGGTGCAGCACGTCACCGCCGACGCCCTTCCCGCGCTTGCCGCACAGAAGCCGTTCGACCTGGTCATCCTCAGCTGCAAGGCCTACGACTTGGACAGCTCGATCGATGCCATCGCTCCGGCCGTGGGCGCGAACACCACCGTGCTGCCGATCCTCAACGGTCTGCATCACTACAACGCGCTGGAGCTGCGCTTCGGCCGCGACGCTGTGCTCGGCGGCCTGTGCTTCATCAGCGCCACCAAGGCCCCCAACGGCGCCGTGCTGCACTTGGGCAAGCCGGCCAAGCTCACCTTCGGCGAGCGCGACAGCGGTGCCATCTCCGAACGCGTGCGTGCCTTCGCCGCCGCCTGCGTGCAGGCCAACCTCGATCATCTGGCCAGCGAGCACATTGGCCAGGAACAGTGGATCAAGTACACCTTCCTGACCGCGCTGGCCGCCTCGACCTGCCTGCTGCGCGCGGATATCGGCAGCATCGTCGCCACCGATGATGGCGAGGCGATCGTGCGTGGCCTGTACGACGAATGCCTGGCCGTGGCCGAAGCTGCCGGTGAGCCGATTCCCGATGCTGCGCAGGACACCGCACGCGGCACCCTGACCCAGGCCGGCTCTGCGTTGAAGGCTTCGATGCTGCGCGATCTGGAAGCCGGCCAGCAGGTGGAGGCAGAACAGATCGTCGGCGACATGCTGGCGCGCGCGCGCAAGGCCGACCAGGAAGCTCTGCTGCTGCAGGTCGCCTACAGCAGCCTGCAGGCCTACCAGGCGCTGCGCAGCGCGTGAGCGCCGCGTTGCAGACCAACGTGCTGCCGGCGCGGGTGCTGATCCTCGGCATGGGCTGGAGCGGGTGCGTGCTGGCTACGCATCTGCGGGCGTTGGGCGTACACGTGGCCGGCACGGTGCGCGACCCGGCGTCGGCACCGCACGATGGCCTGCCGCGCCATCAGCTGCGAGCTGACATGCCACCGTCGCCCGCCCTGCTCGATGAGATCGCGCATGCCGAGGCCGTGCTGTGCAGCGTGCCGCCCGATGCCGAGGGTGACCCGGCACTGCGCCTGTTGTTGCCCACGCTGCAGGCCAGCCCGGCATTGCGCTGGGTCGGCTATCTGTCGTCGACCTCGGTGTATGCCGACCGCGCCGGCGGTTGGATCGACGAGTGCAGCGCGGCCGATGCCGCTGATGCGGTCGGCGTGCAGCGCCGCCTCGCGGAAAACCAGTGGCGTCTGTTGGCGGAAGAACGCGGCATCGCTTCGGCGGTGTTCCGTCTGCCCGGGCTGTACGGGCCGGGTCGCAATGCGCTGATGCAGTTGGCGCAGGGGCGTGCACGCCACGTGGTGCGGCCCGGGTTGGTGTTCAACCGCCTGCATGTGGAGGATCTTGTCGCGGTGATCATCGCCGCGATGCAGCGGCCCACCGCACAAGGTTTGTACCTGCCCAGTGATGACGAGCCGGCAGCGCCGCAGGACGTGCTGGCCTTCGCTGCACAGCTGGGTGGGTTTGCGCTGCCGCCGGCCGTGGCCTGGGATGACCCGGCACTGAGCCTGACACTGCGACGCTTCTACGAGAGCAACAAGCGCATCGACAGCCGCGGCACGCGTGCGGCGCTGGGGTGGGCGCCGCGGTTCCCCAGCTACCGTGAAGGCCTGCGCGACCTACTCCGGTAGTGCCCGCCGCTGGCCGGCAATCGCACGATGATTGCGGCATTCATGCTGTTGCCGGCCAGCGGCCGGCACTACCATCAACCGGCGTCGGGCAGCCGGAAGAAAGTGCGCGTGGCCGCCGTGGCATTGGCCGCCGTCACCGCCACGTCCTCGCCACGGTCGCGCGCCAGCTCCTCGACGATGTGCGAGAGGAACATCGGTTCGTTGCGGCGGTCCTTCGGCATCGGCTTCAGCGTGCGCGGCAGCAGGTACGGTGCGTCGGTCTCGATCATCAGGCGGTTGGCCGGGATGTTTTTCACCAGCTCGCGCAGGTGCGCGCCACGGCGCTCGTCGCACAGCCAGCCGGTGATGCCGATGTACCAGTCCTGGTCCAGGTAGTCGAACAGCTCGTCGCGCTCGCCGGTGAAGCAGTGCACCACCGCCGGGCCGACGCGGCCCTCGAAGTTCTTCATCTGTGCCATGAAGTCGGCGTGCGCATCGCGCTGGTGCAGGAATAGCGGCTTCCCATTCTCAGCGGCCAGCTGCAGCTGGCGCTCGAACGCGCGGTGCTGCGCAGGGCGCGGCGAGAAATCACGGAAGTAGTCCAGGCCGCATTCGCCCACGGCCACCACTTCCGGGTGCGCATGCAGCGCGCGCATCTCGGCATCACATTCCTCGGTGTACTCCACCGCGTGATGCGGGTGCACGCCGGCGGTGGCATACAGGAAGCCCGGGTGCTGCTGTGCCAGCTGCAGGGCCAGCGGTGAGTGCTCGCGGCTGGCACCGGTGATGACCATCTGCACCACGCCGGCCTGGCGCGCGCGGTCCAGCACGGCATCGCGGTCGCGGTCGAAGGAGTCGTGGGTCAGGTTGGCGCCGATATCGATCAGGTGCATGGTCATCGCGGGGGAAAAGTGCCCGCGCATTGTACCTGCGCCCGCCGTGGCCCCTTATCCTTTACACATGAACGCCCCGCTCTTCCCTATTTCCCCGCTGCTGCCGCAGATCCAGCAGCACCTCGCCGCGCAGCCGCGGCTGGTGCTGGAGGCACCGCCCGGCGCCGGCAAGACCACCCAGGTGCCGCTGGCGCTGCTCGATGCACCGTGGCTGCAGGGGCGGAAGATCATCCTGCTGGAACCGCGCCGGGTCGCCGCACGCAGCGCCGCGCTGTTCATGGCGCGGCAGCTGGGCGAAGAGGTGGGCGGCACCGTCGGCTACCGCATCCGCTTCGAGAACAAGGTTTCGGCACGCACCCGCATTGAAGTCGTCACCGAAGGCATCCTCACCCGCATGCTGCAGGACGACCCGATGCTGGAAGCCGTCGGTGCGATCCTGTTCGACGAATTCCACGAGCGCCATCTCAGCGGCGATCTGGGCCTGGCACTGGCGCTGGACGTCCAGGCACAGCTACGCGATGACCTGCGCCTGGTGGTGATGTCGGCCACGCTGGATGGCGAGCGCCTGGCACGCTTCCTCGATGCGCCGCGACTGAGCAGCGAGGGCCGCAGCTACCCGGTGGCGATCAGCCATTTCCCGGCGCGCCGCGATGAAGCGCTGGAGCTGCAGGTGCGCCGCGCGGTGCAGCAGGCGCTGGCCGAACACCCCGGCGACCTGCTGGTGTTCCTGCCCGGCCAGCGCGAAATCGCGCGCGTGCAAGCTGGACTGCAGGAATCGCTGGACGCCGGAATCGAAGTGCTGGCCCTGCACGGTGAACTACCGGTGGAACAGCAGGCGCGCGTATTGCAGGCCGCCAGCGACGGTCGCCGCCGCGTAGTGTTGGCCACCAACGTGGCCGAATCCTCGGTGACCCTGCCCGGCGTGCGTGTGGTGATCGACAGCGGCCAGGCGCGCGAACCGCGCTACGACCCCAACAGCGGCTTCACCCGGCTGGACGTGGTGGCGATCGCGCAGGCCTCGGCCGACCAGCGTGCCGGCCGTGCCGGACGCGTGGCCGAGGGCATGGCCTGGCGGCTGTGGCCGCAGTCGCAGCGGTTGGAACCGCAGCGCCGCGCCGAGATCGACCAGGTGGAACTGGCCGGACTGGCACTGGAACTGGCGGCCTGGGGCAGCAGCGACCTGCGCTTCCTCGACCCGCCGCCGGCCGGCCCGATGGGCGCGGCACGCGAACTGCTGCAACGGCTCGGCGCCCTGTCCAGCAGCGGTGCGATCACCGCGCTCGGCCGCCGCGTGCTGGCGCTGGGTACACACCCGCGCATGGCGGCGATGCTGCTGGCAGCGCCCGATGCACGCGCGCAGGCACTGGCGGCGGATCTGGCCGCGCTCCTTGAAGCGCGCGATCCGTTGCGCCAGGGCGGCGACGCGCTGGCTGCGCGATGGCGTGCACTGGCGGCGTTCCGCAATGGGCGTGTACCGGGCGACGCCAATCGCAGCGGACTGGCCGCCATCGATGCAGCCGCCAAGCAGTGGCGCCGACGCCTGCGCTGCGAAACCGCACCGCCGGCCAGCGTCGAGGCCCATGAGCTCGGTGACCTGCTCGCACATGCCTTCCCTGATCGCATCGGCTCCCAGCACCCCAACGATCCATTGCGCTACCTGCTGGCCAATGGCCGCAGCGCACGCCTGCACGAACTGAGCGACCTGCGCGGCGAGCCGTGGCTGGTCGCCAGTGAACTGCGCTTCGAAGCACGCGATGCATTGCTGCTGCGCGCTGCACCGGTGGACGAAGGTGCCTTGCGCAAAGCGTGGCCGGAGCGCTTCGTCACCGACGATGTGGTGCGTTGGGACAGTGAACGCCGCGCCCTGGTGGCCCTGCGCGAGACCCGTTTCGACCGCATCGTGCTGGACAGCCGCTCGGCCGGCCGGGTCGATCCGCAGCACGCCGCGCAGGCGCTGACCGACGCGGTGGCCGAGCTCGGCCTGCAGGCACTGCCATGGACCGAAGGCCTGCGCCAGTGGCAGGCACGGGTGGAATCGCTGCGCCGCTGGATGCCGGAGCTGGATCTGCCCGACTGCAGCGACGCGGCCCTGCTGGCCAACCGTGCGCAGTGGCTGCAACCGGCATTCGCCGGCAAGAGCCGCCTGGATGCGCTGGATGAGGCCAGTTTCGGCGAGGCACTGAAGTCGCCGCTGGAATGGTCACAACGGCAGCTGGTCGAGCGCCATGCGCCGACCCGCATCACCGTGCCTTCAGGCTTGGAACGGCCGATCACCTACGCATTGGACAGCGAGAGCGGCGAACCGCTGCCGCCGGTGCTGGCGGTGAAGCTGCAGGAACTGTTCGGCCTGGCTGACACCCCGCGCATCGCCGACGGCCGCGTGCCGCTTACCCTGCACCTGCTCTCGCCCGGTGGCCGCCCACTGCAGGTCACCCAGGACCTGCGCAATTTCTG
Organism: Stenotrophomonas maltophilia; assembly: GCF_013464485.1. Taxonomy (GTDB): domain Bacteria; phylum Pseudomonadota; class Gammaproteobacteria; order Xanthomonadales; family Xanthomonadaceae; genus Stenotrophomonas; species Stenotrophomonas maltophilia_AW. The sequence goes on from NZ_RAUX01000028.1 coordinate 6,458, forward strand.
GGAAAACACCTACGCGGAAGTGAAAAAGGAAATGAAGGGCCGCTACCCGCGCCATCCGTGGCCGGATGACCCGTGGACGGCGACTGCCACCCATCGGGCCAAGCCGCGCGGGACCTGACCGGTGGGGCCGGCTGCGGACCCTGCCTGATCCTGAATGGCTGCGGTAAAGTCACGCCACGTGTGACCTCGACTGACATACCGTTTACGGGCAACACGCGACACTGGACTTCGACCCGAGGCAAAGGACCCCCGCATGAGCAAGCTGACCGTAATCACCGACCGCGCTCTGGAGCGCGCCCTGGAGCTGGCCCACACCGCCGGCGATGGCCTGAAGAGCGCCGGTGGCAGCCTGCGCAATGCGGACTGGATCAAGACCGGCGCCGCCATCGGCGCAGTGAAGACCGGCGGCAAGGCCGCAACCAAGTTCGTGCGCCGCAATCCGGCAGTGGCCGTGGCCGCCGCTGCGGTCGGTGTAGGCCTGCTCGGCTACGCGCTGTACCGCAAGCAGCAGAAGAAGAAGGCCGCCAATGGCCACGTGGTGAATGGGCAGGCGCAGCGGATCAACGCACGTGACCGCCGCAACGACACCGTGGTGGACGAGCACAGCGATATCGGCAGCGACGCCTGAGCCTGCCGGGGTCGGATCCTTTCCACAGGAAGGACTCTGACCCCAAGGCACTACATGAGGGCCGGACACCGGAAGGTATCCGGCCCTTTCTGCATCAACCGATCTGCCGCCACTGCCCCGGCTGCAGGTCGTCCAGCCGGTAAGGCCCCATCGACACGCGGACCAGCCGCAGCGTCGGCAGGTTCACCGCCGCGGTCATCCGCCGCACCTGCCGGTTGCGGCCTTCCCGGATCGTGATCGCCAACCAGGCATCGGGCACGGTCTTGCGGAAGCGCACCGGCGGATCGCGTGTCCACAGCGACGGCGCCGGATCGAGGCGCTCGATCTTCGCCGGCAGGGTCGGCCCGTCATTGAGCACCACGCCTTCGCGCAGCTGCTGCAGCTGTTCGTCGCTGGGCATGCCTTCCACCTGCACCCAGTAGGTCTTGCCGGCCTTGTGCTTCGGGTCGGTCAGCTTGTGCGCCAGCGTGCCGTTATCCGTCAGCAGCAGCAGGCCCTCGCTGTCATGGTCCAGGCGACCGGCGGCATACACGCGCGGCGGCAGGCCGAACCCGGCCAGCGTCGGCCGCGGCGGTACGCTGCGGTCGGTGAACTGGCAGAGCACGTTGAAGGGCTTGTTGAAGGCGATCAGCATTGCGGGCACGGCAGTCGGCGGGTGGGGCATTGTCCCATTCCCGCATCGCCGCCGCGATCACCACTCAGCCGAAGACCTTCCTTTCCATCAACAGCGCAACGAGCACCACCACGGCGCCGCACGTGGCGGCAGCGTTGGCGCGATACCGTAGCCGCGCTACCGGCGGGCAGGCCCTGCGCGCACGTTCGTCCCACAGGCAACCCACGAGCAGCACCGCAAAACCTGCCGCTGCCACGAGATCATGCACGTGACCCGCATGGAACACGAAGTCGTACAACCGCGGCAGCGCCATCAATGCGAAGGCGAAGTACAGCACTTTCTTCAACAGCACACTCCATTGGTGGCAGCGCCGGGCATTGCCCGGCCGCTACCCATTCCGCCCGACACCGCGCTGCGCGCTCACCAGGCACGGCCCGGCGCCCCCCTTTACGGCTTGATGAAGCGCAGGGTCATGCGGTCGCTTTCGCCGATCCCCTGGTACTTCGCATCATCGGCCTTGTCGTGCTGATTGGTCGGCGGCAGCGTCCACACGCCGTTCGGGTGGTCCTTGGTGTCGCGCGGGTTGGCGTTGACCTCGCTGCGCGCGTCCAGCTTGAAGCCGGCGGCCTCGGCCATCGCAATCACCTGCTGCTGACCGACATAGCCGGTGTTATCGTCGTCGGCCACGTCGGCCTTGGCGCGGTGCTCGACCACGCCCAGCACGCCGCCCGGCTTGAGCACGTTGAAGAAGCCCTGGAACATGCCCTGTGCCTGGCCGGCCTTGCGCCAGTTGTGCACGTTGCGGAAGGTCAGCACCACGTCGGCTGAACTGGCCGGGCCGAACACCGGCTTGGCCGGATCGTAGGCCACCACGGCGGTCTTGCCGAACTGTGCCGGCGCACCGGCGTACTTCTTTTCCAGGCTGTCGCGGCTGCGCTGCTGGTAGTCACGGCCGCGCCCTTCGGCAACCGCCATCGGATCGACCACGGCAGCAATGTAATGGCCCTTGTCATGCAGCAGCGGCGCCAGGATCTCCGAGTACCAGCCGTTGCCGGGGGTGATCTCGATGACGGTCTTTTCCGGCGTCACCTTGAAGAACGACAGCGTCTGCGCCGGATGACGGAAGCCATCGCGCTTGACGTTGTTGGCATCACGGGTCGACGCTTTCACCGCCGCATCGATGGCCGGTGAGACCTGGATCTTCGCCGGTGCCACCGTGGCCGGTGCGGCGAACGCGGGAACAGCGGCAAGCAGGGCCGAAGCAAGCAGCAGGCGGCAACCAAGCAGGGACGAAGCAGGCATCATCGGAGCGACTCCAGCGGAAGATGCGGCGAGACTAGCAGCCGCGGCGTCCCAGGTGTTCACAAAACGTTAGCTGCGTGCGTATCGCGGAACACTGTTTTGTGGTCACCGCCGCAGCACGGTCACACAACGCGTTTTATTCTGGAGCACTTCCCCCAAGGAGTCCGTGCCCATGACGGCAACCCGCGAACTGGGCCGTTCCGGCCTGCATGTACGTCCGCTCGCCTTCGGTGGCAACGTGTTCGGCTGGAGCGCCGATGAGAAGGCCAGCTTCGCCCTGCTCGATGCCTTCGTCGACGCCGGCTTCAACCTGGTCGACACCGCCGATGTGTATTCGGCCTGGGTGCCGGGCAATGCCGGTGGCGAATCGGAAACGCTGATCGGCAAGTGGTTCGCCCGCAGCGGCAAGCGCGACAAGGTGGTGCTGGCAACCAAGGTGGCCAAGTGGGCCGAACGCCCCGGCCTGACCCCGGACAACATCAACGCCGCGGTGGAAGATTCGCTGCGCCGCCTGCAGACCGACGTGATCGATCTGTACCAGGCCCACGAGGATGACGAGTCAACGCCGCTGGAAGCGACCCTGGCCGCATTCGGCCGGCTGATCGAAGCCGGCAAGGTGCGCGCGATCGGTGCCTCCAACTACAGCGCCACGCGCCTGGCCGATGCGCTGAAGGTATCCACCGACTACAAGCTGCCGCGTTACGAAACCCTGCAGCCCGAGTACAACCTGTACGACCGCGCCGGCTACGAGAAGGAGCTGGAACCGCTGGTGCAGCGTGAACAGATCGGCGTGATCGGCTACTACGCGCTGGCCAGTGGCTTCCTCAGCGGCAAATACCGCACGCCGGCCGATGCGGCCAAGAGCCCGGCGCGTGGCGAGAACGTGGTGAAGCGCTATCTGAATCCGCGTGGCCTGCGCATCCTGCAGGCACTGGATGACGTGGCCAGCAAGCACGGCGCCAGTGCCGCGCAGATCGCACTGGCATGGCAGATCGCACGGCCGTCGATCACCGCGCCGATCGTCAGCGCCACCAGCGTCGAGCAGCTGCACGATCTGCTGGCCGCAGCCAACGTGTCGCTGAGCGTGCAGGATGTCGCACAGCTGGATGCCGCCAGCGCGGAAGCTTGAGACCCGGTAGTGCCGGCCGCTGGCCGGCATTGCACAGTCCGGTAGTGCCGGCCGCTGGCCGGCATTGCGCGGTAAAGAAGAAAATAATTGAACAAAATGGTTGCGCACGAATAAATCGTGGTTTATCGTGCGCACCTCGTTTCAACAACCACTGGAAACTTCCCTTGAACGCGCATTCCGTCGCCATCGCCAAACTGCTGCCATGCCTGCGCATGGACGTGCTGGCGCGCGCGTTCGGCAAGGAAGTCCAGCTGACAACGGCCTGATACCCGCCCTGCGGAGATCGGCCACCCCGATCTCCGAGGCTTGACGACGCCCTCGGAACGCAAGTCCCGGGGGCGTTTTCGTTTGCGTCGGCACAAGGACCCGCGATGCCAGAACTGCACCCCGCGCGGCAACCCGCCGCTCGCTGACCCAGGTTTCTCCCGCCCCGCCGAAGGATTTACTTCGCGCGATCGGCAGCGCCTGGACATTATCTGCATCGCACCCAAACATTATCGCTCGCGATAATGTCGGCGGCCTGCACCCTCGATTCTCCAACGGTCCCGTTTCCACCACGGGCTGGTGCGCGCGGCATTGCCGTGGCGTATGCCGGAGGTCGCGGACATGCCATCGCCTGGATCGCCTGCTGGAGGCAGGCACCGGTTCGCCGGTACGCGGTTCGATTCCGCGCGGTTCACCACTGGATAGCTCAGTCGGGTAGAGCAACGGATCCTGATTCCGTCTGTCGTGGGTTCGACTCCCACTCCAACCACATGACCTCTCACGTCATGACTTGAAGCAACACCCGGGGCGCAAGCCCCAGCGGCCATCGTCGCCGTCCACCGACATCGCCTTCGGGCAGGAACGTGGAAGGCAACGGACCGCACGCCGGGCCCCGGCCCGCCGCCACTGCCAGCCACGTTCCGCACCGGTGCTGCCTGCCGGGAACGACGATGGCAGCACTGCCGGCGCATCGAAGGCTCCGCGCGCGGACCGTCCGCCGATGGCCGCCCTCTTCCGCTGCCTGCACGTGATGTGCAGGCAGCCTCGCCACGACCGGATCGACCCGGGTCATGGCGATTCATCCGCAACGGGTCGAACCACCAGAGCCATACAAGGAGAGACTCCCATGTTCTGGACCATCAAGGTCGTGATCGGCGACGGCGAGCGCGGCCTGGTGTATCGCAACCGTCGTTTCCAGCAGATCCTGCTGCCGGGCGTGCACCGCCTGTCGCCGTTCGGCGGCCGACCGCACGTGGACATCCACACCGCATCCAAGGGCGCGGCCTACACCGGCAGCGACCAGGACAGCCTGATCGAAGCGCTGGGCGCACAGCTGGACACGCACTTCGTGCTGGCCAACGTCGGCGCCAGCGAGGTCGGCCTGTTGCTGCGCAACGGCCGCATCGATGAAGTGCTGCCGCCGGGCAGCCGCCGTCTGTACTGGCGCGGTTCGGTCGATACCCAGGTGCAGGTAATGGCGTTGGGTGACGAGCCGCGCATTCCGGCGGACGTGCAGCAGCGCCTGGGCCAGTTGGGCGTGCTGCCGCGTGTGGCGGTGATCAGCACCGTGCCGAGCGAGTCGGTCGGCCTGCTGTTCATCGATGGCACGCTGCGGCAGACGCTGGACGCCGGCCTGCACGCGTTCTGGAACTTCAACGGCAACGTATCGGTGGAGCGTGTGGAGCTGCGTGCCCGTTCGCTGGACGTGTCCGGCCAGGAACTGCTCAGCCGCGACAAGGTGACCCTGCGGGTGAACCTGGCTGCGACCGTGCAGGTGGTCGACCCGGTGCGTGCACACCGCACGCTCAGCAATGCCGACGAGTTCGTCTACCGGCAGCTGCAGTTCGGCCTGCGCCAGGCGATTGCCGCGCGCAGCCTGGACGAGCTGCTGGGCGACAAGGCCGCACTGGACGGCGAGATCGCCGCCCATGTGCAGGCGGCGATCGAGGGCCACGGCGTGCGGCTGCTCGGCGTGGGCATCAAGGACGTGATCCTGCCGGGTGAGATGAAGGAGATCCTCAACGGTGTGGTGCTGGCCGAGAAGCAGGCCCAGGCCAGCGTGATCCGCCGTCGCGAGGAGGCCAACGCCACGCGTTCGCAGCTCAACACCGCAAAGCTGATCGAGGACAACCCGGTGCTGATGCGCTTGAAGGAGCTGGAGGCACTGGAGAAGGTCACCGAGAAGATCGACACGCTCACCGTGTTCGGCGGCCTGGAGGGCGTGCTGAAGCAGCTGGTGACGATCAGGTAGGGGGTAGCGGCGGCGCAGGGACGCGCCGCCGGCCCATCAAGGACAAACACAAAGACATGGACACTCAACAGAACTATCAATGGCTGCACGCCGAGGGCACCACGCCGATCAAGGGCTGGGTCAACGGTGTGCCGCTGGAGGCGCAGGCGCATGAGCAGCTGCGCAACATCGCCGCGATCCCGTTCGTCGGGCCGTGGGTGGCCGTGATGCCGGACGTGCACCTGGGCAAGGGCGCGACCGTGGGCTCGGTGATCCCGACCCGCGGTGCGATCATCCCGGCCGCGGTCGGCGTCGACATCGGCTGCGGCATGGCGGCGGTGCGTACCACGCTGCGTGCCAACGACCTGCCCGATGACCTGCGGCAGCTGCGCAACAGCATCGAGCGCAGCATCCCGGTCGGCAACGGACGCGGCGGCGAGCACCACCGCATGCCCGACAGCATCCATACGCGGCTGGTGCAGTCCGGGCTGGCCGCCGGCCTGGAGAACATCAAGGACAAGCACCGCAGGATCCGCACCGACAAGCTCGACCGCCAGCTGGGTACGCTGGGCGGAGGCAACCACTTCATCGAACTGTGCCTGGACGAGACGGACACGGTGTGGGTGATGCTGCACAGCGGATCGCGCGGCACCGGCAACCTGATCGGCACCTACTTCATCGAGAAGGCGCGCGAGGAACTGGCCCGGCGCCTGCTCGGCTTCCACCTGCCGGACAAGGACCTGGCGTTCTTCATGGAAGGCGAGCCGCTGTTCGATGACTACGTCGAGGCGGTGTCGTGGGCGCAGGACTACGCCCGGCAGAACCGCGAGGCAATGATGTCGCGGGTGCTGGCCGAGATGCGCCACCGGCTGCCGAAGTTCCAGCTGGCAGCGATGGCGGTGAACTGCCACCACAACTACGTGCAGAAGGAGACACACCACGGCCAGGAACTGCTGGTGACGCGCAAGGGCGCGGTCAGCGCGCGCGAGGGCGAGCTGGGCATCATTCCCGGCAGCATGGGCACGCGCAGCTACATCGTGCGTGGCAAGGGCAACGCGGACAGCTTCCACAGCTGCAGCCACGGTGCCGGCCGGGTAATGAGCCGTGGCGCTGCGCGCCAGCAGATCACGCTGGCCCAGCACCGCGAGGCCACCGCGCATGTGGAATGCCGCAAGGACAGCGGCGTGCTGGACGAGTCACCGGCCGCGTACAAGTCGATCGACGATGTAATGGCCGCACAGCTGGACCTGGTCGACGTGGTGCACACCCTGCGCCAGGTGCTGTGCGTGAAGGGATGATGGAACGGTGCCGGCCAAGGCCGGCACCTGCTCGACGGGCACGGGCGAATGGATGCCCGGGATCCGTAGAGTCAAGCTTGCTCGACTGCTCTTCCACGCCATGCGTCGATGAACACGCCATGCGTCGATGAAACGGCGCCGACCAAGGTCGGCATCTACCAGAGCAGCACGTCGCGTCGGGGGTCAGCGCGGCACGCTGTCCTCGGCCACCAGCGCATGATGCACGCCGATCCCCGCACGCACGCCCTCGGCGGTGGCCAGGGTGATATTGCCGACCGTGGTCGCATCGCCTGCGGCGTACACGTTCGGCACCGAGGTCTGCTTCATCATGTCGACCTCGATCAGCACCCCCAGCGGGCTCTCGACCAATGTGCACCCCAGCTGCTGCACCAGCGGCGTGGCCATCGCCTGGGTAGCCGGCACGAACAACGCCCGCTGGGCGATACGGCGGCCGTCGGCCAGCTCCACTTCCAGCCAGGTCGGCTGGTCGCCCTGCACACCCAGCACGGGTGACGTCTCGATGTGCACGCCACGCTGCTGCATGGCGGCGCGTTCCTCATCGGTGATCTCCAGACCCATGCTGAAGAACGTGACATTGCCCCAGTCGGCGAACAGCGGCGCCTTGCTGGCGGACATCGGATGGCCGCCGAGCAGGCCGATGGCACCACCACCGACTTCATAGCCGTGGCAGTAGGGGCAGTGCAGCACGGTGCTGCCCCAGCGCTCGGCCAGTCCGGGCAGTTCCGGCAGCTGGTCGGCGATGCCGCTGGCCAGCAGCAGCTTGCGCGCGGCCAGCACCTGACCATCGGCGGTACGCACTTCCACGCCTTCGGCGGTGGTGCGGGCGTGCTCCACTTCGGCATGCACCCAACGCACCGTGGGGTAATCCAGCAATTGCTGGCGCGCGGTCTTCAGCAGATCGGCGCCACTGATGCCATCCAGCCCCAGCACCCCGTGCGAATGACTGGCGAAGCGATTGCGCGGTGAACCGGCATCGATGACGGTGACCGGGCGACGGGCACGGGCCAGGATCAGGCCGGCGGCAATGCCGGCGTAGCTGCCGCCGACGATGAGCACATCAGGATTCATGGTGACCTTCCAGGGAACGGTGATGGGCAAGATGGCGGGCGAAGTCGGCGCCGAGCTGGTCCAGCGTGGTCGCCTGCAGGCGCTGCTCAAGCAGCCGCTGCGCCTCGCGCGCGCCTTCGAGCAGGGCGCTGTTGACCAGCTGCTGGATCGGGCAGCCACCGCCGGAATCGCGAGCGCCGACCTGGACCAGCGGCGATGCTCCCACCGCCAGATAGATGTCATGCAGGGTGATCGCCGCGGCATCGCGTGCCAGCTGACTGCCGCCGCCGTGACCACGGGTGCTGCGCACCAGGCCGGCCTTGTGCAGCTGTGCCAGCAGACGACGGATCACCACCGGATGGGTCGGCAGGCAGGACGCCAGCTGTTCGGACGTGCGCGGGGCGGTATGGCCGACCAGGTGCGCCATCACGTGCAGGGCGTCGGAGAGTGGGTTCGCGGATTTCATGTAACAACATTAGTTACATTTAGTTCCTCTGTCGAGGGTCTGCTTTCGTTCCATATGGACACATCTGTCCTATGAAACATCTCCTTCACATCACTAAACGAAACGCGAATGTGATGCGCGTCGCACTTCAGCGCATGCGTAGCGGGTCGATACCGCAGTGCCCCTTCCCGAGAGTGCTTCCCCATGAATGCGTCTGTCCGTGCTCCGCGCCTGCAGTCCAAGCTGCTCGGCGCGGTTTCCGTTGGTCTGGCCGTGGTCCTGCTGTGCGCACTGGCGGGCCTGGCCTCCGCCTGGTTGAAGCTGTCCACCGAAGTTCCACCCGAAGTCGCGCACAGCCGCGATGCAGAACGCCTGCAACGCGAGTTCCGCGGCCAGGTGCAGGAATGGAAGAACGTGCTGCTGCGCGGCCACGACGATGCGCTGCGCCAGCGCCATCTGGATGCCTTCGACAGCGAGGGCCGCCTGGTCGAGCAGCTGGCCAAGGGCCTCACAACCAGTCCGGACGCGCGCACGCGTGAACTGGCACAGGCCTTCATCGGCCTGCACACGCAACTGCAGAAGGACTACCACGCCGCCCTGCAGGCGTTTGCGGAGGCCGGCTACGATCCCGCCGCCGGCGACAACCTCGTGCGCGGCAAGGATCGCCCTGTGGCTACGGCACTGGATGCATTGAGCACGCATGCCACGCAGGTGGCCGAAGCGGCGGTGACGGCACGGTCGCAGCAGGCGCGGCAGACCCTGCTGCTGTGTGCAGCGCTGACCGTGCTGGCTGCCGTGCTGCTGTTGATGGGCCTGGCCTGGTGGTTGCGGCGTGCGGTAGTGCAGCCGGTGCTGGCGGTGGAAGCCGCCGCGCGTGCGGTGGCCGCCGGTGATCTGCAGCACGTGGTGCAGGTGCGCAGCCGCGACGAGATCGGTCGCCTCGCGCAGGCAATGCAGGCGGTGCAGTCCACGCTGCGTGGCGTCCTGGACGCACAGGCGACGATGGCGCAGGCGCATGACGCCGGCACCATCAGCCATCGCATGGATGCCAGTGCGTTCCCGGGTGCATTCGGCGAAATGGTCGCCGACAGCAATGCATTGGTCGATGCCCATATCCAGGTAAAGCTGCGTGCGATTGCGATCATGGGCCGCTACGCCGTCGGTGACCTCAGCCAGGACATGGAACGCCTGCCCGGCGAAAAGGCCGTGATCACCAACGCATTGGATACGGCCAAGGCCAATCTCGGCGTGATCAACGGCGAGATCCGCCGCCTGGCCGAAGCCGCTGCCGCCGGTGACTTCAGCCAGCGCGGCGACAGCGCACGCTTCGAACACGATTTCCGCGCGATGGTCGACGGCCTGAACCGCCTGATGCAGACCACCGAGTTGAACCTGGGGGAGGTCTCCGGCGTGCTGCGCGCGATTGCCGATGGCCGCCTTGGTGCGCGCATGCACGGCGATTTCCAGGGCGTGTTCGCACGCATCGCCGGCGACGCCAACACCACCGCCGCGCAGCTGGCGACCATCGTCACCGACATCAAGCACGCCTCCGGCAGCATCCACACTGCGGCAGCGGAGATTGCCGCCGGCAACAACGACCTGTCGCGCCGCACCGAACAGCAGGCGGCCAACCTGGAAGAGACCGCCGCATCGATGGAGGAACTGACCTCCACCGTGCGCCAGAACGCCGAGCACGCACGCCAGGCCAACCAACTGGCCATCGGCGCGCACACGGTCGCCTCGCAGGGCGGCAGCGTGGTCGGCCAGGTGGTGGCGACGATGGGCGCGATCGAGACCTCGTCGCGGCAGATCGCCGAGATCATCAGTGTGATCGATGGCATCGCGTTCCAGACCAACATCCTGGCGCTGAACGCGGCGGTTGAAGCGGCACGCGCCGGTGAGCAGGGTCGCGGCTTCGCCGTGGTGGCCAGCGAAGTGCGCACGCTGGCACAGCGCTCGGCCGGTGCCGCCAAGGAAATCAAGGCACTGATCGAAGCCTCGGTGGAACAGGTCGGCCACGGCGCACAGCGCGTGCGCGAGGCCGGCGACACCATGGCCGAGATCGTAGCGTCGGTGCAGCGCGTGACCGACATCATGGCCGAGATATCGGCGGCCTCGCAGGAGCAGAGCGCGGGCATCGAACAGGTCAGCCAGACGGTGATCCAGATGGATGGCACCACCCAGCAGAATGCGGCGCTGGTGGAAGAAGCCAGTGCCGCCGCACGCAGCCTGGAACAGCAGGCGAACCGATTGATCGATGCCGTGGATGTGTTCGACCTGTCGACCACCGCCGCAGCGAAGGACGTGCTGGCGCGCGCGGCGTGATCCTTTGCAGGCAGTCGAGCATGGGCTCGGCTCTACACCGGGCCGTCGATCGTGCCGGGCTCTGTAGAGCCGAGCCTACGCTCGGCTCACATCAGCGCAGGTAACCGCTCTGCGCCATCGCATCACCCAGGTAATCCAGGAACGAACTGATCCGCGCCGACACTGCGGTGTTGCGGTAGTACACCGCATGGATCGGCTGGTACACATCCAGCGTCTGCGCAGACAGCACCGGCACCAGGGTGCCGGCGGCGCGGTCGCGGTCGGTCACGAAGTCGGACAGGCAGGTGATGCCCACCCCTTCCACCGCCAGCCGGCGCAGCGTCTCGCCGCTGGACACCGCGATGTCCGGGCGCACCCGCAGCAGGCCATCGGCGTCGCCCGGCAGTGGCCAGTGATTCAATGATTCCGGTTCGTTGAAGCTGAGCAGGGTGTGCTGGCCCAGCGCCGCCACGCTGGCCGGTTGGCCATGTGCGGCCAGATAGGCCGGGCTGGCCACCAGACGCAGCCGGCAGCGGCCCAACGGCCGCGCATGCAGGGTGGAATCGGCCAGCGGCCCGATCCGGATCGCCAGGTCGGTGCGCCGTTCCAGCAGGTCGATGTAGCGCTCGGAGCTGTTCAGCTCCAGCTGCACTTCCGGATAGCGTGCACGATAGCCGGCTACCAGCGGCGCAATCACATGCAGCACGAACGGCATCGCCGCATCCACGCGCAGGCGTCCGGCCGGGCGCTCGCGGCGGGCGGCCATCTGTTCCTCTGCCGATTCCACCGCGTCGATGATCGCCCGAGCATGGCGCAGGTAAGCCTCGCCCTCGGCGGTCAGGTGCAGGCGGCGCGTGGTGCGGGTCAGCAGGGTGGTGCCCAGCTTGTCCTCCAGCCGCCCCAGCGCACGGCTGACGCCGGAGGGCGTCTGCCCCAGCTGCTCGGCCGCGGCGCTGATCGAACCGCTGTCGATCACCGTCAGGAACGCCTGCATTTCATCGAGGGTGGTTTTCATGGCGCCATTATTGACCACGCAGCAAGAGTGATTGGCGTGAAGATGGGTTTTTAGGCAAAGGTGCGCCGCGCACACTGCGCGCCTTCCTTCCCTCTGGAGCCTGCCATGATCCGTGGCATTCCCCTTGCCCTGCTGGCCCTGACCCTCGGTGCCTTCGCCATCGGCACCACCGAGTTCGTCATCGTCGGCCTGATCCCGACCATCGCCGCCGACCTGCAGGTCAGCCTGCCCTCGGCCGGCCTGCTGGTGTCGCTGTATGCGCTGGGCGTAGCCATCGGCGCGCCGGTGCTGACTGCGCTGACCGGGCGCGTACCGCGCAAGCAGCTGCTGGTGGCGCTGATGGTGCTGTTCACCGTCGGCAATATCATCGCGTTCATGGCACCGGGCTACACCTCGCTGATCGCCGCGCGCATCCTTACCGGCCTCGCGCATGGCGTGTTCTTCTCGATCGGTTCGATCATCGCCACTGCAGTGGTACCGAAGGAGAAGGCGGCCAGTGCCATCGCCATCATGTTCACCGGGCTGACCGTGGCGCTGGTGACCGGCGTGCCGCTGGGCACCTTCATCGGCCAGCACCTGGGCTGGCGTGCCACCTTCCTGGCCGTGGCCGGGCTCGGTGTGATCGCACTGCTGGGCGCGTTGCTGTTCGTGCCGCGCAGCGTGCCGCAGAGCGCCCCGTCCAGCTTCCGCCAGCAGATGGCGGTGCTGGCCCAGCCGCGCCTGCTGCTGGTCTATGCGATGACCACGCTGGGTTATGGCGGCACCTTCCTGGCCTTCACCTACCTGGCGCCGATCCTGCAGGACGTCACCGGCTTCTCGGCCAATGCGGTCAGCCTGGTGCTGCTGGTGTACGGCGTGTCGGTCGCGATCGGCAACCTGTGGGGCGGGCGCATGGCCGACCGCATGGGCCCGGTGCCGGCGCTGAAGCGCATCTTCGCGCTGCTGGCCGCGGTGCTGTTCGTGCTCACCTTCACTGCCCACAACACCTGGCTGATGCTGCTGACGGTACTGGCGCTGGGTGCCGTAGCGTTCGGCAACGTACCCGGCCTGCAGGTCTACGTGGTCAAGCAGGCACAGCGCTACGCGCCGCAGGCCAGCGATGTGGCATCGGGCCTGAACATCGCCGCGTTCAACATCGGCATCGCGCTGGGCGCCTCGCTGGGTGGCCTGGTGGTGGAGCACATCGGCCTGATGCACACGCCCTGGCTGGGTGCGCTTGTAGTGGTGGGCGCCTATGCGCTGACCGTCCTCAGCGGCCGCCTGGACCGCCGCGATGGCATCGATGAACGCGCCGACGGCATTGCCGTGGCTGCGCACTGAGCAGCAGCCGTGCCGGTCGCGCAATGCACCGTTGCCGGCATGCCGACATCGCCTGCCCTACCCTTTCCCTTCATCTCCTTTCCTTCCCCCACTGGAGTTCCCCATGACTGTCCCCGCTTTGGGTCTCGGCACCTTCCGCCTGAAGGACCAGACCGTGATCGACTCTGTGCGCAATGCGCTGGATGTCGGCTACCGCGCCGTTGATACCGCGCAGATCTATGGCAACGAAGCCGAGGTCGGCCAGGCCATCGCCGAGTCCGGCGTGCCGCGTGATGATCTGTACCTCACCACCAAGGTGTGGATCTCCGAGTTCCAGCACGATGCACTGCTGGCCAGCCTGCGTACCAGCCTGGAAAAGCTGCGCACCGACCGCGTCGACCTTGCGCTGATCCATTGGCCCTCGCCGAACGACAAGGTGGACGTGCCGATGGAGGAGTACCTGCCGGCGCTGGCCGAAGCCAAGGCGCAGGGGCTGACCAAGGCGATCGGCATCTCCAACTTCACCATCGCCCAGACCCGCAAGGCAATCGAGATCCTCGGCGCCGATGCCATCGCCACCAACCAGATCGAGATCCATCCGTACCTGCAGAACCGCCTGCTGGTGAAATTCCTGCAGGACAACGGCATCCACATCACCGCCTACATGAGCCTGGCCTATGGCGAGGTGATCAAGGACCCGGTGATCCAGGCCATTGCGGGCCGCCACCAGGCGACACCCGCGCAGATCGCGCTGGCCTGGGCACTGCAGCAGGGCTTCTCGGTCATTCCGTCCTCGACCAAGCGCGAGAATCTGGCCAGCAACCTGGACGCGGCCGCGATCCGCCTGACCGACGAAGACATGGCGCAGATCGCCAAGCTGGATCGTGGGCACCGCCTGGCCAATCCGGAAGGCATTGCGCCGGCCTGGGATTGATCCCGACTGCGGTTACCGAACCGAATCGGTGGGTACCGACCTTGGTCGGCACTGACCTCTGATCGATCGTTGAATCACCGTGCCGACCAAGGTCGGCACCTACCCATGATCGACCGTTGAAACACCGTGCCGAACAAGATCGCACCTAGGAGAAGCGGGGTTCACTCCCTGCTCTGCAACAACCACCCACGCATCGCTGCACTGACCTCGTCCGGCCTTTCCATCGGGGACAGGTGACCGCAATCGGGTACCACCACCAGCTGCGAATGCGGCACCAGGGCGTGCATTTCCTCGCTCACTGCCAGCGGCGTGATGCGGTCGTTGGCCCCGCAGACGATCAACAGCGGGTCACGGTAATCCAGCAGCACGTCATGGCCATCACGACGTTCCAGCGCGCTCTGGCGCAGGAACACTTCCGCTCCCAGTCGCGCGGTCATGTCGCGCACACGCTGCACCAGCACGTAGTCGTCCAGCCGCGAGGCATCGATGTAGCTGCGCATCAGCGCATCGCCGAAGCCATGGAACCTGCCCGGCAGGCGCACGCTGGCGCGCTGGCTGCGGCGCTGCTCGGCGCGCTCCGGCGAGTCGGCGTGGATCGAGGTATCAACCAGCGCCAGCTGCAGTACGCGCTCCGGGGCGATGCGCAGGATCTGCTGGGCGACGAAGCCACCCAACGAGAAACCGGCCAGGGCGAAGCGCTCCGGCGCTTGGGCCAGCACATCTTCGGCCACGGCCTGCAGGCTCTCGCCACGGGTCTGGTCGCCCACGGAGCAATCGGCGATGTCGGCCAGGTCGGCTAACTGAGCGCGCCACAGCTCGGCGTCGTTGAGCAGGCCGGGCAGCAGCAACAGGGGGATACGGTCGGTCATGGGGGTATTGTCGCGCCATCACGGTGGCGGAGCCATGCCGCAACGGGCGGTTGCATTGTAGAGTCGAGCCATGCTCGACTGCTGCACAGCCAGTCGAGCATGGCTCGACTCTACAGAAGGCAGCGATACGGACGCGACCATGGCAGACCCCTACAACAGCAGCCCCACGTCAGCACCCGCGCTGCGTTTCGACGATGCACTGGTCACCACCGCCTTCGAGCTGCCCGGCCATCGCGTGGTGCGCAACCTGGGCGTGGTACGTGGTATCACCGTGCGCTCGCGCTCGATCGTCGGCAATTTCCTCGGCGGCATCCAGACCCTGTTCGGCGGCAACATCACCATCTACACCGAGCTGTGCGAACAGGCCCGCGAGGAAACCTACCGCGACATGGTCAAGCACGCGCGGCAGCTGGGCGCCAACGCGATCATCGGCATGCGCTACGACGCTACTGATGTGATGACCGGGCTGACTGAAGTGCTGTGTTACGGAACGGCAGTGGTGGTAGAGCCGGTGCGATGAGGTAACTGCCGGGCATGGCCCGGCAGTTACCGGGGATCACGCCACCGGCGGCACGTCGGGCACTTCGACCTGCTGTACCGGCAGGGTCACCATCATCACCGTCGGGTCGTCCGGGTCGAGTCTGGTCTTGAACCCCAGGCTCTGGCACATCGCCAGCATGGTGCTGTTCTCGCGCAGCACTTGGCCTTCGACCACGTCCAGGCCCAGCCACTTGGCGTACTCGATCATGATCGCCATCAACCGCCAGCCGATGCCGTGGCCCTTCAGGTCCGAGCGGATCAGGATGCCGTACTCGCCGCGATGATAATCGGCATCGGCGTGCAGGCGTACCGCGCCCAGCATTTCGCCACTGCGTGGTTCGATCGCCACCAGCGCGATCGAGCGTGCGTAATCGAGCTGGGTCAGGCGCGCGATGAATTCGTGGCTGAAGTGCTTCACCGACTGGAAGAAGCGCAGCCGCAGGTCCTCGTCGCTGACACGGGCGAAGAACGCACGGAACAGTGCATCGTCTTCCGGACGCACCGGACGCACGAACGCACGGCCGCCATCGGATAGTTCGATGGTGCGCTCCCACTCCTTCGGATACGGGAACACCGAGAAGCGCGGATGGCCACGACCCTTGTGCAGGATGCGCGACGGTGCCACCGCCACGCGTGCGTCGAGGGCAAGAATGCCCTTGCTGTCGACCAGCAGCGGATTGATGTCCAGCGTGCGCACTTCGGGAATGTCGGCGGCCAGTTGTGCCAGCTTCACCAGCGCCAGTGCCAGTGCACGTTCGTCGGCTGCGGGCACATCACCGTAGGCCTTGAGGATGCGCGAGGCACGGGTCTGGCCGATCAGCTCATGGGCCAGGCGCAGGTCCAGCGGTGGCAATGCCAGCGCCTTGTCGTTGATCACTTCCACGGCCGTGCCGCCGCGACCGACCACGATGACCGGGCCGAAAGTCGCGTCATCGGCAATGCCGACGATCAGTTCGCGCGCCTTCGGACGGACGATGGTCGGTTGTACCAGCAGGCCATCGATGCGTGCATCCGGCCGCAGCTGGCGTGCGCGCGACAGGATCGCGTTGGCTGCGCTCTGTACCGCTGGCAGCGTCGTCAAATTCAGGCGCACGCCATCGACTTCCGACTTGTGCGGAATGTCCGGTGACAGGATCTTCAGTGCCACGCTGGCGCCGCGCTCCAGCAGCGGCTGCGCCAGGTCCATCGCCTCATGCGCATCGCGCGCATGCATCACCGGCGCGGAAGGAATGCCGTAGGCCTTGAGCAGTTCGTGGGTGGCCAGCGGGTCCAGCCACTGCTGGCCGTTGGCCAGCGCCGCATCGACCAGCGCGCGTGCGGCCGCCGTGTCGACACTGAAGTCCTGCGGCAGGCTGGGCGGCGTTTCCATCAGCGCGTTCTGCGCTTCGCGGTAACGCACCAGATGCTGGAAGCCGCGCACCGCCTCGGCCTCGGTCGGATAGGTCGGCACCCGCGCCGCGTTGAGCGTGGCGGTGGCCTGATCATCATTGCCCAGCCACACCGCGAATACCGGCTTGTCGCGGTGATGGCGCGGGCGCAGTCCGAGCGTACGGGTAAGTGCCTGTGCGGCGTCTGCAGATGAAGTGAATGCGGTCGGCACGTTGACCACCATCACTGCGTCATTCTCGTTGTCGGCCAGCAGCGCTTCGATGGCCGAGGCATAGCGGTCACCATCGGCGTCGACCACGATGTCCACCGGATTGCTGCGCGACCAGCCCTGCGGCAGCACCGCGTCGAGCTTCTCGATGGTGCTGTCGGACAGGTTGGCCAGCGTGCCACGCAATGCGATCAGCTGATCGACAGCCAGCCGGCCAACGCCGCCACCATTGCTGAGAATTGCCAGCCGACGACCAGGGAACGTGCCCAACCGCCCCAACGATTCGGCGGCAGTAAACAGTTCGTCCAGCGCGCCTACGCGCAGCAGGCCAGCGCGATTGAACGCCGCACCGTAGACATCGTCGGCGCGCGCCAGTGCCTGCACGTGGGTATCACGGCTGCCCGGCTGCACGCGTTCGGCGCGACCGGACTTCACCACCACCACCGGCTTGGCGCGTGCGGCGGCGCGCGCGGCCGACATGAACTTGCGTGCGTCCTTGATCTGCTCAACATACAGCAGGATGGCGCGGGTGCGGTAGTCGGTGGCGAAGTAGTCGAGCAGGTCGCCGAAGTCGACGTCCATCGTGTCGCCCAACGACACCACGGCGGAGAAACCCACCGAACGGGCCACGCCCCACTCCACCAGCGCAGCGGCAATGGCCGAGGATTCGGAGATCAACGCAAGATCGCCGGCCTGTGGGAAATGTGCGGCTATGCTGGCGTTGAGCCGTGCGTGCGGGGCAATCACGCCCAGGCAATGCGGGCCAAGGATGCGCAGGCCATGCTTGCGTGCCACCGCTTCCACCTGCGCCGACAGCGAGCCCGGGCCTTCACCCAGGTGCGCGGTGAGGATGATTGCGGCCTGCACGCCGCGCTCGGCAGCGGTGCGCACCACCTGCGGCACGATTGCTGCGGGGGCAGTGATCACCACCAGGTCCGGCACCCAGTCCAGGTCCTTCAGTCGCTTCACCGTGCGGATGCCATCGATCTCGGCATGCCGTGGGTTGATCCACGCCACCTTGCCGGGGAAGCCGGTGCCGCGAAGGTTGCGCATCACTGCGCGGCCAGCCGAACGCTCGCGCGGGCTGCCGCCGATCACCGCGACCGACTGCGGACGGAACACGGACTGCAGGTGGTAGGTACTCATGCGCCTACGGTACACGGACTGGCGCGGCAACGGCATGATCGTGCGCAGGGTCCTGACACCGCATCCACGCATGGCGTGGATCTACCGCCGGGACCAGTAGATCCACGCCATGCGTGGATGACGCTCCAGTTACAGCAGCGTGCCGTGCAGGATCATCGCAGCGATGCTGAAATAGATCACCAGGCCGGTCACATCCACCAGGGTAGCCACGAACGGGGCCGAGGCGCTGGCCGGGTCGAAGCCGAGGCGCTTGAGGATGAACGGAAGCATCGAACCGGACAGCGAGCCGAAGGTGACAATGCCGACCAGTGCCGCGCCAATGGTGATCGCCAGCAGGATCCAGTGCTCGCCGTAGTCGTGCAGGCCACCGAGCTGCCAGATCACGATGCGCACGATCGCCAGGCAGCCGAGGATGGCGCCCAGCACCATGCCGGTCGGGATCTCGCGGATGGCCACCTTCCACCAGTCGCGCAGGCGCAGTTCGCGCAGCGCCAGGCTGCGGATCAGCAGCGAGGTGGCCTGTGAACCGGAGTTGCCACCCGAACTCATGATCAGTGGAATGAACAGGGTCAGCACCACCGCACGTGCCAGTTCGTCCTCGTAGTGCTGCATCGCGCTGGCGGTCAGCATCTCACCCAGGAACAGCACGCTCAGCCAACCAGCGCGCTTGCGCAGCATCTCGAAGAAGCCGATCTGCATGTAGGGCTTGTCCAGCGCTTCCATGCCGCCGAACTTGTGTGCGTCCTCGGTGGATTCCTCGATCAGCGCATCCAGTACGTCGTCGACGGTGACGATGCCGAGCATCTGCTGCTGCGCATCGACCACCGGAATCGCCAGCAGGTCGTGGCGGCGGATCAGCCGCGCCACTTCTTCCTGGTCCATCAGCGCGTCCACCGTCACCGGCGGATTGACCTGGGCCACGTCCAGGATCGATTCCTCCGGCAGACCGGTGATCAGCCGGCGCATGGTCACCACCTGCTGCAGCTGCTGGCTGGCCGGCTCCAGCACGTAGATCGCGTACACCGTTTCGCGGGTGCGCTCGACCTGACGGATGTGCTGCAGAGTCTGCGCCACGGTCCAGCTGGCCGGCACCGCCACGTACTCGGTGGTCATCAGCGCACCGGCGGTGTTGGGCGGGTAGCTGAGCAGCTTCTGGATGGCCTGGCGGGCATCGGTGCCGAGCAGCGGGATCAGCCGCGCGCGCTCGTCCTCGTCCAGCTCGTGGACGATGTCGGTGGCGCGGTCGTCGGCCATCAGCCCGAGCAGGGCGGCGGCGCGGGCCGGCGGCAGCACCGCCACCAGCTCGCCGCTGCGCTGCAGCTCAGGGGCTTCCAGCATCTTCACCGCACGCGGCAACGGCAGCGCCGCCAGCGTGTCGGCGGCGCGGGTCAGCTCCAGCGTATTGAGAAACTCCACCGCGTCGGCGGTGTTGTAGTCCGCCAGCGGTGCAGCCAGGGCAGCGGCATCGGCCACCGGGCGCAGCAATTGCTTCTGGTTCATCGGGTTTGCCTTGTGGGGGTGCGACCTCGCGCAACGCCAACGCAGGCAAACCGTCCCTATGTCAGGCGGTGGCCATCGCTGGCGTCGAACGAGGTCGACTTCTACTGTCGCTGGACATGGGTTGGGGACTCCGGGATGGGTGTACTGGCGGACGCGCCGCCAGCGGCGGGCAGTCTGGACCCGTGGGCCATGCAGGTCAACCCGGTCCCGCCACGGCAGCACACTGCCCTGCAGGTTGTTCTCGTGCGTACACAGACCGGCGCGCATAATGGCGCGGTGGCGTTCGCCACGCTTTCTCCACCCGAACGGACGCACAGCGGGCTCCCCCGATGACCAGGTATTCCCATGCATAGCGGTGGTCTGGAACTGGCCCTGGTGCTGCTGCTGGCGGCGGTCATCGCCGTGCCGGTGTTCAAGAAATTCGGCTTCGGCGCGGTGCTGGGCTATCTGGCGGCCGGCGTGGTGCTGGGCCCGGACGGGCTGGGCTTCGTGCAGGATGCCGACCGCATCCTTGGCGCCGCCGAGATCGGCGTGGTGATGCTGCTGTTCGTGATCGGCCTGGAGCTGTCGCCGGCACGCCTGAAGGTGATGCGGCGCTCGGTGTTCGGTGCCGGTGCGGCGCAGGTGGCTCTCTCAGGGCTGGTGCTGGGCGGCCTGCTGCTGCTCGACCACTTCCAGTGGAAGAGCGCGCTGGTGGTGGGCGTGGCGCTGGCGCTGTCATCCACTGCGGTGGGCCTGCAGCTGCTGTCCGAGCACAAGGCGATCAACAGCGACCACGGCCGGTTGGGCTTTGCCATCCTGCTGTTCCAGGACCTGATCGCGATCCCGCTGCTGGCGGCCATTCCGCTGCTGGGCGGGGTCAAGAATGAAACACTGCGCTGGGAAGATGCGGCCGTCGCGCTGGGTGCGCTGGCGGTGGTGATCCTGTGCGGGAGGCCGGTGCTGCGCCGGGTGTTCAGCACCATTGCCCGGACCCGCAGCCCGGAAGTGTTCACCGCGACCGCACTGCTGGTGGTGCTGGGCACCGCCTGGTTCATGCAGGAAGCCGGCCTCAGCCCCAGCCTCGGCGCCTTCCTGGCCGGCGTGCTGCTGTCCGATTCGGAATTCCGGCACGAGCTGGAATCGCAGATCGAGCCGTTCAAGGGCCTGCTGCTCGGCCTGTTCTTCATCGCGGTGGGCATGGGCATCGACCTGGACCGCATTGCCGCCGAACCGTGGATGATCGCAGGTGGCGTTGGCATCCTGCTGTTGGTCAAGTTCAGCCTGCTGTACGCGGTTGGCCGTGTCGCCCGGCTCAGCCCGCGGCAATCGCTGCTGCTGGGCAGCGTGCTGTGGCTGGGCGGCGAGTTCGCCTTCGTTGTGTTCAACGAGGCACAGCGCGCGCATCTGCTGGGCAGCGCCAACCACGACCGGCTGGTGGCGATCGTCGGCCTGTCGATGGCGATCACGCCGCTGCTGATGATCGCGCTGCTGAAACTGCTCGGCCAGGAGAAGGCCGCGCCGCGCGAGCCGGCCGACGCCGACAAGGTGGCGCCGGACAACCGGCCCAAGGTGCTGATCGCCGGCATGGGCCGCTTCGGCCAGGTGATTGCGCGCCTGCTGACCGCGCAGAAGGTGCCGTTCGTGGCGCTGGAGGCGAACCCGGACACCGTGGCCGACCTGCGTCGCTTCGGCAACCAGCTGTACTACGGCGACCCGACCCGGCCGGAGATGCTGCGCGCGGCCGGCGGCGAGCACATCGATGTGTTCGTGATCACCGTGGATGACCCGGAAACCAACCTGCGCGCCGTGCGCATGGTTCGCCGGCTGTATCCGGACGCGACGGTGCTGGCGCGCGCGCGCAACCGCCAGCACGCATGGCGCCTGATGGACATGTCGGCCGAGCCGTTCCGCGAAGTGTTCGGCACCAGCCTGGAGATGAGCGGGCGCGTGCTGACCGCACTGGGCGTAGCGTCGGACGTGGCCGAACGCCATGTGCAGCGCTTCCGTGAGCATGACGAGCAGCTGCTGCGTGACCAGTACCTGGTGTACGACGACGAGGCCGCCGTGATCCAGACCTCGCGCGATGCACGCAACGACCTGATGCACCTGTTCGAGGCCGACGCGGAAAGCGACGAAAAGTAGGCGTGCCGGCCSCWGGCCGGCAGCCCCAGCATTCCGGAGGCTTCATGAGGTTGCCGGCCAGCGGCCGGCACTACCCTTTTCCAGGAATCAGCCGTTGTCGCGCAGGAACCGCGCCATCGACGAGACACCTGGCACGCGGGGTTCGAACTCGCCGGCCACATCGATGAAGCCCCGCATCACCGCGATCTCGCGCGGGCTGCGGTTGAGGCTGTCGCGCACTTCCGGATCGGCGCCAGCGCGCAGCAGGCGCTGCACCAGCAGCGGCAGGCCATGCAGCGCCGCCAGGTGCAGTGGACCGAAGCCGCGCGGGTCGCGCACGTCCAGGCTCACGTCTTCGTCCAGCAGGCGTTCCACCGCAGCCATCACCACCTGCTCGTCGCAGGCGGTGCCGGGCTCGGCGCGTGCGCCCAGCAGCAGCAGCAACGGCGTGACCGCACCGGCCGCGGCCTGGTCCGGTTCGGCACCGGCCAGCAGCAGGGTGTCGAGCAGCGCGAGCAGGCGTGAGCGGTCACGGGCACTGAAGCCATACAGCGCGGCACAGTGCAGTGGGCCCAGCTGCTGCGCGTCACCGGCGTGCACATCGGCACCGGCGGTGAGCAGGCGCGCGACGATGTCCGGCAGGCCCAACGCCGAGGCCAGCATCAGCACGGTCACCCCGCCCGGCAGGCGATGTTCCAGCTTGGCGCCGGCATCGAGCAGGGCCGAGACGATATCCACCTGGCGCATGCTGACCGCCGCCGACAGCGGCGTGGCACCACTGGACGCCGCGTGCTGCGGATCAGCGCCACGCGCCAGCAGCAGGTCGGTCACCGCCAGATGGCCACCGCCGGCGGCGCGCAGCAGCGCGGTGCAGCCCTGCGCATCAACCGCATCGACGGCGAAGCCCAGATCGATCAGGCGGCGCACCGCGTCGACGTCACCGGCCATTGCGGCGGCCGGCAGATCGGACTCGCGCAGGGTGCGGCGCGGCAATGGCCACACCCGCCAGTCCAGCCAGTCGGCCAGGTCGCGGCGACCGATCGACAGCGCCACGCCCAGCGGCGTCTGGCCATCGGCGGCGCGTGCTTCCGGCGAGGCACCGTGCTGCACCAGCAGCTTCAGTGCACCTTCGCGGGCCAGCGCAGTTGCCAGATGCAATGCGGTCATGCCGTGGCTGTCGCGCGCTTCGCGATCAACACCGGTCTTCAGCAGGGCCTGCTGCAGGCGCAGCCAGCCCAGGCGCACCGCCAACGACAGCGGCGGATCGCCTGCCGGCGAAGCCGCGAACGGATCGGCGCCACGCTCCAGCAGTTCCAGCGCCAGCTGTTCCAGTCCGCGGGCGGCCTGGTCGTGCTGCGCACAGGCCGCCAGGAAACGCGCCAGGCCACCGCGTCCGGCCGGCGACAAGCCACGCTGCAACATCACCTGCAACGCCGGCACCGCATCGATTCCGCGCGACAGCAACGCGAACATCGGCGTATCGGAACAGGCGTCGCGCACGTAGGGATCGGCGCCGTGGCCCAGCAGCCAATCCACCGCGCGCGGCTCCAGCGCCAGCTCGGGGTCGAGCAGCAGGCCGCCCAGTTCTTCCGGCTGGCACAGCTTGGCCAGCGCGGCCATGCCTTCGGTGTTGCCGAAGCCCAGCGCCTCGCGCAGCAGGGTCAGCGGCGGGCGGTCCGGCAGCAGGCCGCTGGCACTGGCGGCTTCGCCACGCTCGGCCAGGCCGTCACTGACGGCGGCCGGCAATGGATAGGACGGATCCAGCAGGGCCACAATCGCCCAGCGACCGGCTTCGGCGGCGTAGTCCACCGCACGGCGGCCAACCGGATCGGTGGCATCGGCGGCGATGCCCAGCTCGACCAGGCGCTTGATCAGCAATGGCGAGACATCCTCGGCCATCGCCGCCAGCTGCACCGCATTGCGGCCTTCGCCGTCCACCGCAACCAGATCCGGCTTGTGCGGCAGCAGATGCTCGACCACGGCAGCGCGACCGGCACGGGCGGCTTCCAGCCACGGCGTACGGCCCAGCGCATCGCGCGCTTCCAGATTGGCACCGGCACCCAGCAGCACGCCGATGATCTCGACGTGGCCAGCCAGTGCGGCCTCATGCAGCGCGCTGCGGCGCTGGCGATCACGCGCGTCAGCCCGCGCCTTGTGCTTGAGCAGCAGCTGCACGCCGGCCGGATCGTCGTCTTCGGTGGCGGCCGCGGCCAGCAGCACTGGCGTACCCTCGGCCGGCTCGCTGCGCGCGCCGCGTTCGAGCAGGAAGCGGGCCAGACGCCAGTTGCCGACCTGGCAGGCCACGGCCAGCGGCGACCAGCCTTCTTTGTTCAGCGCATCGACCTCGGCGGCAGCATCGCGCAGCAGCGCGGCCACGCCCGGGTCGGAACTACGCGCGGCATGGTGCAGCGGGGTGTTGCCATCGCTATCGGTGGCACGCGAATCGGCACCGTTGGCGAGCAGGGTCATCACCGCTTCGGGGCGGCCGTGCCAGCTGTCGCGGGTGGCGGCCAGCAGCGGCGTCATGCCCCGGTGCGGCGCGTTCACGTCGACGCCGCGGGCGATCAGTTCACGCAGCAGGCGCAGGTCCGGCAGCACCGCCGCCAGCACTGCAAGGCTGCGCTGGTCGCGCCAGTTCGGGTCCGGCAGCGCATAGGGATCGGCACCGGCCTGCAGCAGCTGCAGGCCACGGTCGACGCGGCCGTGGCGGGCGGCTTCATACAGTGCCGGGGTCAGTTCCTGTGGTGCCATCGCCTCCAGCGGCGCGGTTTCGGCTGCCGCGGAGAACAGCGGTTCGTGCTCGTTGCTGGGCGTGGCCAGCGCCCCCGGACGCAGCGAGACCAACGGCGCTGGCGCCACCCGCTGCAACAGCAGGTGCAGCACCGGCGACAGCAGCACCACTGCCAGCGCGGCCGGCCAACGTGCGCCTTCCGGCAGCAGGCCCGGCCATGCCGGCAGCACCACCAGCGCCGCCAGTGCGATCACCAGCGCCGCCACACCGAGACCGCGCCAGGCAGTCAGGTCACGACCGGCCAGCGCCTGCCAATGCTGGGCCAGGCTGCCGTCCAGGCGTTCGACATCGTTCCAAAGCGGCCAGGTGCGCCAGGCCGCCAGCAGGCCGGCACTGACCAGCACGCTCAGGCCCAGCACCGCGGCCAGGCTGCCGCTGTCACGCAGCGCCGCCAGCGGCCAGGCCAACAGCAGCGCCAGCAACAGCGGCGCTGCGGTCCACAACGCCAGCAGCGCCGGCAGGTCCTGGCGCGCGACCACCTTCAACGGCTGCAGCGCGCGGCTGCGGCGCCACCACGACACACCCAGCGCGAACGCCGGCTGTGCCAACGCGGCAAGGATCGCCCCGGCAATGCCGCCCACAGCGGCACCCAGCGCCAGCGCGGCACCCACGGCGAAGGCGATCGACAGAGCGCGCGGACGGGAGAGGTCAGTCATAGTGGCGCGGCATCAGGCTGGCCACCGACGGCGGCACCTGCAGATAGAAGCCACGCTCGCCCATTTCGCTGCGCACCTTGTCCGGGTCGGCCTGGGCGAGGCGGCGGCCGGCATCCAGGGCCACGTCCAGGACGAAGGTGAGCGTGCCCAGCGAGCGGAGCAGCGGCGCAGGCAGCCCGCTGAAATCATCGCGTCGGGGAACGTAGACGTAGGTGTCCGGCTTGAGTTGGCTTTTATAGACGTAGGCGTGCATGTCCACGGGACGATAACCCGGGAAGAGCCGTGATTGTGTCGGAAAGCCGACACCGGGGAAAGCCGTCAGCCGACGATGGCGGCGTGATCGACGGTGTTTCCCCGGCAGGGTTCAGCAATGTGGCGGCGGCGTTCAGGCAACGCCACGCGCTCAGTTGGCCGCGATCTCTTCGGTCATCAGCGGATCGAGCGTGGGGTTTTCCAGCCAGCGCGCCACATCGCCGCCCAGTGCCTCGGCCACCAGCTTCAGGGTGGTGCAGGCGCGGAAGGTGAAGGGCCGGCTGGTGGTGCGCTTGAAACTGAAATTGCCGACCATGCGGCCGTCTTCCTTCAGTTCGCCATAGATGCGCCCCCACTTCGGTCCTGAAATGGCGCCGCCCCCTGCGGCGTGGGCCTTGGTCACGACGATGTCCAGGCGGCGTCCAGCGTCTTCGCCGGGTGCGGCAACCACCACCCGGCCACCGGCATGGCGCACGATGCTGCTGCTCAGGTCGCGGCCAAATTCGCATTCCTGGCGGATCAGCTCGCCGCCGACTTCGGCCCGGTACGGTACCTCGGCGGCAATGCGGATGGGTGTTGCATCGGCGGCGTGCGCGGACGGCGCAGGCACGCAGCAGAAAGCCGCGGCAAGGGCCGCGACGAGCATCGATTTCATGGTGTCCCCCTGTGGACGGCATCCCCGACCGGCGGGCGGGGATGACGGCGGCTTACTTGACCTTGGCGTAGGTGCCCTTCAGCGCGACACCGGCGAGGATCGCACCGGCATAGCATTCGTAGTTGGTGCTGCTCTTGAACTCGTTCTTCTTGTAATAGCTGACGATGTCGACCACGGCGTTGGCGCCGCGCGACTTGGCACCGTCCTGCAGCGCGCGCAGCGCCGACAGCGCGACCCAGCGGCAGGCCTCGGCATCGCTCTTGTTGGCGGCGTTGGTCTTCTTGTTGGTCACGTCTTCGCCCAGGCGCTGCTGCACGCTGACCGGCTGGCCGGCCAGGTAGAAGCGGACGCTGCCGTCGATGCCGGCGTCCTTGGCAGCCTGCGAGCTGATCAGTTCCTGCAGGGACTGCTCCACGCGGGTATCGCGGGCAGAAGCGGTGGAGGCCAGGGCCAGCAGTGCGGTGGCCGTGGCGATCATCAGGGTGCGGCGCATCGGAACATCTCCTTGTCGAGGGTGCGGGTAGGTTGCGGGAACAGCGGCGGTGGGGCGGTGGATCACTCGCGCCAGCGGCGGAACACCAGCGAGGTGTTGATGCCACCGAAGGCGAAGTTGTTGCTCATCACGTACTCGGCCTGCAGTTCACGGCCCTGCCCGGTGATGAAGTCGAGCTGGCCGCAGCGTGGATCGACCTCGGCCAGGTTCAGGGTGGGCGCGAACCAGCCGGCGCGCATCATCTCGATGCTCATCCAGGCCTCGAACGCACCACAGGCGCCCAGCATGTGGCCGACGTAGCTCTTCAGCGAGCTGATCGGCATGCGGCTGCCGAACACCTGCGCGGTGGCCTGGGTCTCGGCGATGTCACCGTGGTCGGTGGCGGTGCCGTGGGCGTTGACGTAGTCGATCTGCGCCGCGTCCAGCCCGGCATCCTCCAGCGCCAGGCGCATGGCCTGGGCCATGGTGTCGGCACTGGGCTGGGTGACGTGCTGGCCATCGCTGTTGGTGCCGTAGCCGACCACCTCGGCAAGGATGGTGGCGCCACGTGCCTGCGCGTGCTCCAGGTCTTCCAGGATCAGCGTGCAGGCACCCTCGCCCAGCACCAGGCCATCACGGCCGGCATCGAACGGGCGCGGCGTGGTCTGCGGCGCATCATTGCGCACGCTGGTGGCGAACAGGGTGTCGAACACTGCCGCGGCAGTGGCATCGAGCTGCTCGGCACCGCCAGCCACCATCACCGTCTGCTTGCCGCTGCGGATCGCTTCGTAGGCCGCGCCCACGCCCTGGCTGCCCGAGGTGCAGGCACTGGAGGTGGTGTAGACGCGCCCGGACAAACCAAAGAACACACCGATGTTGACCGGCGCGGTGTGGCTCATCATCTTCAGGTAGGTGGTGGCACTGATGCCGTCGGTGGTGAACTCGTTGAGCATGCGGCCGAATTCACCGGTGGCCTCGTGGCTGCCCGAGGACGAGCCGTAGGCCACGCCGGTACGGCCACTGCGCAGCACCGGGTGCTCGTGCAGGCCAGCCTCGCGCAGTGCCACCTCGGTGGCGCGCACCGACATGATCGCGACCTTGCCCATCGAGCGGGTGGTCTTGCGGTTGTAGTTCGGCGGCAGCTCGAAGTCCTGCGCCGGCGCGGCCAGCTTGGTGTTCAGGCCGGCATAGACATCCCATTCGGGCATCGTGCGCACGGCATTGCGGCAGCTGCGCAGGTGCGTTTCGATGGTGGGCCAGTCGTGGCCGAGCGGACTGATGGCGGCCGCACCGGTGACCACCACGCGACGATCGGCAGCCATCAGAGCATGCCTCCGTTCACCGAGATCACCTGGCGGGTGATGTAGCCGGCCGGTTCGGACAGCAGGAACGCCACCGTGGCCGCCACTTCGTCGGGACGACCGACGCGGCCGGCGGGAATCAGCTTGAGCGCGTGTTCGATCACTTCATCGTTGAGCATTTCGGTCTCGATCAGGCCCGGGGCCACGCAGTTGACGGTGATCTGGCGGCTGGCCAGTTCCAGTGCCAGCGCCTTGGTGGCACCGATGATGCCGGCCTTGGCGGCACTGTAGTTGACCTGGCCGCGGTTGCCGGCCAGCCCGGACACCGACGACAGGGTGACGATGCGGCCCGGCTTGCGCCGCCGCACCATCGGCATGATCAGCGGATGCAGCACGTTGTAGAAGCCATCCAGGTTGGTGTGGATGACCTGGTCCCAATCCTCCGCCGACAGCGCCGGGAAGGCGCCATCACGGGCGATGCCGGCATTGCAGACCACGCCGTAGTACGCGCCGTGCGCTTCGACATCAGCCTCCAGCGCGGCGCGTGCGGCCTCGCGGTCGGCTACGTCGAACGCCAGCACGCGGGCCTGCTGGCCCATGGCCTGGATCTCGGCCACCACGGCCTGTGCCTCTTCCAGGCGGCTGCGGCAATGCACCACCACGTCGAAGCCATCGCGCGCGATGCGCAGCGCGATGGCCCGGCCGATGCCCCGGCTGGCGCCGGTCACCAGCACGCTTCGATTCCCTGTCATGCCTGTCCACTCTCCAGATAGGCCATCGCGTCGGCCGGTTCGAACACCGACACGTTGGCTGTCGCCCATTCGTCCTCGCCCGCCAGGATGCGGCAGGCGAACATCCCCAATCCATTGTCACCCAACAGCTCGCAGCGCGCCTGTACGCGCAGCCGCGAACCGCTGGGGAAGCTGCTGCGCGCACTGCTGTAGCGGCGGCTGCCGAGCAGGAAGCCCAGCTGCGGCGGCTTGCCGGCCGCACGCGCGCGGCAGCCGGCCCAGGCCGCGATGGCCTGCGCCATGTATTCGATGCCGACCCACGCCGGCACTTCGCCGTTCTCCACGAACAGGCCGGATTCGGGCACCACCAGTTCAGCCTCGAGGGTGTCCTGGTCCCACTGCGTGATGCGCTCCAGCAGGCACATGTCCTGGCGGTGCGGCACCACGTCCTCGATCGCGTACAGCGTATTCATCGACGCTCCAGTGCCAGCACGGCATTGCTGCCGCCGAAGGCGAACGAATTGCTCAGCACCCGCCGCGGCGCCTGCGCCAGGCAGGAGCCCGGCGCGACCAGCGGCAGCACCGGCAGTGCGGGGTCGGGCACGCCGTCCCACCAGTGCGGTGGCAGCTGCTGCGGGTTCTCGGCCAGCAGGATCCAGCACAGCGCCGCCTCGATCGCGCCCGAGGCACCCAGCGTATGGCCGGTCAGCGGCTTGGTCGAACTGGCCGGCACGCCATTGCCCAGCACCTGCGAGACCGCCAGGCTTTCCATCGCATCGTTGTGCCCGGTGGCGGTGCCATGCAGGTTCACGTAATCCACTTCGTCGGCGCCCCAGCCGGCGCGCAGCAGCGCCTGCTGCAGGGCGTCGATGGCCCCCATCCCCTGCGGGTCGGGCGCGGACATGTGATGGGCATCTGCCGATTCGCCCCACCCGGCCAGGCACACCGGACCCGGCTCGCGGGTAAGCAGGAACAGCGCGGCGCCCTCGCCGATGTTGATGCCGGAGCGGTGCTGCGAGAACGGATTGCAGCGCAGTGCCGACACCGATTCCAACGCGCTGAAGCCGGCCACGGTGAAGCGGCACAGCGAATCGGCACCGCCGGCAATCACTGCATCGACGATGCCGGCGCGCAGCATGCGCGCGGCCGACATCAGCGCCTTGGCGCTGGACGAGCAGGCGGTGGACAGGGTCCATGCCGGCCCCTGTGCACCACTGCGCTGGCGCACGAACTGCGCGGCGGTGCCCATTTCCTGCTGGGCGTAATCGAAGCCCTGCGGCCACTGGCCCTGTTCGGCGTGGGTGCGCAGGGCCTGCTCGGATTCACCAATGCCCGAGGTGCTGGTGCCCAGCACCACCGCCACACGCTCGGCACCATGGCGGGCGATCGCGGCGGCCACCGCTGGTGCGATCTGCGCCAGTGCCACGTCCAGCAGGGCGTTGTTGCGCCCGCGCAGGGCCACCGGCAGGTCCTCCAGCGCCGGCAGCGGCGTGCGCACCTCTCCCAGCGCCAGGGTGCGCCCCGGCAGCAGGCTGTCGTTGTCGCTGAGCCCGCCCGGTGCATCGGCAAACAGCGCCGACGCCACTGCGGCACGGCCCTCGCCAAGCGCGCAGACCACGCCCAGGTCGTTCAGGTAGATCGGTGCACTCATCGGTCCTGCCCGGCCATGTCGATCGATTCGATGCGCAGCGCATAGCCTTCGGCACGGTTGTCCAGCTGCACGCTGCCGTCGTCCAGGCGCTGCAGCTGCAGCCACACCACGCCATCGCGCGACAGGCTGCGCTGCTGGCCGTCGTCGCTGACCTGCCAACCGGCCGGCAGCGCCGCAGCGATGGCCTCGGTCGGCCACAGCGCGAACTGCAGGTCATCCAGCACACGCTCGGCACGCACCTGCGGCGGCAACCACGGCGCACGCTGCTGGGTCAGCTGTCGGCCGTCCCATTGCAGGCGCACACCGGTCTGGCCCATCGCCTGCACGGCCAGCTGCACCTGCTGCATGTCGGCCTCCAGCAAGGCGTCGAGATCGCGCTCATGGCTGCCGAAGCGGAAATGCAGCTGCTGCTGCAGCGCCAGCGGCGCCGGCAGGCTGGCCGGCGGCAGGCGAAGCGGCGGCAGTTCCACCTGTGGCTTGGGCATGCGACCGGCACAGGCGGCCAGCAGCAGGCACAGCAGCAGTGCCGCGGAGCGGACGATCAGGCGCTGCACAGTTCCTCCAGCACACGCATGCGGCGGCCACTCTCGTCGGCCACATACGGGTTGTTGGTGTCCCAGGCGTATCCGGCCAGGATGGAACTGATCATGTTGCGTACTTCCGGCTGCTGCTGCGGGTGGTAGATGATCTTCTGGAAGCCGCCCTGGTACCAGCTTTCCACGAAGCGGCGGAAAGTCTTCACGCCTGCGCGCAGCGGCCTGGAGAACTCCGCCTCCCAGTCCACGGTTTCACCGGCATAACGCCGCTTGAGGCACTCGCTGGCCAGCTGCGCGGACTTGAAGGCAATGGTCACACCGGACGAGAACACCGGGTCGAGGAACTCGCCGGCGTTGCCCAGCAATGCGTAGCCGGGGCCCCACAGCGAGCTGACATTGGCCGAGTAGCCGGTGATGCGGCGCACCGGCAGCACTGCCCACTCGGCGTTGGCCAGCAGCCCGGTCAGGTTGGGGTCCTCGCCGACGATGGCCTGCAGCTTCTGCAGGTCGTCGCCTTCGTAGCGCTCGAAGAACGACGGCTCGGCAACCACGCCCAGCGAGCAGCAGCCGTTGGAGAACGGGATCGTCCAGTACCAGACGTCGATGTGCTCGGGGTGGGTGGTGATCAGGATCTTGTTGCGGTCGAAGTCCGCTTCGGCCGGAATGTTGTCGCGCACGTGGCAGAAGATCGCGCCGCGCACCGGGAAGTTGGACGGCGACTCCAGCTGCAGCAGGCGCGGCAGCAGGCGCGCGAAGCCGGAGGCATCGAGGATGAAGTCGGCTTCGATGCGGTATTCGCTGCCATCCGGGCGGCGCACGTTCACCGCCGGCTGTTCACCGGGCTCGACCGACAGCACTTCATCACCGAAACGCAGCGTGGTTCCCATGCGCTCGGCGCCGCGTGCCAGCACGTTGTCGAAGTCGGCGCGCTGCACCTGGTAGGTGGTGCCCCAGCCCGGCGAGAACTTCTTCCGGAAGTCGAAGGCGGTACGCGCTTCGCCGTGCACGAAGGCCGCTCCGTTCTTGTACTGGAAGCCGGCCTCGACCACATCCTGCAGCAGCCCGGCTGCCTCGATGTACTCCATGCTCTGCGGCAGCAGGCTTTCGCCGATGGAGAAACGCGGGAACTGCTGGCGCTCCAGCATCAGCACCTGGCGGCCCTGCTGGCGCAGCATCGCCGCGGCCACCGAGCCGGCCGGGCCTGCGCCGATGATCAGGATTTCAGTGCGTTCGACAGCATCCACAGCAGTACTCATCGGGGCGTCCTTGTTGCTCGATCAGAGGGAAAGAAGAAAAGTGGAAGGCGGGCTCAGGCTGGCGGCAGATCGTGTGGCGGCGGCCGGAACAGCGGCGAGATCAGCCAGACCAGGCCGATGCCGAACAGCAGAGTCAGGCCGAACGCGCGCAGCGCCGGGGTCTGCGACAGGCCCAGCAGGCCGAACGACAGCCAGGTACTGGCCGCACCCACGCACACCGCCAGCCATGCGCTGGCATCGCCACGGTGCTCGATCAGGAAGATGCCGTAGTCGATACCCATGCCCAGCAGCAGCATCAGCGCAAGCACGTTGAACAGCTGCAGCGGCTGGCCGAACAGGCCCAGCAGGCCCAGGGTCAATGCACCGGCAATCAGGGTCGGCGCGAACACGCGCCAGGCCTGGCGGCGGTAGCGCAGCCACAGCGCGCCGAACACCAGCGCGATACCGACCAGCAGCAGCCCGCCCATCAGCTTGCGGTAGTGGCCCAGCAGCTTGGAGAAATCGGACGTGCGGTCGACCCAGCGCACGCCGGGCAGGCCTTCGGCGGCACCTTCCAGCGTGGCCAGCGCGTCGGCGCGCGACAGGTCATCGACCATCACCACGCTGATCATCAGCCCGCCGACCTCACCCACCCACAGGTGACGGAACGGCTGCGACGCCGGCGAGGCCAGGAAGGCTTCGGCGGTGAGCGGCGCGGCGGCGAACTGCGGTCGCTGCAGCGGCTCGCCCACGGCTTCGGACACGGCCGACAGCACGCCGGGTTCCACCTTCGCGGTCAGCGCGGCATCGGACTGCTGGCGCGCCGGCGACGGCAGCCAATCGCTGATCGCGCGATAGCCACCAATGCGCTTGTCGTTGGCCAGTACACGCAGGCGTTCGG
The DNA here is from genome assembly GCF_013464485.1 of Stenotrophomonas maltophilia. Lineage (GTDB taxonomy): Bacteria > Pseudomonadota > Gammaproteobacteria > Xanthomonadales > Xanthomonadaceae > Stenotrophomonas > Stenotrophomonas maltophilia_AW. Next base: position 39,644 of record NZ_RAUX01000028.1, read on the forward strand.
TCAGTGCTTCCTCGCGCTGCAGCAGCTGTGCGGCGTCACTGCCCTGCACCAGGTAGAACTGCGCCGGGCTGGGCATGCCCAGCAGCTGGCTCAGGCGGATCTGCTGGGCCATCAGCGCCGGCGGCGACGACTGCAGGCTGCGCAGGTCGTCGTTGCTCTGCAGGCGCGCGATGCCCACCGCGGACAACGCCAGCGCGGCCACCACGAAGATCGCCACCGGGCGGCGGCCGTGCAGGCGCGGGAAGCGCTCCAGCGTGTTGCCCAGCCACTGCGAGAAACGGGTCTGGCGGATCTCGCCGCCATCCAGCCACGGGAACCAGAAGATCACCGTGAGGAAAGCCGCGGCCAGGCCCACCACCGAGAACAGCGCCATCTGGCGAAGGCCTGGGAACGGGGCCAGGCCCAACGCGAGGTAGGCCAGCGCGCTGGTCAGCAGGGCCAGCCACAGGCCGGGCAGCAGATGCCGCAGCAGTTTCCAGCGGCGATCGGCCGGTTCGGCCTGGCGCGACGCAAACCAGTGGATGCCATAGTCCTCGGCCACGCCAACCAGCGATGCACCGAACACCAGGGTCAGCACGTGCACCTTGCCAAACACCAGCACGGTCACCGCCAGTGCCACGCCGCAGCCGATCAGCAGCGAGGCGGCCACCAGCAGGATCGGGCGCAGCGAGCGGAAGGCCAGCCACACCAGCAGCAGCACCGCCGCCAGCGAGCCCCAGCCGATGGTGTTGATCTCCCGGTTGGCCTGTACGGCAGCGGCTTCGGCGTGCAGCGGCACACCGGCATGCAGGATTTCCAGCTCCGGCGCGGCCGCTTTGGCGGCCTTTCCGGCACGTTCCAGCAGGCCATCAAGATGGCGCTCGCCATCGAGCTGGAACGCCGAGCCCGGCGTATCGAACTGCAATGCCGCCCAATGCTTGCCTTCTGCTTCCAGCAGGCCGTCATCGCCCAACCGCAGGCCCGAACCCTGCGCCTGCTGCTGCCACCACTGCGGCCACAGCGACAGCGGGTCCTGTCGCCAGTCGGTCAGGCGCGGCGCGCCCATCAGCCCATACAGCGCGGCCAGCGCCTGCTCGGCCAACGCGCCCGGTTCACTGCGCTGCAGCTGCTCGCGCTGGGCCGGTGTCAGCAGGCGGTCGCGGTACGGCGCGTAAAACGCACGTGCCTCATCGAACCAGCCTTCGATCGAACCACTGGGTACCAACAAGGCGTGGTCGGCGTCCTTGGCCATGGCCGCTGCAAAGGCCGCCTGCGCGCGCTTGGCGGCCGCGCTGTCCTTGCTGCCAAGCAGCACCACCACCTGCCGCGAACTACCGTCGGCGATGCGCCGGGTCACGTCGCTCAACAGGCGGTCATGCGCATCCTGCGGCAGCAACGCGAGGATGTCGGTGTCGATCCGCGACTGCTGGCTCCACAGGTGCCACTGCTGCGCGCCCAGCGCCAGCAGCAGCACCAGCCAGGCCATTCCCAGCCAATGCCACCAGCGCCGCAGCCGGTCGGGTGCGTTCACCGCCAGCGCGTCACTCAAGGCGGCGCGCCTCGTCGGCATCCAGCGTCGCCGGCGCGGTGCTCAATGCACTGAACTGGATCTGCGTGCGGTCCTTGTTGGCCTCGACGATCTCCACCTGGCGCACATAGCGGTCGCCCTGCAGGGTCAGCGATTCGAAGGCCTTGGCCAGCATTGCCGACTTCGGTGTCAGGCGCAGGCGCCAGGCCTGCCCTTCGCGGCTGGCGGCAACGTTGAACTGGCTGGACAGCGCCTGCACGTCGCCGCTCATCAGCGCGAACATGATCGCGTTGACCGAACGCATCGCCGGCTGCTGCCGCGCGTCGAGCTCGACGCGGGTGCTGCCATCGCGCTGGCGGCTGAGGATGCGGTCGGCAGTGACCACCACTTCAGAAGGGAAGGGCTTGAGCGTGGTCCAGATCACGCCGTGCTGGCGCGCGACCACGAACCGGCCCTGCGAGCGCAGCGGGTTCTTGAAGCCGCTGACCTGTTTTTCCTGACTGAACTGGCCGCGCAGCACGTCCGGCCGCGCCACCGTCTGGGTGATCGCGTCGATGGCGGGGTCGGCCGCCTGTACACGCGGAACGGCCAGCAGCAGCAACACACACAGCAGCACGCTCGAAACACGGGCAAGCATCGTCACGGCGCAGGCACTCCCAGGCGTTCCCACAGTACCGGCGGGCACTGGTACTGCATTTCCTTGCTGGCCGCGTCCACCGCAACCTGGATGGTCATCGCACGGGTCAGCACCTGGCCGCTTTCCGCATCGAGGATTTCGTACTCGATCTTCAGCCGGTTCTCCCATTCCACAATGCGCGCGACCACGCGCAGGGCCTGGTTGAACAACAGCGGGCGCACGTACTTCACGCGCGCGTCGACCACCGGCCACAGGTAGCCCGATTCGAGCATCTGCGGGTAGTCATAGTCGTAGCGGCCGAGCAGCGCGCAGCGCGCAATCTCGAAGTACTTGAAGTAGTGGCCATGCCAGACCACGTTCATCGGGTCGCAGTCATGGAAGGCGGGTGTCAACGCAATCTCGCCAACCCGTTCAATAGCCTCATTCACCGGCATACAGCTCCCAACGTTGCGCGCGGATCTCCACCAGCAGTTCCCGCAGTTCGCGATCCAGCGCGCGGTCTTCCTCGACCAGGGCGATGCGCTGCCCCAGGTCGGCGTACATGTCGGCCAGACTGCCATGCAGCTGCGCATTCAGGCCAACCCGCTCGCGCAGGGCCAGGCCCTGGCGCGCGGCAATCAGCATCGCCGCCACCACCTGCTCGGTCAGCTCGATCACGCGCAGGCAGTCGCGCGCGGCGATGGTGCCCATGCTGACCTTGTCCTGGTTGTGGCACTCGGTGGAACGCGAGAACACCGAGGCCGGCATGGTCTGCTTCAGCGCTTCGGCTGTCCACGCCGACACGCTGATCTGCAGCGCCTTCAGGCCATGGTTGATGGCCGCGCGCGGGCCGGTGGCCGCCGACAGGTTGGCCGGCAGGCCGTGGTTGTAGCGGGCATCGACCACCAGTGCCAGCTGCCGGTCGAGCAGATCGGCAACATTGGCCACGGTGTTCTTCAGGGTGTCCATCGCCAGCGCGATGTGGCCGCCGTAGAAGTGGCCCCCATGCAGGATGCGCTCGCCGTCGGCGTCGATCAGCGGATTGTCGTTGGCGCTGTTCAGCTCGGTCTCGATCAGCTGGCGCAGGAACGGCAGGCAGTCCTCCAGCACGCCGATCACATGCGGCGCGCAGCGCAGCGAATAGCGGTCCTGCAGGCGCTGTTCATTGCGCGGCGGGCGCTCGCTGTGCAGGTCGCTGCGCAGGCGCGCGGCGATGCGGCCCTGGCCCGGGTGCGGCTTGGCCGCGAACAGGGTCTGGTCGAAGTGGTGCGCGTTGCCGTCGCTGGCCAGCACGTTGAACGCGGTCAGGCGCGTGGCCATGCGCGCCAGGTAGTCGGCGCGCCGCCAGGCCAGGCAGGCCAGGCCGGTCATCACCGCGGTGCCGTTCATGATCGCCAGGCCTTCCTTCGGCCGCAGCTTCAGCGGCGTCATGCCGATCTTCGCCAGCACCGGGCCGGCCGGCTGCACCTGGCCATCGAACAGTACCTCGCGCTCACCGCACAGCACGGCGGCCACGTAGGACAGCGGGGTCAGGTCGCCACTGGCACCGACCGAGCCCTCGGCCGGAATCATCGGCAGCACGTCGTGCTGCAGCAGCGTGGCCAGGCCTTCCAGCAGGGGCACACTGACACCGGACATGCCGCGCACCAGCGACGCCAGGCGCGCCGCCAGCACCGCGCGGGTCTCGACCGGGTCCAGGTAACGACCCAGGCCGCAGCCGTGGTAGGTGTACAGATGGTGTGGCAGCTCGGCCACCAGCGCCGGCGGGATGTTCACCGTGCACGAGTCGCCGTAGCCGGTGGTCACACCGTAGATCACGCCGTCCTCGCGCAGCAGTCGGTCGAGGAAATCGGCGCCGCGCTGGATATGCGCGCGGAACGTCGGCGCCTCGCTCAGTGCGGCCTCGCACTGGCGCTGGGCCAGGGCAACCACGTCTTCGATGGTCAACGGTGCATCGCCAAAGCGGCACGCGGGTACGGCGTCAGTCGTCATGCGGAGCCTGATCCCAGAAGGGGAAGAAATTGAACCAGTCCAACGGGGACTGGATGACCTGGAGTTCCAGCCAGCGCGCGAAGCGCTGTGCCTGTTCGGCCAGTGCCGCATCGCGTGAGCCACGCGGCAGCACGATGCGCTCGGCGAACTGTTCAAACGCCACGCGATAGCCTTCGCCCTGGTGCAGGCAGGCCATGGTGTAGACCGGGCAGCCCAGCGCGGCGGCCAGCACATAGGCGCCGATCGGGAACGGCGCGCGATGGCCGAGGAAATCGGCGGTGACACTGCGGCCGCCCTGCACCGGCGTGCGGTCGCCGACGATGGCGACGAAGCCACCGGCCGCCACGCGCTCGGCCAGCATCACCGCGGTGGCCGGTCCCATTTCGGTGACCTGCACCAGCTCCACCGCTGCCAGCGGGTCCAGCCTCTGCAGCAGGCGGTTGAAGCGCTGCGCATGCGCGGTGTGCACCAGCACGGTGATGCGGAACCCCGGCACCTGCTCGGCCAGCACCTGGCACAGTTCCAGGCAGCCGATGTGTGCGGTGAGGATCAGACCGCCTTCGCGGCGCGCGATCTTGTCCAGCACCAGGTCGCGGTGCAGGTGGATGCGTTCGGGCGGGTAGCGCCCGCCCAGGCCGAGGATCTTGTCCAGCATCGTGTCGGCGAAGGCGAAGAAGTGGCGCAGGCTGTCGCGCCGCGTGGGTGCGCGGCCGAGCACGCCGCTGTGCGCCTGCAGGCGCTGCAGGTACTGCATCGAGGCCTGGCGGCCGACACGGTTGCCCAGCCAGTGGCAGGTCACCACCGGCCACACGCACAGGCGGAACGGCCAGCGCCCGAACCAGCGGTGCACCCAGCACAGGAACAGCACGCCGGCCACCGAGGTGGACTCGCCGATGTCGGCCCAGTGCGGGGCGTCGTGCGCGGTCGCCATCTCAACCCTGCCCGCGCAGGCGGCGCCACAGCAGGCGCGGCGCGCGCCAGAGCATGCCGAAGAACAGGCGGGTGTGCATGCGGCTGATGCGCACGTTGTCGCGCCACACATCGAAGTGCGACACCCCATCGGACGGATAGGTCACGCGCGTGGCCAGGTGTTCGACCGGCAGCTGCCGCCAGTACAGGCGCACCATGATCTCGGTGTCGAAATCCATGCGCCGGCCAATGGTCTCTTCGCCGATCAGGCGCAGCACCGGTGGCAGCGGATACACGCGGAAGCCGCACATGGTATCGCGCAGATGCAGCGACAGCGTGTTGATCCAAACCCAGATGTGGGTGGCGTAACGACCGTACAGGCGCGCCTTCGGAACGCTGGCGTCGTAGGCCGGAATGCCGCAGATCACCGCCTCGGGCTGCGCACGCGCCGCCTCGATGAAGCGTGGCAGGTCGGCGGTATCGTGCTGGCCGTCGGCATCGATCTGCAGCACGTGGCTGTAGCCACCCGCAGCGGCTTCGGCAAAACCGGCCAGCATCGCCCCGCCCTTGCCCTGGTTGATGTCCAGGCGCAGCAGATCGACGCCCTGTCGTTGTGCCATTGAACGCAGTGCAGTCGCGCACGCCTCATGCGAGCCATCGTCGACCAGCAGGCACGGCAGGCCAGCGGCCTGCACGCCGTCGATCACCGCCGCGATGGCGTGCTCGTGGTCGTAGACGGGAATCACCACCAGTGGCGCGAACGCGGCACCGGCAACGGCCGAGTCAGTCCGCATCGGCGAAGACCACCTTGCCGCTGGCATGCACACCGTGGCTGGAGGTGTAGCGGAAGGCCAGCACATTGCGTGTGGCATCCCAGTCCAACTGCAGGGTCAGCTCATCGCCCGGGCGGGCCACATGCTGGAACTTCACCGCATCCATGCGCAGGAATCCGGCCGGCATCCTGAACACCTGGCGGCCAAAACGCACGGCCCAGTCCAGCTGCGCCACGCCGGGCAGGATCGCCGCCTGCGGGAAGTGGCCCTGGAACGGCCGCAGCGCCGGGTCCAGGGTCATGCGCAGCGTGGCGCTGTCCGCGCTGCGCTGGTCCCACACCGGTTCGGGCATCAATGGCTGGAACAGCGCTGCCAGGGCGGCCTGGGTCACCTTGCCCTGCGCGTTGATCGGCAAGGCCTGAACCAGGCGCCAGCGGCGCGGCCGGGTAACCGCGTCGTGGGCAGAGGCCAGGCGCGCGCCCAGGCGCTGGCCGAGCGCGCGGCGCGCCGCATCGCCACCGTCCAGCAGCGCGCGGTCGGCCGGCACCACCACCGCCGCCAGCTGCTCGCGCTGGCCCTGCAGCACCAGCACGCGCACGTCATCCACCTCGGCGTCTTCGCGCAGCGCGCGTTCCAGCGCATCCAGCGAAACGCGGCGCTCTTCGATCTTGACGATGCGGTCGGCACGGCCCAGCAGGCGGAAGCGGCCATCGGCCAGCGCTTCCACGCGATCCTGGGTGCGCCACCAGTCGAGGGTTTCGAGATGCGCCGAGGCGACGGCCAGGCAGCCGTCCTCGATGCGCCACTGCACGCCCGGCAGCGGCTGCCACGGCGGCAGATCGGTGTCCCAGCGGCGCCAGGCGATACCACCGGTCTCGCTGCTGCCGTAAACCTCGGTCGGTGCCACGCCCAGCCACTGCCGCACCTGCCGCGCCGCTTCTTCCGGCAGTGGGCCACCGGAGGAGAACACCGCGCGCAGGCGGCCATGCAGGCTGGCCCAGTCGAGCTGTTCGGGCAGGCGCTTGAGGTGGGCCGGGGTCGCCACCAGCACCGTATCGGTGGCGGCCAGCGCGCCCACCAGGTCTTCGTGGAAGAACCGGCGCGGATGGATCAGGCGGCCGGCGGCCAGCGGCCACAGCACGCGGAACAGCAGGCCGTAGATGTGCTGGTGGGACACCGTGCCGTGCACCTGCACGCCTTCCAGCTGCGCGCCGAACGCGGCCTGCAGCGCATCCACCTCGCGCGCCAGCTGGTCCATGCGTTTGCTGATCGCGCTCGGCTGGCCGGTACTGCCGGAGGTGAACACGCACAGCTCGCAGGCGCGCTCGTCCAGCACCTGCAGTTCGTAGTCCGGTGCAGCGTCCAGCGCCACCAGCGGCCGGTGGTCGGCGGAAACATCGCCGGCGAAACCGCTCACCTGTGGCTGCAGCGCCTGCAGCGTGGCCGGCAGGTTGTCGGCGGCCAGGAACACCCGCTTGCCGGCATGCCAGGCACCGAACAACGCAGCGGCAAAGGCCACGGCATCTTCGAAGTACAGGGCCCAGTCACGGCCTTCGGCGGCCCCAAATGCGGCGCGCCAGGCCAGCACGCGCTGGCGGAAGCGGGCGTGGTCGATCACCTCGCCATCGCAGACGCCAACGCTGCGCTGCGGCCGCGCCTCCACCAGCAGCCGGTCCAGGGCAATCCACTCAGCCATGCGCGTGCGCCGCCTTCACCCGCCGCCGCACCAGCCACTCACCTGCGAACAACACGCCCATCATCACGTACGCCAACAATCCGTTGTAGAGCATCCAGACCCGGTCCGACGCGTACAGCGCGGTCAGCAGGGCCAGGCTGCCGTTGAGAACGAAGAAGCCGCACCACACCTGGGTGACGCGGCGGGTATAGGCCACCGCGAACGGGGGCAGGTCCGGTTCCTGCAGCCGTGCCAGGCGTTCCACCAGCGGCGGGCCGAAACGCAGGCTGGTGCCGAACACCGCCAGCATCACCGCGTTGACCAACGCCGGGTACAGCTTCAGCGGCAGGGCCTGGTTGAGCACGGTGGCCAGCACCGCCAGCAGGCCGGTGCCCGCGGCCGCGGCCCACCACAGCGGCTGACGCGTACTCAGCGCGCGCAGCAGGGCCAGGGTGAACAGCAGCAGCGACAGCCAGCGTGGCTCGAAGCGGCCCATGGCCAGGTACACCAGCACCGGGTAGGCCAGCGAAATCGCAGCCACCACGACCGTGCGTGCGCGTGCCATGGTGGAGCCGCCAGCGCTGCGGTCAGGCGGCTGCCTGATCCGGCAGCAGCCTGTGCACGACATCGACGATGTCCTGCACGGTGCGCACGGCCTTGAAGGCCTCCGGCTGCAGGTTGCGGCCAAGCAGCGGCTTGAGCTGGACGATCAGGTCCACCGCATCGATGCTGTCGATGTCCAGGTCGTCATACAGGCGCGCCTCAGGTGTGATGCGGGCGGTTTCGATCTCGAAGCTGTCGGTCAGGATGCTGACGATGCGTTCGAACAGTTCATTCTTGGTCATGGCAATTCCGGGCACCGTTACGACTGGCGGGCGGCGACGAACTCGCCGAGCGCACGCACGCTGGAGAAATGGCGACGGGTTTCTTCCGAATCGGCCGAGAGGCTGACACCGTACTTCTTCTGGAGCGCCAGTCCCAGCTCCAGCGCGTCGATCGAATCCAGGCCAAGGCCCTCGACGAACAGCGGCGCGGTCGGATCGATGTCCTCCGGCGTGATGTCCTCCAGCGAAAGGGAGGAAATGATCAATTCCTTGATCTCGTGCTCAAGTGCTTGCACGGTTCGGATCTCCAGACAGGTCGAAATAACGAGAAAGGTGCTCGGTGACGCGACGTGCCGCCAAGGCATCCCCCCTGGGCGAGTCGTCATCGGCCAGGAAGGGCGCGATCGGGATATCTTCGCCGATCTGCAGCCGAACGTGAAAGCGACGTGACGGGACACGATACCACTTCTGCCCCTTGGTCAACGTTGGCGGGGTGCAGGTGATCCGCACCGGAGTGATGTCAAGGCAGCCCCGGACGGCAATGTTGGCGGCCCCGCGCTGCAGCCGCGGCGGCTGTCCGGGCACGCTGCGGGTGCCTTCCGGGAAGATCACCAGGGTGCCGCCGGCCTGTACCGCGGCTACGCAGTCGTCCACCAGACCAGCGCCATCATCGTTGGAGATGTAGCCGGCCGCCCGTACCGGACCACGCATGAACGGGTTGCAGGCCACGGCCCGCTTGACCACACAATCGGCGTTGGGCAGCAACGAAATCAGGCAGACCACGTCGATCAGGGTCGGGTGATTGGCCAGAACCAGCAAACCGTCGCGCTGCAGGCGTTCCCGGCCTTCGATCTGCAGGGTCATCACTCCGAGCCGGCACATCAGCCGGACATGGCTGGCAAAAGCGGCCTGGACCACGCGCCGGGCGCGCCGGCGACGGGCCACCGGGTCCTGCATCAGCAGCAGTACCGGCATCACCAGGACGCCGAGCAGCAACCCGCCGAGGCCAAACGCAGCAAAGCTCAGGCCGGTGCCGAACACCCGCCAGGCGTGATCGAGGCGGCGCAGCAACTCACTCACGGCGGCCCCAGCGCCAGCGCTGGCCGTGGGCCACGTGCTCCAGCGCCGGCGCGCCGGACAACAGGAAGCGGTGCAGGTTCAGCGCATGGGGCAGCAGGCCCGGCGCAGAAGCAGCCTGTTCTTCGGCCGGCTGCCACTGCAGAGAAAGAGTCGGGTGGCCTGCGGCGGGCGCGGCCAGCCGCCAGCACCACGCAAAGAACGGGTCGGGTTCGTCTGCGAACGTCGTGTAAATCTCAGGAAGCGGGGATTCGTAGACCACCACCCGCACCTCGCGGGCGCCATCGGCCAGCAGGCCGACGGCCTCCAGGCACGCAGCTTCGACCGTGGCTTGGCCGGCAGCCAACGCCAGGTAATTACCGCGATGGCCGCGGGCGATGGAGTACAGCGCGGCGATCGCGTTATGCACCGACAGGCCAAATCCGGTCGGCGACAACGGCTGATCGGCCACCAGCGCGCCCAGCAGGTCCATCGAGCGGGCGACGTCACCATGGCGGCTGGCGAACACCAGCGGCACGTCGCTGTCGGCGCCCTGCCCGTCCTCGCTCCAGCACGCGGCCTGGATCGCCATGCGGCCCAAGCGCTCGATGCGACGGCGTTGCATTGCCGGAACCTCCGCCAGTGCCGGCGTATCCCCGCCATGCGGCAGGTAGGGCGCATCGGCCCAGCCCAGCCACTGGCTGCGCTCGCTCAGGCCGGGCGCCCACGCGGCCCAGTCGACGATGGAGAATTCGATCATTTAGCGTTGGTGTTTCAATGGGAGACCGATAGGCACGAGCCATTACGGCGACGCGCGGCGGCCCCCCATTCCTGCAGCCGTGCGTCCGTCCAGGACGTCGCCGGCTGCCCCCCTGGCCGCCGGAAAGGAGCGCACGCTAGCACGTCCCGCGCAGGGTGTGCAGGTTTCACATTCCCCAACGCGGGCCCCGGCAACAGCCGGCCCCGATGTCAATCGATCAGTGGTAACCGGTGTCGGCGTGCACCTTGCCGCGGAATACCCGGTAGGACCAGGCTGTATAGCCGAGGATGACCGGCAACAGAATGACCAGCCCGACCAGCGTGAAGCCCAGCGAAGACGCCGGCGCCGCCGCCTGCCACAGGGTCATCGACGGTGGCAGCAGATAAGGCCACATGCCCAGCACCAGGCCGAGGAAGCCGAGCACGAACAGGGCCAGGCTGAGCAGGAACGGCGGCAGGTCACGGCGCGGGTGGGTGGCACTACGCCACAGCGCGGCGGCTACCGCCAGGGTCAGCAGCGGCACCGGCGACAGCCACCAGAAGTTGCCGTCGCTGAACCAGCGATCCATCAACCGCGAATCGAGGAACGGCAGCCAGCTGCTGACCAGGCCCATCGCCGCGATCACCGCCACCACCAGCGGCCGGGTCATCTGCCGCGCCAGCGCCTGCACGCGCCCTTCGGTCTTCAGGATCAGCCAGGTGCTGCCCAGCAGCGCGTAGCCGGCCACCAGCGCGGCGCCGGTCAGCATCGCGAACGGGCTGAACCAGGCGAACGGCCCGCCCTGATAGACACCGTCCACCAGCGGGATGCCTTGCACCAGGGTGCCGAGGATCACGCCCTGGGCGAAGGTCGCCAGCAGCGAACCGAGGCCGAACGCCACGCTCCACAGCCCTCGCGAACGATGCGCCTTGAAGCGAAACTCGAACGCCACGCCGCGGAACACCAGCGCCACCACCAGCAGCAGCACCGGCAGGTACAGCGCAGACAGCAGCACCGCATACGCCTTCGGGAACGCCGCCAGCAGGCCGGCGCCGCCCAGCACCAGCCAGGTCTCGTTGCCGTCCCAGATCGGCGCGGCGGTGTTCATCATCAGGTCCAGCTGGTCCTCGTCCTCGGCGAACGGGGCGAGGATGCCGATGCCGAGCACGAAGCCGTCCAGCACCACGTACATCAGCACGCCGAAGCCGATCACCGCGAACCATGCCACCGGCAGCCAGGTCATCAGGTCCATGTCAGCGCTCCTCCAGCGGTTCGTCGGCCGCCGACAGCGGGCGCGCGGGGGTGTGGCTGCCGTGGTCCAGCGATGGTCCTTCTGCATACGGCTGCGGTCCATGGCGCAGGATCTTCACCAGGTACCAGATGCCCCAGCCGAACACGAACGCGTAGCCGACCACGTAGACACCCAGCGACAGCGCGGTCATCCATGCACTCTGCGGGCCGACCGCATCAGCGGTGCGCAGCACGCCATGTACCACCCACGGCTGGCGGCCCATCTCGGTGACAAACCAACCCGACAGCAGCGCGATGAAGCCGCTGGGCAGCATCCAGTTCCAACCGCGCAGCAGCCACGGTGAATCCAGCAGCTTCTTCCGCCACAGCTGGAAAGCCGACACCCAGGCCAGCAGCAGCATCAGCGTGCCCAGCCCGACCATGATGCGGAAGGCGAAGAACACCGGCGTCACCGGCGGCCGCTCGCTGGCCGGAACCGAGGTAAGCGGATCGAAGGTGCCGTCCAGCGAATGGGTGAGGATCACGCTGCCCAGCTTCGGGATGGCCACTTCGAAATCGTTGCGCTCTTCCTTCTCGTTCGGCAGCGCGAACACCACCAGCGGTACGCCCTCGCCTTCCTTGGTTTCATGCCAATGCGCCTCCATCGCCGCGATCTTCATCGGCTGATGCTTGAGCGTGTTCAGGCCATGCATGTCGCCGACGAAGATCTGTACCGGCACGGTCAGTGCGGCGAACGCCACCGCCGCGATCAGCATGCGTCGGCCCGCTTCCACATGCGTTCCCTTGCGCAGGTACCACGCACCTACGCCACCGATCACGAAACAGGTGGTGATGAACGAGCCCAGCGCCATGTGCGCCAGCCGGTACGGGAACGAGGGGTTGAACACCACCTGCCACCAGTCCACCGGATGCACGATGCCGTTGACCATCTCGTAGCCGGCCGGCGTGTGCAGCCAGCTGTTGGACGACAGGATCCAGAACGTGGAGAACAGCGTGCCCAGCGCCACCATGCAGGTGGACAGGAAATGCAGGCGCGGCGAGACCCGCCCCCAACCGAACATCATCACACCAAGGAAGCTGGCTTCCAGGAAGAACGCGGTCAGCACTTCGTAGGTCAGCAGCGGGCCGATGACCGTGCCGGCCACTTCGCTCAGCCGCGGCCAGTTGGTACCGAACTGGAAGGCCATGACGATGCCGCTGACCACGCCCATGCCGAACGACACCGCGAAGATCTTCTGCCAGAAGAAATACAGTTCGCGCCACACGGGCAACTTCGTGCGCAGCCAGCGCCATTCGATGAAGGCCAGCCAGCTGGCCGTGCCGATGGTGAAGGCGGGGAACAGCACGTGGAAACTGATGACGAATCCGAACTGGATCCGGGACAACAACAACGCGTCCAAGGGACGCCTCCTGCCTGCGACCGGTGGGATACCGGACCACTTTAGGAGTATTTCGTTAAGCCGGGATGCGACCGGGTGACGCGCTGCTTCACTTTGTCGCAGGCGAGAAGGCCTGCCAGGCATGGCCCAGCACTACGAATTAACCACTTTGGTAGCTGCCAACCTTGGTTGGCACACACGCCCAAACGCCGACCAAGGTCGGCATCTACCAACAGCGACTAGAGCAGCCCACCGCCCGGAGGGCGCCTCAGTTCCAGAAGTACCAGACAGCTGCCGCCACCAACGCACCCAACAACACCACCTGCACCACCACATAGCCCACACCGCTGTCGCGCGACTCAGCGATAATGCGCTTCTGCAGCGCCTCGCTCACATCAGGCGTTTCTTCCTGCCGCGCCTGCTCATGCAACGCCTGGGCCAGCGCGCGCTCGTCCGCATCGCGGGAGTCGGTCGGTGGGTTCACAACAGTTCTCCAGCGGTGGCGTGCCGCGTCAGTTCCTGCTTCAGGACCTGGCGCGCGCGGTGCAGGTGGCTCTTGATGGTACCGCGCGCCAGCCCTGTCACCTGCTCGATCTCGGCCAGATCGAAATCCTCCAGGTAGTGCAGGCCGACAATCAGCCGCTGCGGTGCATTCAGCCGTTCCAGTGCCGCGCCCAGCTGACGCCCGGCCTGCAACGCCTCGCTCAGTTCCGCCGGCCCAGGGCCTTCATCACCGACGCCCAGTTCCTCGGGCACCTCCACTGCCACCATCCATTGCGCTTCCAACCGTCGCCGCCGCAGGTACTGCAGCGCGGTGGTATAGGCCACCCGCGAAACCCAAGTGCGCAGCGATGATTCGAAGCGGAAACGGTGCAGCTGGCGGAACACCGCCAGGAAGGTTTCCTGCAGCAGATCGGCCACCTGATCGCGGTCGCCAACCATGCGTCCGATCACATGCGCGCAGGTACGTTGATGGGCCTGCACCAGCTGCGCGAAGGCCGGTTGCGAGCCATCGATGATGGCGCTGACCAGGGCGCGGTCGTCATCCGCGCCCGGTGCACTCTCCGCAGGGACGCCGCGGCGGCGCCCCCGCAATGCCGACAGCACTTCGCCGAGCAGGCTCATGCGCGGGGCGCCCCCTGTGCCCGTGGCATGTCCTGGCTCAGCCCTTGCGTGCGGCAGGACGGGTGAAGTGCCAGGCCAGCAGCTGGCCGAGGCCGGCACTGCCGACCATCGCAGCGGCAGCGCCGAAGGTCAGCTCACGTGCACCGATCGCCTCCAGCAGGCCCATTGCCACAGCCAGACTGACCAGGCTGATGCCCCAGCGCAGCGCGCCCTGGCGGCGACGCTCTTCTTCCAATACGGCCAGCGAGCGGATGACTTCCTCGGGTACATGGGGCGCCACCAGCTTGCTGCGCGCCCGTGCATCGGCGATGGCATGGATCGCGTAGGCGATGCAGATGAAGAGGGTGATCGGGATCAGTTCCTGCATGGTCGGGCTCCTGTTCGGTGGATGATGCGGGTTCAGGAGAATGGATGCGCAACCCCGGCAACCGGTTGCAGCATTTTGCCGATTCCGCTGCCATGACCTGTGGCCCCTGCCCCAGGGCTGGGCGACTGCTACGCTTGGCCGGTTTCCTTTTCCGGTGCCGTCCGCCCATGTCCCGAGTGCTGCCCCTGTCCCTCCTGCTGTCGGCCGTGCTGGCCGCACCGGCCGCGCATGCTGCGCCCACGCCGATCACCATCGAGCAGGCCATGGCCGATCCGGACTGGATCGGTCCGCCGGTCGAGAAAGCCTGGTGGTCGTGGAACAGCCAGCAGGTGGAGTACCAGCTCAAGCGCAACGGCAGCCCGGTGCGCGATACCTTCCGCCAGCCGGTGGCCGGTGGCGTGGCCGCGCAGGTGGCCGATGACCAGCGCGGCACCCTGGACGTGGCCGAGCCTGTCTACGACCGCAGCCGCAGCCGCAGCGCCTTCGTGCGCAATGGCGATGTGTTCGTGCGCGACCTGCGCAGCGGTGCGCTGACCCAGCTGACCCGCAGCAACGAGCGCGCAGGCAACGTGAACTTCGCCGCCGACAACGGCGTGATCTGGCGCGTCGGCCAGAATTGGTTCCACTGGACCGCCGCCAGCGGCGTGCAGCAGGTGGCCAGCCTGAAGGCCGAGAAGGATCCGCGTACGGCACCGAAGGCCGACGTACTGCGCGACCAGCAGCTGCGCACGCTGGAAACCCTGCGCCGCGACCGCGACCAGCGCGAAGCACTGAAGGACCAGGACCAGCGCTGGCGCCAGGCCGACCCGACCCGCGCGCCGGGCCCGGTGTACCTGGGCACCGACGTGGAGATCGCCGACAGCGTGCTGTCGCCGGACCTGACTCACCTGATCGTGGTGACCAAGCCGAAGGACTTCGACGACGGCCGTGGCGGCAAGATGCCGCTGTACGTGACCGAGTCAGGTTACGAGGAAACCGAGGACACCCGCACCCGCGTCGGCCGCAACGGCTTCGAGCCGCACACGCTGTGGTACGTGGACGTGCGCACCGGCAAGGCCGAGAAGGTCTCGCTGGCTGGCCTGCCGGGCATCAGCACCGATCCGCTGGCCGAACTGCGCCGCAAGGCCGGCAAGGACGCGCTGAAGGGCGAACGCAGCGTGCAGGTGATGAGCGACTTCATGGGCGGCGGCATCCGCTGGAGCGCCGACGGCCAGCAGGCCGCAGTGATGCTGCGTGCCAACGACAACAAGGACCGCTGGATCATCAGCGTCAACGCTGCCGACGGCCGCGTGCAGAACCGCCACCGCCTCACCGACAACGGCTGGATCAACTGGGGCTTCAACGATTTCGGCTGGATGGCCGATGGCCGCACGCTGTGGCTGCTGTCCGAGGAATCGGGCTTCTCGCACCTGTACACCCAGGCCGGTACTGCCAAGCCACAGGCGTTGACCAGCGGCAGGTGGGAAACCTCGGCGCCGGTGCCGTCGGCCGATGGCAAGGGCTTCTACTTCCTGTGCAACCAGCAGGCCCCGCATGACTACGAAGTCTGCGCTGTCGATACCGGCAGCCGCCAGGTGCGCGAGTTGACCAGTCTCAACGGCGTGGAAGACTTCTCGCTGTCTCCGGACGGCCAGCAGCTGCTGGTGCGCTACTCCGGCGCCTACCTGCCGCCGCAGCTGGCCGTGCTGCCCAGTGCCGGTGGCCAGGCACGCGTGCTGACCGACACCCGCACTGCCGACTACAAGGCGCGCCAGTGGATCCAGCCGAAGCTGGTGGCAGTGCCGTCCAAGCACGGTGCCGGCGTGGTCTGGGCCAAGTACTACGAGCCGGAAAACAAGGAACCGGGGAAGAAGTACCCGATCGTGATGTTCGTGCACGGCGCCGGCTACCTGCAGAACGTGCACCAGCGCTACCCGGCTTACTTCCGCGAGCAGATGTTCCACAACCTGCTGGTGCAGAAGGGCTACATCGTGCTGGACATGGATTACCGCGGCAGCGAGGGCTACGGCCGCGACTGGCGCACCGCGATCTACCGCAACATGGGCCACCCGGAACTGGAAGACTACAAGGACGGCCTGGACTGGCTGGTCGACACCCAACAGGGTGACCGCGACCACGCCGGCATCTACGGCGGTTCCTACGGCGGCTTCATGACCTTCATGGCGCTGTTCCGCTCGCCGGGCACCTTCAAGGCCGGTGCCGCGCTGCGCCCGGTGGTGGACTGGCACCAGTACAACCACGGCTACACCAGCAACATCCTCAACACCCCGGACATCGATCCGGAGGCGTACCGCGTGTCCTCGCCGATCGAGTACGCGCAGAACCTGCAGGACAACCTGCTGATCGCCCACGGCATGATGGATGACAACGTGTTCTTCCAGGACTCGGTGAACCTGACCCAGCGCCTGATCGAACTGCACAAGGACAACTGGTCGATCGCACCGTACCCGCTGGAACGACACGGCTACGTCCGCGCCGATTCCTGGCTGGACCAGTACAAGCGCATCCTCAAGCTGTTCGAGCAGAACCTGAAGTGAGCAACGCCGCGGCCACGATCCGTATCGTGGCCGCGGTCATCCTGGATGACCGCGGCCGGGCGCTGGTGGTGCGCAAGCACGGCGCCAGCCGCTTCATCCAGCCGGGCGGCAAGCCCGAAGCCGGCGAAGCACCGCTGCAGGCACTGGCCCGCGAACTGGATGAAGAACTCGGTGTGCAGCTGTGCGCCGAAACCGCCATCGCGATGGGCACGTTCGAGGACTGGGCGGTGAACGAGCCCGGCCATCGCGTGCAGGCACAGGCCTGGTGGGTGCGGGTGGACGGCACGCCACAGGCACGTACCGAAATCGCCGAACTGGCCTGGGTACCGCTGCAGCCGCCGCATGGCCTGCCCTTGGCACCGTTGAGCGAACACCATATCCTGCCGGCCGTCGCCACCCGGGTGACGGCCCGCTGACCGCGCGGGCACCGATTGCAAGGACACCGGATGTCAATGTCGATCCCGCCGATTCCTTCGCTGGTCCAACCGACCTATCACGCCTGGGTGCGCCCGATCGCACACGCCTCGTTCTGGCTGTCACTGCTGCTCACGGTCTACTTCGTGATGCAGGGACTGCTGCTGTGGCCGCTGCACAACCTTCCGATCTGGCACCTGGTTGAGAGGGAAGTACAACTCCAGCACCTGCACAGCCTGATCTGGCTTCTGGCGCATCCGGTGGCCGCGTCGATGATCGTCGCACTGCTGTGCCTTGCCTCGACGCTGGCCAGCTGGGGACTGCTGCGCGAGCGCAGCTGGGGCCTGTGGAGCTTTGTGGCGATCCTGCTGATGAGTGCATTGACCAACTTTGCGATCGCCGGGTGGCTGGACGTGTTCATGCGCGACGTCATCCCGTTTCTCTCCGACGACGCCGTCCTGCAACAGGAACTCCATCTGAAACGCTGGTTGATCACGCTGACCATGGTGGCCATGTCGTTCGTACTCCTCGGCCTGCAGGGTTGGCTGGCCTGGCGCCTGCTGCGACCAGACATCCGCTCGCGCTTCCACTGAGCCACACCCCTTTTCCGCACGACAAGGACCGTCGCATGCGCTTGCTGACCCTTCTCCCCGCGCTGCTGCTGTTCGCCGCGCTGCCTGCCGCCGCCGATGCGCTGCGCTGTGGCGAATACCGCAGCACCGACGGTGGCATGGCGCTGATATTCACATCACCCAGCAGCGGCTACCGCCGCGACGACGGCAGCGAGCCGGAGCCGCTGTGGGTCGATCGCAGTGCGGCGCAGGCCCGCCTGGTCATGCTCGACGATGGCGTGGCACTGCCGGTCCGGATCAGCGCCGATGGGCAGCGCATCGAAGACGACGTGGTGGTCTACACGCTGCGCCAGTCCCGGGACTGCGCCGTCGAACCCAGTGCGATTGCCGGCAGCTGCCGCGCCGCCGGCAGCCACTGCATTGCGCAGCTGCCCGCGGCTTCGCCCAGCCAGGCCCAGCGCGCGTGCAGCGAAGGCGTTGGCGCGGGCTGCTCGGCGCTGCTGCGACAACTGCGGGATGACAGCCCAGCGAAGGCCACCGACGACGTCGGTGCCACGGGCTTTGATCGCCCGCCTGCCTGCCGCGAACACACGCCCGGGCATGACCCGCAGGCCTGCGAGGCGCTGACCAATGATGCATTGGCTGCCGCCATGCAGCGGGTGAATCAACGCCTGCAGCAGGAAGACGAAGACACACTGGATTCGCCGCTTCCGGCCGCTGCACGCGATCAGCTGCAGCAGCTGTGCCTGCAGCACCGCAGTGGCCGCTTCTGCGTGGAAGTGGCCGCGCAGCAATTGAACGCGCTGGAACCTGCGTTGGCAGTGCAGGCCCTGCAGATGGTCTGCGATGCGGGCCGCGTCAGTGCCTGTGAGCGTATCGCGCCACTGCGTGGCCTCGGCACCGACCTGCGCCTGGTTCCGCTGCAGCAGGTGCCGTGCGGCCGTTACCAGGCCGACGGTGGCGTGATCGACATGCTCGACTTCGGTGATGGCGCGCGTGCCCGCCTGCACGAAGGCGCCGTCCAGCTGCAGCAGAACGGCGAAACCCTTGTGCTGCGCCAGCTCGGCAATGGCGACCTGCTCGGCATGGATACCCAGACCGGCTACCAGCGTTACCGGCCATTGCCCGGCACGGCACAATGCACGCCCCCGCGCGAGGGCCAGGGTTCGCCGTAGCGCCAGGAGCTTCCCGTTCGATCGTCAAGGAGACGACATGCATTCACCCGCACCGCGCCGCCGCTGGCTGGCCTGGGCCCTGCTGCTGGCCGCGCCGATGGCCGCCGCACAGTCGCCACAATGCGGCCTGTTCAAGGCCGACGAAGGCAGCGGCACGCTGCGCATCAGCTCACCGAACCGCGGCGAGCAGAAGCACTTCGGCAGTGCGCCGTCTCCGGTCGCGTTCCAGCAGATCGACGGAAAGCTGCAACTGGTGAACCTGGAGTACGGCCTGCCCAGCGCGCTGCAAGTGCGCGATCGTGGCCGCACGGTCGAGGTGGATGGCACGGTCTACCTCCTGCAGGCGCCCGCACAGTGCGCCGCAACCGCCACGCCGGCTGCAGGCAGCTGCCTGGCTGATGCGGCGGCGTGCCTGGACAACCGTCGCGAAGCGACCCCGGCCGCCCTGGAAGCGGGGTGTCGGGAAGGCGTGCCCGGCATGTGCCTGCAACTGGCTGATCGTTGGCACGAGGAGGCCAAACCCTCGGTCGAGGCCGATCCCGCCCTGGCAAAGGCAGCGCTCGACGCCGCCTTGTCTGGCATCAAACTCCCCGCTGCCTGTGACAACGGTGGCTTCGAACAGGGAACCCCGGCGTGTGCCGCCGCACTCGAGGCCAACCCGGCAGTGCAGGAGCAGCTGGTCAAGGCCGCGATGACGGCCGCCATGAACGAAGCCATGGTGACGATGACGGCGCCGACCGTGCCGGTGATCATTCCGGCTGAGCGGCGGCAACAGTTGTTGCAGCTATGCCGCGAGGTACCGCACGGCGGCTTCTGCACCCGCGTGGCTGAGCTGTCCTGGGACGCGGGAGATCCCCAGCAGGCGGTGCAGGCCCTGGCTGCGGCCTGCCCCCCCGGCAATGACACCGCCACCTGCGAGCGCCTGCCGGCGTTGCAGGCGGTGGGCGCATCGCTGCGACCGCAGCCCGCAACTGCATTGCCCTGCGGCAACTACCGGTCCGACGGCGGCCTGATGGACACGCTGGATTTCGGTGACGCCGGCCTGGTTGGCGTTGGCTGGAGCAGCCATCTTCGCGCACGCGTCGAAGCGGGCGACATCCGCATCCACCACGACCGGGACGGCGACTTCGTGCTGCGCCCGCTGCCCGGCGGCCAGTTGCTGGGCCTGGATAACTGGACCCGCTTCCAGGTGTTCGTCCCCACCGGCGAGGGCCCGACCCGGTGCAGTGCACCGAAGCAGTTCAAGGTGCTGCCACTGCCACAGGATTGCCCGCTGGCACTGGCCAACGAGGGCGGCGCCGAAGCCTGCTGCGCGCAGGGCAAGCTGCAGGGCTGCAACATTCTCGGCAACCGCCTTGCGCTGTCCGGCGACTGGCTGCAGGCCGCCGGGCACTACACCACGGTCTGCCGCGCCGGCGTGCGCGAAGGGTGCGAGAACCTGGTGACCGCACAGGGCAACGGCGCGGAACTGGACGCACGGGCAACACTGGAGCAGCTGTGCAAGGCCGACCGTAGTGGCCTGCATGTGGCCTGCGACGTGCTCGGCACCCAGAACTGGGAGCTGATCACGCTGGGTGGTGCTCTGCAGAAGGCGGTTGACGAGGCAGCCGAGGACGACGCTCCGGCGCCGCGCAACTCCAACCGCAAGCGCTGAGCCGGCCAGGGCCTGCCCGCAGCTTCGGGCGGGCCCTGCGGTAAAGTACGCGCCATGAACGAATTCGAGCGCGTGCGCGCCTACCTCACCGACCTGCAGGACCGCATCTGTGCGGCGATCGAGGCCGTCGATGGCCAGGCCCGCTTCCAGGAAGACCTGTGGCAGCGTGCCGAGGGCGGTGGCGGGCGTACCCGCGTGCTGCGCGACGGTGCGGTGTTCGAGCAGGCCGGCATCGGCTTCTCCGACGTGGCCGGCAGCCGCCTGCCGCCATCAGCCTCGGCCAACCGTCCGGAACTGGCTGGCGCCTCCTGGCGTGCCACTGGCGTGTCGCTGGTGTTCCACCCGCTCAACCCCTACGTGCCGACCACCCATGCCAACGTGCGCTTCTTCCAGGCGCAGCGCGACGGCGAAGTGGTGGCCAGCTGGTTCGGCGGTGGCTTCGACCTGACCCCGTTCTATCCGTTCGACGAGGACGTACAGCACTGGCACCGGGTCGCGCGCGACCTGTGCGTACCGTTCGGCGATGAGCGCTACGCTGCGCACAAGCGCTGGTGCGACGAGTACTTCTTCCTGCGCCACCGCAATGAAACGCGCGGCGTCGGCGGCCTGTTCTTCGACGACCTGCACGGCGACTTCGAGCGCGATTTCGACTATCTGCGTGCGGTCGGCGATGGCTTCCTGGATGCCTACCTGCCGATCGTGCAGCAGCGCAAGGACACCGCCTACGGCGAGCGCGAGCGAGAGTTCCAGCTGTACCGACGCGGCCGCTATGTGGAATTCAACCTGGTATACGACCGCGGCACGCTGTTTGGCCTGCAGAGTGGTGGCCGCAGCGAAAGCATCCTGATGAGCCTGCCGCCGCGGGTGCGCTGGGAGTACGGCTTCACCCCGGAAGCGGGTAGCGCCGAGGCACGCCTGGCCGATTACCTGGTGCCGCGCGACTGGCTCTGACCTTCCGGCGCCACGCCTGACGCGTGGCGTCTTCTCCTGCCTGTGGTGCGCCCTGCACCGGACAGGTCCTGCTTTGCCTCCTTCAAGGATGACCCCATGCCTGCTGCTGTTTCCCTCCGCCCCCGCGCTGCGGGCTGGCGCTCCCTGCTGTTGCTCGCACTGGCCTCGGCCAGTCTGCCGGCTGCCGCGCAGTCGATGGCCTGCGGCACCTACAAGGACAGCGGCGGCACTATCACGCTGACCATCGAGAGCGAAGGCCACGCCTTCCTGTCCGGCCCCTACCAGGCCACCTAGGAGCTGCGCATCGCCCGCCAGGAAGACGTGCTCGGCACCGGCAACCTGTCCACGGGACGCCTGGAAAACTGGTTCTTCTCGGACAACGACCGCACGATCAACACGCCCTATCGCGAGTTCACCCGTGAGCACGCCGCCGCCTGCAAGACGATGCCCGAGCCCATCGAAGATGGTTGCGTGATGAACACCTCCGAGTGCCTGGAGGCGCTGCCCGAGGCCGCACCGGTGAAGCTGCACGCCTGGTGTGCCGAGGGCGTGGGCGCGGCCTGCTCCCAGCTGTTGGAGACCTACCAGCAGCAGGCCAAGGGCGCTGCCCCGGCGCCTGCACGGGCCGAGCCGCCGAAGCCGGAGATCTGCAAGGAGGATTCCGCGTCCTTCAACGCCGAGGGTTGCAGAGCGATCGCCGAGGTGGTCGGGCTGGAGATGATCGGCAAGTCCCTGCTCGGGCTGCAGCATTCGGTTGATCCCGTGTTGCCGTCCGCGCAGCTCGATGAGCTGGCCACATTGTGCCGGCAGCAGCACGGCGAGACCTTCTGCGCCGACGTTGCCGAGGTGCTGTGGAGTGGCGGGCGCCTGTTGCAGGCCCACGAAGCGCTGCAGCTGTCATGCGCGCAGCGCGCCGACGGCGTGGCCTGCGGCCGCGCCAAGGCGCTTGCCAGCCTGGCCGCTGCGCCGGTCGCTTCACTGGCTCCGGTGCCGGCCACTGCGCTGCCGTGTGGGAGCTATGAAGCCGAGTACGGTGTGCTCTCGCAGCTGCGCTTCCTCGATGGCGGCCTGGTTGAGGCCGAGGGCCGCGACCAGCGCCTGCGCGCGCGCCTGCAGGACGGCCGCATCCTCATCCGTCCCGATGTCGGCAGCGACTTCGTGCTGCAACCGCTGAAGAACGGAAACCTCGCCAGCGTCGACGACGGCAACCGCTTCGCCTACTACGAGCGCAAGCCCGCCGCAGGCAATGCCAGCTGCACGCCGCCGGTGGCGTTCGTGGAGATCCCGCTGCCACTGGATTGCCCCACCCTGGCACGCAAGGACGGCGCCAAGGCCTGCTGCACCGAGGGCAAGCTGCTGGGCTGCAAGGTTGCCGGCGAAGCGCTGTTCGAGGCCGAGAAATGGGCCGCGTCGCTGCCCTACTTCGAGACGCTGTGCGGCGCCGGTGTCCGCGAAGGGTGCCTGGCATTGGCAGCGGTGTATTCGCATACCGCCGACCCGAAGATCCCGCAGGCCATGGCGACGCTCTGCGCGAAGGATGGCAAGGGCACGCATGTGGCCTGTGATGTGGACGCCACCCGCAACTGGCCGGCACTGAAGGCCGAAGCCGCGCTCTGAGGGCGCGGGAAGGGGTACCCGTAGCGTCGAGCTTGCTCGACTTCTGCTGGCWGTGGATGKAAACAGTCGAGCAAGCTCGACGCTACACGTCAGGTGCTCCTCCTGGGGATGATGGTGATGTGCCCGTTGATCTCCAGCAGGGCCAGCTCGACATCCTCCACGCCCAGGCAGCCCTGCTGGCGCATGGCGGCCTCGAAATCGGCACGGGTGACCTGCTCACGGCGCAGAACGGCGTCGAACAGGCGCCCATCACGCGCGATCACTACCGGTTCTCCTTCCACCAGGCGCTCGATGCGCCGGCTGCGGGTGCTCACCCAGCCCACCCCGTAGTTGAGCAGGATCAGGGTGGCCGCCAGCAGCAGGCCGCCGCCCAGCGAGGTATCGGTACCCAGCAGCGCGTTCTGCACCGCGTTGCCCAGCAGCACCACCAGCAGTACGTCGAACGGGGTGATCTGCCCCAGCGGGCGCTTGCCGCTGAGCCGGACCATGCCCAGCACCACGACATAGACCACCACCGCGCGCAGGATGAACTCCCACCACGGCATCGCCAGTGCGAACAGGTCGGGCATTGTCTTCCCCTGCGGAGCGGTGGCCCAGCGTGGCGCAGGCCACGGCATCTGGCAACGGCACAAATAAAAAGCCCCGCTGACCAGGGGGAGGTCAACGGGGCCGGGGAACGGGCACTTGGGGAGGAGTCCCCGTTCCGAGATCTGCTCCAGGGGATGGGAGAGATCCACAACAGGCGTTGCGCCTGTCGAGAGTTATAGAAGCACTCCGAACACTAACGGTTCGTGAAGGGGCCCAATTTAATGAACCTCCATCAGGGCAACATTCATGATCGAGTCAGAAACCTCTGACGAATGAACGAATTCACGTCGTTTTCGGCCTGAAACACCCTCAGTGTGCTTCGTCCCAGTTGTTGCCGATGCCGGTATCGACCACCAGCGGCACCCGCAGTTTGGCCGCTTGCGACATGCGCTCGACCACCTGCAAACGCAACTCTTCGACGAAACTGCTTTCGGTTTCGAACACCAGTTCATCGTGCACCTGCAGGATCATCCGTGCCGGTGCGCCGCTGTCCCGCAGCCACTGGTCCACGTCCACCATCGCGCGCTTGATGATGTCGGCGGCGGTGCCCTGCATCGGCGCGTTGATCGCGGCGCGCTCGGCACCGGCGCGCAGGCCCTGGTTACGTGCATGAATGTCGTTCAGGTACAGGCGGCGGCCGAACAGGGTTTCCACATAGCCCTGGTCGCGGGCCTGCTGGCGCATCCGCTCCATGAAATCTCGCACGCCCGGGTAGCGGCTGAAGTACAGCGCCACGTAGTCCTGCGCCTGGCCACGGTCGATGCCCAGGTTGCGGGCCAGGCCGAAGGCGCTCATGCCGTACATCAGGCCGAAGTTGATCGCCTTGGCCGCGCGGCGTTCGTTCGGGGTCACTTCCTCCAGCGTGCGCCCGAACACCTCGGCGGCGGTGGCGCGGTGGACGTCGGCGCCCTGCTCGAAGGCACGCACCAGGCCCGGGTCCTCGGACAGGTGGGCCATGATCCGCAGCTCGATCTGCGAATAGTCGGCCGCCAGCAGCTGGAAGCCCTCCGGCGCGATGAATGCGCGGCGGATACGGCGGCCATCCTCGGTGCGGATCGGGATGTTCTGCAGGTTCGGGTCTGACGAGGACAGGCGGCCGGTGGCGGCGCCGGACTGGTGGTAGCTGGTGTGCACGCGGCCGGTGTCCGGGTTGACCATCTCCGGCAGCTTGTCGGTGTAGGTGCTGCGCAGCTTGGCCAGGCCCCGGTAGTCCAGGATCACTCGCGGCAGCTCGTGCTGGTCGGCGATCGCCTCCAGCGCCTCTTCATTGGTGCTGGGCTGGCCCTTCGGGGTCTTCACCACCGCCGGCAGCTTCAGCTCATCGAACAGCACCGCCTGCAGCTGCTTGGGCGAATCCAGGTTGAAGCTACGGCCGGCCAGCTCGGTGGCCTTCTGCTGCGCGGCCAGCATACGCGAGGACAGGTCCTGGCTCTGCCGGCGCAGTTCGTCGGTGTCGATCCGCACGCCGTTGGCTTCGATCGTGGTCAGCACCGGCACCAGCGGCATCTCGATATCGCGGTACACGCTGTCCAGCGCCGGTTCGGCCAGCAGCTGCGGCTGCAGCGCGCGGTGCAGGCGCAGGGTGATGTCGGCGTCCTCGGCGGCGTAGCGGCTGGCTTCGTCGATGCCCACCTGCGAGAACGGGATCTGCTTGGCGCCCTTGCCGGCCACGTCCTCGAACTTGATGGTGCTGTAGCCCAGGTAGCGCAGCGCCAGCGAATCCATGTCGTGGCGGGTGGCGGTGGAGTTGAGCACGAAGCTCTCGAGCATGGTGTCGTCGTGGTAGCCCTGCACCTCCACGCCGTGGCGGCGCAGCACGTGCAGGTCGTACTTGCCGTGCTGGCCCAGCTTCTTCTTCGCCGGGTCCTGCAGCACCGGGCGCAGTGCGTCCAGCACCTGCTGAAGCGGCAGCTGGGCCGGCGCCCCCGGGTAATCGTGGCCGACCGGAATGTAGGCGGCCTTGCCCGGCTCGACCGCCAGGCTGATGCCCACCAGGCGCGCGCGCATCGCG
This sequence comes from Stenotrophomonas maltophilia, assembly GCF_013464485.1. Taxonomy (GTDB): domain Bacteria; phylum Pseudomonadota; class Gammaproteobacteria; order Xanthomonadales; family Xanthomonadaceae; genus Stenotrophomonas; species Stenotrophomonas maltophilia_AW. The sequence continues at coordinate 65,376 of NZ_RAUX01000028.1, forward strand.
TCCAGCGCATCGGTTTCGGTATCGAAGCTGATCAGGTCGGCCTGCTGCAGGCGCTCGACCCAGGCCTGCAGCTGCTCGCTGGTCATCACGGTCTCGTATTCACCCGGCGCGGACAGCGCCGGATCCAGCGTGCCAGCGTCTGGCGCCTCGGCGCTGCCACGCGCGAAGCCGGCGGCGGTGCCGCGCAGGCTCGGAGTGGCCTCACTGGCAGCGGTGGGCGCCGGCAGCGGCGCACCCAGTTCCTTCAGCGCCTGGGTGAAGCCGTAACGCGTATACAGCTCGGTCAACTCCGGCACGTCCTGCTCGCGCAGGGCCAGCGTGGTCGGGCTGGCGTCCAGCTCCACGTCGGTGCGGATGGTCACCAGATCGCGGTTCAGCGGCAGGCGTTCCAGCGCGGCGCGCAGGTTCTCGCCGATCTTGCCCTTCATGGTCGGCGCGGCGGCCATCACGCCGTCCAGGTGCTGGTACTCGGCCAGCCACTTGGCCGCGGTCTTCGGCCCGCACTTCTCCACGCCCGGCACGTTGTCGACGGTGTCGCCCATCAGTGCCAGCAGGTCGATGATCTGATCGGCGCGCACGCCGAACTTGTCCATCACCGCCGCGTCCGAATCCATGCGGCTGCCGGTCATGGTGTTGACCAGTTCGATGCCCGGGCGCACCAGCTGGGCGAAGTCCTTGTCGCCGGTGGAGATGGTCACCTTCAGGTCCTGCGCCAGGCCCTGCAGTGCCAGCGTACCGATCACATCGTCGGCTTCCACGCCGGGAATGCGCAGGATGCTGATGCCCAGCGCTTCGACGATGCGGCACATCGGCTCGACCTGGCTGCGCAGTTCATCGGGCATCGGCGGGCGGTTGGCCTTGTACTGGTCGTACAGGTCGTCGCGGAAGGTCTTGCCGGGCGCATCGACCACGAACGCGACGTAGGCCGGGCGTTCCTTCAGCGTCGAACGCAGCATGTTGACCACGCCGAACAGCGCGCCGGTGGGTTCACCCTGTGCATTGGACAGGGGCGGCAGCGCGTGGAACGCGCGGTACAGGTAACTGGACCCGTCGATCAGGACTAATCTGCTCATGGGTCGATTCTACGCGCCCGTGCCTGCACCGAGGCGACACGGCGCCGACGTAGCGATGGGGCATAATCAAGGCCCGATCCAGGTAAAGGCCCCGCCGATGAAGACCCTGATGCTGGCTCCCCTGCTCCTGCTGGCTGGCTGCGCCAGCATGGGCGGTGCAGGCGCTCCCCCGGTGGACGTCAAGGGCGCCGATGTGTCCAGCCGCACCATGGACAACGGCGATGTCATCGAGGAATACCGCGTGTCCGGCCAGCTGCGCATGGTCAAGGTGACCCCGTCGCGCGGCGCCCCGTTCTACATGTACGACAAGAACGGTGATGGCCGTTTCGACAACGACAAGGACGGCGTGTCGCCGGTGTACTGGAAGCTGTACAGCTGGTGAGGTGACCGGGGTCGAATCCCTTTCCGCAGGAAAGGGCTCTGACCCCAGCGAGCCCGACCCCACAAAAGACAACGCCGGCGCGCATCCTGCGCACCGGCGTCGGGTCCCCTCCCCGGGAACGCTTGAATCAGCGGATGACCAGCACCGGCAGGGTGCTGCGTGCCAGCACTTCGGCGGTCTGGCTGCCCAGCAGCACGCGGGTCACGCCACGGCGGCCGTGCGAGGTCATCACGATCAGGTCGCTGTTGCGCTCGCCTGCCGTCTCGATGATGCCGTCGGCCGCATAACGGTCCAGCACATGCACCGGGTTGGCGGTGATGCCCTGCTCGGCCGCCTTGGCCAGCGCCGGCTGCAGCACCTTCTGCGCGCCTTCCTCGCGGTCAGCCTTGTACTCGGGGCTGTTCATGTAGCCCACGCTCCAGCCCATGGCGTCGTACATGCCGACTGCCCACGGCTCGGAAACGGTCACGATATCGACCTCGGCATTGAGGTCCTTGGCCAGCTCCAGGCCCTTTGCCAGGCCCTTGTCGGCCAGCTCGGACCCGTCGGTGGCAATCAGGATGCGCTTGTACATGGTGGGGCTCCGTAGCGATCTGCCAGATGGGAACGACACCATTGCACACCGGATGTGCAGGCCGCGCCTTGAGCAGGATCAATCCGGCGCCGCGCAACGGCGTGTGCGCATCGCCGGCTTGCCCGCCCCCTTGCCGCGGCGCATGCTGGACCAGCGGCACCGCGCCGCCCCGGGAGAAACGCACATGCGGGACAGCAAGCCGACACCACGAAGCCCCCTCAGGATCATCCTTTTGAGCCTCATCGCCGCCTTCGTGCTGTTCTACGGCGGCTATCATCTGGGCAAGGACATGGCGCTGCGTGACAACGCCCGCCAAGCAGCAGGCAAGTAAGTTGCTTCTGTAGAGCCGAGCCATGCTCGGCTGCGGATGGAGGAGCCGAGCATGGGCTCGGCTCTACATCAGGCCCGTGCTCAGGCGATCTGCACCACGCGTGCGTTCTGGCAGAGCGGGTAGCTGGCCACGAATTCTGCGATCGCGTCACGCATCGCTTCGAACGACTCGCCATACATGTACAGCGCGGTCTCGGTCGGGCCCTGCCACCAGCTGCAGATCTCACCCAGGCCTTCGATGCGCTCGGACAGCTGTTCGAACACGTGGTTGGAATCGCACTGTTCGTAGACTTCGTCCGGCAGGTTCAGGCCATCCAGGTAGATGCCCAGGCCTTCGGTCACGCCGAAGCTGCGGTCGGCCTCGCCCGCACCCTGCAGCTGCGAACCCTTCGGCGCGCCCAGCTGTTCCAGCAGGTCGATCAGCTTGGGCACGCCGGCCACATCCACCAACGCAACCTCGATATCGCCGTACAGGACCTCGCCCTCGTCGGAGGTCGCGGTGCCACCGCCGACGATCTCGCCGATCTCCGCGGCCTGCATCAATGCGTCGAGCGGGTCTTCGAACAGCTCATGGCGATGCGCGGGCTGCAGCTTGGCGTTCAACGTCACGGTGACGTGCAGGGGGGATTCGGTCATCGGGGGCGTTCCTGGAAGATGTAGCCGCTATTGTAGAGCCGAAGGCTGCGGCAGAAGCCGCTGCCAGCATCGCTTGCGACGGCCCGAAGGGTGCCTGTCAGGACGACCGGCATAGCCATGCTCGGCTGCCCTGCCATTGCCAATTCTCCTTCCCCGGCCTGCCGACCCAGCGATAGTGCGCGTCGCACCGACACCACTCCAACAGGGGGAATACATGAAGTCGATCTTTGCCTTTTCATTGCTGCTGCTCCTCACCGGCTGCGGCGTCCGCACCGAAGTGATACGGGTGAACGTGCCCGACATCCGGGTCAATCCCGAACAGGGCACCACCATCGTGGTCGCTCCGGTGCGCGACAATCGCCAGTCTGACTTCCTCTCCCTTGTTCCCGCCTCGGACAGGGCCAGGAATGTCGGTGGCGAGATTCGTCAGGGCAACGGCTTCAATCTCGTGCTGGAGTCGGCCACGGCGGCCGAGAAGACCCGCGAGATCATCATCCAGGCACTACGCAACATGGGCTACCGCACCACCGACCAGTGCGCCGCACAATGCCTGCAGCTGGAGGCGTCGATGAACCAGTTCGCGGTCAGGGCCCCTTTCAATTTCTGGCGTGCCGCTGGGTGGGCGCAGCAGATGGTCGCCGATGTGTCCGTCGAGGTGACCACACGCGAGGGGGACAGGACACGTGCCTTCACCGCCAAGGGCCACGGCACCAATGTGTTCCAGGTGGTTTCACCCGAGAACTGGGAGAAGGCGCTGGAACGCGCAGTCACTGATTTCACGGCCAATTTCAAGCAGAACATGTCTGCCCAGGATGCCGCGGCTACCTCCAAAGCACAGGACTGAGGCTCTATCTGTCTTGTAGAGCCATGCTCGGCTGCCTTTTCAAACCAGAAGCAGCCGAGCGTGGGCTCGGCTCTACAGATGAAGCAAGGCGGTGATCAGATCACCGTCAGGTTGGCGTAGGCCATCACCAGCCACTTGCTGCCGGCGTCTGCAAACTCGACCTGCACGCGGGCGTGCGCGCCGCTGCCTTCGTAGTCGGTCACCATGCCTTCGCCGAACTTGGGATGGGTGACCAGCGCACCGAGCTTGACCGGCGGTGCCTCGATCGAGGCATGGCCCATGACCCGGCTGGCACCCATCGAGGCCGGCCGCGAGACCTGCACCTTCGGGCGCACTTCATGCAGCAGCTCGCGCGGGATCTCGCGCAGGAAGCGCGACGGCAGGCTGTAGTTGTCCTGGCCGTGGATCCGACGCGACTCGGCGTAGCTCAGCACCAGCTTCTGGCGCGCGCGGGTGATGCCGACGTAGGCCAGCCGGCGCTCTTCTTCCAGGCGCCCGCTTTCCTCCAGCGAACGTGCGCTGGGGAACAGGCCTTCTTCCAGGCCGGCCAGGAACACCAGCGGGAATTCCAGGCCCTTGGCCGAGTGCAGGGTCATCAGCTGCACACCTTCCTCACCGGCCTGCGCCTGGCCTTCACCGGCCTCCAGCGCGGCATAGGCCAGGAACGCGACCAGCTCGTCCATGTCCTCGCCCACTTCCTCGATGTCGTCGGCGCGACGCACGAAGCGCGAGGCCACCGAGACCAGTTCGTCGAGGTTGTCGGTACGCGATTCCGAATCCAGCGCGTTGCGGCTTTCCTTGCTCCAGTGCTCGCGCAGCTGCGAGCGGGCCAGCACGTGGTCGACGCGCTCGGCCAGGGTCATGTGCAGGGTCTGCGCCTGCAGCTCGTTGACCAGTACCAGGAAACCGGCCAGTGCATTGCGCGCGCGTGCGGCCAGTGCACTGCCCTGGGTGACCAGCATGGTCGCTTCCCACAGAGAGATGCCCTGCGCGCGTGCCTCGCGGCGCACTTCGTCCAGCGTGCGGTCGCCGATGCCACGGGTAGGTGTGTTGACCGCGCGCTCGAACGCCGCGTCATCGTTGCGGTTGGACAGCAGGCGCAGGTAGGCCAGCGCGTCCTTGATTTCGGCACGCTCGAAGAAGCGCATGCCGCCGTACACGCGGTACGGTACCTGTTCGCTCAGCAATGCCTCTTCCAGCGCACGCGACTGCGCGTTGCTGCGGTAGAGCACGGCCACTTCGGTGTAGCTGCCACCATCGCGCACCCACTGGCGCGCACGCTCGACGATGTAGCGCGCCTCGTCCATCTCGTTGTACGCGGCGTACAGGTCGATCGGCTCGCCGTCGCCGCTGTCGGTCCACAGCTGCTTGCCGATGCGATCCGGATTGTGCGCGATCACCGCGTTGGCGGCACCGAGGATGTTGGCGGTGGAGCGGTAGTTCTGTTCCAAGCGGATGGTCTGCGCACCCGGGAAGTCGCGCAGGAAGCCCTGCACGTTCTCGACCTTGGCGCCACGCCAGCCGTAGATGGCCTGGTCATCGTCGCCGACCACGAACACGTGGCCGGAATCACCGGCCAGCACGCGCACGAAGGCGTACTGGATGGCGTTGGTGTCCTGGAACTCGTCCACCAGGATTTCGCGGAAGCGAGCGCGGTAATGCGACAGCAGCGCCGGGTTGTCACGCAGCAGTTCATGCGCGCGCAGCAGCAGCTCGGCGAAGTCGACCAGCCCGGCGCGGTCGCAACGCGCCTGGTATTCGATGTAGGCCTGGCGCATGGTTTCCAGCCACGCATCGTGTGGCTCGGGCTGGATGTGCTGCGGGCGGCGGCCCTCGTCCTTCTGTGCGTTGATCCACCACGCGATCTGCTTGGCCGGGTACTTGCCGTCGTCCAGTTCCAGTGCCTGCACCACGCGCTTGACCAGCCGCAGCTGGTCATCTGAATCCATCACCTGGAAGCCTTCGGGCAGCTTGGCGTCCTGCCAATGCAGGCGCAGCAGGCGGTTGGCCAGGCCGTGGAAGGTGCCGATCCACATGCCGCGACTGCCGTTGGGCAGCTGGGCGTCGATGCGGTGGCGCATTTCGCCGGCCGCCTTGTTGGTGAAGGTCACCGCGAAAATGCCGTGGGTCGGCACGCCGTCGACTTCATGCAGCCAGGCGATGCGATGGGTGAGTACGCGGGTCTTGCCGGAACCGGCACCGGCCAGCACCAGGTGGTGGCCGGGGGGAGCGGAGACGGCTTCGCGCTGGGCCGGGTTCAGGCCATCAAGCAGGTGGGAGACATCCATGCCCCCATTTTACGGCATCGCCGTCGCGGCTCCTGCGATCACTTCGGTGGCGAGCGCCTGCGCCTGCTGACGCAGTTCAGGCACCGCCAGGCTTTCCCACAGGCTGCCGATGCGCAGGCTGCCGAGCACGCCCAGCCGCGCCTGCGGCTGGCCACCGGCGGCGCACAGGCGGTCTCCCGGCACCGTGCTGTCCAGGCCCAGCCCATGCGGGCCGGGGCGGGCAAGCCCATCGACCAGCAGCTGCTGCAGCAACGGGTTGCGCAACGCGCGGGCGCGGGTTTCCACGCCGGTGGCGTTGATCACGCCGCCGATCGTCCACTGCTGTTCATTGCCCGAGGCATCGCGGCCGGACAGTTGGAGGCCACCACCATCGCGCCAGACGCGTTGCAGGCGGGCACGGTGGACGCACAGCTGGCCGGTCTTGATCAGCGCCTGTAGCTGTGCGTCCACTTCTTCAGCAATGCGATGACGATGCACATCCCAGTAGCGAACCACGTGGCGCAGGAAGCGGCGCTGGTCGGCCGCGTCGAGGCTGCACCACAGCGCCTGCCCGTGCGGACGGATGCGGTCCATCACGCCCTGCCACGGCAGGCCGTCAGCCTGCGCCTGGCGGGCGAAGCCACGCAGCGCGTGCAGGCGCTGGCGCAGGTTCATCGGCAGCAGCGTGGCCGGATCGAAGCTGGGCAGGCCACCGTGCGCGTGCGGCAGCGGCAGCAGGCCATGACGCGAGATCACATGCAGCGGCCCGGTATGACCGGCGGCGACCAGCGCCAGCACCGTGTCGGCCATGCTCAGGCCGGAGCCGACGATGGCCACGGTCTGTTCGCCGGCCAGGGTACGCACACCGTCGTAGTCCCAGGCCTCGATCACGTCATCGGCGGGCAGCGCGTCGGCGCCGGGCACCGGCAGCGGGCGCATGCTGTTGCCGGTGGCCAGCACCGCCTGAGCGGCGTGCAGCGTACCGCCATCGCCGAGTGTCAGCTGGTAGCCGTGGTCATCCGGTTGCAGGCCCAGCACCGGCTGCGCGATCACCTGCAGCTGCGCCGGGCTGTCGGCCACGGCATCCTGCAGGCGCTGCTGCAGGTAGGCGGCAAAGAAGTGGCGGCACACGTAGCGCTCGCCCAGCAGCTCGCGCGCCTCGCCCGGGTAGGCGTTGGCAGCCATCAGGTAATCGAGGAAATCGCCGGGCTGGTCGGCAAACGCGCTCATCTTCGCCGCCGGCACGTTCAACAGGTGCTCCGGCCACGGCGTGGCGTAGGCGATGCCCTGGGCCAGCTGCGAGGCCGGTTCGAAAATGGCCAGCGCCAGCGGCGCCTTCGCCTGGCGCAACACCTGGATTGCCACCAGCACCCCGGCCGCACCACCACCGATGATCGCCAGGTCCAGTTCGCCATTACGCGGTGAATCAGTCATGCGCCGATTGTAGGCCATCGGCGATGACGGGCCGGGTTGCCGAAATGGGCGGGAACGACGGAAACGTCGGAAACGACAGGGTAGAGTCGACTGTTAGTCGACTGCTCTTGCGATAAAAATCCCGCGCTGCGCGCGATAGTCGACTAACAGTCGACTCTACCCCGCCGGTTGCGTCCACACCGCCGGTTGCATCCACACCGCCGGTTGCATCCACCCCATCGGTTGCATCCACCCCGCCGGTTGCATCCACCCTGCCGGCGGCGTCCACCCCGTCGGTTGCGCGCGCCACTCACATCAACGCATCGGCCAGCCGTGCGATGCCCTCGCGGCTACGCCGCCAGGCAGGCCGTTTGCGCCACTGCTGCAGATCCAGCTGGCGCGATTCCCGCAGGTAGCCGTCCTCGATCGCGCACAGCTGCCGCACCAGCGCGTGGTCGTAACAGATCAGGCCGATTTCGGCATTCAGCGCGAACGAGCGGATATCCATGTTGATCGAGCCGAGCACGGCGATGTCCTCGTCCACGCTCATGTGCTTGGCGTGCAGGAACTGCGGCTCGTACAGCGCGATGCGCACGCCACAGCGCAGCAGCTCGTCGTAGTAGGCCTCCTGTGCCCACGAGGTCAGTCGCTGGTTGTTGCTGGCCGACAGGATCAGCTGCACCTGCACACCGGACAACGCGGCAATGCGCAGCGCGCTGAGCGTGGCTTCGTCGGGCACGAAGTACGGCGTGACCATCACCAGCCGGCGCCGCGCCAGGTGGATCAGCGCCGCCACCGCATCGCGTGCGTTGCTGTACGGGTAGGCCGGGCCGCTGGGCAGCAGCTGGGTAGCGATGTCGTCGCCGCATTCGGGCACATCGGTGATCACATCCAGGCGCTGGCCGGTTTCCATGTACCAGTCGCTGGCGAACACCGCTTCCAGATGCGCCACCGCCGGCCCGCGCACACGCGCCACCAGCTCGCGGTTCGGGTGGCCGGGCACGAACCCGGGCCCCGCCAGGTTCTGCGAGCCGACATAGGCAACTTCGTTGTCGATCACCGCGATCTTGCGGTGGTTGCGCAGGTCCATGCGCCCGCTGCGTCGCCAGCGCAGGCCACCGGGCAGCATCGCGCGCACTTCGATGTCGCGCGCCTGCAGGCGCTTGCGATAGGCACGCAGGCCACGCTTGGCACCCACCGCGTCGAGCAGCACACGGCACTGCACGCCCCGTGCAGCCGCACGCTGCAGTGCCTCGACGATAGCCTCGCCCACCGCGTCGTCGAACATCAGGTAGTACAGCAGGTGCACCCGGTCTTCGGCCTGGTCGATGTCGGCGATCAGCGTGTGCAGCGACTCGTCGTAGTCGGTCAGCAGATCGACGGCGTTGCCGTGCACCGGCATGAAATCGCCCTGGCGCTGCACCAGCGGCACGATCTCGGCGCTGGCGGTGTCGGGCTGTGGGGTCCAGCGCAGGCGATGCTGCAGTGCCTGTTCCTCGCGGATGACCTGCGAGGCCTCGGCCTGGCGGCGGATGCGCTCGCGCGACAGCCACGGGTGGCCGAAGAGCAGGTACAGCGGCAGGCCCAGCAGCGGTACGAAGCCGACCAGCAGCAGCCAGCTGCGCGCCGCGCCAGGCGTGGTGCGGGTGGGAATCCAGCACAGCGCGACCAGCCGGATCAGCCAGTCGATCAGCAGCAGGTAGGAACCCAGCAACCACTCGAACAGCATCGTGTCGCCCGTCGGGAGGTGATGGGCCATTCTGCCCACCGGCCTTTGTAGAGTCGAGCCGCGCTCGACTGCGTTGAAGCAGCGTGCCAACCAAGGTTGGCACCTACCGGGCGGACAGCGTGCCGACCAACGGTCGGCACCCACCATCTGGATGCCAGGCATGAAAAAACCCGCCACAAGGGCGGGTTTCTTCGCGGGGATCAGCAATCCTTGCGGATTACTTGATCTTGCCTTCCTTGTACAGGACGTGCTTGCGCACGACCGGATCGTACTTCAGGAATTCCATCTTCCCCGGGGTGTTCTTCTTGTTCTTGTCGGTCGTGTAGAAGTGGCCGGTACCGGCCGAGGAAATCATACGGACCTTATCGCGCTTGCCTGCCATGATGCTTTACTCCTCAGACCTTTTCGCCGCGCGCACGCAGCTCAGCCAGAACGGAATCAATGCCGTTCTTGTCGATGGTGCGCAGTGCATGCGCGGAAACACGAAGCTTGACCCAGCGGTTCTCGCTGGCCACCCAGAAACGGCGCTCGTGCAGATTCGGCAGGAAACGACGACGGGTCTTGTTGTTGGCGTGCGAGACGTTGTTACCCGTCTGCACTCGCTTGCCGGAAACCTGGCATACGCGGGACATTGCGCACCTCGATAGTAGTAGTTGTCAGCCCGTAGCCCGGGAGACGGCGGCCTCGATGGTTGCCCACCACACGTCAAGAGAATCAAAGGGTTACGCTGGCGTTGGGCGGCCGGGGACGTGCTCCCGGGGGCGCCGCCCGGTAGAAAACCGGACACAGCGAGCCGCGCATTATGCACGGGTTCAAGCACTTGCGCAAGTTACCCACAGGCTGCGGCTGAACCGGCAGGGCCGGGAGCTCGCCAACCGGCATACTGCTCCGGTTCACTGCGGAGCTTTCCATGCGGCTGCTGGCCCTGACCTACGGAACCGAAGGCGATACGCGTCCCCTGGCCATGCTCTGCCATGGGCTGATCGGCGCAGGCCACGAGGTGACACTGCTTGCCGATGGCGGCACCCTGGGCAGCGCGCAGGCACTGGATGTGCCCCATGCGGCTCTTGAAGGTGACATCCATGACGAAGTGGTCGCGCTGGTCTCGCGTGGCAACGGTGTTGCCGCCGCCAGTAGCGGGCTGGCACGGATGGCGCTGCAGCATGTCAGCGGCTGGATGCGTCAGGCCGATGCCGCTGCCGAAGGCTGCGATGCGATTCTGACCGGTGGCCTGGCGGCCTTTGTCGGCATGAGCGTGGGCGAACGCCGCGGAATGCCGGTCATCGGCACCGGCATGATCCCGCTGACCCCGACGCGGGCCTTCCGCTCTCCGTTCCTGCCACCGGGACGCTCGCCGGGCTGGTTGAACCGCGCCAGCTATGGGCTGGTCAACGGCCTGATCTGGCGCCAGTTCCGTCGGCCGATCAACGCAGCCCGCAAGCAGCTGGGGCAATCGCCGCGCCGCTCGCTGTGGCCCGGCCTGCCGATGCTCTATGGCATCTCGCCGCAGCTGCTGCCGCCACCGGCGGATTGGCCGGCCGACCACATCGTCTGTGGCCAATGGCGCCTTCCTGATGCGCCCTGGATACCCCCGGCCGATCTGCAGGCCTTCCTCGATGCCGGCCCGGCGCCGGTGTATCTGGGCTTCGGCAGCATGACCGGCTTTGATCGCGAGCGCGTGTTGCCGGCCCTGCTGCAGGCGCTGGCGCCACGCCGGGTGCTGCTGTTTCCTGGCTGGGTGGGACTGCCTGCGATGCGCTTGCCCGATTCGGTCTTCGTACTGGGGCCGACTCCACACGAAGCGCTGTTCCCGCGTTGCGCATTCGCCATCCATCACGGTGGCAGCGGCACCACGCATTCGGCCTGCCGCGCCGGCATTCCCTCGCTGGTGATGCCGTTCGCCGCAGATCAGTTCTTCTGGGCCGATCGCCTGTATCGGTTGCGGGTGGCACCGGCGCCGCTGTCAGCGAAGCGACTGGATGCAGCGACGCTGGCAGCGGCCATCACCTTCGCTGCAACCGAAGCAACACGCGCACGCGCGGCGGCCTTGGGCGTGGCGATGAGCAGTGAGGACGGGGTGGCATGTGGCGTGGCAATGATCGAGCGCTGGTTGCGGCCGATGTAACGGCGACCAGGCCTCAGCGCAGATGCGGAATCACCTGGGCCAGTAGATGGGCATCCTTCAACGCGCCGTGCAGGCCGCGCTGGCTGGGAATGCGCAGGCGCTGCAACACATCGTCCAGTTTATTGCCCTGGCCTGGCCAGCGCCCGCGCGCCAGCTTCAGGCTGCAGGTGATGCGGCAATGCTGGGCCAGCGTGCCGGGGATGCCAGCCAGGCGCAGCTCGTTGTCCAGGAAACCCACGTCGAAGGTGGCGTTGTGCGCGACCATCTCGCTGCCGCGCAGGAAGTCGAGCAGCTCGGCGGCCTTGCTGGAGAACAGTGGCTTGCCCACCAGCATCGCGTCGCTGATGCCGTGCACGCGCTGCGCGCCCCAGTCCACCTTGCGCTGCGGCTGCAGGTAGGTATGGAACTGGCGGCCGGTGAGCTGGCCATCGATCAGTTCGACGGCACCGATTTCGATCACCCGGTGCCCCAGGCGGTGGGAGATGCCGGTGGTTTCGGTATCCAGTGCGACGATGCGGCTCATCAGGGTATGCGTTCTCCAGTACGTGCAGCCGGATTTTCGCACGCGACCGATGCACTCACCCCAACGCTTCCACCACCCAATCAATGAACACCCGCAGCCGCTGGCTCATGTGCCGGTTGGGCGGGAACATCACGTGCATCGGCATTGGCGGCAGCTGCCATTCCTGCAGCACCGGCAGCAGCTCGCCACGCGCCACGTGCGGATCGGTCATGTAGCTGGGTAACGCGACCACGCCGAGCCCCGCCAACGCAGCCGCCAGATACGCATTGCCGTCATCGAAGCCCACCGTATAGCGGCCCTGCACCTCGACGCGCTCATCGCCACGCTGTGCAGTGAACACGCGGGCGCGGCCACTGCGCGGGCTGAGGAAACCGACCATGTGGTGATCGGGCCCTTCCAGCGCGCGCGGGTCGGTCGGCACGCCGAAGCGCTGCACATAGCCCGGGCTGGCGTGGAAGCCGATCGGCAGCGCAGCAAGCGGCCGCGCCACCAGCGCCGGGTCGGCTGGAGTGCCACCACGGATCACGCAATCGACGTTGTCGGCGATGACGTCCACCTCGCGGTCACTCACGCCGATGTCCAGCTGGATCTCCGGGTAGCGCGCCTGGAAATCCGGCAGCGCTGGTACCAGCCGCAAGCGCGCGTACGGCCCGGGCACATCCACGCGCAGGCGTCCGCGCGGTTGGGTGGCCGCGTCGCCCAGCCCGCCCTCCACCTCTTCCAGCTCGGCCAGCAGGCGGGCGATGCGCGGGTAATAGGCCGCGCCATCGGCGGTGACGCTGACCCGGCGCGTGGTGCGGTTGAGCAACCGCAGCCGCAGGTGCGCCTCCAGCTGCTGCACCAGCTGGGTGACCGTGGTGCGGCTGACCTGCAGGGTGTGCGCAGCGCGGGTAAAGCTGCCGGTCTCCACTACCCGGGCAAAGGCCCGCATCGCCTCGAAACGGTCCATGGCTGGCCATGATTGTTTGGAATTGGCAATCAATCTAGGCCGATCATCGCGATTTATCCAGACAGCGCTGGCGCGGAGGATGGGCGTTCTCTCCCACGGGATCTTCCCATGTCACAGCGTGATGTCGTTTTCCCCGCCAGCCGCCAGACCCTGTACGAGCGCAACCGCTACTCGCCAGCGATCCGATCCAACGGCTTCCTGTTCGTTTCCGGCCAGGTCGGCAGCCGCGAGGATGGTTCGCCTGAGCCGGACTTCGAAGCGCAGGTGCGCCGCGCCTTCGAAAATCTCAATGCGGTACTGGCTGCCGCCGGCTGCAGCTTCGATGACGTGGTCGACGTGACCGTGTTCCTGGTCGACCCCGAGAAGAACTTCGAGAAGGCGTGGGCGATCGTGCCCGAGTACTGGGGCGAAGCACCGCACCCAACCCTGACCGGTATCGGCGTGACCTGGCTGTATGGGTTCCAGTTCGAGATCAAGGTGGTCGCGAAGCTGCCGTGATACGGGTAGTGCCGGCCGCWGGCCGGCAAWGTGTCGGAGGTCGAAAAGCGTGTCGACCAAGGTCGACACCTACCAGGGCAGTCGGCGTGACCTGGCTGTACGGGTTCCAGTTCGAGATCAGGGTGATAGCGGAGCTGCCGTGATACGGGTAGTGCCGGCCGCTGGCCGGCAACGTGTCGGGGGCCGAAAAGCGTGTCGACCAAGGTCGACACCCACCAGGGCAGGAGGTCGGCACCTGCCAGAGCTGGCGTGCCCGGCCCACCTGAACGGGAGGTTCCGACGAATTCCCGAGGTGGCCATTGATATTGTATCCGGCGAAAACCGCTTGCTAGCCTCCCCTCCATGCGCCGGATCACCCGCCAACTGCGTACGTACCTGATGATGCTGCTGATGGCGGCATTCGTGGTCGTGCCGGTGGCCGACGCACTGGTGTGTGCGGTGGAACCGCATGCCAGCAGCGCCCATGTCGAATCCCTCGCGGACGATGCAGGCGGTGACAGCGACAGCAAGCACACGGGTGCCTGCACGCATAACCACTGCCACCACTCCACGCTGAGCCTGCCGGCGAACGATTTCGCCGCCTTCGGTACGACGCTGCCGGCGCGCTGGATGAATGTCGGCGACGTTGCGACCTATGCGGTCGCCCAGGATGAATTGACGCGTCCCCCCCGGGCGTGAGTTGAGCGCGTCCCGCAATCGCGGGCTCCCGTTTCACTCACAACCGGAATCCCCCTATGTCGATCCTGACACCTCGGTCGCCGCGCGCGGCCGGGCTGGTCGTCGCCGTGTTGCTGGGCCTGGCCCCGGCGGCATCGGTGATGGCGCAAGCCGCCCCCTCCTACGACACCCTGCTTGAACGCCTGGACCAGCTGCCCGGTACCCGTGTGGGTACGGCACTGGCCGAGGCCGCCGATGCGCGTGCCGACCAGGCCCGTGCGCTGCCCAATCCCTCCCTTTCTTACTCGGCCGAAAACGCCTGGGGATCCGGCACCTACCGTGGCATGGGCAAGGCCGACACCGTACTCACCCTGTCCCAGCCGTTGGAGGTCTGGGGCCAGCGTGGCGCGCGCGTTCGTGCCGCCCGGGCCGAGGCACAAGCCGCTGCCCTGCGTGGTTCGCAGAGCCGCAGTGATGTCGCCAGCCAACTGGCGGCGGTCTACGCACAGGCGGAAAGCGCATTGCGTCGTTACGCTCTCGCCGGCGAAGCGCTGACCCTGACCCGCGACGACGCGGCTGCCGTCAATGCGATGGTCAAGCAGGGCCGCGAACCGCAGCTGCGCGCCGTGCAGGCTCAGAGCGAAGTGGCCAATGCCGCGGCGTCGCTGGATGAGGCTCAGGCGTTCCGCGATGCCGCGCTGGCCCGCTTGGCCGGCACCGCCCTGCTGGATGCGCCGGTGCAGTCGATCGACAACAGCCTGCTCGACCGCGCACCGCCGCTGCCGCGCGGTGCCACCGATACCGCACTGGCAGTGCGCATCGCCGAAGCCGAAGCCGATGCGGCGGGCAAGCTGGTGGACGTGGAGCGCAAACGCGCCCTGCCCGACCTCAGCGTCACCGCCGCGCAGACCCGCTTCCGCGAAGGCGGCGAGCGCGCCTACAACCTCGGGCTCAGCCTCAGCATCCCGCTGTTCGACCGCAACCGCGGTGGCATCCGCGCCGCCAACGCCGACCAGCGCGCGGCAGAAGCGCGCCTGGACCAGCAGCGCCGCGACAGCGAAGCCGAGCGCCTGTCCGCCGTGGCCGGGCTGAAGGCCGCTGGCAGCCGTACCCGCGCCGCCGATGAAAGCGTGGTCGCCGCCGAAGAGGCGTATCGCCTTGCACGCATCGGCTTCGACGCCGGACGCATCTCGCAGCTGGAACTGCGCAGCACGCGCAGCGCCCTCATCGCCGCCCGCGGCACCGCCGTGGATGCGCGCCTGTCGCGCGTCGGCGCGGAAATCGATCTTGCCCGCCTGGAAGGGCGCGCACCTTTTGTGGAGGCCCCATGACTCTCTCCCGTTCCTTCCCCCTGATCGGCGGCCTCCTGCTGACCGTGCTCCTGGCCGGCTGCGCAGGCAACGCACAGACGCCTGCCAATGAAGACCCGGCTGCGGCCAAGGCCGGCACCGACGACGGCCATGGCCATGCCGCGGATAGCAAGGAAGCCAAGGCAGAAACCGCGAAGGCGCCGGCGGACGCCGATGAAGGCGTGGTGCCGCTGACCCCGGAACAGATCAAGGCGTCTGGTATCGAAGTGGTCGCCGTCGGTCGTGGCGGCGGCGGTTCAACCCGCCTCGCCGGCCGGGTCGAGCCCTCGGTCGGTGCGCGTGCATCGGTGGCCTCCACCGTGACCGGCCGCGTCGAGCGCGTGCTGGTCGCGCCGGGCACGGCGGTGAAGCAGAACCAGGCACTGGCTATCGTGGTCAGTGGCGAGGCGGCGGTATTCCGCGCCAATGCGCTGGCCGCATCCGCCGAAGCCGAGGCTGCGCGCCTGGCCTATGGCCGCGACAAGGCGCTGGTCGACCAGGGCGTGGTCGCTCGCCAGGAAATGGAAACCTCGCGCGCACGTTCGCTGGCGGCACAGGCCCAGGCCGCCGCCGCGCAGGCCCAAGCCGCCGCCAACGGTTCGCCGGACAGCAGCGGTCGCGTGCGCATCACCAGCCCGGTAGCCGGCATCGTCGGCAACGTGCAGGTCACCCCGGGCGGCGTGGTCGCTGCCGGCAGCGCGGTGGCCGATGTCGCCGATCCGGCGATGAACGAACTGGTGTTCACCGCGCCGCCCGCGCTGGCCGCACAGGTCACGCCCGGCATGAAGCTGGAAGTGAGCGTGCCGGGTGGCAGCTTCACCGCCACCGTTACCGGTTCGGCCGCTGATGTGCGCCAGCAGGGCGGCGTCGCGGTGATCCGCGCCACGCCGGTGGACGCTTCGCTGCCGCCGGCCGGTTCGCCGGTATCGGCGGTGGTGGTCACCGAAGGCCAGGACGGTTCGCTCAGCGTGCCCGCCGATGCGGTGCAGAACGTCGATGGCGGCAGCGCGGTGTTCGTTGCCGTCGACGGCGGCTTCAAGGCGCAGTCGGTGCTGGCCGGGCGCCGTGCCGGCGACCGCATCGAGATCCTCGGTGGGCTGACCGGCAACGAGCGCATCGTCGGTGCCAACGCCTTCCTGCTCAAGGCCGAACTGGCCAAGGGCGAAGCCGAGCACGGCCACTGAGGAGGCGACCATGTTCAAGCTGATCATTGAAACAGCGGTGCGCCACCGCTGGCTGGTGGTGTTCATGGCGGCGCTGATCGCTGCCGTGGGCCTGTTCCAGCTGGGCAAGCTGCCGATCGACGCGGTGCCGGACATCACCAACCGCCAGGTGCAGATCAACACGGTGGCACCTGCACTGACCCCGGAACAGATCGAGCGGCAGGTGACCTATCCGCTGGAAACCGCGCTGGCCGGCATTCCCGGCCTGACCACCACGCGTTCGCTGTCGCGCAATGGCTTCTCGCAGGTCACCGCGATCTTCACCGATGCGACCGACATCTACTTCGCGCGTCAGCAGGTGGCCGAACGCATGCGCGAGGCATCGGAAGACCTGCCCGATGGCGCGTCGCCGATGCTGTCGCCGGTCACCACAGGCCTCGGCGAAGTGCTGATGTGGACGGTGGACTTCACGGCGTTCGATCCGGCCAGGCTGGCCAAGCCCGGTGAAGCGGGTTGGCAGGCCGGCGAGGTCTACCGCACGCCGGAAGGCAACCTGCTTCGCACGCCGGAAGAACGTGCCACCTACCTGCGCACCGTGCAGGACTGGATCATCGCGCCGCAGATGCGTTCCAGCCCGGGGCTGGCCGGCGTCGATACGGTCGGCGGCTACGTCAAGGAATACGGCGTGCATCCGGACAGTGCCAAGCTGGCCGCGCACGGCCTCGGCCTGGCCGACCTGGTCACTGCCCTGCAGCGTTCCAACGTGCAGGCCGGTGCCGGTTTCGTGCAGCGTGCCGGCGAGGGCCTGGTGGTACGTGCTGACGGCCTGGCGCTGACCACCGACGACCTGGCACAGGCCCCGGTGGCCACCCGCAATGGCGTGGTGGTGCGCGTGGCCGATGTGGCCGAGGTCGAGCTGAGCCGCGCGCCACGCCTGGGTGCGGCCAGCCGCAACGGCCACGAAGCTGTGCTCGGCACCGCGCTGATGATCGCCGGCGGCAACAGCCGCACCGTGGCGCAGGCAGCTGCGGCGCGCCTGGAACAGGTGAACAAATCGCTGCCGGCCGACATCGTGGCGGCACCGGTGCTGGACCGCAGCGTGCTGGTCAATTCCACCATCAAGACCGTGGCCAGGAACCTCACCGAGGGCGCACTGCTGGTGGTGGTGGTGCTGTTCCTGCTGCTGGGCAACCTGCGTGCGGCAACGATCACCGCGCTGGTCATTCCGCTGTCGTTCCTGTTCGCAGTCATCGGCATGAACCGCTTCGGCATCAGCGGCAACCTGATGAGCCTGGGTGCGCTGGACTTCGGCATCCTGGTGGACGGTGCGGTGATCGTGGTCGAGTCGACGCTGCTGATGCTGGGCCAGCGTCGTGCCGAACTGGGCCGTGCGTTGACCGCGATGGAACGCCTGCGCGTGGCCGCCGATTCGGCCATGAAGATGGCGCGCCCGGCGGCCTTTGGCCAGCTGATCATCCTGCTGGTGTTCGCGCCGATCCTTACCCTGGAAGGCGTGGAGGGCAAGACGTTCCACCCGATGGCGGCCACGTTCATGCTGGCCCTGGTCGGTGCCTTCATCTTCTCCTTCACCTTCGTGCCGGCGATGACCGCACTGCTGGTGCGCGAGCCCAAGTTGAAGGACGGCGATGCACATGCTGACGATGGCGAGCACGAGACCAAGCTGATCCGCGTGCTGCGTGCGCGCATCGAACCAGTGGTGCGCAAAGCCGTGGCGCATCCGCGCACGGTGCTGGCCGGTGCGGTGATGATGGTGGTGGTGGGCATCGGCGCGTTCTCGCTGCTGGGCCGCGAGTTCATGCCGACGCTGGACGAAGGCAACGTGGCGATGCAGGCCCTGCGCGTGCCGTCGACCTCACTGGAGCAGTCGCTGGCAATGCAGCTGGCACTGGAAAAGGCGATTGCCAAACAGCCGGAAGTGGAAACCGTGTTCTCGCGCACCGGTACCGCCGAGGCGGCGATCGACCCGATGCCGACCAACATCTCCGACAGCGTGATCGTGCTCAAGCCACGCAAGGACTGGCCGGATCCGAAGCTGGGCAAGGATGCACTGGTGGCACGCTTCGAGAAGCTGGCCGGGCAGCAGCTGGGCAACAGTTTCGAGTTCAGCCAGCCGATCGAGCTGCGCTTCAACGAGCTGATTTCCGGCGTGCGTACCGACCTGGCGGTGATGATCTTCGGCGATGACTTCAGCCAGCTGCAGAAAGTGGCCGACCAGGTGGCGTTGAAGCTGCGTGCGGTGAACGGTGCGGCCGACGTGCGGGTGGAACAGATCTCCGGCCTGCCCACGCTCAATGTGGCCATCGACCACGTGGCGGCGGCGCAGTACGGCCTGACTGCCGCGGACGTGAGTGATGCGCTGTCCACCGGCATTGGTGGCACGGCGGCCGGCAAGATCTTCGAAGGTGATCGCCGCTTCAACGTGGTGGTGCGCCTGGACGATGCCTCGCGCAACGATCCGGACCAGTTGGCGTCGTTGCCGATTGCTACGCCATCGGGGCTGGTGATTCCGCTGTCGTCGGTCGCGCGCATCACGGTCAGCGAAGGGCCAAACCAGATCAGCCGCAACAACGGCAGCCGCCGCGTGGTGGTGCAGGCAAACGTGCGCGGCCGCGACCTGGGCGGCTTCGTCGGCGAAGCGCAGGCAGCGGTGGCCGACGTGGCACTGCCGCCGGGTGCCTACCTGACCTGGGGTGGCCAGTTCGAGAACCTGCAGCGCGCGGAAAAGCGGCTGGCGACGGTGGTACCGGTGGTATTCCTGCTGATCGGCAGCCTGCTGTTCATGGCGCTGCGCAGCGGCAAGGAAGCCATTCTGGTGTTCAGCTGCGTGCCGTTGGCGCTGGTCGGCGGCATTCTCGCGCTGTTGCTGCGTGGCATGCCGTTTTCGGTGTCGGCGGCGGTTGGTTTCATCGCCGTGTCCGGCGTGGCCACCTTGAACGGCCTGGTGCTGATGCAGGCGATCCGCGAGCGCCTGGATGCCGGTGACCTGCCGCTGCAGGCGGCGATCAACGGTGCATCGAGCCGTATCCGTGCGGTGCTGACCACGGCACTGGTGGCGATCGTCGGCTTCATTCCGATGGCGATCGCCAGCGGTTCCGGTGCGGAGGTGCAGAAGCCGCTGGCGACGGTGGTGATCGGTGGCCTGATCACCGCCACCGTGCTGACCCTGCTGGTGCTGCCGACCTTTGCAGCACGCGTGGCCAAGCCGCGGGCCTAGCGCCACTAGGTTTGGTACCGGAATTGGTATGCGGTAAGACGTGCGCTTGCCGCATACCTACTTACGGACTCTCGACAGTAAAGCCGGCAGCTTGGCCGTCAAGCATAGATCGCGATTGGCAGCACCTGTATCGCAGGGCCTTCAATCTGCCAGCGCACTTCCGGCATCGAGAACCCATGTTCGCTTCCGAGCCCTCTAAACATGTCGCTGAGGCTTTCACGGAGGTGCCGAGGAAGGTTTGATAGCACATTGTTTCTGATGAGACTTATTGAATCACTTGGATCTGAAACACTGCGTATTACCTTGCCAAGGACCTTAAATCTGCCATCGACCAAGTCGGACATCATCGGATCATTCAGCGATGACTTTTCAAGTGTGACGACAGCCGTGACTCCAGCGCTGGATTTGCTAGTGATCAAGTCAATTGTATTTCCTGACTTCAGGCTCTCCGAAAAACCATCAATTTGAACTTTTAACCTCTTGTTCTCATTGATCGAACTACCGCCCTTTCCTTTCGGACTCTGCTTAGGGGAGTCATCAAATAGGACTGCAATGTCCATGATCCTAGACATCCCATCAATAGCCTCGAGAACGGGATTCTTCAGAAGAGAGGCCTCAAACTCAATGAATTCTCCTGACCTCGGTTCGCAACCATCCTCCAGACTTGAGATGGCACCTCTTTCATTCAGGCTGTTTCTTAGCTGGTAAAGAAGCGAGGCGGGAGTGTGCACCCTTTCTTCCGATATTTCTTCTTCCACCGCTCGCGACCCCGAACTACTCCTTTTCCCGGAGAGATCCACCTTGAGAAGGCTGGCAAGTGCTTCGCTCAGTGCAAATGACGCACCGATCTCTCTTTTAACATCATGAGATTTGCTGCTTGTTTGAGAAACGGCCCTCACAGTGCTAAGCCCACCTTGTAGCATTGCAAGTAAATCGAAAACCAGTCTTTGATTGAGATAGACCGGAACGAGAAGTTGCTTGTCCATTTTTTATCCATTTTTCAGTAAAGGGACAATCAGGCCTTCTTGCGTTCGGCGATGTAGGCTTGGATCTGCTGTTCCAGCACCGGCAGGGGCACCGAGCCCTGCTTGAGCAGGGTGTCGTGGAAGCCCTTGATGTCGAACTTGTCGCCCAGCTCCTTCTCGGCCTGCGCGCGCAGGCGCACGATGGCGATCTCGCCCAGCTTGTAGCTCAGCGCCTGGCCCGGCCAGGAAATGTAGCGGTCCACTTCG
This sequence comes from Stenotrophomonas maltophilia, assembly GCF_013464485.1. Taxonomy (GTDB): domain Bacteria; phylum Pseudomonadota; class Gammaproteobacteria; order Xanthomonadales; family Xanthomonadaceae; genus Stenotrophomonas; species Stenotrophomonas maltophilia_AW. The sequence continues at coordinate 86,355 of NZ_RAUX01000028.1, forward strand.
GTGGTCACTTCATGCTCGCTCAGCGCGGTGTGGTCACGCAGGTAGGCCAAGGCCTGCTCGCGAGTCCAGCCCTTGCTGTGCACGCCGGTATCGATCACCAGACGCGTGGCGCGCCACATTTCGTAGGTCAAGCGGCCGAAATCCTCGTACGGGGTTTCGTAGATACCCATCTCCACGCCCAGCTTCTCGCAGTACAGCGCCCAGCCTTCGCCGTAGGCGGAGATGTAGGCGTTGCGGCGGAACTCGGGCAGGTTCTTCTGCTCGGCGGCGATGGCACCCTGCAGCGCGTGGCCCGGATCGGATTCATGCAGGGTCAGCGCCGGCAGGTTGTACAGCGGGCGCGACGGCAGGTTGTAGGTGTTGAGCCAGTAGGTGCCCATGCCACCGCGGCCGGCGGTCCAGAACGGTGCAATGTCCGGCGGCACCGGCACGATGGTGAAGCGCGCGCGCGGCAACGTCATGTACTTGCCGAGCTGACCGTCGGCCCGCTTGGAGATCCATGCGGCGCGCGACAGCAGCTCTTCCGGCGTCTTCGCATAGAACTGCGGATCGGTGCGCAGGAAGGTCAGGAACTCGGCGAAGCTGCCCTTGAACTTCACCTGCTTGATGATGTCGTTCATTTCCTTCTGGATGCGTGCGACTTCATCCAGACCGATGCGATGGATCTCGTCCGGCGACAGGTCCAGCGTAGTGTATTCGTGGATCTGCTGCTTGTAGTACGCCTTGCCGTCCGGCATCGCTTCGGCGGCCAGCGTGGTACGCGCCTGCGGCACGTACTCGCTGACGAAGAAGGTGCGCAGCTGCTGGAACGCCGGCACCACCTTGCCACTGATTGCTTCGCGCGCCTGCGCCTGCAGCCTGGCCTGCTCTGCGGCCGGGATGCTGTTGGGCAGCTTCTTGAACGGCGCGTACAGCGGCGACTCGGTGGGATCCATCAGCTCGGCGACGGTGGCGATGGACACTTCGCGGCCATCGAGCACCGCGCGCGGCACGCTGAAACCTCGCTTCAGGCCGGCGCGCATGTTTTCGGTCTGCTGGCCGAAGTAACGCGGTACATCGTTCAGGCGTGCGATGTAGTTCTGGTAGTCCTGCACGGTCTTCATCTCGCGCCGGGCCATGAAGGACAGGTTGGACCAGAACGAGGAGTCGGCGTTGAACGGCATCTCGTAGCCACGCAGGCGCACTTCTTCGGCCAGGTTGAACACCTGATCGCGGTAGATCGCGTAGTTGACCTGGTTGTCGGGCGAGAGCGTCTTCGGGTCGATCTTCTTCAGTGCAGCCAGGGTCTCGTCCCACACCTTCAGGCGCGCCTGCTGCGCGGCCGGGCCGACGTCGGGCATGCGGGTGGCGTTGGCTGGCGCGTCCTCGTCCTCGCTGGCCTCGCCGCCGCCCTCCTGGCGCCACTTCCATTCCTTCTCGTACAGCGCGCGGAAGGCGGCATCGGCGGGCGATTCGGTGGCCACGCTGGCCGGTGCGGCGGCGGCGGGCGGCGCGGCCAGGGCTACGGCAGGGGCGGACAGGGCGATCAGCAGGGCAACGGCAAGACGGGTTTTCACGAGCACAGGTTCCCGGGAAGGCAGACCCCGATCATGGCACCGCTCACCGCCCGTGGCATGGGACGAAGGTCCTGCCTGCGTCGCAGGCAGGACCGGTAACCGGCCACAGGCCCCAACGCCGCAGGCGCGTGGTAGAGCCGACGGGGTAGAGCCGACTGTTAGTCGGCTGCTCTCCGGCCCAATGTGGCAAAGCCCGCGCTTCGCGCGAAAGTCGACTGACAGCCGACTCTACCCACGGCAGGCAGGACCGGGCATAGGCCACAGGCACGTGGTCGTGGTCGTGGTGGAGCCGACTGTTAGTCGGCTGCTCTCCGGCCCAATGTGGCAAAGCCCGCGCTTCGCGCGAAAGTCGACTGACAGTCGACTCTACCCACGGCAGGCAGGACCGGGCATAGGCCACAGGCACGTGGTCGTGGTCGTGGTGGAGCCGACTGTTAGTCGGCTGCTCTCCAGCCCAATGTGGCAAAGCCCGCGCCTCGCGCGAAAGTCGACTGACAGTCGACTCTACCCTCAGCAGACCGAGCCCCCGCCAGCGCTCAGTGGCTGGCCCTGTCGCGCTTCCAGCCGCGGTGCTTGATATCCAGGTGCAGGCTGTACAGCGCGGTGAACGCCGGGAACAGGTTCTGCAGCACGCCCACCGAGTCCTGCTTGGCCGAAAAAAGGAAATAGCTCAGTGTCATCAGGCTGCCGACCACGCTCATGTACCAGAACAGACGTGGGATCACCGGCTTGCCCGCACGCTTGGAGGCGATGAACTGGACCAGCCAGCGGCCCCCGAACATCAGCGCGCCGGTATAGCCGATCAGCTTCCAGCCGGTCACATGCAGGCCGGTCCAGTACAACCAGGTCAGCGGCTGGTCGAGCCAGTGCAGCTCCAGATCCATCAACGCTCCTCCACCGCGGTGCGCTTGCTGCGGGTGATCAGCCAGGCCACGCCACGCAGGTCACGGATGCCAACCAGGGCGCGGCCGAGGTTGTTGTACTTGGAGACACCGGCGGTACGGTGGCGGTGGTTGACCGGCACGCTGGTGGTCTTCCAGCCGGCGCGCTGCATCAGCGCCGGCAGGTAGCGGTGCATGTGGTCGAAATACGGCAGGTCGAGGAACGCGCTGCGCTCGAACAGCTTGATGCCGCAGCCGGTATCGGGCGTATCGTCGCGCAGCATGCGTGCACGGATGGCATTGGCCCACTTGCTGGCCCAGCGCTTGCTGCCGCTGTCCTGGCGGTTGACCCGCCAGCCGGCAAACAGCTTCACCTGCGCCTCGGCCGCATCGCGCGCCGCCAGCAGCTTGGGAATGTCGGCCGGATCGTTCTGCCCGTCACCATCCAGGGTCGCGATCCACGGCGCACGTGCGTGCTTGACGCCGGTGCGCACGGCGGTGCTCTGCCCGCTCTGGTTCACATGGTGCAGCACCCGCAGTTCCGGGGTGGTCGCCTTCAGGCCCTGCAGCACCGCCAGGGTGTCATCGCGCGAGTGGTCGTCGATGTAGACGATCTCGAACGGAAGCCGTCCACGCAGTGCGGCGGTGATTTCGGCAACCAGCGGGGCGACATTGTCGCGTTCGTTGAACACCGGGACGACAACGGAAAGCTCGGGTTGACTCATAAGGCACTCGGCCAAAGGGGGACAAAGACCGCGCATTCTCCGAAGCCGAGGTTATCCGAAGATGAATCCGGCTGTGTGAGGATCCCTCCTCAGGCGCGGTCGCCAAAATACTCGCGGCACCACTGCACGACGGGGGGCAACCCTGCTTCGATCGGGGTCACCGCGTCGAAGCCGAATGCGTCATGGGCGCGCCGGGTATTGGCCATCGTGCGCACCATGTCGCCCGGCTGCATCGGCTTGTAGACCTTCTGCGCGGGGCGACCGGCGGCCTGCTCGATCACGCTGATGAAGCGCTCCAGCTCGACCGGCGTATGGTTGCCGAGGTTGAACACCCGGTGCGGTACCGGACCATCGGCCGGATGCGCGAGCGCGCCGAGAATACCGGACACGATGTCGGAGACATGTGTGAAGTCGCGCTGCATGCGGCCTTCGTTGAACACGTCGATCGGCCGCCCGGCCAGCACCGCGCGCGAGAACAGCAACGGTGCCATGTCCGGCCGGCCCCACGGGCCATACACGGTGAAGAAGCGCAGGCCGGTGGCATGCAGGCCGTACAGCTGCGCGTAGGTGTAGGCCATCAGCTCGTTGGCCGCCTTGGTGGCCGCATACAGCGAGCGCGGCTGGTCCACGCGCTGGTCCTCGGAGAACGGCGGCGTGGCCGAATCACCGTAAACCGAGCTGCTCGACGCATACACCAGATGCTGCACGCCACGGTGGCGGCACAGCTCGAGCATGTTGACGAAGCCGACCAGATTGCTGTCGACGTAGGCCTGCGGGTTTTCCAGCGAATAGCGCACGCCCGCCTGTGCAGCCAGATGGATCACCGCGGTCGGCTTCACCTCGTCGAACAGCGCAGCCAGGCCCTGCTGGTCGGTCAGGTCCAGGGTGCGCAGGTCCAGCGTCGGGCACAGCGAGGCCACGCGGTCGCGCTTGATCTGCGGGTCGTAGTAGTCGTTGAAGTTGTCCAGGCCGACCACCGGCTGGCCCGCCTCCAGCAGCGCGCGGGCGGTGTAGGCACCGATGAAGCCGGCAGCGCCGGTAAGCAGGATGGTCATGGCAGGGGCCCGGAAGCAGAAATTCAGGCCCCTGATGTTACCGGTCTCAGAACAAACCGAAACGCTTCCTGGCGACGTTGACCCGGCCCGGCTCGATCACATCGTTGATCTGCTTCGCATCGAAGCGGTCGAGCAGGGCGTCGGCGCCCTTCTTCAGCTTCAGGTCCATCTCTTCCGGATACAGCGGAACCAGGCTCATGAAGCTGATGGTCCTGCCATCCTCCAGCTCCAGCGTGGCGAAGTCCTCCGGAGCAGTCACCGGCATCAGCACGATGGCACCGTCGAAGCCTGCTCCGGGCGCATAAGGCTCGCTGGGATGGCCGTTGGGAATGGTGTGGCCGAAGCCCAGCCACGTGTCGTACTCGTGCGGCAGCCGCGCCATGCCCTTCAGCAGGCGCACCGGCCAGTAATTGCGCTCGTCCTCGAAGGCGTCCTGGGACATCGGCCAGTCGGCCGGCAGGGTCACCATCAGCTCCATGTAGCGCGGCACATCCGCGTCCACGTCGGCGGGCACGGTCATCGGCAGGTCGCTCATGCCGGAGGTGACCAGGCGCAGGTACGGGCAGTGGTCATTGGCCGGCACCACGTGCACGTCAATGTGCACCAGGTCGGAAATGAGTTCGTGCAGGACCGTGGCGATCGGTCCGAGATGGCGCTCGATATGGCCGCTGATCGCTTCGATGTGCTGCTCTTCGCCGATGGCGAGCACAAAGTCCTTTTCGCGCCGGTGCCTCAGTATCTGGGTACCGTCCGGGCTGACGTCCTCGTACTCGTATTCGTTGCTCATGTCCTGCTCCCTGGATGGGCCACGGGCCGGAGAGCAGTGCATCCCCCGGCGCGCGCGGCGGTGCGTTCCCTGTCAATTACAGGACGCGGCAGGAACAGGCCGCCCCCCCTGTCTTTGCGCCGGGCTCAGCCCTGGCGCGTACGCAGCTTTTCCAGCACACCGTCCAGGGTATCCAGGTCGGTGTAATGGATGATCAGCTTGCCCTTGCCACCGCGGCCATGGCTGATCGCCACCTTGGCCCCCAGCGATTCGGACAGCTCGGTTTCCAGCGAGGCGATGTCGGCCTGCTGCACCTTCGGCGCGGCCACCGGGCGATTGCTGGGCACCTTGCCGGCGGCGAAGGCCTGCGCACGGCGCTCGACCTCGCGCACCGACCAGCCTTCATCGGCCGCTTCCTGCGCCAGCTTGCCGGCCAGCTCGGGGGCCAGGGTCAGCAGCGCGCGGGCATGGCCCATTTCCAGGCGGCGGGTTTCCAGCAGCAGGCGGATTGCCACCGGCAGCTCCAGCAGGCGCAGCAGGTTGGACACCGCCGCACGCGAGCGGCCGACGGCCTCGGCAGCCTCGGCATGGGTCAGGGTGAACTCGCTGATCAGGCGCTGCAGCGCCTCGGCTTCTTCCAGCGGGTTGAGGTCTTCGCGCTGGATGTTCTCGATCAGCGCCATCGCGATGACGGTGCGGTCTTCCAGCTCGCGCACCACCACCGGCACTTCGTCCAGGCCGGCCAGCTGCGAAGCGCGCCAGCGGCGTTCACCGGCGACGATTTCGTAGTTGCCCGCCGGCAGCTGACGCACCAGGATCGGCTGGATCACGCCCTGCGACTTGATCGAGTCGGCCAGCTCGGAGAGCTTGCCCTCGTCCATCTCGCGGCGCGGCTGGTACTTGCCCGGCTGCAGCTGTCCCACGGCCAGCTTGCGCAGCACTTCACCCGGCAGCGGCTCGATCACCGCGGTGGTGGCCTGCACCTGGCTGACCGCGCCTTTCGGGCCCAGCAGCGCATCCAGGCCACGGCCGAGGCCCCGCTTCTTGGCTGCCGGCTTGCTGCTGGTCATCAGACGGTCTCCACGGCCTTGGCGGCCTTGTTGCGTTCGTTGTTGCGGCGGATGATCTCGCCGGCCAGGCCCAGGTAGGCCACGCCACCGCGCGAGGCGCGGTCGTAGCCGACGATGCTCTGGCCATGGCTGGGCGCCTCGGCCAGACGCACGTTGCGCGGCACGATGGTGCGGAACACGCGGTCGCCGAAGTGCTCGGTGAGCTCGGCCGACACCGCGTTGGCCAGGTTGTTGCGCACATCGAACATGGTGCGCAGCACGCCTTCGATCTCCAGCGCCGGGTTCAGGCTGGTGCGCAGCGCTTCGATGGTTTCCACAAGCGCGCTGAGGCCTTCCAGTGCGTAGTACTCGCACTGCATCGGCACGATCACCGAATCGGCGGCGGCCAGCGCGTTGAGCGTCAGCAGCGACAACGCCGGCGGGCAATCGATCAGGATGTAGTCGTACTCGTCGCGGATCGGCGCCAATGCGCGCTTCAGGCGCTGCTCGCGCTCGCTCTGGCCCATCAGCTGGATCTCGGCGGCGGTCAGGTCGATGTTGCCGGGCAGCAGGTCGTAGCCCTCGGCAGTCTGCACGCGCACATCGGCGGCGCTGTTCTCGCCCAGCAGCAGGTCACAGGTGGAGGCGGCCAGCTCGCGCTTGTCCACCCCGCTGCCCATGGTCGCGTTGCCCTGCGAGTCCAGGTCGACCAGCAGCACGCGCTTGGGGGCGTTGGCCAGGGAAGCGGCCAGGTTGACGGCGGTCGTGGTCTTGCCGACGCCACCCTTCTGGTTGGCGATGGCGATGATGCGGGCCATGCAGGTGTGCCTCGTCGACGGATGGTTGGGACCGGTCATTATGCGTACAACCGGCCCCGGGCGGAAATCGTGAATCGCCAACCTCTTGTTCCACAAGGGGCTGGCGATGGCAATCAGGGACCTGTAACGGTGACCAGGTGGCGTTCGCCGGCCAGGCCGGGTACGTCCAGCGGGGTCACCTCGCGCACCTGCCAGCCAACCGGCAGCTCCGCGATCTCCTCATGGGGATAGACGCCCTTCATGGCCAGCAGTACGCCACCGGGGCGCAGCAGGTGGCCGCCGACGCGGACGATGCCGGCCAGGGTGTCCATCGCGCGCGCGGTCAGCTGGTCGTAGCGACCTGCCTCGTCCAGGGCTTCGGCGCGCGATTCGGCCACGCGGGCGTTGTCCAGGCCCAGCTGGCGCACGGCCTCGCGCATGAAGCGCGCTTTCTTGCCGTTGCTCTCCACCAGGGTGACCTGCAGGCCCGGGCAGGCGATCGCCAGCGGGATGCCGGGCAGGCCGGGGCCGGTGCCGAGGTCGGCCAGGCTGCCATCGGCCACGAACGGCTGCATCGCCAGCGAATCGAGCAGGTGGCGGGTAACCATCTCCTGCGGATCGCGGATGGCAGTGAGGTTGTAGGTGCCGTTCCAACGGTGCAGCAGGGCCAGGTAGCGCAGAAGCGGCGGCGCCAGCGCGGCGTCCAGGCCCATGCTGGCCAGGCCCTGTTCCAGCGTGGCGGCCACGCTGGCGGGAAGTGGGTGTTCGCTCATGCCGGCATTATCGCCGGTTTTGCACGCTGATTCCCCGCTTCAGTGTGGATACCAGGCCAATGCGGCGCGGAATTGCCCGGTGGCCTGCCATTCGTGCAGGTGCCAGCGCGCGGCCTCGCCCAGTTCCGGGTCGCACCAGCGCAGGTGCAGGGCGCCATCGGCCCCTGGTGCCAGCTGCAGGCGGTGCAGGCCGAACGAGATGCCCTGCCCATGCGCCTTCAGCATCGCTTCCTTTGCACACCACACGCGGAAGAACCAGTGCTCGCGTCCGGCCTCGTCCAGGCTTTCCAGCCAGGCCACTTCCTCGGGGTGGAAGAAGCGCTGCACGATCTCCAGCAGGCGCGCCCGCGGCCGCAGCAGCTCCAGGTCGACGCCCAGCCGCACGCCCTCGCCCAGCGCCACCAGCAGCACCTCGCCGCTGTGGCTCCAGCCGGTACCGTAGTGGGCCAGCGCGCCGCTCAGTTCCGGCCGGCCCTTGTCGTCGCGGACCAGCGGCAGCGTCTCCGGATCGGTGTCCAGTGCCTGTGCCAGTACCTGCCGTGCCTGCGGTTCGCCGCGATGGCCCGGCACGTGCGGGCGCCGCCAGACCGTCACCGGACCAAAGCGCCACGGGCCGTCGAGGGTGGCTGGCAGGCTCATCCGCACGCGCCCATCACACGATTGCACGACGGGTTCACAGCCCTGCGCGTCAACTGGTCACAGTTCCCCACCGGAGGTTCGATCATGGGCATCATCATCTGGCTGATCGTCGGCGGCATCGTAGGCTGGCTGGCCAGCATCATCATGAAGCGCGATGCCCAGCAGGGCATCATCCTCAACATCGTGGTCGGCATCGTCGGCGCGCTGATTTCCGGCTGGCTGTTCGGCGGCGGCATCAACGAAGCGATCACCATCCGCACCTTCCTGTTCTCGCTGATCGGTGCGGTGATCCTTCTGGCGATCGTCAACCTGTTCACCCGAAAGAGCATACGGTGATCTGAGGGTCGCGCCGGGCCATGCCCGGCAGGCGTTCCAGAACGGGCCCGGCAATCGTCGGGCCCCGTTCGTTCATTCCAATTGCACCCACGCCGGCGCATGGTCGCTCGGGCGTTCCCAGGTGCGCGGCTCGCGATCGATGCCCGCAGCCACCGCACTGCCCTTCAGCGCATCGGAGACCAGGGTCAGATCGATGCGCAGGCCCAGGTTGCGGCGGAAGCCGGCCGCGCGGTAATCCCACCAGCTGAACACCCCGGCTTCGTCGTTGTGCAGGCGGAAGCCATCGTGCAGGCCCAGCTGCAGCAGCTTGTTGAGTGCGCCGCGCTCGGCGGTGGAGGTCAGGATGTGGTTTTCGTTCCACACCTCCGGGTCGTGCACGTCGCGCGCGTCCGGGGCGATGTTGAAGTCGCCCATCACGATCAGCTTCGGGTGCCGCTGCAGTTCTTCGGCGATCCAGGCATGCACCGCTTCCAGCCAGCGCAGCTTGTAGTCGTACTTGTCGGTGCCGATGTCCTGGCCGTTGACCACGTACAGGTTGATCACCCGCAGGTCGCCGAAGGTACCGGCGATGACGCGCTTCTGCTCGTCCTCGAAGCCGGGGATGCCGATCTGCACGTCCTGCGCCGGCTCACGCGACAGCAGCGCCACGCCGTTGTAGGTCTTCTGGCCGGCGAACACGCTGCGGTAACCCGCGGCGATCAGCGCCGCATCGGGGAACTTGTGGTCCTCCAGCTTGGTTTCCTGGATACCGACGATGTCCGGGCCGAACTCCTTGAGCCACTGCTCCAGGTGCGGCAGGCGGACATTGAGCGAATTGACGTTCCACGAGGCGATCTTCATGGGGGCATTCTACCCGGCCCTGCTTTGGTAGACGCCAACCTTGGTTGGCGCATGGATGCCCCGCGTGCCAACCAAGGTTGGCACCTACCGGTAGTGCCGGCCGCWGGCCGGCAACCCGATGATCCCCGCCGGCGTTACCGCAGCAGGAACCGCAACAACCCCGCAATCTTCGAATACGGCGGCCGCAGCCGGTCGCTGGCCGCCCAGCGCGACTGCCACAGCACCGGCAGCCGCTTGCTCATCGCATCGAACCCGGCGCGGCCGTGGTAGGCACCCATGCCGCTGGCCCCCACCCCGCCAAACGGCAGGCCATCGGCGGCGAAGTGCAGCAGCGTGTCATTCACCGTCACCCCACCCGCCACCACCTGGCCGAGGATGCGCTCCACCGTCGCCGTGTCATGGCTGAAGGGATACAGCGCCAGCGGCCGGTCGCGGGACAGCACGTCGGCCAGCGCCGCCTCCAGGTCCGGATAGGCGCGCACCGGCAGGATCGGGCCGAAGATCTCCTCGCGCATCAGCTCCAGGTCGTCCGGCGGGTCCAGCACCACGGTCGGCACCAGCAGGCGCTCGCGGTCGGCACGTGCCTCATCCACCTGCGCCAGCGGAATGACCGGCACGCCGCGTTCGCGCGCCTGCGCCAGATAGCCCTGCAGGCGCCGGTACTGGCCGTCGTTGATGATGCGGGTGTAGTCGCCGGCATCGCTGAAATCGCCGTAGCGTTCGCGCACCTGCTGCTGCAGCGCCTGCACGAACTCGCGCTGGCGCGCGGTGTCGATCAGCACGTAATCCGGCGCGATGCAGGTCTGGCCGGCGTTGAACCATTTGCCGGTGGCCAGCCGCGCGGCGGCCTTCTCCAGCGGGAAATCGCGGCAGACGATCGCCGGCGACTTGCCGCCCAGTTCCAGCGTGACCGGCACCAGATGCTCGGCGGCGGCGGCCATCACCTTGCGACCCACCGCGGTGGAGCCGGTGAACAGCAGATGGTCCAGCGGCAGCGACGACACCGCTGCAGCCACGTCCGCCCCGCCCTGCACCACCGCCACACGATCGGGCGGGAACACACTGGCCAGCAGATCGGCCAGGAACGCACTGGTGCGCGGCGTGTGTTCGGACGGCTTCAGCAAAACATGGTTACCAGCGGCAATCGCGGTGGCCAGTGGCACCAGCGCCAGCGTGACCGGGTAGTTCCACGGTGAGATCACCCCGACCACGCCCAGCGGTGTCGGCCGCAGCTGCGCACGCGCCGGCCACAGCCGCCAACCGGCGCCCACCCGCTGCGGTTTCGACCAGCGCCGCAGGTGGCGACGCAGGTGGTCGATGGCCGACAGCACGCTCATGCCGTCGGCCAGCTTCGATTCGGTGTGGGCGCGGTGGCCGAAGTCTTCGGCGATGGCCGCAGCCATTTCGTCCAGACGCGGCTTCAACGCCTCGCGCAGGCGGCGCAGGTCATTCTCGCGCTGGTCCAGCGACGGGCGCTGCGACTGCCAGGCGCTGCGCAGGGTGTGCAGGATGGCGGGGAGGTCGGCTGGGGCGGTGGTGGTCATGGGCCGACTATACGGCGTGCCGCGCCATGTAACGGTAGAGTCGACTGTTAGTCGACTGCCCTTGGCGGGACATCTGGAAACCCCGCGCTGCGCGCGATAGTCGACTAACAGTCGACTCTACCCCGCCTCAATTCCCCYATTTCCACAAGCAGAAWGGCCGTGGTCTGCACCACGGCCTCTCCTTCATCCGATGAACATCATGCTTACTTGGTGATATCCACGTCCTTGGTCTCGCGCAGGAACAGGCCGCCGATCACCACGGACATCAACGCGATGATGATCGGGTACCACAGGCCGTAGTACAGGTTGCCGGTACCGGCCACCAGCGCGAACGAGATCGCCGGCAGGAAGCCACCGAACCAGCCGTTGCCGATGTGGTACGGCAGCGACATCGAGGTGTAGCGGATGCGGGTCGGGAACAGTTCGACCAGGTAGGCGGCGATCGGGCCGTAGACCATGGTCACGTACAGCACCAGCAGCCACAGCATGAAGATGGTGCCGGCGATGTTGATGCGTGCGCCATCGGCCTTGGCCGGGTAGCCGGCGGTGGTCAGCGCGGTCTTCAGTTCCGCACCGAACGCGTCGGCCTTGGCCTTGCCTTCTTCCTTGGTCAGGCCAGCGGCTTCATACGAGGTGACGCTGGCGCTGCCCACGTTCACCATCGCCAGCGAACCGGCGGCGGCGGGCTGCACGTCATACGGCACACCGGCCTTGGTCAGCGCGGCGGTGGCCACGTCGCAGGAGCTGGTGAACTTGCGCAGGCCGACCGGATCGAACTGGAACGAGCAGGTGTTCGGATCGGCCACGACCAGGGCCGGGGAGCTGCTGCGGGCCTCTTCGATGGCCGGGTTGGCGAAGTGGGTCAGGCCCTTGAAGATCGGGATGTAGGTAACAGCCGCCAGCAGGCAGCCGGCCAGGATGATCTTCTTGCGGCCGATACGGTCGGACAGCCAGCCGAAGAAGATGAAGAACGGCACGCCCAGCGCCAGCGCGGCGGCGATCAGCAGGTAGGAGGTGGTGGCATCGACCTTCAGCATGCTGCTGAGGAAGAACAGCGCGTAGAACTGGCCGCCGTACCAGACCACGGCCTGACCGGCCGCAGCGCCGAGCAGGACCAGCAGCATCAGCTTCAGGTTGCCGCCCTTCAGGCTGTCACGGAACGGCGTCTTGGAACCCTTGCCCTCGGACTTCATCTGCTGGAACAGCGGCGATTCGCTCAGCTGCAGGCGGATCCACACCGAGATGCCCAGCAGCAGGATCGAGACCAGGAACGGGATGCGCCAGCCCCAGGCTTCAAAGGCTTCATTGCCCAGGAAGTAGCGGCAGGCCAGGATGATCAGCAGCGACATGAACAGGCCGAGCGTGGCGGTGCACTGGATGAAACTGGTGTACAGGCCACGCTTGTCGTCCGGCGCGTGCTCGGCCACGTAGGTGGCGGCACCGCCGTACTCGCCGCCCATCGCCAGGCCCTGGGCCAGGCGCAGGATGATCAGGATCACCGGTGCGGCGAAACCGATCGAGGCGTAGTTGGGCAACACACCGACCAGGAAGGTCGAGATGCCCATGATCAGGATGGTGACCAGGAAGGTGTACTTGCGGCCGATGCGGTCGCCGAGGCTGCCGAAGAAGGCTGCGCCGAACGGACGCACGAAGAAGCCGGCAGCGAACGCCAGCAGGGCGAAGATCATGCCCGTGGTTTCATTGACACCACTGAAGAACTGCTTGGCGATGATGGCGGCGAGCGAGCCGTACAGGAAGAAGTCATACCACTCGAAGACCGTACCGAGGCTCGAGGCGAAGATGACCTTCTTGTGGCCCTTGGTCAGGGTGCCCGCTGGATTGTGCGGGCTTGATGCAGTGCTGGACATGGGACGTTTTCCCTCTGTAGATGCCGGCCTTGGCCGGCATTCAATCTAGGTGGGTGCCGACCTTGGTCGGCACTCAATTCAGTAGGTGCCGACCGTTGGTCGGCACTCGATCAGAAGCTGTACTTCGTGGTGAACTGCAACCGGGTGATGTCACCCTTGTTGCCGTTCTCCACTTCGCGACGGCCGTACATCAGCTCCGCACCGATATCGACCTTGGGCAGCGGCGAATAGAAGATGTTGCCGCGGATGCTCTGCACGCTCTTGGTCACCAGCGGGCCGAGGATGCTGTCGTTGTCGTAGTCGCTGCGCGCGTAGATCAGGTTGGTGCGCAGCTTCGGCGAGAACGCATGCCGCCAGCCCACGTAGCCGGCAAGCACGCCGGTCGGGTTGAGCTCGTCGCGGGCCACGTCGTAGGCGCTGTCGGCGGTGATGCCCAGGCCGATGTAGCGGGCGATGCCTTCGCCGCCGGTCAGCTGGTAGTGCAGCGAGTCGCTGTCACCCATCACCCATTTGCCGCCCAGGGTCAGGCCGCCGGCCACCTTGTCGGCCTTGGCGCCGGTGGCCTGGTTGTCGACCTTCAGCTGGCGGACGATGCCGCCGACGCCGAAGGTGCCCCAGTCGCCCTTCCAGCCATAACGCATCGTCAGGTCGGGCAGGCTGCCGCGATCGGAGTTGGCGCTGGCGTTGGTCCAGGCCCCGGTGACCGGGTTGCGGGTACCGGTGAGGGTGGTGGTTTCCGGGTTTTCCAGCGCGACGCTGAAGCCGCCCTGGGTGTAACGCACCTGGGCCTGGCGCACGAAGATCACGCCATCGGTGGGGCCGACGAAGTCGACCGCTTCCGGCAGTGCGGCCGCGTCCATGAAGTTGGACCAGGTCTGGCCGGCCATCCAGTTGTTCCAGTACATGTAGGCGTGGCGCAGGGTCACACCGTAGGTATTGGTGGCGGTCTGGTTGCCCAGCGAATTGCCGAAGAAATCCATCTCGAAGAACGCACCGGCCTTGTTGCCCGATTCGCTCACGTTGTCGATGCCCAGGTTGAAGCGCGAGAACTTGGCGTGGGCGTTGAAGTCGGTGCCGGAACGCTTGCCGCTGCCGCCGGCGCCTTCCACCGGGGTCTGGCCCGGCAGGTACAGCGAGCGGCCGGTGGCGTCGTCGGCCAGCTGGCCATCGCTGGTCTGGGTGGCCAGAAAGTCGGCCTTGATGAAGCCGCCGATCTTGACCGTGGTGCCCGGCGCCGCGCCCGGGGTGATGGTGGTGACCTGGATCGGCTGCTTGCCGGCCGGCACCTGTGCGACCGGCTTCTGCTCGGCCTGTACCGTGCGGACTTCGGTTACGGCCTGCTGGGTCTGGCTGATCTGGGTCTGTTGTTGTTGCTGCGAAGACAGCAGCAGCTGGACCTGGCGTTCCAGTTCGGCAACGCGTGCTTCCAGCGCCTTCTCTTTGGCGGTCTCTGCGAACGCCATGCCCGGTGCGACCAGGGCGACCAACAGGCAGGCCGCCAAAGGTGTGCGCACGGCTTTCAACGTACGGTGGCTCATGTTGCCCTCTCTCCCAAGTGGCAAGGTGATGCCGCGCGTGGGGCACGGTCGAGCCGAGACTGCGGGGCGATTATGTATAGCGGCTATTCGCCATTGGTCGAACCCGGCCCTGCTGGGCGCTCACTTTCGACCATGGTCTAACCAGGGTGGTGACGCGACCGGGGGTGGATGGGGCAAACTGAGGGGGATCGGTCGCCGCAATGCTGCGACCGCACACACAAAGTCAACGTGCAAGTGAGGGTGCCATGGCTGATATCTACCCCGTCGATCCGCAGTTCGCCGCCAAGGCACGCATCGACAAGACGTCCTACCAACAGCAGTACCAGGCTTCGCTGACCGATCCGGATGGTTTCTGGGGCAAGGCCGCCGAACGACTGGAATGGATGCGCAAGCCGACCAAGATCAGGAACGTCAGCTACGACCTGTCCGACTTCCACATCAAGTGGTTCGAAGATGGCGAGCTCAACGCCAGCGTGAACTGCCTGGATCGCCAGCTCGAGAAGCGCGGCGACAAGACAGCGCTGCTGTTCGAACCGGACGGCCCGGATGCGCCGGCCCAGCACGTGACCTATCGCGAGCTGTACGAGCGCACCTGCCGCCTCGGCAACGCGCTGCGCAACCTCGGGGTCAAGAAGGGCGACCGGGTCACCATCTACCTGCCGATGATCGTCGATGCTGCGGTGGCCATGCTGGCCTGCGCGCGCATCGGTGCGATCCACTCGGTGGTGTTCGGTGGCTTCGCACCGAACTCGATCGCCGACCGCGTCAGCGACTGCCAGAGCAAGTTGATCATCACCGCCGACGAAGGCCTGCGCGGTGGCCGCAGGATTCCGCTGAAGGCCAACGTCGATGCCGCGCTGAAGCTGCCCGGCACCAATACGGTTGAAACCGTGCTGGTGGTGCGCCACACCGGCGGCGCGGTGGACATGCAGGCGCCGCGCGACCGCTGGTTCCATGATGTGGTGGACAGCCAGCCGGCCAGCTGCGAACCGGAGCGGATGAACGCCGAAGACCCGCTGTTCATCCTCTATACCTCCGGTTCCACCGGCAAGCCGAAGGGCGTGCTGCACACCACCGGCGGTTACCTGCTGTACGCGGCGTACACCCATGAAGCGGTGTTCGACCTGCGCGAGGACGACATCTACTGGTGCACCGCCGACGTCGGCTGGGTCACCGGCCACAGCTATATCGTGTACGGCCCGCTGGCCAATGGCGCGACCTCGCTGATGTTCGAGGGCGTGCCGAACTACCCGGACACCTCGCGCTTCTGGAACGTCATCGACAAGCACAAGGTCAGCATCTTCTACACCGCGCCCACCGCCATCCGTGCGCTGATGCGCGAGGGCGAGGAGCCGGTGAAGAAGACCTCACGCGCCTCGCTGCGCCTGCTCGGCAGCGTCGGCGAGCCGATCAATCCGGAAGCCTGGCGCTGGTACTACGAGGTGGTCGGCGACAGCCGTTGCCCGATCGTGGATACCTGGTGGCAGACCGAAACCGGCGGCATCCTGATCTCGCCGCTGGCCGGCGCGATGGATCTGAAGCCAGGTTCGGCTACCCTGCCCTTCTTCGGCGTGCAGCCGGCGCTGGTCAATGCTGATGGCGAGATCCAGGACGGCCCGACCGAGGGCAACCTGATCATCCGTGATTCCTGGCCGGGCCAGATGCGCACGGTGTACGGCGACCATCAGCGCTTCATCGACACCTATTTCCGCACCTACCCGGGCAGCTACTTCACCGGCGATGGTTGCCGCCGCGACGAGGACGGCTATTACTGGATCACCGGCCGCGTCGACGACGTGATCAATGTGTCCGGCCACCGCATCGGCACCGCCGAAGTGGAAAGCGCGCTGGTCTCGCACCCGAAGGTGGCCGAAGCGGCCGTGGTCGGTTTCCCGCACGACGTGAAGGGCCAGGGCATCTACGCCTACGTCACCCTGGTGGCCGAAGAGGCCCCGAGCGACGAGCTGCAGAAGGAGCTGGTCGCCTGGGTGCGCAAGGAAATCGGCCCGATCGCCACGCCGGACCACCTGCAGTGGGCGCCGGGCCTGCCGAAGACCCGCTCGGGCAAGATCATGCGCCGCATCCTGCGCAAGATCGCCGAGAACGCGCCGGACCAGCTTGGCGACACCTCGACCCTGGCCGACCCGTCGGTGGTGGCGTCGCTGGTGGACGAGCGCAAGGTGCGCTGATGGCGTGACTGCAGGCGCAGGACGCGCCAGGGACCTGGCCGGGAGGAGGGACCCGGCCATGTCCGACCCGTCCTGCACCTGCCATCACGTCGCTCTTTTTCCTGATCGATAAGCTCGACCCATGACCACCCTCCTGATTGCCGATGACCACCCGCTGTTCCGCGAAGCCCTGCGCGGCGCCGTGCAGCGGGTCATCCCCGGCGTGCAGCTGTTCGAGGCCGACAGCGTGGAAGCGCTGTATGCACTGGCCGACCAGCACAACGACGCCGACCTGGTCCTGATGGACCTCAACATGCCCGGTGCGCAGGGTTTCAACGCACTGGTGCACATGCGCTCGCTGCACCCGCACCTGCCGGTGGTGGTGGTGTCCGCGCGCGAGGAAGCCACGGTGATGCGGCGTGCACTCGATCATGGCGCGTTGGGCTTCATTCCGAAGTCAGCCGACTCGGACACCATCGGCCACGCGCTGGGCACCATCCTCGATGGCGAGACCTGGGCGCCGCCGGAAGCGCACAACGTGCCGCCGACCGAGCGCGAGGAACGCGAAGTCGGCCAGCGCCTGCGCGAGCTGACCCCGCAGCAGTTCCGCGTGCTGCAGATGCTGGGCGCCGGTCGCTTGAACAAGCAGATCGCCTACGACCTCAACGTCTCCGAAGCGACGATCAAGGCCCACGTCACCGCCATCCTGCGCAAGCTGGGCGTCACCAACCGCACCCAGGCCGTGCTGATGGCCGGCAAGCTGGCGATCGACGACGACGCCATCGTGCTGCCGCCAGAAGAAGACTGAAGGTAGTGCCGGCCGCTGGCCGGCATTGGCCTGAAGCCGCCTGAAATTGCTTCGGTAGGTGCCAAGCTTGCTTGGCACTTTTGCCCAGCCCCGCCGATGACGCAATCAGCTCTGGCGGGATGATGGATTCGGTCTCAAGCTGGAAGTTCCAACTTCCCGCCCGGAACGATGGACACCTGGACACTGATCGATACCGACGGCTTGAAGATTGGTGTAGTCCAGTGCTTCCGATATGAATCCTGGCGCGTGAGTGGCAGGTTCATGCCTGATCTCGGCTATCCAAGGTACCAGCGGCTCTTCGCCGATCTTGAATATGCAGCCAATGAGCAGTTGTTCACCCATGTCGACGATCTCGAGAGAAGCATCGCTGCATTGCGCATTCGTGCAGTGGGGCCCAGCGGGGAGGACGATCCGCAGCGGGTCTCGAATCTGCAGATCATGCGTGACTGGTGTCAGTTCCAGATCAGTTCAATGACCCGCCCAGCCGATGAGCAACCTCTCACCCTGCCCTCAACAGAATCGAAAGTATCCGCACGTTGATCGCTTTCGTTCGCGAAGGCTGTCCGGATGGTCCCAGGCCTCCAGGCATGGCACAGCACCATCAGGCACTGCTCCGGTAGGTGCCAAGCTTGCTTGGCACGCTTTTGATGGTGCACCTGCCGGCCAGCGGCCGGCACTACCAGGCACGGCTGCGCTCTCGATATAGCCATCGCTATACAAACCAGCCCTGCCTGCGCGTTTCGCTGGAAATGCGCCGCGCGTGAATCGCGATGCTAAGCTGCGCGTCCCCTTGGGGAGTAGCCGGATTCCTACGCAGGAATCGTCCACGTCAACATACTCGGCCAGTGCGCCGTGGCGTGGACAACCATGATGGTTGGCGAGACCAGCGGCCCGCGCGCGCAACGTCAGGTTGGGCGCGAGCGCAGGCCGTGCGTCCGTCCTAGCCCGACCTCAGCCGCCGCCCATGTCCCCCATTTCGATCCTCCTGATCGGCTTTGCCATGTCCACCGATGCCTTCGCCGCGGCGATCGGCAAGGGTGCGGCCATGCGCAAGCCGGTGTTCCGCGACGCATTGCGTGCCGGCATCATCTTCGGCGTCATCGAGGCGATCACGCCCATCATCGGTTGGCTGCTCGGCCGCGCCGCCCTGCAGTACGTCGAAGCCTTCGACCACTGGATCGCCTTCGGCCTGCTCGGCGCACTGGGCATCCACATGATCTACAACGGCCTGCGCCCGGACAGTGCCGACGAGGACGAAGACCCCTCGCAGCACCACGGCTTCTGGAAGCTGGCGCTGACCGGTTTCGCCACCAGCATCGACGCGATGGCGGTGGGTATCGGCCTGGCTTTCATGGACGTGCATATCGGCGTGATGGCAGTGGTCATCGGCCTGTGCACGCTGACCATGGTCACTGTCGGCATCATGCTCGGCCGCGTGCTGGGCAGCATGGTCGGCAAGCGTGCCGAGATCATCGGCGGCGTGATCCTGGTGATCATCGGCGCGACGATCCTGTACGAACACCTGCACGGCCTGGGGTAACGCACCCACGATTACGTGGTTGCCGGCCAGCGGCCGGCACTACCAGTGCATCACATCCACGCATGGCGTGGATCTACCGCCGGGCGGCAGGCACTACTGCGCATCGCGCAGCGCGCCCAGGAAGGCGCGCAGCGAGGCCGGCTTGATCGGCTTGGTCAGCACGCGGTAGCCGCGTTCGCGTGCCATCCGCTTCAGCTCATCGCGACCATCAGCGGTCAGCAGTGCGCCCGGCAGCGGGTAACCGGCCGCCTCGCGCAGTGCCACCAGCGCATCCAGGCCGTCCATGCGATCGTGCAGGTGGTAGTCCACCAGCATCACCTGCGGGCGCTCGGCGATCTTCTCCAGCGCCTGGTCGACGGTGGCGGCAGTGATCACCTGCACCTGCCAACGGCCAAGCAATGCACGCATGCCGTCGAGGATCTCCTCGTCGTTGTCCACGCACAGCACGCGCAGGCCGGCCAGCGAATCGCTGCGCACCGGGGCGGCCACGGCCAACGCCGGCGTGGCCAGCTCGGTGTAGCCAGGCAGCGGCGCCACCCGCGGCAGGATGATGGAGAACATCGAGCCACTGCCCACCCGGCTGCGTGCATTGAGGCGATGCTCGAGCAGGCGCGAGATACGCTGGCAGATCGACAGGCCCAGGCCCAATCCCTGTTCACCCCAGTCGAACGGCTGCTGGTAGCGATGGAACTCGTCGAAGATCTGCCGCATGTGGTGCTCGGGAATGCCGGGACCGGTATCCCACACCTGCAGTTCTACTTCATCACCGCGATGGCGTACCGCCAGCACGATGCGCCCCTGCCGTGTGTAGCGCAGCGCGTTGGCCAGGAAGTTCTGCAGCACGCGACGCAACAGGCGGCGATCGCTGCGTACCCAGGCCGGGCGCGCGAACAGGTCCAGGCGCAGGCCGCGACCTGCGGCCACCGGCGTGTACTGCGCTGCCAGTTCGCGCATCAACGCACTCACGTCGAACTCGCCGATCACCGGGTGCAGGCCACCGGCATCCAGCCGCGACACGTCGAGCAGGCCATCAAGCAGTTCCTCGGCTGCACGCAATGAAGCATCCACGCGTTCGGCCAGGTGCTTCTGCTCGTCGCTCACGTGATCACTGTCGCGCAGCGCGGAAGCAAACAAGCGCGCCGCGTTCAACGGCTGCAGCACGTCGTGGCTGATCGCCGCCAGGAAACGCGTCTTCGACTGCTGCGCCACCTCGGCCTCATGCGATCGCTCCGCCACGCGCTGCTCCAGCGTCTCGTTGGCTTCCAGCAGCGCCTTTTCCGCATGCTTGTAGTCGGTGATGTCGTTGTAGCTGGTCACATAGCCGCCACCAGGTAGCGCCTGGCCGCGCATCTCGATCACCTTGCCGTCGCTGCGGGTGCGCTCGAACACGTGCGGTGAACCGGCACGCATGTAGCCGATGCGGCGGTTGATCTGCACCTCGATATCGCCTTCGCCCAGCTCGCCGCGCTCGGCGTTGTAGCGGATCAGGTCGGCCACGGGGCGGCCCACGTAGAGCATGCCGTCGGGGTAACCGAACATGTCCTGGTAGCGGCGGTTCCAGGCGGTCAGGCGCATGTCCGGATCAACCACGCTGACGCCGGCGCTGATGTTCTCCAGTGTGGTCGACAGGATCTCGCGGTTGAAGCGCAGTTCCTGCCCGGCTTCATCCAGCACCGCCACCACTTCGCCCAGGTCCATGCCCGAGCCACGCAGCAGGCTGGTCAGCAGCAGGCGCGCCGAGGCCGCGCCAATCGACGCGGCCAGCAGGCGCTCGGTGAACTGCACCCACGGGCGGTCGGCAGGCGCCGAGGATTGCAGTTCACGGCCCAGTGACTGCGCCTGCTCGAAGAACGAACGCCGCGCATGGCGCTCGCCGACCACGCGCGAGGCCAGTGCCAGCAGATCGCCCACATGCACATGCCCGGGCCAGCCACCGGCCACCGACGGGCGCTCGGCATAGGGGTCGAGGAACGGCGCGGCACGCAAGCGCTCGTCAACGCCGGGGCGCCAGCGCGCGGACACCAGCATCATCGTTGCCGCATTCACCAGCAGCGACCAGAAGGTGCCGTGGGTCAGCGGATCCCAGCCGGTCATGCCGAACAGCTGCTGCGGGCGCAGCCACTCGATGCCGAACGGGCCGTGCTGCACCCAGGCCGCATCGACCCAGCCGGCCATGGTCATCGCCGGCAGCAGCAGCGTGTACAACCAAGTGGCGAAGCCGAGCAGCATGCCGGTCTCGACGCCGCGACGGCTGGCACCGCGCCAGTACAGGCCGCCGATCAGGCCCGGCGCGAACTGCGCCACCGCCGCGAACGCCATCAGGCCGTACGAGGCCAGCGTGCTGTCGTTGCTGCTGGTGCGGTAGTAGCTGTAGGCCATCAGCGCCAGCAGCAGGATCGCCAGGCGGCGGATCCAGAGCACGCGCGAGGCGACATCGGCCGCCTCCTGGTGGTCGCCACTGCGGCGCAGCAGCACTGGCATCACCAGGTCGTTGCTGACCATGGTGGCCAGCGCGATGGACGAGACGATGACCATGCCGGTGGCGGCAGAGAAACCGCCCACATAGGCGATCAGCGCCAGCGCGTTGCGGCCTTCGGCCAGCGGCAGGGCCAGCACCATCGAATCGTCGGCGACGCTGCCGCCAGTACCGAACAGGGTCACGCCCGCGGTGGCGATCGGCAGCACCATGCCCGAGATCAGCACCAGATAGCCGCCGAACATCCAGCGCGCGCGGCGCACATCGCGCACGTCACCGCACTCGACCACGGCCACGTGGAACTGGCGCGGCAGGCAGACGATGGCGAGGAAACTGAGCAGGGTCTGCGAGATGAAGCCTACCGGCGGCAGCCCGGTGAACAGCGTATGCACCGACTCGACCACCGCGTCGGTGCGGTTGCTCAGCCACAGATAGGCAAACACGCCCACCGCCACCATCGCCAGCAGCTTGATCACCGATTCGAAAGCGATCGCCAGCATCATGCCGTGGTGGTGCTCGGTGGCATCGACCTGGCGGGTGCCGAACAGGGTGGCGAACAACGCCATCAGCAGCGCCACGTACAGGGCCGGGTCGGTGAAGAAACCGGTAGGGCCGGTGTTGCCGGTCAGCACCTGCAGGCTCATCGCCACCGCTTTGTACTGCAGGGCGAGGTACGGAATGATGCCGATCAGCGCGATGATCGCCACCAGTGCCGCCAACCGTCGCGAACGACCGAAGCGCGAGGAGATGAAATCGGCGATGGAAACCACGTTCTGGCTGCGCGCGATCAGCGCCAGGCGCTCGATGATGCGCCAGCCGAACAGCAGCAGCAGCAACGGGCCGATGTAGATCGGCAGATAGCCCACGCCATTGCGCACGGCGGTGCCGACCGCGCCGTAGAAGGTCCACGACGAGCAATACACAGCCAGCGCCAGGCTGTAGACCACCGGCCGCAGCCACGGCCGGTCGGGATACATCGGCCGACGGTCACCCCACCACGCCACGCCGAACAGCAGCGCGGCATAGGCAACCGAGACCAGCAGCAGGATCCAGCTGGAGACCACGCGTGCGTTTCCGTCGGAGGAACCCGCAGTGTAGGCCAGGCGTGGCCGGGTGTACGGGCTCGTTGGGGGCAACCACCCCCACCCGGGTGGGGGTCTACGCGGTGCGGGCCACGACCGTTGGTCGTGGCCGGCTTCTTACTGGGCCGGCACGCCCATTTCCTTCAGCAGCTCCGGTGCCGGGTAGACCTTGGCCAGCAGCCAGCGCAGGTAGCGCATGTCCACGTGCACCGCACGCTTGTAGCGCGGGTCGAACCACCAGCTGGCGCTGACCGATTCCCAGTTGCTGTCGAAGTTCAGGCCGATCAGTTCGCCCTTGGCGTTGAGTACCGGCGAGCCGGAGTTGCCGCCGGTGGTATCCAGGTTGGTCAAGAAGTTGACCGTCTGGGTCTTCAGTGCCGGATCGGCGGTGCTGCCGAAGTCACCCTTGGCGATCGCCGCCAGCAGCGGCTTGGGTGCGTCGAACGGATAGGCGTTGGTGTTCTTCTCGACGATGCCGGCCACCGTGGTCACCGGCGAGTAGGTCACGCCATCGCGCGGGTGCAGGGCTTCGACCTTGCCGTAGCTGATGCGCAGCGTGCGGTTGGCATCCGGGTACACCGCGCGGCCCTGCTTGGCGCGCCAGGCGAACAGCGCCTGCATGTAGGCCGGGCGCAGGCGCAGCTGCTCGCCTTCGCGGGTCTTGCTCTCGTTCTCGATGCGCAGCTGCGCGGCCACCAGTGGGCCGGCCACGGCGATCATCGGATCGGCGGCCAGCGCCTTGCCTCCGCGCGCAGCAGCGAAGCGCGACAGGCGCTGCGCCTCGTCACCCAGCTGGGTGCCGGCGTACAGCGTGTCCAGCGCCTTGGCCAGCTGCTGCGGGGTCCGGCCGAAGGCCGCATCGAACTCGGCCACGCGCTGCGCGTCCGGCAGCTGCTGGTAACGGGTCAGCAGGGTGGTCAGCAGCGCCTTCTCGACCTCCGGCGCGTAACGACGCTGGACCTGCTTGAGCACGCCTTCGATCATCGCCTGGTCGCGCTGCTGGTAGCCGCTCTCGCGCTGCGCGTCCGGCTTCGCCGATTCGATACGCAGACGCTCCAGCAGCAGTGCCGAGCGCAGCAGCTGGCTCTGCGCGGCCATCTGGTCCAGCAGCAGGTCACGCTCGCCCACCGCCGCGCCCTGCGACAGGTTGGTCAGCAGCGCGTTGATGTCGCCCTGATACTTGCGATCGGTGGCAGCCAGCATCGCCGTCTCGTCGGCGGCACGCTGGGCCTTGGCGTCGCTGCGCAACAGGCCTTCCAGCTCACCGGCGGCGCGCTTGCGGTTGTTCTTCAGCGACTGCAGCTGTGAGGCGTAGCGGGTGCGCGCCTGCGCGTCCTTGGCGCTGGCGGCCTCGATGGTGTCGATCATCTGCTGGAACACCGATACGCGGCGCGGCAGCACAGTATCGATCTGGCCAGCGAATTCGGCCGCGGTACGGTGGCGATAGGTGATGCCCGGGTAACCGGCCAGCATCGCGTAGTCACCTTCCTTCGGACCTTCCACCGACATCTGCAGGTGCGCCGGCGCCTGGTAGGGCACGTTGTCCTTGCTGTACGCGGCCGGCTTGCCGTCCTTGCCGACATAGGCGCGCAGCAGGGTGAAGTCGCCGGTGTGGCGCGGCCACATGAAGTTATCGATCTCATCGCCGTAGTTGCCGATCGCACGCGGCGGCGCGTAGACCAATCGCACGTCGCTCAGCTCCAGCTGGGCAATGCGGTAGAAATCGGTGCCGTAGTACATGTTGGCCACCGAGCAGCGCACGCTGCCGTCCTTCTCGCACTCGGCCACGATCTGCTTGCTGGCCGCATCCACCGCATCGAAGTAGGCACGGCCGGTCTTGCCACGCGCCTGCGCCAGCACCTGGTCGGTCACCTTGTCGAAGCCGACGGTGACCAGCACGCGGAAGTCCGGGTTGGCCGGGCGCTCGTCGGCGCGGTCCCTGGCGATGAAGCCACCATTGATCAGGTCGTGCTCGGGCGAGCTGTTGTACTGGATCACGCCCATCGCCACGTGGTGGTTGGTCAGCAGCAGGCCGTCCGACGATACGAACGAGCCGGTGCCGCCACCGGCACGCACCACCGCGCTCAGCGGCGGTGCGGTGACATTGGCCAGGTCGGCCGGATTGCCCTTGAAGCCTGCGGCCTGCAGCGGCTTGGCCAGCTCCGGCAGCTGGGTCGGCATCCACATGCCTTCATCGGCGTGGGCGCCGGCGGCGAGGGTCAGGCCCAGGGCCAGGGCAGTGGGAAGGGCTTTGCGTGGTGACATGAGGCAATCCGGTACGACAGAACAGCCCGGGACCATAGCCGCTGGGGGCGGATGGGGCAACGGCCGATGGTTGGGGGCGTCGTGCACGGTAGTGCCGGCCGCTGGCCGGCAACCCCGGTAAATTCACGCGATACGTGGGTGTGCTTCGCTGCGAGGAAGCAGGGCGCCAACCAAGGTTGGCGACTACCGACAGTAGGCCCACACCGCAATCGTTTGCCGGCCAGCGGCCGGCACTACCAGTAGATCCACGCCATGCGTGGATGCCCCTGCGCGGAACCACGGCGCGCACCACGATGGGCCGCTACCGGCGTGACCCATCACGCACAACATGCAGAAAAGCGGCGCCCWGCGGGCGCCGTCTTCATCTGGGTCACCTGAGAACCGGGATCAGGCGACCAGCGCCACGCCGTGTGATTCCTGGCGACGGAACACCGAAACTGCATCGTCAAGCGTTCCCGCCTGCGACTGCAGCTCACGTGCTGCGGCAGTCGCTTCCTCCACCAGCGCAGCATTCTGCTGCGTGGCCTGGTCCATCTGCACCACGGTCTGGTTGATCTGCTCGATGCCGATCGACTGTTCCTGCGACGCGGCAGAGATCTCACGCATGAGGTGGCTGACATTCTCAACACCCCCCACGATCCCCTGCATGCGTTGGCCAGCATCCGCCACCAGTTGGGCACCTTCGCCCACCTGGCGGCCGGCTTCGTCGATCAGCTTCTTGATCTCCTGGGCCGCCGCCGCCGAACGCTGTGCCAGCCCCCGCACTTCACTGGCCACCACGGCGAAGCCGCGGCCCTGCTCGCCGGCGCGCGCCGCTTCCACTGCTGCATTCAACGCCAGGATATTGGTCTGGAAGGCAATGCCGTCGATGACGCCGGTGATGTCGCCGATCCGCTTCGAGGCACCTTCGATGGCCTGCATGGTATCCACTACCCGCTGCATGGCCGTGTTGCCATCACTGGCGGCGCTCTGCGTGGAAGCGGCCAGCTCGCTGGCCTCGCGCGCATGTGCGGCGTTCTGGCGCACGGTGGCGGTCAGCTCCTCCATTGATGCCGCGGTTTCCTGGAGGTGCGCGGCCTGGCGCTCGCTGCGTTCGGACAGGGCGCCGTTGCCGGCAGCAATTTCGTTGGCCGCGGTACTGATCGAAGATGCACACTGCTGGATGCGGCCCACCATGCGCGCCAGCTGGCCCGCCGTGGCATTGGCGTCGCGCTGGATGGCAGCGAAAGCGCCGTGATACTCGCCGCGCATGCGCTGATCCAGATCGCCGTTGGCCAGTGCCGAAAGCATCTGCCGCACATCGTTGACGGTGCTGCCGAGCGTATCGAGCAGCTGATTGATGCCACCGGTCAGGCCATCAAGGAAGCTGGCGCCTTCAGTGGCCTGCAGGCGCTGGTCCAGGTCACCGGCCGCTGCCGCTGCGACGATGCCTGCCACGGCGTTCTCCAGCGCGAGCTCATGGGTGCGGTCATGCCATTCGACGGCAAAGCCCAGGCGGGCACCCTGCGAATCGAATACCGGCGTGACCACCTGGGCGAAGTGCACCGGGCCGATCTGCACTTTGCCGTTGTGCGTGACCTGCAGACCATTGAGTATCGCGCGGATGCGGTCCGGGTTGGCATGGAAGCGATGGATGCTGCTGCCCACCAGGCGCTCGGCGTCGAAATCGGGGAAGGCCTGTCGCAACGTCGCCTGCTGATTGCGCAGCAGCGCCACCACCGAGCGGTTTACATAGCGGATCACATGGTCGTTGTCGGCGATCATCATCGCGGTGCGCGAGGCATCCAGTGCCTGGCGGATCTGCGCGTTCTCGGCATGCGACGCGGCCTCGCGCCCACGCTGGGCCTGCACGTGGCGCGCAGTGTCGGCCAGGGCGTGGGCAAGTGAGCCCGGCGCATAGGCGCGTGTATCGGCATGCGCGCCAAGATCGGCACCGGTGGCGATATCGCGTGCCAGCGCGGCAAGCCGACGCGGGCCGTGCCCAAGGGCTTCGGTCTGCTGCCGAAGGCGCAGTGCGATCTGGCCGAGGAACAAGGTCAGGCCCGCGAACATGCCGGCCTGCAGCAGCGTCGGCCACACTGTGGCACCGCTCAGCAACGGGGCCAGCAGTGCGAGCGTGCCGACCCCACCGGCCAGCCACACCGGCAGGCGATCGCGGTGCCCCAGCAGCACGCCCAGCAACAGGGCAACCGGCAGTGCAGGTGACAGGCCGACGATCGCGCACAGCAAGGCCAGTTGCAGCGACAGCAGCAACGCCAGGCCATTGCGGGCGATACCACGGCCAGCCTGGGATCCACCCAGCCACGCGGCAGGCAGCACTGCAGCGGCAGCCAGCACGGCGGTCTGTACCTGCGGACCACGCAGGGCCAGCACCATGCCGGCGACGGCCAATGCCGCACTGCCGATCAGCAGGCGACGATCGGCGCAGCGGGCAATCTGCTGCAGATGCGGCAGGCGGACATTATCGGGGGGGCGGGAGGATGCAACGGACATCGGCGACTCCTGGATCAGCAAACGACAACGGCCACGCCGCGGCGCACGCAGGAGTGCGTGACCAGGGCGCGGGCCGGGAATACGGGGAATGCGACGCGATCAGCGACGCGGAGACGGGACACCGTGGCCACATCCTGTGGGTGACGGTGCAGCAGAGCGGGCATGCGGACTTCCTTGCAGAACCAGACACACGCCGCAGGCCCGACCGGACCTGCGTGCTGCGGGCGCAGTGGCCCGCAACTGATGTATCGGCCGCAACTGCGCAGAGTGAAGTGCGCGGACGCCCCGACTCAGCCGCCGTTGTCGCTGCTGAAGAAGCGCAGGATCACTTCGGCGATCTGCGCCGGATCTTCCATGTGAAGGTGATGGTTGCCGGGAAACACCGCCAGACGGCCATCGTGCAGGTGCTGCAGGCGATCGCTGCGCATCGGCTCGGGATAATACGACTGTGCCGGCGTGGCATAGATCACCTGCGTCGGGCAGGCGATGGCCTGCAGCAGGTTGTCGATCTGGCCTTCGCTGAGGCGGATCGCCGTGGGCAGCATCAGACGCGGATCGCTGCACCAGCGGTAGCCGCCCTCGACCGGCTCCACGCCGCGCTCGACCAGCAGCCGTGCACAGCGTTCGCTGAGCTGGTTGGTCATCATCCGCGCGCGGATCGGCGCGGCGAGGTCGGGGAACACGCGCAACTGCTTGCGCGCCAACCCACGCGTGGCATTCACATGCTCGCGCAGGCGGTTGGCGGTATCTTCCTCGGGACCACGCAGGCCGCCGAGTGCTTCGATTGCCACCAGCCGTTCGACACGGTCGCTGACCGAGGCGGTGAGGCTGGCGATGCCGGCGCCCATCGAATGGCCGAGCAGGCTGAAGCGGTCCCAGCCCAGTGCATCAGCGACATCGAGCACGTGGCAGATCGCGGTCGCGGTGGTGTAGCTGGCACCCGCCGGCAGATGTGCACTGTGGCCATGGCCGGGCAGATCGATCGCCACCAATTGCAGCGACGACAGATGCGGTGCCAGCGGCACGAAGCTGGCCGCGTTGTCGAGCCAGCCATGCAGGGCCAGCACGCGCGGGCCATCGCCGTGGTTGCGCAGGCCGGCGACGCGCGCGCCACCGACCTCCAGTTCAAACGGTTGCAGACTCATGCCAGCGAGGCCACGGCCAGCCGCGCCAGGGCGCGGGCGTGTTCCGGCTCGGCGTTGAGGCAGGGGATGTAGCGCATCGTCGCGCCGCGCTCGGCCAGCGTTTCGGTGAAACCCATCGCTACTTCCTCCAGCGTTTCCAGACAGTCGGTGGCGAAGCCAGGGCACACCACGTCGATCTGCTTCACACCGGATTCGGCCAGCGCCCACAGGCTGGGTTCGGCATAGGGCTGCAGCCAGCGCTCGCGGCCGAAACGCGACTGGTAACCCATCTGCCACTCGTCCCTGCCCAGGCCCAGTGCCTTGGCGATGGCCTGCGCACTGGCCTCGCAGCGCTGCGGATACGGATCGCCTGCATCGGCCAGGCGCTGCGGGATGCCGTGGAAGGAGAACATCAGTTTCTGGCCGCGACCGTGCTGTTCCCAGTAGCGGCGGATCGAGCCGGCAACGGCGTCGACCCAGCCCGGATCGACCGAATAGTCGCGCACCAGGCTCACGGTCACGCCCGGATTGCGGCGCTGCCAGGCATCGACGCGGTCTTCGACCGAGGCGGTGGTGGTGGTGGAGTACTGCGGGTACAGCGGCAGCACCACGATGCGGCGTGCACCGTCGGCCGCCAGGCGGTCGAGCTCACTGGCCAGCGCCGGTTCGCCATAGCGCATTCCATGGCGAACCTTCAGGGTCGGCAACAGCGCTTGCATGGCCTGCGCCAGCTGGCGCGTATGCACCATCAGCGGAGAGCCTTCCGGCAGCCAGACCTGGGCGTACTTGGCTGCTGAACGGCTGCTGCGCAGCGGCAGGATCAGTCCGCGCAGCAGCGGCTGCCAGAGCAGTGCCGGGATCGAGACCACGCGGGGGTCGGACAGGAATTCAGCCAGGTAACGGCGTACGGCGGGGGCCGTCGGCGTCTCGGGCGTGCCTAGGTTGACCGCCAGCACGGCGGTATCGGGTGCGTCGAGCATGGGCGTCATTGTCGCCGATCCGGCGCCGCGCCGGGATGCAGGGTTCGGATTGCTGACATAGCGCGCATCAATGTGAGCAGGCAACGCTCATTGGAGATTCATGACAACACTACTAATTTCAGTCACTTGCTATATCTTCCTATGGACTGACTTCTGGAGCCTGCCATGCGTCGCCCGATCCAAGCCCTGCTGATCGCCGCCAGCCTGCTGTCCAGCCAGGCCATGGCCGGACCGCAGGAAGACCAGCGCGCCCGTAATGCCGTGCGCGTGCTGGCTGAAATCCAGGAAATCCCTGAACAGGGCATTCCGGACAAATTGCTCGACGAAGGCCGCGCGGTCATCGTCATTCCCGACACGATCAAGGCCGGTCTGGTCATTGGCGGTCGCCGTGGCCACGGCCTGATGTCGGTGCGCATGCCCAATGGCGCCTGGTCCAACCCGGTGTTCGTGAAGCTCACCGGCGGCAGCATCGGCTTCCAGGCCGGTGTGCAGTCCTCGGACGTGGTGCTGGTGTTCCGCAACGATCGCAGCCTGGACAACCTGGTCAACGGCAAATTCACCCTGGGTGCCGACGCTGGCGTCGCCGCCGGCCCGGTCGGCCGCAATGCGGCTGCTGCCACCGACGGCCAGCTGAAGGCCGAGATCTGGTCCTGGTCCCGCGCCCGCGGCCTGTTTGCCGGCGTTGCGCTGGACGGCGCAGTGCTGCAGATCGACGATGCCGCCAACCTGGACGCCTATGGCAGCAATACCACGCCACGCATGATCTTCGAAGGGCGTGCCGCCGGTTCGCCGTCGATGGATGTGGTCGCCTTCCGCGATCGCCTGGAAGAGGCTACCTATGCTGCGCGCAACAACCGCAGCGGCAATGGCAGCAGCGCCCCGCGTCCGGCAGCGGCTCCGGCGGTTGCTCCGGCGCCTGTTCAGGCAACGCCTGCAGCGCCGGCCGAAGCTACCACCGCACCGCTGCAGAACGTGCCGCAGAACCCGCCGCCGCAGCAGCAGGGCTTCCAGCCGGTCAGCGATGGCGAAATCCGCACGGAAACGCTGGGCGGAAACTGACTTTCGTCACGCGCGCCGGCTAACAGCCGGTGCGCTATGCTCGACAGCCTGATCACTAACGTAACGAGCGTCTTTATGGGCAGTTTCAGCATCTGGCATTGGTTGGTCGTGCTGGCCATCGTCCTGCTGGTGTTCGGCACCAAGCGCCTGACCAGCGGCGCCAAGGACCTCGGTTCGGCGGTCAAGGAATTCAAGAAGGGCATGCGCGATGAGGACAAGCCGAACGCGCAGCTGGGCGATGAGTCGCGCAGCCAGGATGCCTCGCGCACCGCGCAGGACGAGCACGACCGCAACGCTCGCTGATCCGGAGCGTTCGCGGTGTTCGATATCGGCTTCAGCGAACTGCTGGTGATTGCAGTGGTCGCCTTGGTGGTGCTCGGTCCCGAGCGCCTGCCCAAGGCGGCCCGCTTCGCCGGCTTGTGGGTGCGTCGTGCCCGCAATCAGTGGGATTCGGTGAAACAGGAACTGGAACGCGAACTGCAGGCTGAGGACATCAAGCGGCAGATGCAGGACGTGCGCCAGGGCATGCAGGACACCGAGAACCAGCTGCGCGCCAGCGGTGAAGCGATCCGTCGCGAAGCCCAGCAGGCGCAGCAGCAGGGAGATGACCTGGTGCAGGAAGCAAGGGCACCCGCGCAGGCGGATCTGCCGCCGCACATGAGCGCCCAGCCCCACGTTGATGCACCGGTGCAGGACGGTGGTGATGCCGAGCCGGCTCCGGCCATGCCTCCTGAAGCCGGCGCGATGCCGCCGGCGCAGAGCAGGGAGCGGCACCCATGAGTGAACAGGATTTCGGCGAAAGCTCGCTGGTTGAACATCTGGTGGAACTGCGCGGCCGCCTGGTACGTGCCTTGCTGGGCTTGGGCGTGGTGCTGCTGGCGCTGCTGCCGTTCACCCAGAAGCTGTACAACGCGCTGGCCGAGCCGTTGGTCTCTCAGCTGCCCAACGGGCAGACGATGATCGCCACCAACCCGGCCGGTGCCTTCTTCGCGCCGCTGAAGCTGACCTTCTTCGTCGCGCTGTTCGTGGCGGTGCCGTGGCTGCTGTACCAGCTGTGGGCCTTTGTCGCGCCGGGCCTGTATGCACGTGAGAAGCGCCTGGCGGTGCCATTGCTGGTGTCGTCGGTGCTGCTGTTCTACGCCGGCTGTGCCTTCGCCTACTTCCTGGTGCTGCCGGCGGTATTCCACTTCCTCACCACCTTCAGCCCGGACGTGATCGCGATCACCCCGGACGCGAATGCCTACCTGGACTTCGTGCTGGCGATCTTCTTCGCCTTCGGCGGCAGTTTCGAACTGCCGGTGGCGATGGTGATCCTGGTGCTGCTGGGCTGGGTGACGCCGCAGCAGTTCAAGGAAGGCCGCGGCTACGCGATCGTCGGCATCTTCGTGGTGGCGGCGGTGCTGACCCCGCCGGACGTGGTGTCGCAGCTGATGCTGGCGATCCCGATGTGCCTGCTGTACGAGCTGGGCATCCACGCCGCACGCTGGCTGGTGCCATCGTCGGTAGTAAAGAAGCCCGCTGCCTGAAAAGCAAAAAGGGGACGGAGGGGATTAAGTCGTTTGTGCCTCCAACGACTTAATCCCCTCCGTCCCCTTTTTTTCCGATGTGCTGGTCAGGCGTGGAACACGTCGCTGGAGGTCGGCGTGGTCGGAATCGGCGGCGCCGCGCGGCTGCCGCGGTGCACGAACATCTGCTTCCACGCGGCGTAGACCGCGCCGACATACAGCGGCATCAGCACCGTGGTCAGTACCAGCTGGGCGATGAAGGCAGCGGCCAGCGGGCCACCGATCAGCATCGCGATCTGGATCACGATCACGAACAGGATGTACATGCAGAACGCGGCGATCAGGCCGAGTGCGGCGAACACGATCATCGCGCCGATGTTCTCGATACAGCCCTGCAGGCTCAGGCGCAGCGCGTGCATGCCACTCTGCTTGTCGAACACCACCAGCGCCGGCTGGGTGAACATCGCCAGCGACAGCGCGACCGCGCTCAGGAACACCAGCAGCATCCACAGCGCGATGCGCTTGGCGGGCAGGTTGGCGACCAGCGCCGCTGCATCGTCCGGCTTGATCTGCTGGCCACTGCGGCTGATCTCTTCCATCTTGGTCATGACCTCGCTGAAGGCGGTGAAGCCCTCGCGGCCGATCATCAGGAACAGCAGCGCGCCCAGCAGCAGCACCGCCAGCACCTGGATCGCCAGCGGCACCAGCAGGTGGCTGACGCGGTGGTCGCGGATCGGCTGCAGCAGGTGCGAGGCCAGGCCCGGGCGGCCTTCATCGATTTCGCCCACGGCATACAGCATGCCGCCGAACATGATCGGCGAGATGGCCAGCGTCATCAGCTGCACAGCCATGCCGGCGGCGCCGGGAATCAGTGTCGACAACAGCGTGACCACCCAGCTCACCAGCAGCCAGGTCAGGCCGATCCGGGCCAGCTGCAGCGGCGCACGCCGGTACAGGGAGAACGTATCCAGCAACCACTGGGCGCCCGCCGAAGCCGGCAGCTTGCGAATCTCTTTCATGGACATCCGGGAAGGACAGGAGGGGGCCGGGCGGCTGCCCGTGCCGCCGATTATCCCTGTTTTGCCATCGGCTGGGCTGAAGACAGCCGCGCCTGGCGGACGAAGCGCCGCAACAGCTGGCGGGCCAGCGGCGCGGCACTGACCGCGCGCTCGATGCTGCGGGCGCAGCCGCCATGGCGGCCGATGCAGTCGGCGCGGGCGCGCACGTAGCCGCGCATGTGGTGGGTGGCGAACTCCGGATGGAACTGCACACCCCAGGCCTGGCGGCCCCAGCGGAAGGCGTGGCAGCCGTCCAGCGGCGAACGGGCCAGCACCTCGGCCCCGTCGGGCGCGCGCAGCACGGTCTGCAGATGGGTGGCGTGGGCAGCGAAATGCTGCGGCAGGCCCTGGAACAGCGGGTCCTGTGCGGCCTGCGGCTGCAGTTCCAGCTCGATCGTGCCGGACTCGCGGCCGGCCGGGTTGTAGGCCACCTCACCGCCCAGTGCATGCGCCAGCAGCTGATGGCCGTAGCAGATGCCGAACACCGGCAGGTCGTCGTGGGCGGTCTGGCGCAGCCACGCAGCGCTGCGCTCGCTCCAGTCGGCGTGGTCGGTGACGAAGGCGGCCGAACCGGTCACCAGCACGCCGGCGAAGGCGCGCGGGTCGGGCAATGCATCGCCATGTTCAACATCGACCACCACGGTCTCGTGTTCTTCCAGCCCGGCGGCGACCCGGATCCAGTGCGGAAAGCGCCCGTAGCGGCGCAGCGACGGTACCGGGCGGCCGGTTTCAAGAATCAGGAACGGGGCTGGGTTCATCCGGGGGCGGCAGGACTGACAGGACTTCCTCGATTGTAGTCAGCCCCAGCGCCACCTTTTCAAGCCCGGCCTGGCGCAGGGTTCGCAGCCCTTCAGTCCGCGCGGCACGGGTGAAACCGGCCAGGTCCATGTCGGCGCGGATCTGCCCGCGCAGCCGCGAACCCAATGGCAGCAACTCATACAGGCCGATACGGCCGAGGAATCCGGTGCGCCGGCACTCCAGGCAACCGACCGGTCGACAGGGCGTGGCGGCATCTGGATATGCACCATGGCTATCAGCCAGCACCGCCCAATCAGCTGGGCCGAGGCTGTGCGGCTGCTTGCAGTGCGGGCACAGCGTGCGCACCAGGCGCTGGGCGAGGATGCCGTTGAGGGTGCTGGCCAGCAGGTAATGCGGCACGCCCAGGTCGAGCAGGCGGGTGACCGCCGATGGCGCGTCGTTGGTGTGCAGGGTGGACAGCACCAGGTGGCCGGTCAGCGAGGCCTGCACCGCCATCTGCGCCGTTTCCAGGTCGCGGATCTCGCCGATCATGATGATGTCCGGGTCCTGCCGCAGCAGGGTGCGCACGCCGCTGGCGAAGTCCAGGTCGATGTTGGCCTGCACCTGCATCTGGTTGAACTCGGGCGCGATCATCTCGATCGGGTCTTCCACCGTGCACACGTTCACGTCCGGCGTCGCCAGCCGCTTCAGCGTGGAATACAGGGTGGTGGTCTTTCCCGAGCCGGTCGGGCCGGTGACCAGCACGATGCCGTGCGGGCGCTCGACCAGCGCATTCCAGCCAGCGGCCTCCTGCGGGCTGAAACCGAGTTGGTCGATGCTCTTGAAGGCCGCATCCGGGTCAAAGATGCGCATCACGCACTTCTCGCCGAAGGCGGTGGGCATGGTCGACAGGCGCATCTCGACCTCGCGGCCACCTGGTGAACGGGTCTTGATGCGGCCGTCCTGCGGGCGCCGGCGTTCGGCCAGGTCCATGCGGCCCAGCACCTTGATGCGGCTGACCACCGCGGTCATCACCGCCGGCGGCACTTCGAACACCTTGTGCAGCACGCCGTCGATGCGGAAGCGCATGCGCCCCATCTCGCGGCGTGGCTCCAGGTGGATGTCCGAGGCGCGCTGCTCGTAGGCGTACTGCAGCAGCCAGTCGACGATGTGCACGATGTGCTGGTCGTCGGCATTGACGTCGCCGGTGCGGCCCAGCTCGACCAGCTGCTCGAAGCTGGGCAGGGTGGTGTTGGCCTCGCCGCGCACGTCGCCGCGGGCGCCCCGCACCGAGCGGGTCACCCCGTAGAACTCCATGGTGTAGCGGTGCAGGTCCAGCGGATTGACCACGGCCAGCTCGATGCGGCGGCGGGTCAGGTGCTGCAGGTCGCGGCGCCATTCCTGCACCAACGGTTCGCTGGTGGCCACCAGCACGCGCTCGGCGTCCACCGCCAGTGGCAGGAAGCGGTGACGGCGGGCGTAGGCATGCGATACCAGCGCAGTGACCGCAGCAACGTCGACCCGGGTTGGATCGATGCGCAGGTAGCGGCTGCCAGTGCGCTGCGCGAGCCACTCGGTCAGGCGCTCCAGGGTCAGTTCGCCGCCGCCGGTGGCGGCCAGCTTGAGGTTGGACAGCAGCACCAGCGGATGCACTTCACTGGCGTTGCGCGCACCCTGCGCGGAAAACCGCATGCGCTCGCGGTCCTGCTCGGCCACCAGTCCATCGGCGGCCAGCGCCGCGGCAATCTGCTCGAAGTGAAGCCGTCCCCAGGGCAACGGGGCACCGCCCGCCTCGCCGGGCGTGCCTGCCGGCAGCCGATGTTCCATCTGCCTGCTCCTCCCGGGTACGGAATGCCCCGCAGGTCGGCCGTTATACTAGCGCACCCCCTTGCCGGCCAAGACTCGTACGCATGTCCGCGACCCCGACCGTTCCGATCACCTTCCAGGGCCTGATCCAGACCCTGAACCAGTTCTGGGCCCAGCAGGGCTGCGTGCTCATCCAGCCGCTCGACCTGGAGGTGGGCGCCGGTACCTTCCACCCGGCCACCTTCCTGCGTGCGATCGGTCCGGAAGGCTGGAACGCGGCCTACGTGCAGCCCTCGCGCCGCCCGACCGACGGCCGCTACGGCGAGAACCCGAACCGCCTGCAGCGCTACTACCAGTACCAGGTGGCGATGAAGCCGGCGCCGGACAACATCCAGCAGCTGTACCTGGATTCGCTGAAGGCGCTGGGCATCGACCCGCTGGTGCATGACCTGCGCTTCGTCGAGGACAACTGGGAATCGCCGACGCTGGGTGCCTGGGGCCTGGGCTGGGAAGTCTGGCTCAACGGCATGGAGGTGACCCAGTTCACCTACTTCCAGCAGGCCGGTGGCCTGGAGTGCCGTCCGGTACTGGGCGAGATCACCTACGGTCTCGAGCGCCTGTGCATGTACCTGCAGAACTGCGACAACGTCTACGACCTGGTCTGGACCTACGGCCCGGACGGCCAGCCGGTGACCTACGGTGACGTCTACCACCAGAACGAGGTGGAGCAGAGCACGTACAACTTCGAATACGCCGACGTGGAAGAGCTGTTCCACCGCTTCGATGCCTGCGAGCGCGAAGCGCAGAAGCTGGTGGAAGTGAACCTGCCGCTGCCTGCCTACGAGCAGGTGATGAAGGCCAGCCACACCTTCAACCTGCTCGATGCACGCCGTGCGATCAGCGTGACCGAGCGCCAGCGCTACATCCTGCGCGTGCGCGCGCTGGCCCAGGCGGTGGCCAAGGCCTACTACGAGCAGCGCGAGAAGCTGGGCTTCCCGGGCGCGAAGAAGGCCTGACGGCCGCTCCCCCCTTCTCTCAACCTCCGGGGCGCCGGACGCGTTGCGCGCTGCGCCCCCACCACAGGATCGAACCGATGAGCCAATTGTCCCCCCTGCTGATCGAACTGGGCACCGAGGAGCTGCCGGTCAAGGCGCTGCCGGGCCTGGCCCAGGCGTTCTTCGACGGTGTTGTCGAAGGCCTGCGCAAGCGCGGTGTCGCGCTGGAACTGGGCGATGCGCGCCCGCTGTCGACCCCGCGCCGCCTGGCCGTGCTGCTGCCGGGCGTCGGCCTGGAACAGCCGGAACAGCACAGCGAAGTGCTGGGCCCGTACCTGAACATCGCGCTGGACGCCGAAGGCCAGCCGACCAAGGCCCTGCAGGGTTTCGCCGCCAAGGCCGGGATCGACTGGACCGCGCTGGAGAAGACCACCGACAACAAGGGTGAGCGTTTCGTGCACCGCGCGGTGACCCCGGGTGCGAGCACTGCCAGCCTGCTGCCGGAGATCCTGCGCGAGGCGATCGCGGCGATGCCGATTCCCAAGCCGATGCGCTGGGGTGACCACGCCTGGGGCTTCGCGCGCCCGGCCCACTGGCTGGTGCTGCTGCACGGTGCCAACGTGGTTGAAGCCGAGCTGTTCGGCCTGCAGGCCGGTCGCGTCAGCCGTGGCCATCGTTTCCACCACGACCAGGCGGTGTCGCTGGCCCAGCCGCAGGATTATGTTGAAGCCCTGCGTGCCGCGTTCGTGCTGGTCGACCCGAGCGAACGCCGTGCGCGCATCGTTGCCGAGGTCGAGGCCGCTGCGGCCAAGGCCGGTGGCAGCGCCCGCATCACCGACGACAACCTGGAGCAGGTGGTGAACCTGGTCGAATGGCCGTCGGCAGTGCTGTGCAGCTTCGAACGCGCGTTCCTGGCGGTGCCGCAGGAAGCGCTGATCGAGACGATGGAGATCAACCAGAAGTTCTTCCCGGTGCTGGATGCCGCTGGCACCCTGACCGAGAAGTTCATCGGCATCGCCAACATCGAATCGAAGGACGTGGCCGAAGTGGCCAAGGGCTACGAGCGCGTGATCCGCCCGCGCTTCGCTGATGCCAAGTTCTTCTTCGACGAGGACCTGAAGCAGGGCCTGGTGTCGATGGGCGACGGCCTGAAAACGGTGACCTACCAGGCCAAGCTGGGCAGCGTGGCCGACAAGGTGGCGCGCGTGGCCGCCCTGGCCGAAGTGATCGCACCCCAGGTTGGCGCCGACGCTGCGCAGGCCAAACGTGCGGCCGAGCTGGCCAAGAACGACCTGCAGTCGCGCATGGTCAACGAGTTCCCGGAGCTGCAGGGCATCGCCGGCCGCCACTACGCCGTGGCCGGTGGCGAATCGGCCGATGTGGCGCTGGCCATCGACGAGGCCTACCAGCCGCGCTTCGGCGGTGACGACATCGCGCTGTCGCCGCTGGGCAAGGTGCTGGCGATTGCTGAACGTGTCGACACGCTGGCCGGTGGCTTCGCCGCTGGCCTGAAGCCGACCGGCAACAAGGACCCGTTCGCCCTGCGCCGCAACGCGCTGGGCCTGGCCCGCACGATCATCGAAAGCGGCTTCGAGCTGGACCTGCGCGCGCTGCTGGCCAGCGCCAACGCCGGCCTGGCCGCACGCAACGTGCAGGCTGATGTCGGCGAGCTGTACGACTTCATCCTCGACCGCCTGAAGGGCTACTACGCCGACAAGGGCGTGCCGGCCACGCACTTCAATGCGGTGGCCGAGCTGAAGCCGGCCTCGCTGTACGACTTCGACCGCCGCCTGGATGCGATCGGCACCTTCGCCGCGCTGCCGGAAGCCGAGGCGCTGGCTGCGGCCAACAAGCGCATCCGCAACATCCTCCGCAAGGCCGAAGGCGACATCCCGGCCCAGATCGACCCGGCGCTGCTGCAGGAAGACGCCGAGCGCGCGCTGGCTGAAGCGGTCACCGCGGCCATCGACGACACCGGCGCCAGCCTGCAGCACAAGGACTATGTGGCTGTGCTGGCGCGCCTGGCACGCCTGCGCCCGCAGGTCGACGCGTTCTTCGATGGCGTGATGGTCAATGCCGAGGATCCGGCGCTGCGTGGCAACCGCCTGGCGCTGCTGACGATGCTGGGCGAGCGCCTGGGCAAGGTGGCAGCGATCGAGCATCTGTCGAGCTGACGCCCGTATCGGTAGTGCCGGCCGCTGGCCGGCATTGCCACCGCGCATCGGATCGATCTGTGGGTTGCCGGCCAGTGGCCGGCACTACCGGATCACCGCTGGCGGATGTCCATCGGGGTCATTGCCGGCATCGCGCACGATGCCGGCATCCTCGGCTGCGATCACGACGATCGCCACAAAGGCGCGTATTTTGACCGCCACTTAACAACCGATCCCCAATGACGTGATGCATTTCGCATCGTCACCTTCGGTCGGTATGCTGTGCCGCATGCAGCCAAAGAAATACGCCCTGCCGCTGATGGTCCTGTCGCTGGCCGCCACCTCCGTGGCCCACGCGCGCGGCACCATCGACAAGGTGGACATCAAGGGATTGGACAAGGGCGACGACGCCGCAATCATCGAGAACATCCAGGAATCGCTGTCGCTGTACGACACGATCGGCAAGGAACAGGGCGAATCGCGCCTGGAGTACCTGCTGTCACAGGCCGAGCGGCAGACCCGCCAGGCACTGGAACCGTTCGGGTACTACAACCCGGTGATCAAGGTCGAGGCGCCGCGCGAGGACGAGCACGTGCGCGTGCTGATCCATGTCGACAAGGGCACCCCGGTGACCGTCCGCCGCGAGCACATCGACATCACCGGGCCGGCGATGTACGACCAGTACCTGCAGGACGATCTGGCCGCGTTCAAGCCGCGCAAGGGCCAGCGTTTCGAACACACGCAGTACGAAGCCAGCAAGATCACCGTCACCCGTCGCCTGGCCGAACGTGGCTATTTCGATGCCGACTACACCCAGCGTCAGGTGCAGATCACCCGTGCCGACAACGCCGCCGACATCGACCTGACCTGGGACAGCGGCCGCCGCTACAACATGGGACCGGTGCGTTTCGAGCAGGACTACTTCGTCGACAAGCTGTTCGATCCGCTGGTGTACTGGGAACAGGGCAGCTACTTCCACGAGGGCAAGCTGGACCGGCTGCGCGAGTCGCTGACCAAGCTGGACTACTTCAGCGTGATCGACATCCAGCCGCGGCCCGACCAGGCCGATGCGAACGGCGAAGTGCCGGTGGATGTGAAGCTGACCCGTGCCAAGCGCACCATTTACACCGCGGGTCTGAGCTACGGCAGCGAAAGTGGCCCGGGTGTGCGCGGTGGCATCGAACGGCGGTGGCTGAACAACCGCGGCCACAAGATGAACACGCAGCTGGACTATGCGCAGAAGCGCAAGAGCCTGGTCACCAGCTACCGCATTCCGGCCTTCAACTGGCTTGATGGCTGGTACACCTTCGCTGCCAGCGCCTACGACGAGCAGACCGACTACATCGACCTGCGCAACTTCAAGCTGATCGCCAGCCGCAGCGGCGAGATCAACGAACACTGGACCGCGATCGCCTCGATCAACGCGCTGCGCGAGCGCTGGCGCTATGCCTCCGGCACCGAATTCACCGACGCGGTCTACAACACGTCGACGCTGGTGTACCCGCAGATGGTCGCCGACTACGTCAACGTCGATGACGAACTGTTCCCGCGCAAGGGCATCAGCGGTACTGCGACGATGCGTGCCGGCGTTGAAGGTGCCGGTTCGGACACCAGCTTCGTGCAGGCCAATGCCGTGCTGCGCTGGTACATCCCGGTGGGCGAAAGCAACCGCCTGATCCTGCGCGGCGAGGGTGGCACCACCTGGACCAGTGATCTGGTGGCGATGCCGCCCAGCCTGCGCTACTTCGCCGGTGGTGACCGCAGCATCCGCGGCTATGCCTATCGCGAGGTGGGCCCGCGGACCCCGGCACCGGACAAGTACGCGCTGGGCGCCAAGAACCTGGTGATCGGCTCGGCCGAGTACGAGCACTATTTCAATGGTGGCCCCTGGGGTGCGGCGGTGTTCGTCGATACCGGCAGCGCCTTCGACAACACCATCGATCTGCATACCGGCGTCGGCTTCGGCGTGCGCTGGAAATCGCCGGTGGGCCCGGTGCGCGTGGATATCGCGCATGGCTTGAACAACCCGGATTCGCAGTTCCAGCTGTACCTCAACATCGGAGCGGACCTGTGAGTACGCCCGCACCCACTCCGAACCCGACCACGCCGCCGCGCGTGCGCTTCTACCGCCGCCGCCGCTTCTGGGCCTGGTCCGGTGTGGGCGTGCTGGGCCTGGTGCTGCTGGCCCTGCTGGCGGTGTACTGGTTGCTGCAGACCGTGGCCGGGCGTGACGTGCTGCTGGCGCAGGTGGTGGCACGGCTGCCGGTGGGCGCCAGCTTCACCTGGGACAAGGTGGACGGCCCGGTGGCCGGTCCGCTGACCCTGTACAACGTCGACTTCCGCTACGACGACATCCATTTCCACGCCGAGCGCGCCCATCTGGAGCCGGACCTGCGCCCGCTGCTGGGCCGCAAGCTGCTGCTGGACAAGCTGGAGCTGACCAACGCGACGTTGAACCTGGCCAAGAGTGACGAGCCGTTCAAGCTGCCGTCGTGGCCCGATTCGCTGCCGCAGATCGAAATGCCGTTGGCGATCCAGGCCGATGCCATCGCCATCGACGGCTTCCGCATCAGCCAGGCCAACGAGCCGGTGATCGACATCAGTCGCGTGCGCGGCGGCATCGAGATCGCCAATGGCGAGTTCCAGGCACACAAACTGGTGGTGGACAGCGACATGGGCAATTTCACCGCCCAGGGTCGTTACATCCCGGCCAAGGACTACGACACCGATGTGACCGTCACCGCGGTGCTGCCGGCGCCGCGTGGCCGCACGGCCGCCACCGTCGGCCTGGTCGCGCGCGGTGACCTGTCGCACATGGAAGTGGCCGTAGCCGGGCGCGCGCCGAAGCCGCTGCACGCGATGCTGGTGTTCGATGGCCGCACCGATCCGAGCTGGAGCGCCAGCATCCGCAGTGACGAGCTGGATCTGGCGCTGCTGTCGCCGGCACTGGCCAGCTCGGCGATCGCGCCGCTGGCACTGGACTTCACCGCCGCCGGCAAGGGCGGCAACGCCAATCTGCGTGGCAAGGTGAAACAGGGCGATCAGGAACTGGAACTGGCACCGTCGGTGGTGTCGCTGCAGGACCAGGTGCTGAAAGTCTCACCGCTGCTGGTGAAGGGTCTTGGCGGTGAGGCGCGGCTGGAAGGCACCGCCGATTTCAGCCAGGAAAACCAGCAGAAGCTCAACTTCTCGGTGGTCGCACATGATCTGACCTACGTACCGGCGCCCGATCCGAATACCGCCGGCAGCGCACCGGTGCCGGTGACCCTGAAGGAAGCACGCTTCGGCCTGGCCGGTACCCTGAAGGCCTGGGCGGCGATCGGCCGCGCCGAGGTCGAGCGCGACGCGCAGAAGGCACAGCTGCACTTCGATGTGCGCGGCAACGATCAGGCCGCGTCGATCCACCAGCTGCAGGCGCAGACCCCAGGTGGCCAGCTGCAGGTGGAAGGCCAGGTGGCGTGGGCACCGCAGCTGGACTGGGATGCCAAGGCCACGCTGAAGGACTTCGACCCCGGCTATTTCGTGCCGGGATGGAATGGCCGCCTGTCCGGCAACCTGGCCTCCAAG
The DNA here is from genome assembly GCF_013464485.1 of Stenotrophomonas maltophilia. GTDB lineage: Bacteria > Pseudomonadota > Gammaproteobacteria > Xanthomonadales > Xanthomonadaceae > Stenotrophomonas > Stenotrophomonas maltophilia_AW. The sequence goes on from NZ_RAUX01000028.1 coordinate 128,539, forward strand.
GGCCGCCAGCTGCCGCCGCCGGCAAACGCACCGCCGGGTACCGCCGGCACGTTGGAAGCCACGGTCGATCTGCCGTCGTTGAAGGGCGTGCTGCGTCAGCGCAACCTGGACGCGCAGGGCAAGTTCGCGCTGCAGGGCGCGCAGGGCCAGGGTGACCTGAAGCTGTCGCTGGGCAGCAGCCGGGTGACCGCTTCGGGCAAGGTCGGTGACCGCCTCGACATCGATGCGCGTTTCGAACCGCTGCAGCTGAGTGACCTGCTGCCGGGCGCCGATGGCGGCCTGCGTGGCCAGGTACAGGTGAAGGGCCCGCGCGATGCGCCGGACATCACCGCCGACCTGGTCGGCAACAACCTCAACTGGGACGGCTACGGCGCCGAGAGCGTGAGCATCAAGGGCCACCTGCCGTGGCGTGGCGACAGCGGCACACTGGCGATCCAGGGCCAGCAGGTCAATGCCGGCATGCTGCTGGAACGCTTGAATGTGGATGCGCAGGGCAGTGTCTCCAACCTGCGCCTGGCCGCGCAGACCCGCAACGAGATGGGCGCGATCGAGCTGCAGGGCAGCGTGCGCCAGCAGGGCGCGCAGTGGCGCGGCGAGCTGGCCGCGCTGCGCATCGCACCGGTGAAGGGCGATGCCTGGTCATTGCGTGCACCGGCGGCGTTCGCGATCAATGGCAGTACCTACACGCTGTCCGAAGCCTGCCTGGCCGCAGCCAGCAGCGGCGCGTTGTGCGCACAGGCGAATTGGCCGCGCGAGGGCCTGGTGGTGCGCAGTGACGCGTTGCCGCTGGCGCTGGTGCAGCCGTGGCTGCCGCCGCAGTCCGGCCGCCGCATCAACCTGCGGGGTGAGGTCAGTCTGGACGCACAGATCCGCCCACGCGGGAATGCCTGGGAAGGCCACGTGGAAGTGCGTTCGAAGGAAGGCGGCATCCGCCTCGGCGAGAGCCGCGCCACGGTGGGCGATACCACCCGTGGCGAGCTGGTGCGCTATGACCAGTTCTCGCTGAAGCTGGACATGACCCCGGCCATCATCAAGGGCTACCTGGGCATGGGCTTCCAGGGCAACGGCTTCGTCGATGCCAGGATGCAGACCGGCTGGGAAGCCAGTGCGCCGTTGAACGGCGAGCTGTACCTCAACATGTCGCGGCTGTACTGGCTGGAGCTTTTCTCGCCGGACATCGTGCGCCCGACCGGCCTGATCGAAGGCCACGTCAGCCTGCGCGGTACGCGCGGCCAGCCATCACTGGGCGGTGATGCACAGCTGAGCAACTTCAAGGGCGAGTTCCCGGCGCTGGGCCTGACCCTCGATCAGGGCAAGGGCAGCTTCGTGGCCCAGCCCGATGGCTCGGCCAAGATCACCGCACAGGCCAACTCGGGCCAGGGCACGCTGTATGTGGATGGTGGCCTGTCGTGGTTCGGCGATGCACAGCCGCTGCAGCTGAAGATCCATGGCGAGAATGTGCTGCTGTCCAACACCAGCGAACTGCGCATCGTTGCCAACCCGAACCTCGACTTCACCCTGGCCAAGGCCGCGATGGAGCTGCGCGGCACCGTGCACGTGCCCGAGGCTGATATCGACCTCGAACGCCTGGACCGCGGCACCTCGGTGTCCGAAGACGTGGTGGTGCTGGACCCGGCCGATCCTGAAGAATCGCGCACCTCGCCCCTGGACATGGACCTGGTGGTCAGTCTGGGTGACAAGGTGAAGATGACCGGCTTCGGCCTGAAGGGTGCACTGACCGGCAAGATGCAGGTGTGGGCCAAGCCCGGCCGCGAGATGACCGCCAACGGTGGCCTGGAAGTGAGCGGTCGCTACAAGGCCTATGGTCAGGACCTGACCATCACCCGCGGCAACCTCACCTGGAACTACAACGCGGTATCCGACCCGCGCATCAACATCCGCGCCGAGCGCCGGATCGGTGATGTCACTGCCGGCATCGACGTGACCGGGCGTGCGCAGCAACCGCGTGCGGACGTATGGTCCGATCCGGCGATGTCGCAGTCCGAAGCGCTGGCCTACCTGGTGCTGGGCCGCAGTCTGACCGGCGCCAGCAGCGACCAAACCCAGCAGGTCAATGCGGCCTCGGCGGCACTCTCGGCCGGCAGCGGCCTGCTGGCCTCCCAGCTGGGTGCCAAGCTGGGTCTGGACGATGCCGGCGTGAGCCAGTCGCGCGCGCTGGGTGGCTCGGTGATCGGCGTTGGCAAGTACATCTCGCCCAAGCTGTACGTCGGTTACGGCGTGTCGCTGGTCGGTGCCGGTTCGGTGATCACGCTGAAGTACCTGCTGCGCCGCGGCTTCGATGTGGAAGTGGAATCGAGCACGGTGGAAAACCGTGGGTCGATCAACTGGCGGCGGGAGAAGTAACGATGCGGTAGTGCCGGG